>NZ_JBSFNE010000013.1:131764-292645 GCF_053586935.1 Nonomuraea sp. NPDC003727
GCACCGGGGAGTGTGCGTCGGTGTGGGGGGTTTGTCGACCCTGTTGAGGCCGGTGGTACTTCCGTCAGGGGGCGAGCAGTTCGTCGCGGCGGGCCAGGAGGGCGGTACGTTCGGCGGCCAGCTCGGCGCTCCGGCGGGCGATGGCCTCCACCGTCGCCCCGGCCCATTGCGCCACCTCCGCCACCGCGTCGCGCGTGCCGTCGATCCGCTGGTGCTTCAGTACGTCGGTGATGATGTTGTCGAAGAAGGTGTCCACGAACCACCGCGTGTCGACCTCGGGCAACCGAGGACTGGCGGCCACCCCGATGTCGGCCAGTTCCCTGGAGAAGACGTCCAGTGCCCGCTGCGCCTGCCACGCCGCCTGGTCCGCCTCCTCCAGCCGCCTGCGTTCGACCGCGTCCGCCATGTAGCCGCCGCCGAGCATGTCCCACTGCGACGCTCCACGCGCGCTGCCGAGCCGGTCGAGCACGTAGGCGAGTTCCCGCCCCGCGGCGACCCCCGCCTTGTGCGCTTCGTCGTGCTCGCGCAGGTCGGCGGCCCGGTCGCCGAGCCGTTCCGCCAGGTCTGCCAGCTCCCGGCCGCGCGGGTCGCCCGAGTCGATCAGCAGCCGTTCCTTCTCGGCGAGCAACATCGCGTACTCGTCGCGGACCGTGCCGAGCCGGGCCAGCTCACCGTCGATGGCTGCGAGGTCGGCCTCGAGCGAGGACACCCGGGCGCGCTGGCCGTCCAGCCGCTGACGTACGGCTTCCGCCTCCGCCCTCTCCTGGGTGAGCCGTTCCTCCTTCGAGCCGACCAGCTTCGCGAGGAACCCGGCGAAACCGGTCTCCAGGCGGGTCACGTCATTCTCTTCCTCGGCGAGGCGGGAGTGGAGGTCGGCGACCGCCTGCCGTACCTGGGACAGCTGGCCGGTGACCGCGCCTCGCTGCCGGGTGAGGTGGTCGAAGCGCCGCACCCGTTCCTTGGTCACCAGGAGCTGCTCGTCGATCCCCGCAAAATCCGTCATATCGGCTACGACGTAGGCCCGCCCACGATCGTTCCCACCCACACGAACCATCCGGGACCCGGCGAAGAGGGCTTGATCCGGCCGGCACAGGGCACACGCGAGCCGAACAAACCGCCCGCGACCCAAGCAACGGGACCCCACCGAACCGGCCGCAGCCGGGCAGGTCATCTCCCCGACATCGTGCACGTCGAGCCTCGCGTGGAAGCCGCACCACCAGGCCGCACAGGCTAACGCTGAGGCGGCCTGAGCGGACCGGCCGAGACCAGCGAAGGGGATCCGAACGAACGCCGCGACCGCACGAAGGCGAGCCCGACGAACCAGCCGAGAGCACGCGGAGGTGGACCGAGACGAACCGGCCAAGAGTGGGCGAAGACAAACCGAGCTGGTCGCGCGGACCGGGGCGATGGCGAATCAGCCTGAGGCCGGCCGGAGCCGGAGACCTGGACGGACATGTCCGAACAGTGGCCGTTCAAAGCTGCCAGCCGGTCAGAGCTGCCGGCCGGTCAGAACTGCCGGCCGGTCAGAACTGCCGGCCGGTCAGAACTGGCGGCCGGTCAAAGCTGGCGGCCGTGAGGGGCTCCGGCGGTTCGGAGCTCATGGCCGTCAGGACTCCGGCCGGTCAGAGCCAGAAGCCAGTCAAAGCCAGAAGCCAGTCAGAGCCAGATGCCGGTCAGGGCTCCGGCCGCTGGCGAGCACTGGTCGTTCAGGAGCGTGGGCCGTTCAGGTTTTGCGGCCGATGCCGGCCCAGCCCAGGATCGAGAACCGGCGCAGCAGATGGGCGGAGATGAACTTCCCCGAGTCGAGCAGCTCGAAGTCGCCGAAGAACCGCCTGATGTCGTCGAGGCTTCGGGGCACCACGCCCGAGCTCGCCTTCGAGTAGACCTGCCGTACGGTCTCGGTGTCGTCGCTACGTTCGTCCCGCATGGACAGATGCGTGATCACCAAGTGGCTGCCGGGCGCCATCAACTCCCTGAGCTTGGCGACCTCCTCGTACGGGTCCTCCAGGAAGTGGAGGACGGCGACGAGCAGTACTCCCACGGGTTGGCCGCCGTCGATCAGCCCGGTCTCCAGCGCGCGGGACCAGATCTCCTCCGGCCTGCGCAGGTCGCCCTCGACCATGGCGACCGTGGGCGAGTTGGCGAGCAGGGCACGGCCGTGCACGCACACGATCGGGTCGTTGTCGACGTAGACGGCCCGCGCCTCCGGGTTCACGCCGTGGGCGACCTGGTGCACGGTGCTCTGGGTGGGCAGCCCGGCGCCGATGTCGATGAACTGACTGATCCCCGCCTCTGCCGCGAGATGGCGAACGGCGTTGCCGAGGAACTCGCGGTTGAGCTTCACGCCCTCCCTCGATTCGGGGAACGCCTTGATTATCTGCTCGGCCGCTTCCCTGTCGGCGGCGAAGTTGTCCTTGCCACCGAGCATGTAGTCGTAGATTCGCGCGACATTGGGCGTGTTCACATCAATACCCAGGGGAGCGTTCTCGCTCATTCAGTCACCCCTGGCGCGCCGGTCGGCGCTTCTCGGTTACTGAGGTGATTCTCGCGGTTACCGAGATGAATCGACGAGAAGGCGGATGAGATGACGCCGGACTGGGACATCGCGCCGTCGGGCATGCGTGCCCGTGAACGCTGCGCCGCCGCATCGCGTGCCTCCCTCGCGAGGACCCCGTGCGATAAGGATCATGTACGTCCGTGATCAGGGTACCAGCCCGTAACATCCACATAACTCCGGATTTGGCAGGGGTTTCCGGTCATCGGCCCTTCGAGCTCGGATGTCCGGGCCGGGTGAATGACCACGACCTGCGGAAACGCCGCATGTCCGGCCGTTTCCGGGGATCATGCGACCACGCGTCCCCGCTGGCGAAGCGAGTCCGGTCGTTTTCGGCGATCATGCGACTGTGCGTCCCCGTTGGCGAAGCCAGTCCGGATGTTCTCGGGGATCACGCGACTGTGCGTCCCCGCTGGCGGGGCGCAACCGTCCGGCACGGCTCGCGGGAACGGCAGGAGCGCGACTCCGGTGACGACGGAAGGAAGACTGTCCGAGCCCGGCGAGCCCACCACCTGCTGGAACGCTCGGATTCCGCCGTTCCGGAGATCATGCGGCCACGCGTCCCCGCTCCTCGGGCAGCCGTCGGGCGGGCCGGCAGGACTTGCGGGAACGGCAGGGCGACTCCGGCGGGCGCGGGAGGAAGGCTGTCCGGGTCCCGCGGTGCGCTCACTGGGCGGGTCCGGACTCGGAAAGGGATGACGACCGCGCCAACGGTCGTGGCCGTCGGCGGACCGGACGCGGCGACCGCCGTACCTCGCGCGGATTTCCTCACCCAGGTCACGCGCTGCGACCGGTCGTCGGGCCACCTCCCCCGGCTCACTCCACGTGACCAGCGGTCCCCCTGACTCGCTCCAACCAGCCGCCGGGCCGGCGACCCCACGAGATCCCCACACAGACGCCCATCAGGCCGGCCAACCAGCCTTCCCACCGGTCACCCCACGGCGTCCTCACGCCGACACCCGCCGGGCTGACCGACCAGTTGCTCAGCCGGCCACCCCACGAAATCCCCACACGGGCACCCGGCGGGTCATCCCCCTGGTGGCTCGACGGCATCCCCAAGAGGCAGGCCGCATCGAGGCCCGGCAGGGGGAGCCGGTCACTCCAACCGGGCGGAGGGCCCCTCCCGCGAGCGGTCTTCCGGACCCTCCAGCAGCGGAGACGCACCCACGCGGCAGGAACGGCCCACCGCGGTCGGGACCACCGTGGCGGCCGCGGGCCGGACCGGCGCGCAACGCTCCCGGGAATCGTGCGCCTGAGGGGTGTGACGCTCGTGTACCACAGTGACTGCTGGGGAATGCTCCATCGAGGTTCCTCCCGGGTTGGGGGGTGGGGATCTCAGGATGGAGAATTGCGGCTTGACGGGCTGCGGCGAACGGGATTCTGTGGACGGTCAGGAGGGCTGTGGACGACCAGAGAACGCTCTCCCCCTCTCCGATCACCGTGGGTAACGAATATGTGGTGATTTGCACCTATTCGCCCCAGCTTTGTTACGGAACATGCCTTTGACGGCATCAGGTCTGCAACACTCTGCTGTGACCCCTTACCTCCGTCTACGGAGTAATGCTTCATTTTCCGCAAGACTGGCTGCGAAGTTTCAACCCCCAAGGAGTAAGTCCGTGTCATCTGCACGCAGGGCCGGAAGGTTCCTGGCAGCGGCGACGGGAGCAGCGATCCTGCTGACGGCCTGCGGCGCTACCGACAACGCGCCCGCCGCGGACCCGTCGGCCGGCGCCTCCGCTCCGGCCAGCGGCGCCGCGAACGCCTCGACGATCACGCACACGTTCGAGCAGGAGATCAGCTCCTACAACGCTCAGACCGCTGAGGAGTACTCCTCCAAGAACCACATCGTCCTCAACCGGGTCCTGGCGGACTTCTGGTACTACGGCGCCGACGGGTCCGTCACGCCGGACAAGGACATGGGCACGTACGAGAAGACCTCGGACGACCCGCTGACGGTGAAGTACACCATCAACCCGAACGCGGTCTGGTCCGACGGCAACGCCATCGCCTGCGACGACGTGATGCTCACCTACGCCGCGGCCTCCGGCAAGTTCCCCGAGTTCAGCTACATCAGCACGACGACGTGGGACAAGATCAAGATGCCGGACTGCAAGATCGGCGACAAGGAGGTGACGCTGAACTACACCAAGTCGTACGGTGACTGGGCAGCGGCCCCCGTCATCCAGCTGCCGGCGCACATCGTCGCCCAGCAGGGTGGGCTCAGCGAGCAGGAGCTGTTCGACGCCATCAAGGCCGAGGACCACGGCAAGCTCAAGAAGGCCGCCGAGTTCTTCAACAAGGGCTGGATCTTCAACGGCAAGCTGCCCGACAAGGCGCTCATCCCGTCCTCCGGCCAGTACGTGCTCGACTCGTTCTCCCCCGGCCAGTCCATCACCCTCGCCCGCAACGAGAAGTTCTGGGGCGAGAAGGCCAAGACCGAGAAGATCGTCATCCGCTTCATCGCGCAGGACCAGCAGGTCCAGGCGCTGCAGAACGGCGAGACGAACATCATCGAGCCGCAGTCGAACCCGGACGTCCTGGCTCAGGTGCAGGGTCTGCAGAACGTCACCGTCAAGACCGGTGAGCAGTTCCTCTACGACCACCTGGACTTCAACTTCAACAAGGGCCCGTTCAAGGACGCCAAGCTGCGTCAGGCCATCGCGCTCTGCGCCCCGCGTCAGCAGATCGTCGACAACCTGATCAAGCCGCAGAACCCGAACGCCGCCCCGATGAACGTCCGCAACATCGCGCCGTTCCAGCCGGGTTACGCCGAGGCCGTCACCGCCGCGGTCGGCACCAAGTACGACAAGGTCGACCTCGAGGGCGCCAAGAAGCTGGTGGCCGACTCGGGCGTCAAGACCCCGATCAAGGTCAACATCGGCTACAACCAGCCGAACCCGCGCCGCACCCAGGTCGTCGAGCTGATCAAGGCCTCCTGCGACCAGGTCGGCTTCCAGATCACCGACACCGGTAGCGAGAAGTTCTTCGACGACGCCGGTGACCTGGCCAACGGCAACTTCGACATCGCCCTGTTCGGTTGGGCCGGTTCGTCGCTGAACAGCGGCTGGACCTCCACCTACCAGACGCCCACGAAGTGCACCCCGTCGGCCAAGGGCAACAACAAGGGCTGCTACTCCAACAAGGAGTACGACAAGCTCGCCGAGCAGATCCTGGCCGAGACCGACCCGGCCAAGGTCGCGCCGCTGATCCAGCAGGTCGAGAAGATCCTCTGGGACGACCTGGCGACGATCCCGCTGTACTCGCAGCCGGCGCTGTCGGCCTGGAGCTCTAACCTCCAGAACATCCAGCCCAACCCCAGCCAGGCTTCCATCACCTGGAACATGCAGCAGTGGGCTGCCCAGTAGATTCGGCTTAACCGCCGGCTGACGCGGGGCCCGGTCTCAGACCGGCCCCGCGTCACGGGTGTCCACCCCACGTCGTCAACATCGTCAGCCCGTCGAAGCCGCGCCCACGAGGCACCGTGGCGGGCCCGGTTTCCGGCCCGAGACCGGCCACCTCCCGCTGTGGCACCGGAAGCCGTCACCTGCAGGAGGTCGGGGAATTGCTTGTATTCATCGCACGTAGGCTCGCGATATCGAGCCTGACGTTGCTAGGCGCCACATTCATCATGTTCTTCCTGGTGGCGCTGTCGGGAGATCCTCTCGCCGACCTACGCGAGAGCTCGGCCCCCGAGGCTCCGAAGCTCATGGAGGCGCGCATCGCCGCCATGCACCTGAACGAGCCGATCCCTGTCCGCTACCTGTCCTGGCTGGCGGGCATCTTCCAGGGCGAGCTCGGCGTGAACAAGGCGGGGACCACGGTCTCCTCGCTGCTCTCCGCGGCCATGGAGTCGACGCTCAAGCTCGTCGTCGTGGCCACCGTGCTCGGCGCGGTGATCGGTATCACGATCGGCATCATCTCCGCGCTGCGTCAGTACAGCACCTTCGACCACGGGATCACCTTCGCAGCTTTCGTCTGCTTCTCGCTACCGATTTTCTGGGTCGCCACGCTGCTGAAGCAGTACGTCGCGATCGAGTTCAACGACTGGCTGCGTGACCCGTTCATTCCGCTTCCCGTCATCCTGGCCGTGGCGGTGTTCGCCGGCCTGGTGTGGTCGTCGATCTACAACGGCGACCGCAAGGGCAAGCTGATCGCGGCCGGCATCGGCTTCGCCGTGACGGCCGTCATCCTGTTCACGCTGTCGGCGACCCGCTGGTTCGCCGACCCCGGTCTCGGCTTCCCGTTCATCCTGGTCGTCGGCCTGGCCACGGCCGCGGGCGTGACGGCGCTGATCGCGGGCGTCGAGCACCTGCAGCCGATGTACGCCGCGCTGGCCGCCGCGGGCGTCGGCGCGCTGCTGTACTACCCGCTGCAGCCGATGCTGGTTTCTCCGTCGTTCCTGACCCTGCTGGGCCTGTTCGTGGTCGCCGGCCTGGTCAGCGCGGCGATCGGCTGGCAGTTGGGCGGCCTGCTGCGCCGCCAGGCGATCCCGCTGGCGGTCTTCAGCGGCCTGTTCGTCGCCGCCATGATGTTCATGGACCGGCTGCTGGAGGCGTGGGACGGCTACGCGCGGGCGCTCAAGGGCCGTCCGGTGGCCACCATCGGCTCGGAGACCCCGAACTTCATGGGCAACTTCTGGCAGACCACCCTCGACTCCGGCATGCACCTGCTGCTGCCCACGCTGGCGCTGATCCTCGTCGGCCTGGCCGGCCACTCCCGCTACAGCCGGGCCAGCATGCTCGAGGTGATGAACCAGGACTACGTCCGTACGGCACGCGCCAAGGGTCTGCCCGAGCGGACGGTCGTCATCAAGCACGCCTTCCGCAACGGCATGATCCCGATCACCACGATCCTCGCCCTCGACTTCGCGGGCGTCTTCAGCGGCGCGGTCATCACCGAGGCCGTCTTCGGCTGGAAGGGCATGGGGGCGCTGTTCAGCCAAGCGCTGAGAGAGGTCGACCCCATGCCGGTCATGGGCTTCTTCCTGATCACCGGCACCTCGATCGTCGTGTGGAACATGCTGGCCGACATCGCCTATGCCTACCTCGACCCGCGGATCAGGTTGTCATGACAGAGAAGACCGAGACCGAGATGACCATCAACAGGGACGAGAGCACGTCCAGCGCCGCGCAGGGCATGACGATCGTCGCCCGCACGCAGGCCCAGCTCGTCAGGCGGCGGTTCTTCCGCCACCGTGGCGCCCTCGTCGGCATGATCCTGTTCGGCATCGTGTTCGTGCTGGCCTTCAGCTCGATCGGCTTCGGCCCGATCCCCGGCTGGTGGGACAAGCCGTGGACGGGTTCGGGCACCGTGGTCGACAGGGGCCGCCCGACGCTCAGCCTCATCCCCGAGTTCCTCGGCGGCGCGGGCATCCACCTGGGCGAGCACCCCTTCGGCCAGGACAACATCGGCAAGGACTACTTCGCGCTGACCATGCGGGGCGCGCAGATCTCCATCATCGTCGCGCTGACCATCGGCCTGGTCTCCACGGTCGTCGGCACCGTGCTGGGCGCCGCCGCCGGGTTCTTCCGGGGCAAGGTCGAGTCGGTCATCATGCGCTTCACCGACATCATGATCACCATCCCGGTGCTGGTGATCGCCGCGGTCGTCGGCAGCGCGACGGGCAACATGGGCCCCTACTTCATGGCCCTGTTCCTCGGACTGACCACCTGGACCAGCGTCACGCGCCTGGTGCGCGGCGAGTTCCTCTCGCTGCGCGAGAAGGAGTTCGTGGAGGCGGCGAGGGCGATCGGCACCTCCTCCTTCCGCATCATCTTCCGGCACATCCTGCCGAACACACTGGGCGTGATCATCGTCTCGGCCACGCTCGCGATCTCCGCCGGCATCCTGCTGGAGACCGCCCTCTCCTTCCTCGGCTTCGGCGTCAAGAGCCCCGACACCTCGCTCGGCCTGCTGATCAGCGACTACAAGAGCGCGATGCTCACCCGGCCGTGGCTGTTCTGGTGGCCAGGCCTGTTCATCATCGCGATCGCGCTGTCGGTCAACTTCATCGGTGACGGCCTGCGTGACGCCTTCGATCCCCGACAGAACAGGGTGCGCGACTGATGAGCTCCGTACACATCGCCAAGCGCCTGTCCGAGGCCACGCGCCCCGGCACGACCGAGGTGCTCAGGGTCGACAATCTCCAGGTGAGCTTCCCCACCGACGACGGCCTGGTCAAGGCCGTGCGCGGCGTGTCCTACGCGGTGCACGAGCGTGAGGTGCTCGGCATCGTCGGCGAGTCGGGCTCGGGCAAGTCGGTCTCCTCGATGGCGGTCATGGGCCTGCTGCCCAAGAGCGCCAGGATCACCGGCAGCATCTCCTACCGCGGTGACGACATCCTCAAGATGCCGGAGCGCAAGCGGCGGAGCCTGCGCGGCAGGAAGATCGCGATGGTCTTCCAGGACCCGATGACGGCGCTCAACCCGGTCCACACCATCGGCGACCAGCTCGCCGAGGCGGTGCTGGCGCACGAGCTGGTGCCGTACAAGCAGGCCCAGGCCCGGGCCAAGGAGATGCTGGACCTGGTCGGCATCCCGCAGGCGGCGGCCAGGCTGAAGTCCTACCCGCACGAGTTCTCCGGCGGCATGCGGCAGCGGGCGATGATCGCCATGGCGATCATCAACAACCCCGACGTGATCATCGCCGACGAGCCGACCACGGCGCTCGACGTGACCGTGCAGGCGCAGATCCTGGAGAAGCTGCTCGAGGTCAAGGACGCCGTCGACGCCGCGGTCGTGCTCATC
This sequence comes from Nonomuraea sp. NPDC003727, assembly GCF_053586935.1. Lineage (NCBI taxonomy): Bacteria > Bacillati > Actinomycetota > Actinomycetes > Streptosporangiales > Streptosporangiaceae > Nonomuraea > Nonomuraea sp. NPDC003727. Next base: position 141,065 of record NZ_JBSFNE010000013.1, read on the forward strand.
ACGCACGACCTGGGCGTCATCGCGGGCATGGCGCACCGGGTGCTGGTCATGTACGCGGGCAAGCCGGTCGAGATCGGCGACGTCGACCCGGTCTTCAACACGCCGCGCATGCCGTACACGGCGGGCCTGCTGGGCTCCATCCCCTCGCTGGAGGCCTCGGGCGACCGGCTGCGGCCGATCAAGGGCACCCCGCCCTCGCTGATCAACCTGCCGTCCGGATGCCCGTTCTCGCCGCGCTGCCCCATGGCGACGGCCGAGTGCACGGCGTCGGAGCCGGTCCTCGAGGAGACGGACAGCGGCGCGCATTACGCCGCGTGCCACCACTGGCCCAAACTGGCAGAGAAGGCGGATCCGACCGCCATCTTCCGCACGAACAGCGAGACCACCTCATGACCGAGAAACTGCTCGAGGTGACCGACCTCGTCATGAACTTCCCCGTCAGGGGGACCGGCCTCATGCGCCGCGTCGTCTCGCACGTGCAGGCGGTCAGCGGCGTGTCGCTGCACGTCGACAAGGGTGAGACCCTCGGCGTGGTGGGCGAGTCCGGCTGCGGCAAGTCGACCACCGGCCGGGCCATCCTGCAGCTGCACAAGCCGACCTCGGGTTCGGTGAAGTTCGGCGGCAAGGAGCTCACCTCGCTGTCGAACAAGCAGATGCAGGCCGTACGGCAGGACATGCAGATCGTCTTCCAGGACCCGTACGCGTCGCTGAACCCGAAGATGCCGGTCAACGACATCGTCGCCGAGCCGCTGAAGGTGCACGGCCGGTGGGACAAGAACGGGCCGAAGCGGGTCGCCGAGCTGCTGTCGCTGGTGGGCCTGTCTCCGGAGCACGGCAACCGCTATCCGCACGAGTTCTCCGGCGGCCAGCGGCAGCGTGTCGGCATCGCGCGGGCGCTGGCGCTGGAGCCGAAGCTGCTCATCCTGGACGAGCCGGTGTCGGCTCTCGACGTGTCGGTCCAGGCGGGCGTGGTGAACCTGCTGGAGGACCTGCAGGACTCGCTGGGTCTGGCGTACATGTTCATCGCGCACGACCTGTCGGTGGTGCGGCACATCTCCGACCGCGTGGCGGTGATGTACCTGGGCAAGGTCGTGGAGACCGGTCCTCGTGACGACCTGTACGACCGGCCGGCCCACCCGTACACCCAGGCGCTGCTGTCGGCGGCGCCGACGGCGAACCCGGAGGAGGAGCGCCAGCGCGAGCGGATCATCCTGACGGGTGACGTGCCGTCGCCGATGGACCCGCCGAGCGGCTGCCGGTTCCGGACGCGGTGCTGGAAGGCGCAGGAGATCTGCGCGACCGAGGAGCCGGCGCTGGTGGACCGGGGCAACGGGCACCCGGTGGCGTGCCACTTCGCCGAGGTGAACTCCAAGGTCGTCTGACGTCCGGAGTGGTTTCAGGGGCTCCGTCGCGGGATGCGGCGGGGCCCCTTTCCATGTCCCGGCAACCTGGCCTGTTGATGCCTATTGTAAGGAAACTTTCTTGTCCGGATAATCACCCGCAGAGCTTCACCCCGACAGAAGGGTGCCCCCGTGAAGCGAACAACGCGTCCCATCCTGCTCGCCGTGGCCTTCCTCCTGGCCGTCGCCGGCGTATTCGGCGCGCAGACGTCCGCCCGAGCCGCCAACCTCCTCGTCAACCCGGGCTTCGAGACCGGAACGCTGTCCCCCTGGTCCTGCGCCGGCGGGCTGGGGTCGGTGGTCGCCACTCCAGTCCACTCCGGGTCGAAGGCGCTGGCCGGGGCGGCCAGTGGCGCCGACAACGCCAGGTGCGTCCAGACGGTGACCGTACGGCCGAGCACCGCCTACACGCTGACCGCCTGGGTCCGCGGCGGCTACGTCTACCTCGGCGTCACCGGCGGCGGGTCCACCTGGACCTCCTCCCCCGCGGCCTACACCCAGCTGTCGGTCTCCTTCACCACCGCCTCCGGCCAGACGAGCGCCGAGGTCTACCTGCACGGCTGGTACGGCCAGGGCACCTACTACGCCGACGACGTCAGCTTCGACGGCCCCGGCGGCCCGACCCCCACCCCGACGGTCACTCCGACCCCGACGGTGACGCCCACACCCACGCCGACCCCGACGCCGACGCCGACACCGACACCGACACCCACTCCGACGCCGACCGACGCCACGTGCGCGGTGAAGTCACGCCCGGCGGGCAAGGTCCTGCAGGGCTACTGGGAGAACTGGGACGGCGCGGCCAACGGCGTGCACCCGCCGTTCGGCTGGACCCCGATCACCGATCCCCGCATCAAGGCGCACGGCTACAACGTCATCAACGCCGCCTTCCCCGTCATCCGCTCCGACGGGACCGTCCTGTGGGAGGACGGCATGGACGCCACCGTCAAGGTGCCCACCCCGGCCGAGATGTGCCAGGCCAAGGCGGCGGGGGCGACGATCCTGATGTCCATCGGCGGCGCCGCCGCCGGCATCGACCTCAGCTCCAGCGCCGTCGCCGACCGCTTCGTGGCGACCGTCGTGCCGATTCTCAAGCGCCACAACTTCGACGGCATCGACATCGACATCGAGACCGGGCTGACCGGCAGCGGCAACATCACCCAGCTGTCGCCGTCGCAGGCCAACCTCATCCGGATCATCGACGGCGTGCTCGCCCAGATGCCGGCCGACTTCGGCCTGACCATGGCGCCGGAGACCGCCTACGTGACCGGCGGCAGCGTCGTCTACGGCTCGATCTGGGGCGCGTACCTGCCGATCATCAAGAAGTACGCCGACAACGGCCGCCTCTGGTGGCTGAACATGCAGTACTACAACGGCAGCATGTACGGCTGCAGCGGCGACTCCTACGCGGCGGGCACGGTGCAGGGCTTCACCGCGCAGACCACGTGCCTGAACAACGGCCTGGTCATCCAGGGCGTCACGATCAGGGTGCCGTACGACAAGCAGGTCCCCGGCCTGCCCGCCCAGCCGGGCGCGGGCGGCGGCCACATGGGCCCGTCGCTGGTGAGCCAGAGCTGGAACGCCTTCGGCGGCGCCCTCAAGGGGTTGATGACCTGGTCCATCAACTGGGACGGGTCGAAGAACTGGACGTTCGGCGACAACGTCAGGTCCCTGCAGGGCCGCTAGCGCCAGGCCGCCCATGACCTGATGACGCCCGGCCGGGATCCCGGCCGGGCGTCATCAGACAGGCATGGTCAGACAGGCGTCGTCAGACAGGCGTCACTGGGTGAAGCCGACCGTGGACCAGTCCTTGGTCGCGAAGCCGAACGCCCCGTAGTTCGCCAGCGTCTTCTTCGTGGCGTAGATGGCGGGCCGCTGGTACAGCGGGATGGTGTGCACCTCGTCCCAGATCAGCTTGTCGGCTTGGTTGCCGAGCTCGATGTACTTCGCCGGGTCCATCTCCCCCGCCGCCTGCTCGATCAGCGCGTCCAGCTCCGCCGACCCGATGCGCGGGAAGTTGCTCCCGAAGTTGTCCTTGCCGGTCGGCTGCTTGTAGATCTGCGGCAGCGCCCCGTTCGGGAACGGCGTGCCCAGCCACGAGAACGGCACCAGGTCGAAGTTGCCGGGGATGATGTAGTCGTCGAAGAACTTGTCGTCGGGGACCGGCTCCACCTTGACCTTGACGCCGACGTCCTTCAGCATCGCCTGGGTCAGCTCGCCCTCCTGCTTGGCCAGCGGGTAGGCGGCAGGGACGACGAAGCGCAGCTCGAGCTCCTTGCCGTCCTTCTTGCGGTAGTCGCCCTCCATCTTCCAGCCGGCCGCGTCGAGCAGCTGCTTGGCCTTCTCGGGGTTGTACTTCCCGAGCTCTCCGGAGTTGTCGACGTAGCCCTTGTGGGTGTTCATGTACAGGTGGTTGTTGAGCACCTGCACCGGCCAGTCGAGGTCCTTGAGGTCGGACTGGGTGATGGCCTCGCGGTTGATGCCGAGCTGGACGGCCTGGCGGACCGACTTGTCGGTGAGGTTGGGCGCGGAGCCGTTGACGGTGATGTGCCGCCAGTTGGGCGCCGCGGCCTTGCGGATGTCGGCGTTCGGCACGTTCTTGGCGCGCTGCAGGTCGGCGGCGATGGGGCTGAGCTCCATCGCGTCGAGCTCGCCGTTGGCGAAGGCGTTCACGGTGGCGCCGGAGTCGAGGGCGCGGAAGATGACCTTGTCGAGCTTGGCCCGCTTGCCCCACCAGGCGTCGTCCCTGACGAGGGTGACGGTCTTGCCGGTCTGGTCGAGGGCGTCGACCTTGAACGGCCCCGCGGTCACCGGGATCCTGTTGATCCAGCTCTTGTTGAACGCGGTGGCGTCGGCGTTGGCGGAGGCCGGAAGGAGCGGGGAGAACATGCCCTTCCAGTCGGGGTACTGCTTGGCGAAGGTGACGACGACCTCGTGGTCGGTCGCGCCCTTCTCCACCGAGGCGACGCGGTCGTAGCCGTCGGTCGAGGTGGCCTGGAACTTCTTGTCGGTGCCGTTGAGCGCCTTCCACTGGGCGACGAAGTCCTTGTAGGTGATCGGCGTGCCGTCGGACCACTTCGCCTTGTCGTTGAGCCGGTAGGTGACGACCTGCTTGCCGCCCTCCTGCTCCGTCTTCCACTCGGTGACGTAGTCGGGGTTGTTGGTCACCTCGGCCTTGTCGTCGGCCTTGCCCATGCTGGGCATGACCGCGTCGAACACGTCGGAGACGGTCGCGTGCGTGCCGTTCACCTGGTTGTAGTTCCACTGCGTCTGCCACTGGGTCAGCGCGAGGGTGACGGTCCCGCCGTCCTTGACCTGCTCGTAGGCGACCGGGTTGACGGCGCTTCCGGGCAGCGCGGCGGCCTGCTCCTGCGCCTGTGCGGTGGCCTGCGCCGAACCGGCCTGCGGCTTGTCGGCACCGCCACCGCAGGCGGCGAGGGCGAGAGCCAGCAGGGCCGCGCCCGCGGCGGCCTTGTAGGCGACAACCTTCACGAGTTCCTCACTTCGGGGTAGTGGCAGGCGGCGCCGTGATCGTCGGCGTGCGCGAGCCGTGCAACGGGGGGCTCTTCGGCCGCGCACCGCGCGCGCTCCGGCTCGGGGAGCAGGGCGCGCTTGGGGCAGCGGGTGTGGAAGCGGCAGCCCGTCGGGGGCGCCGCGGGGCTGGGCAGGTCGCCGTCGAGGATGATCCTCTTGCGTGATCGCTCCAGCGCGGGGTCCGGCAGCGGGATGGCCGACATGAGCGCCCTGGTGTAGGGGTGGGCGGGCGTGCCGTACACCTCGGTGACGGCGCCGATCTCGACGATCTTGCCGAGGTACATGACCGCGACGCGGTCGGCCAGATGGCGGACGACGGACAGGTCGTGGGCGACGAACAGGTAGGACAGGCCCAGCCGGGCCTTCAGGTCCTCCAGCAGGTTGATGACGCCCGCCTGGATCGACACGTCGAGCGCGGAGACCGGCTCGTCGAGGACGACCAGTTTCGGCTCCAGGGCCAGCGCGCGGGCGATGCCGATGCGCTGGCGCTGCCCGCCGGAGAAGTGCTGCGGGTAGCGCTCGGCGTAGGAGGCGTCGAGGCCGACGAGGTCGAGCAGCTCGGCGACACGCTTGGCGACGTCCTTGTGGCCGTGGGCGCGCAGCGGCTCGGCCAGGATGTCGCCGACCGGCATGCGCGGGTCGAGCGCGGCCATCGGGTCCTGGAAGACGATCTGCAGGTCGCGGCGCAGTTCCTTGCGCTCGCGGGCGGTGAGCGTGCCGCTGTCCTTGCCGAAGACCACGACCTTGCCACCCTGGGCGGCCTCCAACTGCATGATCTGCTGGAGGGTGGTGGTCTTGCCGCAGCCCGACTCGCCGACGAGGGCCAGCGTCTCGCCGGAGGCGATGTCGAAGCTGATGCCGTCGACGGCGTGCACGGTGCCGACGCGCCGCTTGAAGACGGCGCCCTTCGTCAGCGGATAGTGCCGGACGAGGCCGTCGAGCTCGAGCACCTTGCCGCGCTCCGCGCGCGGCGCCGAGGCGTCGGGCCGGCCGAACCCCTCGGGTGCGGGGAAGACGTCGGCCCCCCTGAGCTTCTTCAGCTCGATCTCGTGGGAGCGGATGCAGGCCACCCGGCGCGCGCCGACTTCGACGAGTTCGGGCTCGGCGTCGTCGCACGCGGACACCTTCAGCGGGCAGCGGGGCGCGAAGGGGCAGCCCGGCGGCAGCGCGGCGGGCGAGGGCGGGGCGCCCTCGATCGGCACCAGGCGCCGGCTGTCCTGGTCCAGCCGCGGGATCGAGGCGAGCAACCCCATCGTGTACGGCATGCGAGGCTCGTAGTAGATCTCTTCGACCGTGCCCTGCTCGACCGGCTTGCCGGCGTACATCACCAGCACCCGGTCGGCGAGCCCCGCGACCACCCCCAGGTCGTGGGTGATCATGACGATACCGGCGCCGGTCTCCTTCTGCGCCGTCTTCAGCACTTCCAGCACCTGCGCCTGGATGGTGACGTCGAGTGCGGTGGTCGGCTCGTCGCAGATCAGCACGTCGGGGTCGTTGGCGATGGCCATCGCGATCATCGCGCGCTGCCGCATGCCGCCGGAGAACTCGTGCGGGAAGGCCTTGGCGCGCACGTCGGGGTGCGGGATGCCGACCAGGTCGAGCAGCTCGACGGCCTGCTTGGCGGCCTGCTCCCTGGTGACCTTCTGGTGGACGCGGACCGCCTCGGCGATCTGGTCCCCGATGGTGTAGACGGGGGTGAAGGCCGACAGCGGGTCCTGGAAGATCATGCTGATGGACTTGCCGCGCCGCTGGAGCATCTCCTGCTCCCGCATGCCGAGCAGCTCGTGGCCGTGCAGCCTGACCGAGCCGCTCACCTGCGCACCGGCGGGCAGCAGGCCCATGACGGCGAGCGAGGTCACGGACTTGCCGGAGCCGGACTCGCCGACGATGCCCAGGATCTCACCCCTGCCGACCTGGTAGGAGACACCCCTGACGGCCTTGACGCCGCCGCGGAAGGTCACGTGGAGGTCGCTCACCTCGAGGATCGTCATGAGTTGCTTCCCGGGTCGAGGGCGTCGCGCAGGCCGTCGCCGATGAGGTTGATGCACAGGACCAGCAGGACGAGCAGTCCGGCGGGGAAGAGGAACAGCCACGGGTAGCTGATCGCCTCGCTGCCGCCCGCGGCGGAGATGAGGGTGCCGAGCGAGACGTCCGGCGGCTGCACGCCGAAGCCGAAGTAGGACAGCGCGGTCTCGCCGATGATGGCGGCGCTGACGTTCATGGTGGCGTCGATGATGAGCAGCGACGACAGGTTCGGCACGATGTGCCGGAAGATGATCTGCCGGTCGCTGATGCCCATGTAGCGGGCGGCCAGCACGTACTCCCGCTCGCGCAGGGACAGCGTCATGCTCCTGACCACCCTGGAGGTGATCATCCAGGAGAAGGCGGCGAGCAGCACCACGAACCACAGCCAGGTGGCGCCCTTCAGGCGTGGCGACAGGACCGCGATGATCAGGAAGCTGGGCAGCACCAGCAGCAGGTCGGCGCCCCACATCAGGGCCTTGTCCAGCCAGCCGCCGAAGTAGCCGGCGAACGCGCCGACCACCGCGGCCAGGCCGGTGGAGAACAGGGCGACGAGGAAGCCGATGACGATCGACTTGCGCATGGCGTGCAACGTCACCGTGAACACGTCCTGGCCGATCTGGGTGGTGCCCCACCAGTGGTCGGCGCCGGGCGGGGAGCGGAAGGCGGTGAAGTCCTTGTCCTCCAGGCCGTACGGCGAGACCACCGGGCCCAGGTAGGCCAGGACGAGCAGCAGGAGGATTCCGGCCAGGCCGATGATGACCTGCGGCTTGGCCAGAACCCGGCGCAGGACGACCTTGGAACGCATCTCTAGCTCACCCGCACTCTCGGGTCGAGCGCCGCGACGAGCAGGTCGGACAGCAGTCCGGCGACCAGGACGCAGACGGCGGTGAACAGGGCGACGGCGGCCACGGAGTTGACGTCGTTGTGCTGGATCGACTCGACCAGCCAGGCGCCCATGCCGTGCCAGCCGAAGATCTTCTCGGTGAAGGTGGCGCCGGTGAGCATGGTGCCGAAGGCGAAGGCGAAGTAGGTGGCGGCCGGGATGAGCGCGGTGCGCAGGGCGTGCTTGTAGAGCGCGGCTCTGCGGGAGAGCCCCTTGGCCTGGGCCGTACGGACGAAGTCCTGGCCGAGCACGTCGAGCATCATGTTGCGCTGGATGCGGCTGTAGAAGGCGATCTGGCCGAGGCACAGCGACAACGTCGGCAGGATCAGGTGGTTGAGCCGGTTGAGCAACTGGTCGGTGCCGGTGAGCGCGGGGTTGTACTCGCCGGTGTACTCGATGAGCGTGTGCCCGAGCGCGTTGTTGATCCCGGTCGCGCCCATCGTCAGCAGGGTGGCCAGGACGAAGACGGGCACGGCCATGATGACGAACGAGGCCATGCCGATGGCCCTGTCGCTGAGGCGGTACTGCTTGACCGCGGCGAACGCGCCGACGGCCACGCCGAGGACGGAACCGAGGACGGTGCCGATCACCAGCAGGCGGAGGCTGACGCCGACCCGCCTGGCCATCTGGTCGTTGACCGACCCGCCGTCCCACGTCTTGCCGAAGTCGCCCCTGACCAGGCCGGACACCCAGGTTCCGTAGCGCTCGAGCAGGGGTGTCCTGTCGTTGAGGTTGTACTCGCTCAGCGTGCTGTCCACGACCCCGGCGGGGATGGGCGGCTGGCGCCCCTCGTAGTTGGCACGAGGGTTGAGGCTGCCGGCGGCGAGCAGGTACGCCAGGCTCGCGGCGATGGCGACCAGGATGACGCTCGACAGCAGCCTGCGCAGCAGGTACGTGCCCATTGCCCTCCGTTCGGACGAACGGGGGCCCTACAGCATGAAGCCGAGCGACGCCCCCACGACGAGAAAGCCGTGACCGTTCCTTGACGGGAACGTGACGACTCGTCGCAGGTTATCGGGCTGTCCGTATTACGGATTCATCTCGGACCGAAAGATCACCAGCGTCTGGCCCGGTACGGCGAGCCCGCCTGGAGCAGCGGAAACCCCCTCCTCGGAGGAAAGGAGAACCGACCCCACCGACACCGGCAACGTCACAGGATCCGTACAGAAATTTACCATGACGCTCAGTGACGATCTCTTGACAAGGAGCCATTTAGCCTGCTCATCGTAGTCGACCCGGGTCCGGTCCAGGCGCGGGTCCGTGAGCTCCGGCAGCGCCTTGCGCAGCGCGATCAGGTCGCGGTACCAGCACAGGACCGACCAGTGCTCCTCCTCCTTCAGCTCGCTCCAGTCGAGCTTGCTGCGCTGGAAGGTGTCCTCGGCCGACGGGTCGGGCGCGATCCAGTCGTAGCCGAAACCCTCGAACTCCTGAGCTCTGCGTTCGCCCTCGCCCTCGCGGAGGGCGGCCTCGACGTGGTCGGTGAAGAACAGGAACGGCGTGCGGGCCCCCCACTCCTCGCCCATGAACAGCATGGGGGTGAAGGGCGAGGTCAGCAGCAGCCCCGCGCCCAGCTTCAGCGCGGTCACGCCCAGACGGTCGCCGCCCGGCCGGTTGCCGATCTGGTCGTGGTTCTGCAGGCAGCACACCAGCCGGTAGCCGGGCACGCCGGTCAGCGGGGCGCCGTGCGAGCGGCCACGGAAGCCGGAGTAGCCCCCGTCGTGGACGAATCCCGACGCCAGGGCCTTGGCCAGGGCCGCCATCGAGGCGAAGTCCTCGTAGTAGCCGTGCCGCTCCCCCGACACGGCGGCGTGCAGCGCGTGGTGGACGTCGTCGTTCCACTGGGCGCTCATGCCGAGGCCGCCCGCCTCCAGCGGAGTGATCATGCGCGGGTCGTTGAGGTCGGACTCGGCGATCAGGGTCAGCGGCCGGCCCACCGAGCAGGCCAGCGCGTCCACCTCCTGGGCGAGCTCGGCCAGCAGGGGGACGGCGCGCCGGTCGTGGAGCGCGTGGACCGCGTCCAGGCGCAGCCCGTCGACGTGGAAGTCGCGCAGCCACTGCAGCGCGTTGTCGATGAAGTACCGCCTGACCTCGTCGGATCCCGGGCCGTCGAGGTTGACCGCCTCGCCCCAGAAGCTGCCGCGGTAGCCGCCGAAGTAGGGGCCGAAGGGGTGCAGGAAGTTGCCCGACGGGCCGAGGTGGTTGTAGACGACGTCGAGCAGCACGCCGAGCCCCGCCCGGTGGCAGGCGTCGACGAACTCCTTCAGGCCGTCGGGCCCGCCGTAGGTCTCGTTCACCGCGTAGAGGTCGACCCCGTCGTACCCCCAGTTGCGCCCGCCGGGCACCGGGGCGACCGGCATGACCTCGACGAAGTCGACGCCGAGCTCGACCAGGTGGTCCAGGCGCTCGAGCGCCGCGGTGAAGGTGCCCTCGGTGGTGAAGGTGCCGACGTGCAGCTCGTAGATGACCGAGCCGCGCAGGTCGCGGCCCTTCCAGTCGTGGTCGCTCCAGGTGAAGCGGGCATGGTCGTAGACGCGGCTGGGCCCGAAGATGCCCTCGGGCTGCCTGCGGCTGCGCGGGTCGGGGTAGGGCCCTTCGCCGTCGACCAGGTAGCGGTAGTCGGTGCCGTGCCCCGCCCCCGCCACCTCGGCCGACCACCAGCCGCCCGAGCCTGCCCGGAGCGGCTCCCGCCGGCCCATGGTCTCGATCTCAACGGAGGTCGCCTGCGGCGCCCACACCTCAAAGATCATGTCTCTCCAGGAGTGCGACGGGATAGCGGCTGAGCAGGTGGCCGACCGGGACGCGGCCGGTGTGGAGCTCGCGGGTCAGCAGGTCGCGCCAGCGTCCTGCGGGCAGCGTGACGGAGGTCGCGCCCCAGCCGCCGCGCCTGGCCAGCCGTACCGGCAGGCGGGTGGCGACCGCCACGGCGCGCCCCCTGCCGAAGACGACAGCGTGCTCGGCGGCCTCCCCCGAGGCCGCCATCGGCTCGTACGGCGCGGCGGGCCCCAGCCTGCGCCGCAGCCGCAGCGCCTGGGTGGTGACCAGCAGCTTGGCCGCGTCCCACGCCGACTCGGCGGCGCACGGGAAGGTGACGGGCCGCCGGTTGTCCGGGTCGACGAGGGAGAAGTCGGTGCGCTCGTTGCCCTGGTAGACGTCCGGCACGCCCGGCATCATGAGCTGCACCAGTTTCTGGCCGAGCGAGTTGGCCACGGCGTATCGGTCCACCTCGGCGGTGAAGTCGCCGACCGGCAGCCCGACCGCCTTGCGGGCGAAGGCGCGCAGCCCGTCCTCGTAGGCGGGGTCGGGAGCGATCCACGAGGTGGCGGTCTTGGCCTCGCGGGCCGCCTTGAGCAGGTAGTCGGTGAACCTGTCGACGGAGATCGGCCAGGCGGCCATCAGCGTCTGCCACGCCAGGTAGTCGAGGCTGGGGTCGAAGGCGAGCTGTCCCGCCCAGCCCTCCACGGCCGCCGCCCACTCCTCGGACAGTTCCGACAGCACCTGCAGGCGGGCGCGGACGTCCTCCGAGCGCTTGGTGTCGTGGGTGGACAGCGTGGTCATCGTGAACGGGCGCATCCCGGCGCAGTAGGCGTGGAAGTCCTCGACCGGCAGCCCGAAGTGGTCGGGCTCGCCGCCCACCTCGTTCAGGCAGGCCAGCGGGAACCACCGGTAGAGCGCGGTGTCCTCCACCCCCTTGGCCATGACCGGGCCGCAGGTCTGCTGGAAGCGGACGATCGCCTCGGGCGGGCCGTCCAGGACCGCGCGGGCGGTCTCCTGGTTGGGCGCGGCTTCCTCCACGATCCGCCTGGCCTGCGGGCCGGCCGGCCGGCCCGGCGTGACGTAGGCCCGGTAGACCGGCATGGCCACCAGCAGGTCGGCCAGGTCGCCAGCCCGCGCGCCGGTGACGCGCGACAGCCGGTCGAGCTCGCCGCCGAAGAACAGCTCGATGACCTCGCGCTTGGCGCGTGTCCGCACGAGCGGGTAGTCGGGGTCCTCGCCGGTCAGGCGGGAGAACAGGGCGACCAGCGGCGCCCTGCCCTCCGGGTCGACGAACAGGCCGTTGACGCGGTTGAGCGCGTCGTAGCCGGTGGTGCCGTCGCACGCCCAGTCGTCGGGCAGCCGCTCCTGGCCGATGAGGATCTTCTCCACGACCGTCCACACGCCGCCGGTCCTGGCCCGGAGCTTGTCCAGGTAGTCGCGCGGGTCGGCGAGGCCGTCGGGGTGGTCGATCCGCAGCCCCTCGACCAGCCCCTCGTCGAGCAGCCAGAAGATCACCTCGTGCGTCGCGGACAGCACGGACGGGTCCTCGACGCGCAGCCCGATGAGCGAGGAGACGTCGAAGAAGCGCCGGTAGCCCGGCCCCTCCCGCCAGTCGACGATGTGGTAGTACTCCGACTCGGGCAGGTCCTCGGCGAAGGAGTGGACGGCCACCCTGCCCTCGCGCCACTCGATGTCGAACCAGTGCGCGTACGGCGAGGCCGCGCCCTCGACGAGCACGCTCCTGAACTGCTCGTTGGCGGTGTTCATGTGGTTGGGCACGATGTCGATCACGATGCCCAGATCGTGGGCGGCCAGCGCGTCGGCCATCTCGCGGAACCCCTTGGCGCCGCCGAACTCCTCCCTGATCCGCGAGTGGTCGATGACGTCGTAGCCGTGCAGCGACTCGGGCACCGCCTGCAGGACGGGCGAGAGGTAGACGTGGCTGACGCCGAGGTCGCGCAGGTAGGGGGCGATGCCCGCGACCTCGGCGAAGCCGAAGTCGGGGGTCAGCTGGAGGCGGTAGGTCGAGACGGGCCTAGACACCGCGCAACACCCTCATCGAGCGTCCCGGCACCTGCAACCGCTCCCCTGCCCGCCTGACCCTGGTGTCCAGCATGATCGGCATCGCGGTGTCGATCTCGGTCAGCCACATCTCGCCGTAGTCCTTCGGGATCGTGAACCTGATGGTGTCGTGGTGGGCGTTGAACAGCACGAGAAACGAGTCGTCGACGATGGGTCTCCCCCTCCTGTCCGGCTCCGTGATCGCCTTGCCGTTGAGGTAGACGGCCAGCGACTTGGCGTAGCCCACGTTCCAGTCGGCCTCGGTCATCTCCTCTCCGGAGGGGGTCAGCCAGGCCATGTCGTAGTTGAAGCGCCTGCGCCGGAAGACGGGGTGCTCGCGGCGCAGCTTGGCCAGGCGCTGGGTGAACTCCAGCAGCAGCCAGTTGCGCCGCACGTCGGACCAGTCGACCCAGGTCAGCTCGTTGTCCTGGCAGTAGCCGTTGTTGTTGCCCTTCTGGGTGCGGCCCATCTCGTCGCCGTGGGAGAGCATGGGCACGCCCTGCGACAGGAAGAGCGTGGTCAGGAAGTTGCGTTTCTGCTGTTCCCGCAACGCCTCGGTGCCGGCGTCCCACGAGCGGTTGTCGTCGGTGCCGTCCCTGTTGTCCTCGCCGTTGGCCTCGTTGTGCTTCTCGTTGTAGGAGACGAGGTCGTGCAGGGTGAAGCCGTCGTGGCAGGTCACGAAGTTGACGGAGGCCACCGGGCGGCGGCTGTCGCTCTGGTAGAGGTCGCCGGAGCCGGTGAAGCGCGAGGCGAACTCGGGCAACGTGGCCGGCTCGCCCCGCCACAGGTCCCTGATCGTGTCGCGGTACTTGCCGTTCCACTCGGTCCACCTGGCCGGGAAGTTGCCGACCTGGTAGCCGCCGGGCCCCACGTCCCACGGCTCGGCGATCAGCTTGACCTGCGACAGCACGGGGTCCTGCTGCACCAGGTCGAAGAAGGCCGACAGCCGGTCGACCTCGTGCAGTTCGCGGGCCAGCGTGGCGGCCAGGTCGAAGCGGAAGCCGTCGACGTGCATCTCGGTGACCCAGTAGCGGAGCGAGTCCATGATCAGCTGGAGCACCTGGGGGCTGCGCATGAGCAGGCTGTTGCCGGTGCCGGTGGTGTCCATGTAGTGCTGGGGATCGCCGTCGACCAGGCGGTAGTAGGTGGGGTTGTCGATGCCCTTCAGGCCGAGCGTCGGGCCCAGGTGGTTGCCCTCGGCGGTGTGGTTGTAGACCACGTCCAGGATGACCTCGATGCCCGCCTCGTGCAGGTTCCTGACCATCGCCTTGAACTCCAGCACCTGCCCGCCGCGCTGCCCCTGGCTGGAGTAGCGGTTGTGCGGGGCGAAGTACCCGCTGGTGTTGTAGCCCCAGTAGTTCGTCAGCCCCTTCTCCTCCAGGAACTGGTCGGTGACGAACTGGTGGACCGGCATCAGCTCCAGGGCGGTCACGCCGAGCTTGGTCAGATGGTCGATGATCTCGGGGTGGCCGAGCGCGGCGTAGGTGCCGCGGATCCGCTCGGGGATCCTGGGGTGGGCGATCGTCAACCCCCGCACGTGCGCCTCGTAGATCACCGTGTCGTGGTACGGCTTGGCGGGCGGCCGGTCGTGCCCCCAGCCGAAGAAGGGGTTGATGACGATCGAGCGCGGGACGAAGGGCGCGGAGTCCTCGGGGTTGGGCCGGTCGCCGTCGTAGAGCGCCGCCTCCCAGGTGATGCCACCCTCGATCGCCTTGGCGTACGGGTCGAGCAGCAGCTTGGCGGGGTTGCAGCGCAGGCCGCGCGCGGGGTCGTAGGGGCCGTGGACGCGGTAGCCGTACCGCTGGCCGGGGCCGATGCCCGGCAGGTAGCCGTGCCAGACGAAGCCCTCGCACTCGGTGAGGGAGACCCGCGACTCCTTGTCGTTGTCGTCGAACAGGCAGAGCTCCACGCGATCGGCCACCTCGCTGAACAGCGCGAAGTTGGTGCCCGCGCCGTCGTAGGTGGCGCCGAGAGGATACGGGTCTCCCGGCCAGATCTCGATCATCGAGGCTCCCCTTACGCTCTGGCCCCCATGTTCGCCCAGGAGGCAGCGGCTGCCTAGATGCCCGCTGCGAAGCCACTGGTAACCCCGTCGCGGTCATCGTTCGCCTTCAGGGCCGCTGCCGTCCGGATCCCAGGCAGGAGTGGCAGGCGCCCCTCCTGGTGACCCCTTCCCCCGCGCAGCCGCCGCACGCGACCAGCGAGCCGAAGGCCGCGTGGCGGTAGACGTGGACGAGGGGCTGGGGCTTGACCACGGCCCAGCCCTGCGCCTCGGCCCTGCCGTCCCATCGGGCGAAGGTCCAGATGTCGAGCAGTTCGAGCAGGTTCCTGAACGGCAGGGTCAGCGCCGCTCTGACGTTGAGATCGCTGAGGCGCATCGGCACTCCTCTTTCCTCGCTGGAGATGTGCCCCGCTTGGCGGTCGCCAAAGGAATATGCCGGTTCTCCGCTTCTCGCTCCAGGAGTGGGAGAGTTCCGCGACGAGGTTTGGTGTGGCCCCCCACGGCAATATGCGTCCGCCATGGGTGGATTCAAGAAGTTCTTACTGAGGGGCAACATCGTCGAGCTCGCCGTCGCCGTCATCGTCGGGGCGACGTTCAGCGGGCTCGTGCAGGCGTTGGTCGCCGATCTCATCACACCGCTGATCGGGGCGGTCACCGGGGGCCGGGAGCCCGACTTCGCGCAGTACTCCTTCACCGTCAACGGCAGCGAGTTCAGGTACGGCGACTTCCTCAACCACCTGCTCAGCTTCATGATCATCGCGGCGGTCGTCTACTGGCTGGTCGTGATGCCGATGACCAGGCTGATCAGCCTCTTCGAGGGCGACAAGGCGGCCACGGTGAAGGAGTGCCCCGAGTGCCTCAGCGAGGTCCCCGTCGCGGCGAGTCGGTGCGCGCACTGCACGGTCGAGCTCGTGCCCGAATCCGACAAGCCCCAGGTCTGACCGCACCCGGCGGGCCTGCAAGATAGGGGCATGAGCATGGAGTTGATGGTCTGGCGCGCGGACGGTCCGGTCACCAGGGAGCGGGCCGCGGCCTTCTACCGCGCGGTCCGCGGCGCCGCACCCGCGACGGCGCAGACCGCCGCCGAGTCCACCGGGAGCGCCGGACCTGCCGAGAGCACCGGGGACGCCGGACCCGTCGCCGTCACCGGGCACGCCGAATCAGCCGAGGTCGCCGCGTTCGCCAAGGAACTGCCCGGCCACGCCACCGCCCTGGCCGGGCACGCGCTGGTCACCATGGCGCCCGAGGAGGTCGACGACGTCTCCAACGCGGCCTTCTCGTTGGCCCGGCAGTACGGCCTGGTCTGCTACGACCCGCAGCGCGACCTCGTGCACAACCTCGGGCCGCTCGGCGTCGACCCCGAGACCCAGCTCCACACCGGTGACGGCATGATGGTCGTCAACCCCGACCTGGGCCTGGTGCGTGACGTGCTCGCCACGCTCTCCCCGCAGAACCCCTTCGCCGTGCTGGTGACCTTCGGCCGCCACTTCATCCAGGTGTCGCCGGGCTACGAGCTGGAGTACAAGGAGGGCACGCTGCGCACCACGCTGGTGACCCGCCTGGAGGAGGTCCAGCGGGCCTTCGACGAGTACGCCAGGGGCGAGCGCGGCTTCCTCGACCGCTTCGCGTGGGTCGCCGGCTAGGGCGAGGGGTCCAGGTTGCCGCCCGACAGGACGGCCACCGTACGGCCCGGCGGCGTCCTGCCGGCCAGGTAGGCGGCGGTCGCGACCGCCCCGCTGGGTTCGGCGACCAGCCGCGCCCGGGCGGACAGGTGGCGCATCGCGTGGCGGATCTCGTCCTCCGTGACGGTCACGATGTCGTCGACTCGCGCCCGGACGTGGGCGAAGGTCAGCTCGGACAGGTCGGCCCGCAGCCCGTCGGCGATGGTGCGGAAGGTCCGCTCCGGCTCCCACGTGACGCGGCGCCCCGTTGCCAGGCTCTCCGCGGCGTCGGCGGCCAGCTCGGGTTCGACGCCGATCACCCGTACGGACGGGTCGAGCGCCTTGACCGCCGACGCGATGCCCGAGATGAGGCCGCCCCCGCTCACTGGGACCAGCACCACCTCGACGCCGGGCAGGTCGGCCATGATCTCCAGCCCGATGGTGCCCTGGCCCGCGATGACCGCCGGGTGGTCGTACGGCGGGACCAGCGTCAGGCCGCGCTCGGCGGCCAGTTGCTCGGCCGCGACCAGCCGCTGGGCCGGCGGCACGACGACCAGGTCGGCGCCCCACCCGCTGATCGCGTCGGTCTTGACCCGCGGGGCGCCCTCGGGGACGACCACGACGCAGCCGATGCCGCTGAGCCGGGCGGCGTAGGCGAGCGCCTGGCCGTGGTTGCCCGAGGAGTGGGTGACCACGCCGGGGGGTTCGAGGACGGCGAGCGCGTTGACCGCTCCCCTGATCTTGAAGGAGCCCACCCGCTGGAGGCTCTCCGGCTTGACCCAGAGGTCGTCGGCCTGGACCAGCGGGGTACGCAGCACGTGGGGGGCGACGCGGCCGGCGGCGGCCCGGATGTCGTCGATCGTGACCAGCTCCATGGCCCCATTGTCCGCGCCGGACCGCCCGCGGGAAGCCCGCCCGTCGGCCATGATCGACAAGGGGTTCCTGGAGGAGGGCCGGCTCATCCGCGACGTCCACACGATCCGGCACCTGCCCGCCGTCATCGTCCAGGGCCGCTACGACATGGCCACACCCGTCGCCACCGCGTGGGACCTGCACCGGACCTGGCCCGAGGCCACCTTCGAGATCGTGGAGGGGGCGGGGCACTCGGCCGGCGAGCCCGCCATCGCCGACCGGCTGGTCGCGGCCACCGACAGGTTCCGGTATGACAGGAGTCCATGAGCCTGTATCCGCCCATTGAGCCCCACGACTCGGGCCTGCTCGACGTCGGCGACGGTAACGAGATCTACTGGGAGGTCTGCGGCAACCCGAAGGGCAAGCCGGCGGTCATGCTGCACGGCGGTCCCGGCAGCGGCTGCTCGGCGAAGCACCGCCGCCAGTGGGACCCGCAGGCCTACCGGATCGTCCTGTTCGACCAGCGCAACTGCGGCCGCAGCAGGCCGAACGCCGGCGACCCCGGCGTGTCGCTCGCGGCGAACACCACCTGGCATCTCGTGCGCGACATGGAACGGCTGCGCGAGCACCTCGGGATCGACGTCTGGCAGGTTTTCGGCGGGTCATGGGGCAGCGCGCTGGCGCTGGCCTACGCGCAGACGCATCCCGACAGGGTGAGCGAGCTGATCCTGCGCGGCATCTTCACCCTCAGGGAGCACGAGCTGCGCTGGTTCTACCAGGAAGGCGCCTCGTTCCTCTTCCCCGACCTGTGGGAGTCCTACCTGGCACCCATCCCGGAGGAGGAGCGCGGCGACCTGATCGCCGCGTTCGCGCGGCGCCTGGACAGCGCCGACGAGCAGGTACGGGTGGCCGCCGCCCGCGCCTGGTCGCAGTGGGAGGCGGCCACCATCACGCTGCTGCCGGATCCTGAGCACGTCGCCGAGTTCGGCGAGGCCCACCGGGCCGTCTCCTTCGCCAGGATCGAGAACCACTACTTCGTCCACGGCGGCTTCTTCGAGCCGGGACAGCTCATCCGCGACGTCGGCAAGGTCAGGCACATCCCCGCGGTGATCGTGCAGGGCCGCTACGACGCCTGCACGCCGATGACCACCGCGTGGGACCTGCACAAGGCGTGGCCCGAGGCCGCCTTCCACGTCGTCGACGACGCGGGCCACGCGTTCACCGAGCCTGGGATCGCGGCTCGGCTGGTCGAAGCCACCGACTCCTTTCGCGGACCCGCCGTACGACGGGGATGAGGGCGCCGACGGCCAGCAACGCCAGGAGGGGCGCCATGAGCACGCCGAACAGGAAGCCGACGGCCACGTCGTGGGGGTAGTGGACCCCGACGAACACGCGGGAGAAGGCCATCACCGCGGCCAGCGGTAGCACCAGCCACGCCAGCCGCCGCCAGACCAGGACCAGTGCGCCTGCCGAGGCGGCGGCGAGCACCGAGTGGTTGCTGGGGAAGGACCAGTCGCCGACCGGCGGGCACGCCGCGATGGTGGCGATCCCGCCCCGGCACGGCCGTTCTTCCTTGATCAGCAGCTTGATGCCCTCGCTGAGGACGTAGGCGCCGATGACGGCGAGCGGGCCCGCGACGGCGAGCGCCAGGTCGCGGTCGGGTGCCGCCCGCGACCGCCAGGCGGCCAGCGCGAAGAGCGCGGCGAAGACCAGCAACCCTGCGTCCGTCCCGATCTCGGCGAGGGTGTGCACCCAGACCGGTGTGCTCATGGCGAAGCCGACGATGTCCCCGTACACGGTGGCGTCATGTCCAATCGGTGAAAGATCTATGAACAAGCCACCGTAGAGGGCGGAGCGCCCGTTCGCCTCGATCTTTCGGCCGATCTCAGGACCGTGTCAGGACCTGACGGTCGAGGTCGAGGTACTTCTGGCGTCGCTCGCCCTCGGTGATCAGGCCGCGGCGGTAGGCCTCGTTCGCCGCGTCACGTTCGGCGACGTAGTAGGCGGCCATGATCTCGCTGCGGAGCGGCGTGAAACCGTGCTCGACGCAGTCACAGAACACGTTGACCTTGCCTTCGACCAGCTCAGGTTCGACGGTGCAGGTCAGCTCTCTCGCTCTCAGCCTGCGCACCGCGTCGCGCAGGGTGGTCGGCCCGAGAGCACCGTTGAAACAGGTGTCAAGAGTGATCTTCGTCGTTCTCACCTTCCCCCGACGTCCCCCTCTGACAACCCTCGTGACGGCATGAATATTCCCAGGTCAAGCGGGGTACGGGCGCATGGTGATCGGAGAGCACGTCGTCGTCGGATACACGCAGGACCCGGGTGGGCGTGACGCCCTCGCGCTCGGGGCGGCCATCGCGCGGCTCACCGGCGGCGAGCTGACGGTGGCCACGATCCACCCTCCCGGCAGCCCCGGGCTCGCCGTCGAGGCCCAGGCGAACCTGGCGCACGCGGCGCAGGCGCTGGGCGAGGTCCCGGCCGAGTACGTCACCTTCGAGAGCCGCGGCGCGGGCCGGGGCCTGTCGGTGCTGGCCGGCCGCATCAGGGCCGACCTGATCGTGGTGGGATCCGCGCAGGGCGGGGTGAGAGGCCGCATCACCATCGGCAGCACGGCCGACCACCTGCTGCACATGTCACCGGAGGCGGTGCTGCTCACGCCGGCCGGCTACGAGCCGCCGGCCGAGCCGAGCCGGCTGACCCTCGCCTACGTGCACCGGCCGCAGGCCGACGAGGCGGTCGAGCGGGTGGCGCAGGCGGCGCTGCGGCTCGGCGTGCCCATGCGGCTGCTCACCTTCGACCTGCGCGTCGACGACCCGGGACGGCTGCGCGACGACCTGGCGCTGGCCGTACGGCTGGCCTGGGAGAGCACGGGGATCGAGGCGGAGGCCGAGACCGCGGAGGGGCACGACGTGGCGAGCGCCCTGGCCAGCGTGGAGTGGCCGGCGGGCGACCTGCTGGTGTGCGCGGCCAGCGAGGACGCCCAGCCGCACCGGGTCTTCCTCGGCGAGGTGGCCAGGAAGGCGCTGAAGGCGTCCACCTGCCCGGTGGCCGTGCTGCCTAGGGGCTTCACCTGAGCCTGGGGTTCCTTTCCGGAGCCGTGTGGCCACTCCTGAGCCGGCGGCGCGCCCGGTCCCGGCAGTGTCGGCCGGGGGCCGGGTTCGCGGTCAGCCGGCCGCGCGCCGGGGCGTGCTGCGTGCGGCGCAGGCCTCGCCGTACAGGCGCAGGTAGCAGTCGGCCATGACCGCGGGCGAGAAGCGCCGGCGCGCCTCGCGGCGGCACTCCTCGGGGTCGATCTCGTCCACCCGCAGCAGCAGCTCGGCCAGTTCCTCCTCGGTGTCGGCGAGCCATCCCGTGCGGCCGTGGTCGACCAGCTCGGGCAGGCAGCCGCGGCGCAGGCCGACGGGCGGCACGCCGAGGGCGAGCGCCTCGACCACGGCGGTGCCGCCGGGTTCGTCCCACTGGATGGGGAACAGGGCCGCCTTGGCCGAGGCGTAGAGCTCGTCCCTCGCGCTCCCGCCCACCCCGCCGATCCAGCGGACCAGGTCGCCGTCCAGGTAGGGGGCGACCTGGTCGTGGTGGTAGCGGACGTCGGGGTGGCCGTGCAGCGGATGGTCGGGATCCTGCAGGACGGCCTCCAGCTCCGCCGGGGTGTTCAGGCCGCTCACCGGGCCCGCCATGACCAGCGGCAGGCCGAGCTTCTGGCACACCCGGGCCGCCAGGTGCTGGCCCTTGAGCGCGCAGACCCTGCCCATGACGACGACCTGCTCGCCGGCGCCGCCGGCCGGGTGCCCGTCGGTGAGCGGCGTGGCCAGATGGACCGCGCCGAGGGCGGCCGCGCGCAGGGCCGCGGGCGCGCGGGCCAGCTGCGACTGGGAGACGCCGTTGACCGCGACGCCCGGCGGGAAGGCGCCGTAGAACGCCGGATGCTTGCGCAGGTCCCAGTGAAGGGTGTGGAGGACGGGCGGGCCGCCGAAGGCCGACAGCGTCGCCGGGCCCACCACCTCCAGGTGGTCGTGGACCAGGTCGATGTCGTCGCGGCTGCGCAGTTCCTCGAGCACGCGCGCCTGGTGCGCGTGGGCCAGGCCCATGACCTGGTTGTACGGCTTGTGCAGCTCGCCGAACCGCCCGTCGGGGAAGGTCCAGACGAGCTCGTCGGCCTCGATCGTGCTGGAAGCGACGGAGGCGAGCACGACGTGCACGCCGCGCGCGCGGAGAGCGGGCACCAGCGTGGCGACGACGTTCTCGATGCCGCCGTAGCCCGAGGGCGGGACCGCGAGCCATGGCCCCGCGTTCACGAGGATCTTCATGCCACGTCCTCCTCCATGACGTCGATCAGGGACGCGAGCGGTGGCCGCTCGGCGACCGACACGTCGGTGACCGTGTCGGGGTGGAACTGGCGCAGCAGGGTGGCCGGCGGCTCGGAGGCGACGATCCGGCCCTGGCGCTCCAGCCTTGACCACGCGGTGAGGATGATCTGGCCCGCCATCCGGCCGAGCGCCGCGGTGCTCTGGTGGGAGTGCTCGCGGGTGCCGAGGTCCACCTGGGCCATGGCGTCCAGGCCGATCAACTCCAGGAGATCGACGAGCAGGCCGAACTCGACGCCGTACTCGGTGACGAACGGCACGCGTTCGAGAACCGACCTCCTGGCGGCGTACTCGCCGCCCAAGGGCTGGGCGAACCCGGCGAGCTCGGGCCAGAACAGGTTGAGCAGTGGCCGTGCGACCAGCTCGGTGACCCGGCCGCCCTCGCCCGGCCGTCCGCGCAGGGGCCGCTCGTAGGCGCCCTTCACGAACTGGACCTTCGGCTCGGTCAGCAGCGGCCCGAGCAACCCCGTGACGAAATGGGAGCGGAAGTTGCGCAGGTCGGCGTCGATGTAGACCACCAGATCGCCATGGCTGGCGGCCAGGCCCTTCCACAACGCCTCGCCCTTACCCGACAGCGGCGGCAGTTCGGGCAGCACGTCGTCCTGGCGGACGACCTTCGCCCCGGCCTTGGTGGCGCGCGCGGCCGTGGCGTCGGTGGAGCGGGAGTCGACGACGAGGATCTCGTCGACCAGTGCGGACAGGTCTCTGCGGATCGCCGAGACGATCGCGCCGACGGTGCGTTCCTCGTCGCGCGCTGGAAGCACCACGCTGACGGTCGTGCCGGTCTTGGCCAGCAGCAACGCGTCAAGCGGCCAGTCGGCGGCGGTGCTGGTACCTGGTTCCATGCAGTCTGCCCCGATCTGATGACGTCATGGATGGCAGAACTGCCCCACCGATAGCGATTCGAACATCATTGTTTGCTCGACCGCAGGTGAGGCATATGCCAGTCCGTGACCTCACTCACCCGTATCGGCATCATCGGAGCGGGAAATGTCGCCGCACGCCACGCTGACGTCCTCTCCACGTTCCCCGACGTGACGATTGCCGGAATCGCCGACACCGATCCCCACAAGGCCGAGGCTCTGGCCTCACGGCATGGCTCCCTCGCCTACGGCGACCACGCCGACCTGCTGGCTGCCGGCAGACTTGATGCGGTTTACGTGTGTGTACCTCCTTTCGCGCACGGTACGCCAGAGCTTGACTGCGTGGAGTCCGATCTACCGATATTTGTTGAAAAACCGCTCGCGCTCGACCTCGAGACCGCCGAGCAGATCGGCGCGGAGATCACGCGCAAAAACCTGCCCTCGGCCGTCGGGCACCACTGGCGCTACCTCGACCTCGTCGACTGGGCAAGGGACCTGCTCGAAGGCCGTCCGATCCAGCTGGCCATCGGCCACTGGCTGGACAAGGTGCCGCCGGTGCCGTGGTGGATCAGGCGCGAGCTGTCGGGCGGCCAGGTGCTGGAGCAGGCCGTGCACGTGCTCGACCTGGCCCGGGTGCTGGTCGGCGAGGTCACCATGGTGCACGCCGTGCCCGGCGGGATCCCCGAGGACGGGGAGGTCGACAGGGCGACGGCGGCGCTGCTGCGGTTCGACTCGGGAGCGGCGGGGCTGCTCGCGGTGAGCTGCCTGCTGCCCGCCAAGGGACGGGTCGGGCTCGAGGTGTGCGCGGACGGGGTCTCCCTGGATCTCAGCGAAACCCGGCTCGTGGCCGACGGACGGAGCATCATGGAGGATCCGGGCAAGGCCAAGACGCGGGTGGACAGAGAGTTCGTGAACGCGGTCCAGGGCAGGGCGAGCGACGTGCGGGTGCCGTACGAGGAGGCGCTGCGCACGCACCGGCTGGCGCACGCGGTGGCGCGGTCGGCCACCGATGGGATTCCCGTGATGCTGAATGGATGAGATCCGCACGCTGAGCATCGAGGCGCCGGGCGAGATCACCTTCGTCGAGGAGAAGGCGGGTCCGCTGGAGGACGGCGGCTTCCGCGTCGAGACCGTCTACAGCGGCGTGTCCGCGGGCACCGAGCTGACCTACGTGAAGGGCACCAACCCCTACCTGAACGCCACCTGGGATCCGGTGCTGGGGCTGTTCACCGAGGGCGTGCCGTCGATCGGGTATCCGGTGCGCGGCATCGGCTACATGCAGGTCGGCATGGTCACCGAGACCAGGACCGGAGCCGTGCACGAGGGCGCCCTGCTGGCGATGGCCTACGGGCACCGCACCGGCTACGTGGCCGACCCGCTCAAGGACCGTTTCGTCGAACTGCCCGACGACCTCGATCCGCTGCTCGGCATCTACGTCGCCCACATGGGCCCCATCTGCGCCAACGGCCTGCTCCACGCCGCCGCCGACCTGTACGGCCCTGCCTTCCACAGCCTGGGCGACGGCGTCAGGGGCCGCAGGGTGGCGATCACGGGCGCGGGCGTGGTCGGCCTGCTCACCGCGTCCTTCGCGATCCGGCACGGCGCGGCCGAGGTCGTCGTGGTGGACGAGACGCCCGAGCGGCTGCGGGTCGCCGAGGCGCTCGGCGCCACGACCGTCGAGGAGGATCCCGCCGTCACGCTGAAGGAGCGCTGGCGGCACACTCCGGGCGACCGGGGCGCCGACGTGGTGTTCCAGTGCCGGGGGCAGGCCCGCTACCTCGCGCTGGCGCTGAAGCTGCTGCGGCCGCAGGGCACGGTGATCGACCTGGCCTTCTATCCGCACGGCGCCGACGAGGTGCGCCTGGGCGAGGAGTTCCACCACAACGGGCTGTCGATCAGGTGCGCGCAGATCGGCAGGGTGCCGCGCGGCCTCGCCCACGCCTGGGACAGGGAACGCCTGTCCTACGAGACGGTCGAGCTGCTCAGGAACGCCAGGGGGCTACGCGAGCACCTGGTCACCGACGTCGTCGGATTCGGCCAGGCCCCCGAGCTCCTCACCGACCTGGCGCATGGACGCCGGCACGCCGTCCAGGCCGTACTGAGCCAGGACGTCGAGGACTAGCGCGGCCGACCAACTGAAGTCGCGGCAGCCGTGTCCCTCCGCGGTGAACGGGTGGAAGTACTCCCTGAAGCCGGAGGTGGTCACCGCCCTGATCATCCCGTCGGCCAGCAGCTCGGCCAGGTCGGCCCTGCGGTGGCGCAGGCCCTGCCAGACCAGCCAGGTCAGGTTGATCCAGCTCGGCCCTCTCCAGTAGCGGACCGGGTCGAACTCCGGCGTGCCGGGCGCGAAGCTGGGCAGCAGCCCGCTCTTGATCTCGAACCGGTCGAGAGCGGTGCCGATGAGCGCGTTGACGATCTCGCGCGGCAGGTCGGGCAGGATCAGCGGCACCAGGCCCGCCGCGCTGTGGGAGCGCAGCAGGATGCCGCTGGCGGTGTCGCGGCTGTGGAACAGGCCGTCGTCGTAGAGGTGCGCGACCATGGCGGCGGTGATCCTGGCCGCCTCGGCGTGATGCGGCGCGGGGTCGTGGCCGCAGACGGCGGCGATCTTCGCGAGGGCGGACTCGGACGCGCCGTAGGCGGCGTTGAACAGCGGGTCCTCCACGGCGAAGGCGCCCGCCCTGCGGTAGCCGGTGTCGCGGTAGGCGCGGGCGAGCGCGGTGTAATGCTCGTAGTCGCGGTCGGTGGGCCGCTCGTCGGCGCTGACGTGGGTGAGGTCGCGGCGCGCCACACCCGCCGGCCCGGTGGCGACGGCGGCCAGCGGGATGTCCCACGCGGGGCTGTTGTCCATGCCCGACTCCCACGGGTGGACGATCGACAGCAGTCCGTCGGCCGACCGGCGCGCCGTCCGCAGGAAGTGCTGCTGGGCGACCAGGCGGGGGTAGAGGCGGCGCAGGAAGGTGGTGTCGGGCTCGGCGAGGTGCACCTGCCAGGCCGCGATGGCGTGCACGGGCGGCTGCACGATGCCCGAGGTGGCGCTGCCGGACGGCGCGCGGACCGCCCAGAACTCCGGTCCGGGGAAGTAGGCGCCGTCGGGCACGTCGGGGTTGAAGACGATGTGCGGCACCCTGCCGTCGCGCCACTGCGCCCCGAACAGCGACAGCAGCTCCGAACGGGCCCGGCGCGGCGACCACCGCGCGTTGCCGATGGCGATGAAGGCCGAGTCCCAGCTCCACTGGTGGGGGTAGAGCCGCCGCGAGGGGACGGTGTAGCTGCCGTCCCAGTTGGCGACCAGGACACGCACGGCGTCGCGTGCGATCATAGGAACTTCCTGATGAAGGCGGCGGTCTGCGGAAGGACGATCTCGGGTTCGCCGCGCAGGCGGCACTCCAGCGCGAGGTAGCCGTCGTAGCCGATGGCGTCGAGCGTGGCCAGCTGCGCCCCCCAGTCGAGGTGCCCGGTGCCCGGCTGGTTCCTGTTCGACTCGCTGATCTGCATGTGGGCGAGGTACGGCCCGGCCTCCACCAGCGAGCGGCAGGGGTCGTCCTCCTCGATGTTCATGTGGTAGGTGTCGCCGGCGATCCTGATGGAGTCCATGGCGCAGTAGGACACCGCCTCGGCCAGGGTGTTGACCATGTGGTTCTCGTACCTGTTGAGCGGCTCCAGCATGATCTTCACGCCGTTGCGCTGGGCGTGCTCGCCCAGCAGGCCGAGCGCCTCGGCCAGCACCTCGCGGTCCTGCTCGGGCCCGCGCGGCGGCTCGAAGGGCGGCAGCCGCCGCGAGAACTGCCCCCAGGAGGCGGGGGTCATCACGCCGATGCCGCCGAGCTCGGCGATCACCGTGAGCTGGGAGCGCAGCTGCTGGATGGCGTCCTTGCGCTTGGCCGGGTCGAAGTCGCCGATGAAGTGCGGCATGTCGACGCAGACCGTCGGCATGACCACCCCGTCGGCCAGCGCGCGTTTGAGCTCGGTCAGCCTGGTGGCGAACTGGAAGTCGCCCTTGCCGCGCAGCTCGATCGCGTCGAACCCGGCGTCGACCGCGAACGCGAACTTCTCCTGCAGCGTGCGCCCCGGCAACAGCTGCTCCTGTACGGCCAGCTTCATACTGTGTTTCCTTCGAAGGCGAAGACGAGTTGCAGAACGTCGGCCGGATGCCGGTCGAGCAGGTCGAAGGCTTCGGCGGCGGACTCGACGGGCATGACGTGGCTGACCAGCTCCCGCGCGTCGACCTCGCCGCGGTAGGTCAGCTCCATGAAGGTGCGCTGCAGCCGCTCGACGTCCCAGCGGTGCGACAGCCACGAGGCCACGCCGCCGATCTGCGAGGAGACCAGCTGCACCTGGTTGTGGTGGAACTCCTCGCCGAGCCGCAGCCCGATCCCGTCGCCCTGGTAGAAGCCCGCCGCGACGACCCTGCCGCCCTTGCGGACGGTCCTGATGGCCTCCTGCAGGCCCTGGTGGGTGCCGCTCAACTCGATGGCGGTGTCGGCGCCCTCGATGCGCTTGCGCACGAACTCGGCCACCGAGCCTGACCGCACGTCGAAGGTCTCGGCCGCGCCGAAGCGCTCGGCCAGGTCGAGGCGGCCGGGCAGGGCGTCGGCGGCGACCACGCGGGCCCCGTTGAGCACGGCGAGGCGGGTGGCCAGCAGCCCGATGACGCCCTGCCCGAACACGGTGACCTGGTCGCCGAGGTGGATGTCGGCGGCGTGGACGGCGTTGAGCGCGATCGCCCCGACCCTCGCGAAGACGCCGAGCAGCGGATCGACGCCGGGCGGGATCAGGTGGCCGACCAGCTTCTCGGCCGGCACGACCGCCTCGTCGCGGTGGCCCCAGATGCCCCACACCAGCGACCCGACGGGCGGGTCGGCGACGTCGGGCGCGGCCTCGACGACCTCGCCGACCTCCTGGTAGCCCCAGCCCGCGAGGGGGTAGGAGTGGCTCTGGCCCTCGACGAACAGCCGGCGCTCGGTGTCCCAGCGGCGGTTGAGGTAGGGGTTGGTCCCTCGGTAGGCGGTCAGCTCGGTGCCCGCCGAGACGCCTGAATACAGCGTGCGGACCCGCACGGTGCCGGGCGCCAGCTGGCCGGGCTCCTCCCGCGTGACGCGCACCAGACCCGGCTCTTGAATGGTGATGACGTGCATTCCCCACACTTACGCTTATTGATCAAACAAAAGTGGCTGATTTGGCGCATGATTGCAGACCATAGCTGCGCTCAATTCACACTTAAGTCTACGTCTTTAACCGAGCATTGCCGCGAATTGGAGGAGCTGTATCCGGAAAGCAACCTTTCCCATGATCAAACGCTCGGGCGCTGACCAGCCACGACGGCCCGCCGAGTTTCTCAACGGATGCCGGAAATTGCACAGGGCGTTGCTCGCCCTGCTCCAGGGGTACTCCAGGCACATCACCTCAGGAGGAGCGAGCCATGCCGTACAAGGTAACCGCCGTCCTCTCCGCCGCGATCCTGGCCGTCACCATGGCCGCGTGCGGCGGCGGCGCGGAGGGTCAGCCCGCCGACACGATCACCGTGTGGACCGAGGAGAACCTCGCCGACCGCATGGCGGTGCAACAGCAGATCGTCGCCGATTTCACCCGGCGGACCGGGATCAAGGTCAACCTGGTCGGCGTCGCGGAGGACCAGTTCAGCCAGATCATCACCTCGGCGGCGGCGGCCGGCAGGCTGCCCGACGTCATCGGCGCGCTCCCGCTCGCCTCGGTCCGCGAGCTGGAGGCCAACGACCTGCTCGACACCGAGACACCGGGCAGGATCGTGGACCAGCTCGGCCGCGACACCTTCTCGACCAGGGCGCTCCAGCTGGACAGCGCCTCGGGCAAGCTGCTGGCCGTTCCCAGTGACGGGTGGGCGCAGCTCATCCTCTACCGCAAGGACCTGTTCGAGAAGGCCGGGCTCGAACCGCCCGACACCTACGAGCGGCTGGAAGCCGCGGCCAGGAAGCTCCACACCGGCGGCATCGCGGGCATCACCCTCGCCATCGCACCCAAGGACTCCTTCACCGCGCAGAGCTTCGAGCACGTGGCCCTGGCCAACGGCTGCCAGCTGGTCGACG
Organism: Nonomuraea sp. NPDC003727; assembly: GCF_053586935.1. Lineage (NCBI taxonomy): Bacteria > Bacillati > Actinomycetota > Actinomycetes > Streptosporangiales > Streptosporangiaceae > Nonomuraea > Nonomuraea sp. NPDC003727. The sequence continues at coordinate 169,526 of NZ_JBSFNE010000013.1, forward strand.
ACGCGGGCACCGTCGCCCTCGAGTCCCCCGCCTGCGTGCAGGCCTTCGACTTCTACTCGCGTCTGGCCGGCCAGTACTCGGTGAAGGGCAAGCAGGACGTCGACTCCACCAGGGCCACCTACTTCGCCGGCAAGGCGGCGATGACGATCTGGTCGTCGTTCATCCTCGACGAGATGGCCGGGCTGCGGAACGACGCGCTGCCGTCCTGCGCGGCGTGCAAGGCGGACAAGCAGTGGCTGGCCGCCAACACCGGCGTGGTCACCGCGCTGAAGGGCCCCGCCGGCGGCACGCCCGCCCAGTACGGCGAGATCGTCTCGTGGGCGGTCACCAGGGACGCCGACGCCGCCGCCGCGCAGCGTTTCGTCGCCTTCATGATGAACGAGGGCTACGAGCGCTGGATCGGGATGGCCCCCGAGGGCAAGTTCCCCACCCGCAAGGGCTTCGAGTCGCGGTGGACCGCGCTGCCCGCGGGCGTCGACACCAAGAAGCCGCTGGCCGAGGTCTACCCCGCCGAGGTGCTCGAGGCGCTGCGCCGCAGCCCCGACACCTTCGCCCGGTGGGGCATCCCCCAGGGGCAGGGCAAGCTGGTCGGGGCCACCATGGGCGAGCTGCCCGTGCCCAAGGCCCTCAGCGCGATCGTGGACGGCTCGCTCACGCCGCAGGCCGCGGCCGCCCAGGCCGCGTCGGACGTCGAAGCGATCAAGCGCGGGATCAGGCAATGACCACCGGCATCGGCACCGGCGCGGGTCCCGGCCCCGTCACCGAGGAAAGGCAGGCGGGAAACCGGCCCGGCACGGCGGGCCGGACCAGGAGCAGGACGCTGCGGCAGCGGGAGGCGCGGGCCGGCCTGCTGCTCATCTCCCCCACTCTGGTCATCACCCTGGTCGTCGTGGTCGTCCCGCTGCTGTGGGCGATCATGCTGGCCTTCCAGGACGCCCGGCTCATCTCCATCAGGCGGACGGGCCTGTTCGGCGACTACACGCTCGAGAACTTCTCCTACGTCATCTCCGCGCCGGGCTTCTGGAGCTCCCTGGTCAACACGCTGGTCTACACCGTGGCGGGCACCGCCCTGTCGATCGCGCTCGGCCTGGTGGCGGCGCTGGCGCTGAAGAGCAGGTTCAAGGGGCGCACCCTGGTCAGGGCGGCCATCCTCATCCCCTACGTCGCCCCCGTCGTGGCCGTCGCCTTCCTGTGGGAGGTGATGCTGAACCCGCAGTTCGGCATCGTCAACACCTGGCTCAGCGAGCCGATCGCCTTCCTCACCCAGGCCAGGGGCAGCGTCCTCGGGCTCACCGTGCCGGTCGCGCTGCTGACCGTCATCGCCTTCGAGGCCTGGCGCTACTTCCCGTTCGCCTTCCTGTTCATCCTGGCCAGGCTCCAGGCGCTGCCCCGCGAGCTCGACGAGGCGGCGGTCGTGGACGGCGCGACGCCGACCCAGCGCTTCCGCCACGTGATCATGCCGCAGCTCTGGCGGGTGGTGGCGCTGCTGGCGGTGCTGCGGTTCGTGTTCACCTTCACCAAGTTCGACGACGTCTACCTGCTCACCGGCGGCGGCGCGGGCACCGAGGTGGTCAGCGTCAGGGTCTACACCTTCCTCACCGCTCGTGACGACATCGGCGCCTCGGCGGCCCAGGCGATCGTGCTGGCCCTGGTGCTGGCGGTCTTCCTGGTGGTGTACCTGAGGTCCTTCGGAGGCGAGCGTGAGTAGGGACCGCTTCGAACGCGCGCTGTTCAGGGTGCTCAGACCGCTCGTGATCGGGTTCCTGGCCGTGATCACCGGCTTCCCGTTCCTCTACATGGTGATGCTGTCGGTCCGCGACATCCAGGAGCTGATCCTCGACCCCGGATCGCTGTGGCCGCAGCGCTTCACCCTGGCGACCTACCAGGACGTGCTGGGCAGGCAGGGCTTCCTGACCTTCATGCGCAACAGCGCGATCGTCGCGGTCGCCTCGGTGGCGGTGACGCTGCTCATCTCGATCCCCGGCGCCTACGCGGTGGCCCGGCTGCGCTTCTTCGGCCGCCGTCAGGTGCACTTCCTGTTCCTGGCGGTCTACCTCTTCCCCGCGATCGTGCTGGCGATCCCGCTGTTCGTGCTGTTCACCATGCTCGGGCTGCGCGGGTCGCTGCCGGGGCTGATCCTGGTCTACATCGCCCAGATCGTGCCGGTCACCGTCTACATGCTGCGCAACTACTTCGAGACCGTGCCCCGCAGCGTGGAGGAGGCGGCCGCGATGGACGGCTGCGGCAGGATCGAGACGATCTGGCGGGTGGTGCTGCCGCTGTCGAAACCCGCCCTCATGGCCACCGGGCTCTACGCCTTCATGATCGCGTGGAACGAGTTCCTGTTCGCTCTGCTCTTCCTGGTGGAACGCAGGGAGAGCTGGACGGTCTCCCTCGGGCTGTCGCAGCTGGCGGGCAGTATCGAGATACCGACCACCGTTCTCATGGCAGGATCGGTCATCCTGACACTACCCATCGTCGTGGTGTTCTTCGCCGGCGAGCGGCTGCTGGCGGAGGGCCTGACGGCAGGCGCGGAGAAGGGCTAGTGATGCTGACGGCGGGACACGTCCTCCAGTTGATCAGGCAGGGCACGTGCCGTACCCGCAAGGAGCTGATCGACTACACCGGGCTGTCCAGGTCCACCATCACCGACAGGGTGGACCGGCTGATCGAGGCCGGCTACATCCGCGAGGCCGACAAGGGGGCGTCGGGCGGCGGGCGCCCTCCGTCGGTCCTCGCCCTCGACTCCACCGCCAGGGTCGTGCTCGTCGCCGACCTCGGCGCCGGCCACGCGCGGGTGGCGCTGACCGACCTCGCCGCCCGCCCGCAGGCCGAGGAGTCGGAGAGCATGCGCATCGACCGCGGCCCCGAGGAGGTGCTGGCCTGGGTGCTCCAGGCCTTCGAGCGCCTGCTCGACCGCACCGGCCGCACCAGGGAGCAGGTCTGCGGCGTCGGCCTCGACCTGCCCGGCTCGGTCGACCACACCTCGGGCAAGGTGCTCAGGTCCTTCCTGATGCCGGGGTGGGACGACCTGCCGATCAAGGCGGCCTTCGGCGCCCGGTTCGACGTGCCGATCCTGGTGGAGAACGACGCCAAGGCGATGGCGCTCGGCGAGTGGTGGGCCGCCTACCGGCACTCGCCGTCGCTGCTGCTGGTGAAGGTCTCCACCGGCATCGGCGCCGGCATCGTGCTCGACGGGCGCATCTACCGGGGCGTGGAGGAGGGCGCCGGCAACATCGGCCACGTACGGCTGCGCGAGAGCGACGACAGGGTCTGCACGTGCGGTTCGAAGGGGTGCGTCGCCTCGCTGGCCAGCGGCCACGCCGTGGCCAAGGACCTCGGGCAGAAGAGCAGCCGCGACGTGGTGCGCCTGGTGCAGGCGGGCGACCCCGAGGCCATCGCCCGTACCCAGGAGGCGGGGCGCACGCTCGGCCTGGTGCTGGCCACCGCGGTGAGCCTGCTCAACCCCGGCGTGCTGGTGCTGGCCGGCGACATGGCCGAGACGCGGGAGCACTACCTGACCGGCATCAGGGAGAGCGTCTACCGGCACAGCCTGCCGTACACGACGAGGAACCTGGAGATCGTCACCAGCGGGCTGGGCGGCAGGGCGGGCGTCATCGGGACCGCGGTGATGGTGACCGAGCATGTGCTCTCCCCGGAGAGCGTCGACGCGTCCCTGCGGGAAGCGCGGGCGGGATCGTCGGGGTGAGCACGGCGAGCACCGCGACGCCGAGCAGCATCCCCGCGACCACGTCGCTGACCCAGTGCACGCCGAGGGCGACGCGCGTGTAGGACACCGACAGCACCAGGAAGGCGGCGATCCCCCAGACCAGGACCAGGAGCACGGGCCTGCCGCGCAGCCTCGGGGTGAGCAGCAGCACGATCACCCCCGCGCCGAGCGTGGCGGTCAGCGCGTGGCCCGACGGGAACGACATGCCGACGGCGGTGGCGACCGGGTCGGGGAAGGCGGGCCTGGCCCGATCGATGACGATCTTCAGCGCCTCGCCGAGCAGGCCGCCGGCCACGATCACCGTGAGCGCCCAGGCGCCGGCCCCGAGCCTGCCCTTCCAGATCAGCCAGGCCGCGATCGCGATCACCACGATCCGCCATGTGGCCGGGCCCAGGGCGTCGGTCCACAGCAGCAGGAGGCGCGTCCACGCCGGATCGGCGAGCGCCCCGGCGTACAGGTCGTGCGCCACCGCCCGGTCGACCTGGTTGAGCGGCTGCCTGGCCAGCAGGAGCAGCAGCCCGAACGGGATCAGGGACACGACGAGGACGAGCCTGGTCAGCATCACCCCATCCTGCCCGCTACAGGCCGAGACTAGCCCGCAGGACGTCAGGAGCCTCCACCATCGAGGGTCCGTACCAGGTCAGCAGCCGCCCGCTGACCAGCGCGCTGCCGGCGAAGCACTCCGGCCCGTCGTCCGCGCCGAAGGCGTACGGCTCGTCCGGCAGCACCACCACGTCCGGGTCCTTCGCCACGAGCTCCGCGAGAGGGATCTTGGGATAGCGCTCGGGATGGGCGGCGTAGAGGTTGTCGACGCCCAGCCGCCTCAGCACGTCGCCGGTGAAGGTGTCGCGGCCGACCACCATCCACGGCCGCCGCCAGATCGGGATGATCGCGGTGCGCCTGACCGCGGGCTCCGGCAGGTCCCACGCCCGGCGCGCCCGCTCCAGCCACTCCGGCTCCGGGGTGCGGCAGGCCAGCTCGAACATCCTGCCCAGGGAGACGAACGCGGCCTCGACCGTCTCGATCCTGGTCACCCATACCGCGATGCCCGCCTGCCTGAGCGCCTCGAGGTCGGGTTCCCTGTTCTCCTCGGCGTTGGCCAGCACCACGTCGGGCGCCAACGCCATGATCCGGTCGAGGTCGGGGTTCTTGGTGCCGCGCACCCTGACCACGTCGAGGCCGGCCGGGTGGGTACACCAGTCCGTGGCGCCGACCAGCTTGCCGGTGGGCGCCATGGACTCGGTGAGGGAGGGCACGAGGGAGACGACGCGTTCGACCGTCGCGGGCACCCGCACCTCGCGTCCTGTGTCGTCGACGGCCACGGGCTCCTCCTTCGGGCCTGGCGGCGGACCCCGCGGGGGCCCGCCGCGAACGGGCTAGGCCAGGGCCTTGAGCGCGGCCTCGTAGTCGGGCTCCTGGGTGATCTCGGGGACCAGCTCCGAGTAGACGACCTTGTTATCGCCGTCGAGCACCACGACGGCGCGGGCGGCCAGACCGGCCAGCGGGCCGGACTCCTGGGCCACACCGTAGTCGGCCAGGAACTCCCTGCCCCGCATCAGCGACAGCGTCACCACGCTGTCGAGGCCCTCGGCGCCGCAGAAGCGGCCCTGCGCGAACGGCAGGTCGGCCGAGACGCACAGCACGGCCACGTCGGGGTGCTCGGCCGCCACCTGGTTGAAGCGGCGGACCGACGCGGCGCACACGCCGGTGTCGACGCTGGGGAAGATGTTGAGCACCTTGGTCTTGCCGCCGAAGTCGGCGAGCGTCACGTCGGACAGGTCCTTGCCCACGAGGCTGAACGCGGGGGCCGCGTCGCCGGGCTGGGGGAAGGTGCCGCCCACGGTGATCGGGTTGCCCTTGAAAGTGACATCGGACATGAGCGCCTCCCGGCGAAAAGGTGACAAAAGCCAAGGGCTCGATCCTATTGCTTCCCCTTGCTGCGGCTTCCGCCGTACCGGCGCCGTGTGACTCAGTACACTCGGCGAGGTTCGACTGGCCCTCCCCTGGAGTGACATGTGAGCAGCGGGCTCGTGGCCGCCCCGCATCCGCCGTCGCCCTCCGCCGAGCCGCCCGCCGGGCGGCGGCGCTGGCTTCGCCGGGTCGTGGTGGCGACGACGGTGGTGGCGCTCGCCGTCGCCGGCGCGATGGTCGGCGCGTACGTCAAGCTGACCAGCAACGTGAAGCACATCGACGTCACCGGCGACCTCGACGCCACGCGACCGCCGAAGGCCGCCACCACCGCGCTCAACGTGCTGATCGTCGGCTCCGACCAGCGCGACGGCAGGAACGCCAGATACGGCCGCGCCGTCGAGGGCGAGCGCACCGACACGATCATGCTGGCCCACGTGTCGTCCAGGCGCGACGGGGCCATGGTGATCAGCTTTCCCCGCGACTCGCTGGTCCAGCTTCCCCCCTGCCGCGCCAAGGGCAGGCTGCCGGGCCAGCCGGCCCATCTCGGCATGATCAACGAGTCGTTCAACTCGGGCGGCATCGGCTGCACGTGGAAGACGATCGAGTCGCTGACCGGCATCCACATCGACCACTTCGTGAAGGTCGACTTCACCGGGTTCAAGAGCATGGTCGACGCGGTCGGCGGGGTCGAGGTGTGCCTGCCCGAACGCGTCGACGACACCAAGGCGCTGCTCCACCTCGACGCGGGACGGCAGTCGCTCAACGGCGAGCAGGCGCTCGGCTACGTCAGGGCCCGCTACAGCATGGGCGACGGCTCCGACATCGGGCGCATCCAGCGGCAGCAGATGTTCATCGCCGCCATGCTCAGGAAGGTCATGAGCGGGCGCACGCTCACCGACCCGGCCAGGCTCTTCGGCTTCCTCGACGCGGCCACCAAGGCCGTCACCACCGACCCGGGGCTCACGCCCGGCGTCATGAAGGACCTCGCCGAGAGCGCGCGGGGCATGACGGCGGGCCAGATCCGGTTCGTCACGACGCCGTGGTACTACTCCGTCTCCCATCCCGGGCGGGTGGAGTGGGTGCAGCCGCAGGCCAGGACCCTGTTCCAGATCGTCGCCAAGGACCTGGAGGTGACGGGCGTCAGGGGCGGGCAGGAGAAGGTGCCGCCGTCGCGCATCCAGGTGGAGGTGCGCAACGGCACCTTCCGGCCGGGCCTGGCCGGCCAGGTGGCGGTGGGGCTCGAACAGCGCGGCTACCACGTCTCCAGGATCGGCGACGCCTCGCGCAAGCCGTACCCGAAGACCCAGCTCGCCTACTCCCCCAACGGGGAGACGCGCGTCCCCACGATCACCCGCGACCTGCTGTCGGCCACGCCGCGGCTGGTGGCGGGGGCGGCCACGCCGCGGCTGGTGCTGACGATCGGGGACGACTGGCAGGGCCTCAAGCCGATGCGGGTGGGCGCCTCCGAGGCGCTGAAGGGGTTCGACGCCACCCACGACACGTGCGCGGCCTGAGAGCGCCGCGCCGGTCAGGCCGGAGGTCGGAGGCGGCCGTCGGCCAGACCCTGGTGGCCGAGCCTGATGAGGGTCTCGCCGAGCTCGGTCGCCTCCCGCAGGGCGTCCTCCATGGCGGCCAGCCGGCGGAAGGCGTCGCCGTAGGCCCGCTGCTCGCTGAGCGACAGCCTGGGCAGGCGGGTACGGCGCGCGTCGACCCTGCTGGAGCCGGCCGGCACCCGGGCCCCGGCCGAGCGCAGAAAACCGGCGAGGAAGTGGGGGTCCACGCGGCGCTGGTCGACCCGGTAGAGGGTGAGCTGCGGGCCGAGGACGGCGCCGTCCTGGCCGACCACCCTCGCGGTGGCGTAGGTGGCCACGACGTCGCCGGGCTGGATCCTGACCATGCCGGGCTCGGCCGTGGTGGCGCCGGAGGGTGTGGTGGTGCCGCGCTCCACGTCGTCGGCCGTCAGCACCGGCAGGTCGCCGCCGTCGGCCGACATCCTGGGCGGCGCCTGGAGGATCGTGACCAGGCCTGCCTTGACCAGCTCGCCGATCGTGGTGACCGGCCGGTCGCGCGGCTCGTCGAGCACCACCAGATCGGGCGCGTCGACGGAGGCGGCCAGGAAACGGGCGCGGGCGTCGGCGAAGGCGCGCCCCAGGTCGGCTCCGCCGCGCGGGGCGTGGCGGGAGGGGCTGAGGTCCACCTCGTCGTCGAGCAGGTCGATGATGCGGACCCGGTGCGCTCCCTCGCGCAGGCCGGGCTCGACCCTGCTCAGGTCGCCCTCGGCGTCCATGATGACGATCTCGGACGGCGGGCGCTCCCCGCTCTGCGGCCTGCGCAGCAGCCACAGGTCGGGGCCGCCGGGCCAGAGCCCCACCACGGCGCGCAGGGCCCCGGCGCGCAGCAGGTTGCCCCTGATGCGGCGGCCGGCCCTGCGGCCGGCCGCGGCGACGGGCATGAGGATGGCCACCAGGCCGCCCGGCCTGACGTGGGTGAGGCAGTGCTGCACCCACGCCAGCTCGGACTCTCCGCGCGGCGGCAGGCCGTGCTCCCACCGCGGGTCGCCGGTGAGCTCGTCATAGCCCCACGACCGCTCGTTGAACGGCGGGTCGCAGACCACCGCGTCGGCCCGGGGGCCGGGGAAGGCGTCGCGCCTGAGCGAGTCGCCGTGGACGATCTCGGCCTCGACCCCGCGCAGCGCCAGCCGGGCGGCGGCGATGCGGGCCGAGGTGTCCTCCAGCTCCTGGCCGAGCACCCTCACGCCGTCGGGCGCCCCCGTGGCGCGGCCGCGGGGCGACAGCGGCAGCAGGAGGGTGCCGACGCCGCAGGCCGGGTCGAGGACGATGCCGCCGTCGGGGACGGCCAGCCGTACCATCAGGGCCGCGAGGTCCTCACGGGTGACGGAGAGCTTGCGGGAGTGGGCCTCGAAGTAGCGGGCGCACAGGAACTCGTAGGCGGCCGGCGCGCCCTGCTCGGCGGCCAGCTCGCGCAGCACCGCGACCTGTCCCTCGTCGAGCCCCTCGCCCCCGGCCCCGGGATCGGCGAGAAAACCTCCGGCGGCGGCCACGAGCTCGCCAAGCTGAAGATCTCCGGAAGCTTTCAGGCGTTGCCACGCGCGATCTGCCAGCGAGACCTGGTAGGACTTCCCATAGCGACTCAGCCATGCCTCGACCTCGCGCAGCGCGAAAAGCGGCTGTGCGGCGGTTCCGTCGACGGGTTTGGGGAAGTCGTCGTGGCGGCGGCGCCAGTTGCTCACCGCGGCCCGCCCGACACCGGCGAGCCGAGCGATGTCGCCGGCGTTCACGGTCGGGTCGTGGCTCATGGACGCCACATTAGTTCACAACACTCTTCAGCGCATCTGCTTGTGAAGTGTTTCAACCAATGATTTACTGCCTACTATGACGCACAACATCCGCTATGCCGCCGGGTCGGACGTGGGCCGACGAAGGGAGCAGAACGAGGATTCGGGCTACGTGAGCGCCCGCATGCTGGCGATCGCGGACGGGATGGGCGGCCACGCGGCCGGCGAGCTTGCCAGCTCCGCCACGATCGCGGTGCTGCGCGAGCTCGACGTCAGCTTGCCAGAGGCGGGGGCCGATCTCGAAACCGCCCTGGAGGCGGCCGTGCTGGAGGCGGGGCGCAGGCTTGCCGAACTGGTCGAGATCGACCCGGCTCGCAGGGGCATGGGCACGACGGTGACCGCCATGTTGTGGGACGGCGCGAGGTTCGCCCTGGCCCACCTGGGCGACTCGCGGGCGTACTTGCTGCGCGACGGCGCGCTCTACCAGATCACCAAGGACCACACGCTGGTCCAGTCGATGGTGGACGAAGGCCGCATCACGGAGGACCAGGCCGCGGTCCACCCGCGCCGCTCGATGGTGTTGCGCGTGCTCGGCAGCGAGGGCAGGGCCGAGCCCGACATGTCGCTGCGCGAGGCGGAGCTCGGCGACCGCTACATGTTGTGCTCCGACGGGCTGACCGACGTGCTCGGCCCCGAGACCCTCCACGAGATCCTGACCTCGTACGGCGAGCCCGACGCCGCCGTGCACAGGCTCATCGAACTGGCCAACGAGGGCGGAGGGCCCGACAACGTCACCGTCATCGTGGCCGACGTCGTACCGTCCGGCGAGGGCGGCACGTCGATGTACCGGGTGGGCGTCGGATCCTGATCGGTACGGCGGTTCTCAACCCATCTGAAAGCGCGGGAACCCACACTCTCGGTACAACGAGAAGGGAACTCCCGATGAGGACCAGCCGTACCATCCTGATCGCCGCCGCCGGCCTGCTGGCGGCCTTACCCGCCACCGTCGCGTCCGCGTCCGCTTCCGCGCCTGATTCCGCCCCCATCTCCGCGTCCGCCGCCACGGGCGTCGGGGCCGGCCCCAGCACGACGTGGGGCCCGACGTTCTCCTCCGGCAGGAAGGCCGTCGCCCAGGGCAGGCTCACCGTGCTCAGCCGGGACACGTCCACCACGCCGACGACCGCCACGGTGGAGATCAATGGCGCGATCACCGACCTGACCAAGGGGCCGGCCTGCGGCTGGGCGGCCTTCCGTGTCTCCTTCCTCAAGAAGGACGGAAGCGTGCCGACCAAGCACCTCTACAGCCTCGACTGCACCAAGGGCACCCCGAAGTCCTTCTCCTTCGTCGAGAAGCGGGTCGTCCTGGTCGAGACGAAGGTCTGCGGCGAGATCAAGGCCTCGAAGCCGTCGGCCACCTGCCTGTACGGCGGCAGCTGGAAGAAGCTCTACAGCTATCTCGACTAGTACGTCCCAGCAGCAACACTGCGCATATTTCGCCTCATATCTAGACACTTTCCGGATGTCCGGCCCGCGGCCACGACGGCACTACTACAGTCCCTCGTTAGTCGCCGGTCTTCTGGGAAGGAGTCGTCCTGGACCCGATCGCTGAAGGACTGCTGAAGGCGGCTCGCCCCGAGCTCGGCTACCGCGAGAAGGGCGGCCAGTACACCAAGTTCGGCACGTGGTACGCCGACCTCGTCCAGGACCCCCAGTATCGCAACGCGCCGTGGTGCGACATGTTCATCACCTGGGCCGCGCACAAGGCGGGCCTGCAGGAGTACGTCGGGCAGTTCGCCTGGACGCCCTCGCACGCGGCCTGGTTCATCCAGCAGGGCGCCTGGTCGCCAAAACCCGAGCCAGGCGCCCTGGTCTTCTACGACTGGAGGGGCGGCAAGAGCTACAAGGGCATCGACCACGTCGGGATCGTCGAGAAGGTCGCCGGATCGAAGATCCACACGATCGAGGCGAACGTCGACAAGGTCTGGCTCAAGCGCAAGGTCCGCGACACCGACAAGGTCGTCGGGTACGGGCTGCCCCGCCTGGTCAAGGAACATCCGACGCTGATCGAGGTACGCCCCTCCGACCAGCCGCTCGAGCCCTTCTCCGTCCAGGCGCACGTGCCGCCGGCAGCGACACGGGAGTCACCGTTCGACGTGCTGGGGACGCCGCAGGCCTTACTCGCCGCGATGGTACTCACCACCGTGGTCGTCTCGTTCCGGATGGCGGGACGCTCCCGCGGCTCCGGGCGCCATCGCCGGGAACTCGTCCCATGGGTCAGCCCCGACCCCGCGCCACCGCCACATGTCACCGCCGCCCGCACCACCCCCGCACCACCGCCGCGCGTGACCGCCGCCCGCCTCACGCCATCACTCCACGGTCCCGTCCCCGCCCTGCCGCCCCGGGCGCGCACCACGACCCCCGCACCGCCCGGCGTCCCCCGCACCCGCGTCCCGGCGGACGAGGCCCGCTCGCGCGCGCAGGCGGAACGCGCTCACCTGCCGTTGGAGCGTTCCGGCGAGCGCGCGCCCGCCGCGCCGGTCACTCCGCACCCGCTCACCCCGCCGGGCGGTACGGCCAGGCGGCGCAGGCCGTATGAGGCGGCCACTGGGAAATAGTAGGACGTCCTAGTATCTTCGAGAGGAGGCCCCTCACCAAGGAGTGATCAGGCGTGCACGTACCGGCCCATCCCGTCCGCTTCGTGACCGCGGCAGCGCTGTTCGACGGCCATGATGCCGCGATCAACATCATGCGGCGGATCCTGCAGTCACAAGGGGCGGAGGTCGTGCATCTCGGACACAACAGATCCGTCGACGAGATCGTCACCGCCGCCATCCAGGAAGACGTCCAGGGCGTCGCGATCAGCTCCTACCAGGGCGGGCACGTCGAGTTCTTCACCTACCTCGTCGAGCTCCTGCGTGAGCGCGGCGCCGGCCACATCAGGGTGTACGGCGGGGGCGGCGGCGTGATCGTCCCCGAGGAGATCGAGCTGCTGCACTCCAGGGGGGTGGCGAGGATCTTCTCCCCCGAGGACGGCCAGCGGCTCGGCCTCCCCGGAATGATCAACAAGCTGATCGAGGAATGCGACGCCGAGCTCGGCGACCCGCCGTCCGTGGAGGCCGTCGCGTCGGGCGACCAGGCGGCGCTGGCCAGGGCGATCACACTGATCGAGTCGGGGCGGGCGCCCGAGGAACTGCTCGCGGGGATCCGCGCCCTGGGCGGCGCGACCCCGGCCCAGAGCGCCACCGGTGTGACCGGCGATGCCGTGGCGGGGGCGGAGAACGTTCCGGGTGACGGTGCCGGATCGACCGTCCGGCGGGCGCCCGTCCTGGGCATCACCGGCACCGGCGGGTCCGGCAAGTCGTCGCTGACCGACGAGCTGCTGCGCAGGTTCCACGTCGACAACGACGACAAGCTGCGCATGGCGGTCATCGCCATCGACCCCACCAGGCGGCGCGGCGGCGGCGCCCTGCTCGGCGACCGCATCAGGATGAACAGCCTCGGCGGGCAGACCTACTTCCGTTCCCTCGCCACGCGAGGCGCGAGCGAGGTGCCCGACTGCCTCGACGACGTGATCGCCGCCTGCCGCGCGGCCGGGTACGACCTGGTCGTCATCGAGACACCCGGCATCGGGCAGGGCGACGCGGGGATCGTCCCGCACGTGGACGTGCCGATCTACGTGATGACGCCGGAGTTCGGCGCCGCCTCCCAGCTCGAGAAGATCGACATGCTCGACTTCGCCGAGGCCGTCGTGATCAACAAGTACGAGCGGCGCGGGGCCGAGGACGCGCTGCGCGACGTGCGCCGCCAGATGGTGCGCAACCGGTCCGCGTTCGGGGTGTCGCCCGACGCGATGCCGGTGTTCGGCACCATCGCCGCCCGCTACAACGACGCGGGGGTGACGGCGCTCTACCACCACCTGCGCGACCAGCTCGTGGAGCGGGGCATGCCGGCCGGCGCCGGCCTGCTGCCCAGGGTCGAGGGGCGCACCTCCAGGACGGCGGCGGCGGTGGTGCCGCCGGCACGGGTCCGCTACCTCGCGGAGATCGCCGAGACGGTGCGCGGCTACCACGCCGAGACGACGGCCCAGGTGGAGGTGGCTCGGCGCCGGCAGCAGCTGGCGGCCGTCCGGGCGCTCCTGGGCGAACCCGCCGGTTCGGCGGGCGGGGGGCAGGCGGGCGGGGCGCAGGCGGTCGCCCCCGCCGACAGGCGGGACGTGACGGATGCGCGTCTGGACGAGCCGGCTGCCCCCGCCGACAGGCGGGACGTGACGGATGCGCGTCTGGACGAGCTGGCTGCCCAGGCCGAGCGGGAGCTGTCCGACGAGAGCAGGGCGCTGCTGGCGGAGTGGCCCGCGTTGCGGGAGCAGTACACCGCCGACGAGCTCGTCGTACGGGTCCGCGACAGGGAGATCCACACCCCGCTGTGGCGCGAGACCCTCTCCGGCAACAGGATCCCGCGCGTCGCGCTGCCCCGCTTCGAGGACCACGGCGAGCTGCTGCGCTTCCTGCGCTCGGAGAACCTGCCGGGCCGCTTCCCGTTCACCGCGGGCGTGTTCCCCTTCAAGCGGGACGACGAGGACCCGACCAGGATGTTCGCCGGCGAGGGCGACCCGTTCAGGACGAACCGGCGCTTCAAGCTGCTGTCGGAGGGCCAGCCGGCCACCCGGCTGTCCACCGCGTTCGACTCGGTGACTTTGTACGGCCACGACCCCGACGTCCGACCCGACATTTACGGAAAAGTCGGGACCTCGGGGGTGTCGATCGCGACGCTCGACGACATGAAGGTGCTCTACGACGGCTTCGACCTGTCCGCGCCGAACACCTCCGTCTCCATGACCATCAACGGCCCCGCCCCCACGATCCTGGCCTTCTTCCTCAACGCCGCGATCGACCAGGCGCTCGAGCGCTTCGAGTCCGCCCAGGGCCGCCCGGCGTCCCCGCAGGAGGCGGCCGAGCTGCGCGCCAGGACCCTCGCCACCGTGCGGGGCACCGTCCAGGCCGACATCCTCAAGGAGGACCAGGGGCAGAACACCTGCATCTTCTCCACGGAGTTCTCGCTGCGCATGATGGCCGACATCCAGGAGTGGTTCATCCGCAACCAGGTGCGCAACTTCTACTCGGTGTCCATCTCCGGCTACCACATCGCCGAGGCGGGCGCGAACCCCATCAGCCAGCTCGCCTTCACCCTCGCCAACGGCTTCACCTACGTCGAGGCCTACCTGGCGCGCGACATGCGGATCGACGACTTCGCGCCCAACCTGTCGTTCTTCTTCTCCAACGGCATGGACCCCGAGTACTCCGTGCTCGGGCGGGTCGCCCGCCGGATCTGGGCCGTCGCGATGAGGGAGCGGTACGGCGCGGCCGAACGCTCGCAGAAGCTGAAGTACCACATCCAGACCTCCGGCCGGTCGCTGCACGCCCAGGAGATGGACTTCAACGACATCCGCACCACCCTGCAGGCCCTCATCGCGATCTACGACAACTGCAACAGCCTGCACACCAACGCCTTCGACGAGGCCGTCACCACCCCCTCGGCCGAGTCCGTACGGCGCGCGATGGCGATCCAGCTCATCATCAACCGCGAATGGGGCCTGGCGAGGAACGAGAACCCGCTGCAGGGCTCGTTCATCATCGACGAGCTGACCGACCTGGTCGAGGAGGCGGTGCTGAGCGAGTTCGAGCGCCTGTCGGACCGCGGCGGCGTGCTCGGCGCGATGGAGACCGGCTACCAGCGCGGCAAGATCCAGGACGAGTCGATGCTCTACGAGACCCGCAAGCACGACGGCTCGCTGCCGATCATCGGGGTGAACACCTTCCGCAACCCGCGCGGCGAGGTGGAGCACGGGCCGCTGGAGCTGGCCAGGGGGACCGAGGAGGAGAAGCACTCCCAGCTCGACCGGCTGCGCGGCTTCCAGGCGAGAAACCGCTCCACCGCGCCGGCGGCGCTGCGCCGGCTGAGGGAGGTGGCCATGTCGGACGACAACGCGTTCGAGGTGCTGATGGACGCGGCGAGGGTGTGCTCGCTCGGCCAGATCACCGAGGCCCTCTTCGAGGCGGGCGGCCAGTACCGGCGCAACGTCTGACCCCGCCGGAACGACAGGCCTCCCGGGGGCGCGTCACGCGCTCCCGGGAGGCCTGTCCGGTTGTGGGGCCCATGGCTTGACGAAATCAATATGAACGTCCATATTGGACTCATGGCGAGACCATCGAAGAAAGACCAACTCCTCGACCAAGGGATGGAGGCCGTCCGCAGGACGGGGCTGGTGGGCGCGAGCGTCCGCACCATCACGGCGGCGGCCGGCGTCCCGCTCGGCTCGTTCAGCAACCACTTCGCCTCCAAGGAGGACTTCGGGCTGGCGGTGATCGACCGCTACTTCACCGACGTCCGCGCGATCGTCGCCGCGACCCTGGACGACACCGGCAGGCCTCCGCTGGAACGGCTGCGCGCCTACTTCGACGCCATCACCGAACGGCTGCGGGCACGCGAATGGCACGACGGATGCCTGATCGGCAACACCAGCCTGGACTCGACCGAGACCAGCGAGGCCATCCGCACGCACCTGGCACAGATCTTCACCGAGTGGCACGAGCCGTTCGCACGCTGCCTGGACGAGGCGCAGCGGGCAGGCCAGATCGCGCTGCCGCTGCCCGCGCCCGACTTCGCCGACTTCCTGATGGCCTCCTGGCAGGGGGCGATGCTGCGGATGAAGGTGGAGCGCTCGTCCGATCCGCTGGAGCGCTTCACCACCGTGGTGTTCGGCACCCTCCTGGCCCCTTCCACCTCACCGACCGAAGGACGACACCCATGACCGCGAGCACCGTCACCGACACCGTCTCCGCCGCCGTCACCGACGCCGACACCAGCACCAGCCCCGCCGTCGCCGTCACCGACACCGGCACCATCTCCGCCGCCGACCCGCACCCGCGGCGGCAGGTGCGCGTGCTGGGCACCCATCTGAGCCACGTGGACACCGGCGACGGCGAGCCGGTGGTGTTCCTGCACGGCAACCCCACCTCCTCGTACCTGTGGCGCAACGTGATCCCCTACCTGGCCGACGTCCGCCGGTGCCTGGCGCCCGACCTGGTCGGCATGGGCCGTTCCGAGCCCGCGGCCGACGGGGCCTACCGGTTCGCCGACCACGCCCGCCACCTCGACGCCTGGTTCGACGCGGTGCTGCCCGAGGGGCAGGTCACGCTGGTGCTGCACGACTGGGGTTCGGCGCTCGGCTTCCACTGGGCGCGCCGCCACCCCGAGCGCGTGCGCGCGATCGCCTACATGGAGGCGATCGTCCAGCCGCGGCTGTGGGCCGACTTCCCCGAGGGCCGCGACACGCTGTTCCGCGCGATGCGCGGGCCCGAAGGCGAGGAACTGCTGCTGGGCCAGAACTTCTTCGTCGAGACGGTGCTGCCCCGAAGCGTGCTGCGTCCGTTGCGGGAGGAGGAGATGGCGGCCTACCGCGCGCCGTTCGGCGACCGGGACTCGCGCCTGCCCACGCTGGTCTTCCCCCGCGAACTGCCCATCGACGGCACGCCTCGGGACGTGGCCGAGGTGGTGGAGGCGTACGGGAGCTGGATGGCCCGCAGCGCCGTCCCCAAGCTGCTGATCTCCGCCGAGCCCGGCGCGATCCTGGTCGGCAGGGCGCTGGAGTTCGCGCGCACCTGGCCGAACCAGCGCGAGGTCGGCGTGCGCGGCATCCACTACGTCCAGGAGGACTCCCCGCACGAGATCGGCGCGGCGATCAGGGACTTCGTCCTGCGGCCGTGACCGACCGGCCCCGCCACCCGACTCCCACCCGACTCCCACCCGGCGCACCCACCCGGCACGCCCATCCGGCGCACCCGCCCGGCACGCCCGCCCTGCCCGCCCGCCCGGCACGCCCGCCCTGCGCGCCCATCCGGCGCGCCCGCCCGGCACGCGCGCCCATCCGGCGCGCCTCTCCGTCGGCCTGACGCGCGTGTCCATCCGGCCGCCCGTCAGCCCGCCCGGCAGCCCGCTCGTCCGTCCGGGAGGGTGAGCGTCAGGTCGCCGGCGGACGGTGCCACATCGTCAGCCGCATCAGCCGCAGGTATCCCATCGCCTCGTAGACCGGCCGGCCCTCGTCGCTGGCGATGAGCATGGCCGGCTGGTACGGCTCGGCGAGCGTGGCGGCCCAGGTGACGGCGGCGCCGATGCCCCTGCCGCGATGGGAGGGCAGCGTGGACACCCATTCGACGTCGACGATGCCGTGCCCGAGCCGGGATCCGGACGTGGCGACGGGCCGGTCGCCGGCGTATCCCACGAACAGCTTGATCGGGCCGTCCAGGACCCGCGCGTCGCCGAACACCGTGCCCTCCGCCTCCGGCATCGGGTAGGCCTCGACGAGCGTGCGGACGAAGTCCGCCAGGCCGCGGCGGTCGGTGACGGGGACGATCCTGAGCCCGTCGGGAAGGGGCGGCGGGCTCCCGCCCTGCGGGCGCAGCATGAGCGGAGGATGGCCCATCAGCCGCAGGCCCGCCGTGGACAGGTCCGGCGTCGGCCAGACCGACAGGAACACGAAGTGGCGTTCGGGCGGGTAGAAGGCGAGCAGCCGCCGCAGCGTGTCCGCCAGGTCGATGTACGGCGGTGGCGCCAGCAGCACGGCGGCGTTGTCGAACAGGACCGGCGAGGCGGGGTCGGCGACCGCGAGGTCCTGCCAGCGTTCGGCGCGCCCGCCCGCGCAGGCGGCGACGAAGGCGTTGCGGTCGGCGTTGGCCAGCACGAACCTGCGCACCAGGGAGTCTCCGGCGTCGAGGTCCTGCTCCCAGCCATGGGTGAGATGCTCGTCGGACACGCGGCGCACCTGCCTCTCGTCCGGGCGACGAGGTCCACGCTCGAGTCTAGAACCGTGGGAGGCCGACGACGAGCCGCGGGCGGCAACGGCCGCCCGCGTCCGCGTGAACCGCCGTGATCTCCTGACGCCCCATGGGCCGATCGTCGGCGGCCACGTCCGGCGCCCGCGGGACCGGGCCCGCGCCGCACGGCGATCAAGATCCACCTGGTTGCTGTAGATTCCCCGGAGAGTCTCAAGCGGGCTGGTCGTGGAGGGGGCAGGAGAGGCGGATGGTCATCGGTGACCGCTACGTGCTCGACGACCTTCCTCTGGGCCGGGGCAGCATGAGCGCCGTCTACCGTGGCCACGACCGGCATCTCGACCGGCGGGTGGCGGTCAAGCTGCTGTACCCGCTGCCCGGCAAGGACGCCGACGAGGAGCTGGAGCGGCGCTTCACCAGGGAGGCGCGCATCCTGGCGCGCCTGGAGCATCCGGGGGCGCCCGTCCTGTACGACTTCGGGACGCACGAGCAGCGGCTGTTCCAGGTGATGCAGTTCATCGACGGGGTCACGGTCGCCGACCTGCTGAGCGAGCACGGCCCGCTGCCGGTGCCGTGGGCGGTGGCGATCGCGGCGCAGGCGTGCGCGGTGCTGTCGGCGGCGCACGCGCTGGAGATCTGCCATCGCGATCTCAAGCCGACCAATCTCATGCTCTGTCGCGACGGCAGCGTCAAGGTGCTCGACTTCGGCCTGGCGATGTTGCGGGAGGCGAACGGCACGCAGTTCACCAGGATCGGGCAGATCCTCGGCACTCCGGCGTACATGGCGCCCGAGCAGATCCAGCGGGGTGTCGCCGAGCCGCGCAGCGATCTCTACTCGCTCGGCTGCGTGCTGCACGAGATGCTGACGGGGCGGCAGCTGTTCACCGGCCCGACGGAGTACGTCGTGTTCGAGAGGCAGGTGAAGGAGCGGCCGCCCCCGGTGCCCGGGCTTCCGGCCGCGCTCGGGAAGGTGCTGTCCGACCTGCTGGAGAAGCCGGTCGAGGACAGGCCGCGCGACGCCAACGTGCTGTACGAACGGTTGCAGGCGTTCGCGGTCGATCTGCCGATGCTGCCGGGGTTCCTGACCTCGCCGGCGACGCCGAGCCCCGGCCGGATGTACGCCAAGGTGCTCGGCCGCGTCCTCGGCTGAGAGAACGCTCTCCCGCTACAGGTAACACTCTGGAAACGGGCCGACCCTCTGGGAGCGCTCCCACCGCTCCGAGGCGTGGCCGTCACCTGCGGAAACGCCGCCACAGGTGAGAGAGCGCTCTCTTGTGCATCCCTGAAACCCTCCGTTGACATGGCAGGCCCCCGACCCGCAACCTCTGAGAGAGCGCTCTCTCACCGTCACTCCCCACCGCCCTCGAGGAGGGTTCCATGGCCACGCCGTACTCCCAGGCCCGCCGCTTCGGGCGGCTCGCCGTACCGGTGCTCACCGCCTCCGCACTCGCGCTCGCGCTCGCCGCCTGCGGCGGCGGATCACAGCAGACCGCCGCCACGGGCGGCGGCACCGCCGAGAAGGTGACGCTCAGCGTCGCGCTCTTCGGCGACTTCGGCTTCAAGCCGCTGTACGAGGAGTACAGGAAGACCCATCCCAACGTGGAGATCGTCGAGCGGGTCACGCAGTTCAACGACCACCACAACAACCTGGTCAAGCGGCTGGCCACCAACGCGGGCGCGGCCGACGTCGAGGCGGTGGAGGTGGGCTACATCAGCTCCTTCACCTCGCAGCCCGACAAGTTCCACGACCTCAAGCAGTACGGCCTGGACAAGCGGCAGGGCGACTACCTGGACTGGAAGTGGCAGCAGGGCCTGTCGAAGGACGGCTCCCGGCTGCTCGGCCTCGGCACCGACGTCGGCGGCCTGGCCATGTGCTACCGCAAGGACCTGTTCGAGAAGGCCGGGCTGCCCACCGACCGCGAGAAGGTCGCCGAGCTCTGGCCGACGTGGGAGCAGTACATCGAGACCGGCAAGAAGTTCGCCGCGAACGTCAAGGACGCCAAGTTCGTCGACTCCCCCGGCGAGATCTTCCGCGCGATCGTCAACCAGGCGCCCGTCGGCCTCTACGACGCCCAGGACCAGATCGTCGTCGCCACCAACCCCGAGGTCAAGAAGGCCTGGGACCTGTCCAACCAGCTCAGCCTGAACGGCCTGAGCGCCAAGCTGGCCGCCTTCTCCCCGCCGTGGAACACCGGCTTCGCCAAGGGCTCGTTCGCCACGATCATCTGCCCGGCCTGGATGACCGGCTACATCCAGGAGCAGGCCAAGGACGCGGCCGGCAAGTGGGACATCGCGAAGGTCCCCGGCGGCTCGGGCAACAGCGGCGGCTCGCACCTGCTGCTCCCCAAGCAGGGCAAGCACCCCAAGGAGGCGGCCGAGCTGATCGACTTCCTCACCTCGAAGGACAACCAGGCCCGCGTCTTCAAGGAGGAGGGCACCTTCCCCTCGATCCCCGCCCTCTACGACGACCCGTCGATCCAGAGCTTCACCAAGCCGTTCTTCGGTGACGCGCCGATCGGCAAGATCTACTCCGACGCGGCGCGCACCCTCAAGCCACAGCACCTCGGCCCCAAGGAGGGCGACGTGCGCGTGGCCGTCGGCGACGGGCTGGGCCGGGTCGAGCAGGGCAAGCAGACGCCCGACGAGGCGTGGGCGCAGGTCGTCGCGGACGTCCAGAAGATCAAGTAGCCCCCGGTACGGCGGGGCGCGCCCGTCCCGCCGTACCGCATCGACCTGGAGGACTTCCGCATGGCCACCCTGCCGGCCGCGGTGCCCGGGAGGCGCCGCCGCCTCGTCAGGCACGCGCTCGACCTCAAGCTCTCCCCGTACGCCTACGTGGCCCCGTTCTTCCTGCTGTTCTGCGCCTTCGGGGTGTTCCCGCTGATCTTCACGGCGTGGGTGAGCCTGCACGAGTGGACGCTCACCTCCGACACGCACACCTTCATCGGGGTGGAGAACTTCGGCACGCTGCTCGGTGACGGCTACTTCTGGAACGCCACGTTCAACACCTTCTCCATCGGCGTCCTGTCGACGGCGCCGCAGCTCGTGCTGGCCATCTGGCTGGCGCACCTGCTCAACCGCCCGCTGCGGGCGCAGACGTTCTTCCGCATCACGCTGCTGGTGCCGAACGTGACCAGCGTGGTCGCGGTCGTGGTCATCTTCAGCCAGCTGTTCGGGCGCGACTACGGGCTGATCAACTGGATGCTGTCGTGGTTCGGGATCGAGGGCGTGGCCTGGGCGGAGGGCACCGCGACCTCGCACGTGGCCATCTCGGTGATGATCATGTGGAGGTGGACGGGCTACAACGCGCTGATCTTCCTGGCGGCGATGCAGGCCGTCCCCAGGGAGCTGTACGAGGCGGCCACGATCGACGGCGCGTCGAACCTGACGCAGCTCAAGAAGATCACCATCCCGATGATCCGGCCCACGATCATCTTCGTCGTCACGGTCTCGACGATCGGCGCGATGCAGATCCTGGCCGAGCCCCTGCTGTTCGGGGCGGGCAGCGGCGCGGGCGGCATCACCAGCGGCGGGCCGGACCGCCAGTTCCAGACGCTCGCGCTCTACGTCTACGACCTGGGATTCACCAAGTTCGACTTCGGCTACGCCTCGGCCGCCTCGTGGGTGATGTTCCTGTTCGTCGTGGTCGCGGCGGGCGTCAACTACCTGCTGACCCGCCGGCTGGGAGGGGCCTTCAAGTGAGACGACGCCTCACTTATCTGACGCTGCTGGCGGTGGCCTTCTTCTCGGTCTTCCCGCTCTACTACAGCGTGGTCGTGGCCTCGCGGCACAACTCGGCGCTGGCCGAGGTGCCGCCGCCGCTGCTGCCCGGCGGCAACTTCCTCGCCAACGTGCAGCGCGTCTTCGACACCGTGCCGTTCGCCCTGGCCCTGCTCAACTCCTTCCTGGTCGCCGGGTCGATCGCGATCGCGGTGATGTTCTTCTCGACGCTGGCCGGGTTCGCCTTCGCCAAGCTGTCCTTCAGGGGCAGGAACATCCTGCTGCTGATCACGGTGGCGACCATGATGGTGCCGGCCCAGCTCGGGATCATCCCGCTCTACATGCTCATGGTGAAGATCGAGTGGACCGGCTCGATGTACGCGCTGGTGGTGCCCGCGCTGGTGAACGCCTTCGGGGTGTTCTTCATGACGCAGTACCTCTCCCGCGCGCTGCCCACGGAGCTGCTGGAGGCGGGCAGGGTCGACGGCGCGACGACCTGGGGGCTGTTCTGGCACGTCGTACTCCCCGCGGCGCGGCCGGCCGCGGCGGTGCTCGGGATGCTGACGTTCATGTCGGCGTGGAACGACTACTTCTGGCCGCTGGTGGTGCTCACCCCGGAGAACCCGACGGTGCAGGTGGCGCTGTCGACGCTGGCCAGCGGGTACGTCAACGACTACGTCCTCGGCCTGTCGGGGACGGCGGTGGGTACCCTGCCGCTGATCCTCGTGTTCGTCCTGCTCGGCAAGCAGATCATCGGAGGAATCATGCAAGGAGCTGTCAAGGGATGACGATCACGACCATGGAGGCGCGGGGGACCGTGGTCTTCCCTGAGAACTTCGTCTGGGGCGCGGCCACCGCGTCCTACCAGATCGAGGGGGCCGCGAAGGAGGGCGGGCGCGGCCCGTCGATCTGGGACACCTTCTCCGCGACGCCGGGGAAGGTGCGCGACGGCGACACCGGCGAGGTGGCCTGCGACCACTACCACCGCTACCGCGATGACGTGGCGCTGATGAGGGAGCTGGGCCTCGGGGCCTACCGGTTCTCCGTCGCCTGGCCGAGGATCCAGCCCACCGGCTCCGGACCGGCCAACTCGGCGGGCCTCGGCTTCTACGACAGGCTCGTCGACGAGCTCCTCGAAGCGGGCATCACCCCATACGTCACGCTTTATCACTGGGATCTGCCGCAGACGCTCGAGGACCTGGGCGGCTGGACCGTCCGCGACACCTCCCACCGCTTCGCCGACTACGCCGCGATCATGCACGACCGGCTCGGCGACCGGGTCAGCCACTGGACCACCCTCAACGAGCCGTGGGTCGCGGCGTTCCTCGGCTACGGCAACGGCGTGCACGCGCCGGGCCGTACCTCCGCGCACGACGCGCTCAGGGCCGCGCACCACCTGCTGCTCGGCCACGGGCTCGCGGCCAGGACGCTGCGCGCGAAGGGCGCCGAGGAGATCATGCTGGTGGTCAACTCGGCGCCGGTGCTGACACCCGCCCAGGTCAACGACCCCGACGCGGCGCCGTCCGCGGCCGACGCCGAGGCCGTCCAGCGCATCCACGCGCTGCTGACCCGCCAGTTCCTGGACCCCGCGCTGGCCGGCCGGTACCCGGAGGAGGTGCTGAGCGCCGCCGGTCGCAACGGCGGCACCGCGCACATCCGCGACGGCGACCTGGAGATCGTCAACGCCCCCATCGACCTTGTCGGCGTCAACTACTACAACCCCTGCGTGGTCGAGGCGGCGCCCGGACTGCCCGCCGACGCCGCGTGGCCGGGCTCGGAGGGCGTGCGCTTCGCCCCCGCCGACGCCCCCGTCACCGCCATGGGCTGGCCGATCGTGCCCAGCGGCCTGTCGCGCCTGCTGGTACGGCTGTCGCGGGACTACCCGCGGGTCGGCCTCATGGTCACCGAGAACGGCGCCGCCTTCGACGACGTCGTGGAGCACGGCAGGGTGCACGACGACGGCAGGCTCGCCTACCTCGAGGGGCACCTGCGCGCCGCACACGCGGCCATCACGGCCGGCGCCGACCTGCGCGGCTACCTGGTCTGGTCGCTGCTGGACAACTTCGAGTGGGCCGAGGGCTACCGCCGCAGGTTCGGCCTCGTCCACGTCGACTACGCCACCCAGGCCCGCACCCTGAAGGACAGCGCTCTCTGGTACAGGTCCGTGATCAGCGACAACGGGTTTACCTGGGGTCCCAACAAACCGTAATCCCCCCGATATTGACCTCGTCATGTGCGCCATCAATTCTCAGAGAACGCTCTCACCGGCACAGGAGGATGCACATGACCACCGCCCCTCGACTTCTCGTCGGAGCCGCGGCGCTGGCGCTCGTCGTCACCGGCTGCGGCTCCACCGGGTCAGGGTCCTCCACCGGCCAGGCGGCCCCCGCGGCCGACTGCGCCGCCTTCCAGCAGTACGGCAAGCACGACGGCAAGAAGGTCACGGTCTACTCCCCCATCAGGGACACCGAGGCCGACCTCTTCCAGCAGAACTGGAAGACGTTCGAGCAGTGCACCGGCATGAAGATCACCTACGAGGGCACGGGCGAGTTCGAGGCGCAGATCCAGGTGCGGTCCGACGGCGGCAACCCGCCTGACCTCGCCTTCTTCCCCCAGCCTGGCCTGCTGGCGCGCTTCGCGAAGGCGGGCAAGCTGAAGCCCGCCCCGGCCGAGGTCAAGGCGCTGGCCGACCAGGGCTGGTCCAAGGACTGGATCGCCTACGGCACCGTGGACGGCACCTTCTACGCCGCCCCGCTGGGCGCCAGCGTGAAGTCGTTCGTCTGGTACTCGCCCAAGACCTTCCAGGAGAAGGGCTGGCAGGTCCCGAAGACCTGGGACGAGCTGATGAAGCTGAGCGACACGATCGCGGCCGCCGGCACCAAGCCGTGGTGCGCGGGCATCGAGTCGGGCGAGGCGACGGGCTGGCCGGCGACCGACTGGATCGAGGACGTCATCCTGCGCGAGCTCGGCCCCGAGGAGTACGACCGCTGGGTCTCCCACGAACTGAAGTTCAACGACCCCAAGGTGGTCGCGGCGGTCGACAAGGTGGGCGCGATCCTCAAGAACGACAAGTACGTCAACGGCGGCTACGGGCCCGTCAAGTCGATCGCCAGCACCGCCTTCCAGGAGGGCGGCGTGCCGATCACGACGGGCAAGTGCGCGATGCACCGCCAGGCCTCCTTCTACGCCAACTTCTGGCCCGAGGGCACCAAGGTCGCCCAGGACGGTGACGTCTTCGCCTTCTACCTGCCGGGCAACGACCCGGCCACGAAGCCGGTGCTCGGCGCGGGCGAGTTCGTCGCCGCCTTCGCCGACCGGCCCGAGGTGCAGGCCTTCCAGCGCTACCTGGCCACGCCCGAGCACGCCAACTCCAGGATGAAGCTGGGCACGTACGTGTCGGCCAACAAGGGCGTCGACCTCGCCAACGCGCAGAACCCGATCGACAGGCTGTCGATGGAGATGCTGCGCGACGAGGCGACGGTGTTCAGGTTCGACGGCTCGGACCTCATGCCGGCCGCCGTCGGCTCCGGCACCTTCTGGAAGGGCATGACCGACTGGATCAACGGCAAGGACACCAAGACGGTGCTCGACTTCATCGACGCCTCCTGGCCCACCTCCTGAAGTCCCCGGTACGGCAGGCAGCCCGCGCGGCGCCTGCCGTACCGGTCAGGGGAACGCCCGCCCAGCCCGCTCACGTCCGCCCCCTCCGGCGCCGCCCCCGGCGCCCGAGGGCCCCCAGGAGGACCCTTGGACCTGGACTTCGACCTGGCCGCCGAGTCGCCCAAACTCATCCAGCTGGTCATCGGCGTCGTCGCGTTCCTCGCGGTCGTCGGCCTGGTCCTGCTGCTTCTCGACCGGGCCCCGATGCGCAGCAGAGCCCGCCTGCACGCCGCGATCCTGCTCGCCCCCGCCGTCGTCCTGCTCGCCGTGGGCCTGGTGCTCCCGGCCGTCCGCACCACGCTGCTGTCGTTCATGAGCGGTGACGGCACCGCCTTCGTCGGCCTGGACAACTACGCGTGGATGTTCACCCAGCCGGAAGCCGTCACGGTGCTGCGCAACACGCTCGTCTGGGTGGTCCTCGTGCCGCTGCTGGTGACGGCGATCGGCCTGGTCTACGCGGTGATCGTGGACCGGGCCAGGTTCGAGTCGCTGGCCAAGTCGCTGCTCTTCCTGCCGATGGCCATCTCGTTCGTCGGCGCCGGGATCATCTGGAAGTTCGTCTACGCCTACCGGCCCGAGGGCGTCGACCAGATCGGCCTGCTCAACCAGGTGGTGGTGTGGCTCGGCGGCGAGCCCCGGCAGTGGCTGCTCGACCCGCCCCTCAACACGCTCTTCCTCATCGTGGTGATGGTCTGGATCCAGGCCGGTTTCGCCACGGTCGTGCTGTCGGCGGCGATCAAGGGGATCCCCGCCGACATCGTGGAGGCCGCCAAGCTCGACGGCGCCGGGGCGGCGCAGATGTTCTTCAGGGTGACGCTGCCCTCGATCCGGCCCGCGGTGATCGTCGTGCTGGTCACGCAGTCGATCGGCACGCTGAAGCTCTTCGACATCGTGCGCACCATGACCGGCGGCCAGTTCGACACCAGCGTCATCGCCAACGAGATGTACAACCAGGCTTTCCGCTACGGCGAGACCGGCAAGGGCGCCGCGCTGGCGGTCTTCCTGTTCGTGCTGGTCACGCCGATCGTCATCTACCAGATCCGCAGCAGGAGGGCCCTTCGATGACGACCGCGCCAGCCCGGGTGCGCGCCCGCCTGTCGAGCAGGACGGCCTCCCTCGCCGCGCTGCTGATCGCGCTGCTCTGGACGACACCCACCGTCGGCCTGCTGCTGTCGTCGTTCCGGCCGGAGGACCAGATCAAGACCACCGGCTGGTGGACGTTCTTCTCCACGCCCGTGCTGACGCTGGAGAACTACCAGGAGGTGCTGTTCGGCACGTCCTCCTCCTCCGGGCAGCTGGCCAGCTTCCTGCTCAACTCGATCGTCATCACGATCCCGTCGGTGCTCTTCCCGCTGGCCTTCGCCGCCTTCGCCGCCTACGCGCTGGCCTGGCTGCCGTTCAGGGGCCGCGACTGGATCTACATCGGGATCTTCGCGCTGCAGGTCGTGCCGCTGCAGATGGCGCTGGTGCCGCTGCTGTCGTTCTTCTCCGAGGGCGTCGAGGTGTTCGGCCTGCAGCTCATGCCCGCCTGGAACCTGGAGGGCACCGGCAGGTTCGTCCAGGTCTGGTGCGCCCACACCTGCTTCGCCCTGCCGCTCGGCGTCTTCCTGCTGCACAACTTCATGTCCGAGTTGCCGCACGAGCTGATGGAGGCGGCCAGGGTCGACGGCGCCACCCACGGCACGATCTTCCGCAGGATCGTGCTGCCGCTGGTGGCGCCCGCGCTCGCCAGCTTCGCGATCTTCCAGTTCCTGTGGGTGTGGAACGACCTGCTGGTGGGGCTGATCTTCGGCGGCGGCACCGCGGAGAGCGCGCCGATGACCGTCCGGCTGGCGCAGATGGCCGGAACCAAGGGCAACGAGTGGCAACGGCTGACCGCGGGCGCTTTCGTGTCTGTCATCATTCCTCTCGTGGTCTTTCTGTCGATGCAGCGCTACTTCGTCCGCGGGCTCCTGGCCGGAAGCGTCAAGGGATGAAGCGCCCCACCCTCGAGGCGGTCGCCGCCAGGGCGGGAGTGTCGCGTGCCACGGTCTCCCGGGTGGTCAACGGGCAGTCGACGGTCGCCCCGCACATCCGCGACGCGGTGCTGCGCGCGGTCGACGAGCTCGGCTACGTGCCCAACCCGGCGGCGCGCAGCCTGGTCACCCAGCGGACCGACTCGATCGCCCTGGTCTTCTCCGAACCGCCGACCAGGGTGTTCTCCGAAGACCCGATGTTCTCCACCGTCATCAGGTCGGCCAGCGTGGAGCTGGAGGCGGCCGACAAGCAGATCGTGCTCATGTTGACCAGCTCGGCCAAGAGCCACGCGCGGGTGGAGCGCTACATCGCCAGCGGCCACGTCGACGGCGTCATGCTCATCTCCATGCACGGCGGCGACCCGCTGCCCGCCGCGATCGCGCGGATGCGGATCCCCGTCGTCTCCTACGGCAGGCCCGCCGTCCCCATCGACATCCCGTTCGTCGACAACGACAACGTCGGCGGGGCGGCCGAGGCCGTACGGCACCTGGTGGAGAGCGGCCGGCGCCGGATCGCCACCATCGCGGGCCCGCAGGACATGATCGCCGGCCTTGACCGGCTCGAGGGGTACCGCACCGTGCTGCGCGGCTCCGACCGGCGTTCCATCGTGGCGATCGGCGACTTCACCAGGGAGTCGGGCGCCGTCGCGATGCGGCAGCTGCTGGAGGACGACCCCCAGCTCGACGCGGTCTTCTGCGGCAACGACCTCATGGCCGTCGGCGCGCTGCAGGCGCTGCGCCAGGCGGGGCGCAGGGTGCCCGACGACGTGGCCGTGGTCGGCTTCGACGACATCGAGGCCGCCAAGTACACCGACCCGCCGCTGACCACGGTCCGCCACCACATCTTCGAGCAGGCCGCGGCCATGACACGGCTGCTGCTGGGGCTGTTCGAGGGCGGTCCCGCCGATCCGGTCATCCTGCCGACCGAACTGGTCATCCGCGAATCCTCCTGAGATGCTGGCCACGGAGGTGGCTGGATGGGTCCTCCTGACGGCTTCACCGATTTCGTGCTCATCAAGGGCATGGGGTTCGTGCGCTACGGCCTCGTGCTCACCGGCGACCAGCGCGAAGGCGTCCTGCTGGCCCAGGAGGCGCTGGCCGGGCTGCGCATGGCGAGGACCGGCCACCCCGACACCTTCGTCGGCACGGCGATGGCCCGCCTGTTCGTGCGCCAGCGGCGGCGCCGGGCGGCCCAGGGGGTGCCCGAGGCCGAGATCGCCGGGCACGGCGGCGATCCGGACGTCTGGCGGCAGCTGGCCGAGCTGCCTCCGCTGGCCAGGGCGGTGATCGTGCTCCGCTCGTACGGCGGGCTGTCGAACGAGGACA
Organism: Nonomuraea sp. NPDC003727; assembly: GCF_053586935.1. Taxonomy (NCBI): domain Bacteria; kingdom Bacillati; phylum Actinomycetota; class Actinomycetes; order Streptosporangiales; family Streptosporangiaceae; genus Nonomuraea; species Nonomuraea sp. NPDC003727. The sequence goes on from NZ_JBSFNE010000013.1 coordinate 198,011, forward strand.
TCGCGCGCGTCCTCGACCTGCCCGCGGCCAGGGTGCGCGACCAGAGCGTCGCCGTCCGGCAGGACGACCTGGTCAGGACCCTGGAGGCGGCGGCCGCGACGGCTCGCCCCGCCGATTTGCTGTCGGGCCTGTCGCGGTTGCGGCGGCGCCGTACCGGCAGGCGGTTACGGTCGGCCGCCGCCGCGGGCCTCGCGCTGGCCACGGTCACCGGACTGGTCGTGCTGGTCAGGCCGACGGTCGCGGCGCCCGCCGACCATGTCTCGGCCGCCGCCAGGCCCGTGCCCGCCAGGGTCGGGCTGGCCAGGGCGGCCCAGGAGGTGTGGCCGCGCGCGGTCTCCAGGCTGCCCGCCCGGTCCGCCGACGGGCTGGTCTACCAGCCGGCCATCGCGATCGACGACCGGCGCGTGGTGCTGCTGGCGCAGAACCGGCTCGGCCACGGCGACGTGCGGCTGGACGTCTACGACGCGGCCACCGGCCGGATCGGCCGGTTCGCGAAGCTGCCGGCGGGCGACGAGGTGCGCTGGTTCGCCACGGACGGCCGGCTCGTGGTGTGGAGCTCGCTCGGGCTGCGCGCGGACGAGACGCTGGAGACGCGGTTCTGGCGCGTGCCGGTGAAGGGCGGCAGGCCGCGCCTGGTCACCAAGGCCGCGCAGGGCGACCGGTCGGCCCCGCCGGAGGCCCGCTTCCAGGTGGGCGACGGCCACCTGTTCTGGAACACCGGCCAGGCGGTCTACCGCCGGCCGCTGTCCGGCAGGGGCGGCAGGGAGAAGGCCGGCGAGGGGCTGTGGCTGCTGGCCTGGCCGTGGGCCGCCGACCTGGCGAAGGGGACGTTGACCGACCTGGAGTCCGGGCGCTCGCGAGCGTTCGTGACCGGCGGGCAGGGGGTGGCGCGGTGTTCGCCCGACTGGTGCGTGGAGCGCCACCCGATCTCGGGGATGACGCTCGCGCGCAGGACGGACGGGTCCGGCACGGTCGAGTTGCCGGGGACGACGGCGAGCGGGCCGGTGCTGAACCGGTTCGTGGTGCTCCGGCTGCGCGCGGGGTTACAGGTCATCAAGGATCTGCGCGCGGGGACGCTGGCGACCTTCGACCCCGCCGACCCGTCGATGGCGGTCCGCCTGGGCGACAAGAACGATCCGGGGACCCTGCTGGCCTGGAGCGACACCGACGGCCGCGACCTGTGGATCCTCAACCTGAAAGCGGTGCGCTGACTCCGTAGGCGCGCAGGAACGCCGCCACCGCCGTCTCGGCCAGCCGGTCGAGCTCGGCGTCGGTGTAGGAGGCGTCCCCACCGCAGAACATGACCCTGTTCACCGGGATCCACAGCAGCAGGCCCATGAGGTGGTCGGCGGCCAGCCGGGGGTCGTCCAGGTGGAGCAGGCCGCGCTCCGCCAGGCGCCCGAAGCAGCCGGTCAGCGTCGCCAGCACCCGCTCGAAGCCCTGCTCGTACCAGGTGCGGCCCAGGTCGGGGAAGCGGTCGGCCTCGGCGATGATCAGCCGCCGCAGGCTCAGCACCTCGGGCCGCAGCAGCGAGCCGAGGAAGGCGCGGGCCAGCTCGCCCAGGGCCCGCCGGGGATCGTCGCTGTCGTCGAAGGCCGCCGTGACCATCCGGGTGAGGTGGTCGATCTCGCCGGTCGTGTCGAGCACGAGGTGGGTGAACAGCTGCTCCTTGTCGGTGAAGTACTTGTAGACCGTCTGCTTCGACACCGCGGCGAGGGCGGCGACCTCGTCCATGCTCGCGCCCACGTAGCCGTTGCGCAGGAAGACCGCCTTGGCGGCGTCGAGGATCTGCCTGCGCTTGAGTGCCGTGCGACCCACTTCCGTTGTCATGGTCCGGATAGTACTAGACAGTTCCGTACCGGTCTCAGTACTGTACCGTCTAGTTCCAAACATTGAAGGACGGACATGATGAGCGAACTCCAGAAGCTGGTGCAGCAGGCCGCCGACGACCTGGTCGAGTCGGGCCGGGAGCGGGGCCTCCAGGTGGCCGTCTACCGTGACGGCCGGCAGGTCGTGGACGTGGTCGCCGGTGTGGCCGACCCGGAGACCGGCCGGCTCGTGACGCCCGGCACGCCGTTCTACAACTTCTCCATCGGCAAGGGTGCCACCGCCACCGTCGCCCACGTACTGGTGGAGCGCGGGTTGTTCGGCTACGACACACGCGTGGCGGAGCTGTGGCCGGAGTTCGGGGCGCACGGCAAGGAAGGCGTGACGGTGCGCCACGTGCTGACGCACACCGCCGGGGTGCCCGGCCTCCCGCTGGACACCACGCCGGAGGACGTCTGCGACTGGGACACGATGGTCGCCGCCCTCGAGAACGCCGAACTGTGGTGGGAGCCGGGCACCCGCATGGGCTACCACGCCTACACGTTCGGATTCCTCGTCGGCGAGATCGTCCGGCGGGCCACCGGCAAGCCGATCTCGCAGGTGCTGCGCGAAGAGGTGAGCGGGCCGCTCGGCGTGGCCGACGAGCTCTACTTCGGCATGCCCGCCTCGGAGCACCACCGGCTCGCCCGCCTGGAGGACGCCTTCATGGACATGTCGGCGTTCGCGGACATGCCCGAGGACCTGCCGATGTTCAAGGCCGGCCCGATGGACCTGATGCCCACCGCCGGGCTGGGCAGCCGCCCCGACTACCTGTCGGCCGACATCCCCGCGGGCGGCAAGACCTCGGCCAGGGCGATCGCCCGCATGTACGCCGCCCTGCTCGGCGAGGTGGACGGCACGCGGCTGATCTCGCCCGACAGGCTGCGCGAGGTGACGACCACGGCCTTCAGCGGCGTGGACGAGGTGTTCGGCATGCCGTCGGCCTGGGGTCTCGGCTACGCGATCGGCCGGCCGGGATCGGCGCCCGAGGAGACGCCGACAGTGTTCGGCATGGCCGGCGCCGGCGGCAGCGTGGCCTACGCCGACACCGCCACCGGCCTCGCCTTCGCCGTCACCAAGAACCGGCTGACCAACGACTTCGACACCGTCACCACGCTCGGCGACATCGTCGCCCGCGGCTAGCCTCCCCGGCCCCGGGCCGGTCAGGGTTCCAGCCACACCGCCGTGTCGCACGGCAGCAGCCCGTCCCCTGTCGGCCCGCTGGCCAGCAACACCGCCGAGTGCGGCGGCAGCCGTACCGGGTCGGGGCCGAGGTTCACCACGCACACCACCCCTGTGTCCCGCGTGAACGCCAGCACGTCGGGGCCCAGGTCCAGCCAGGTCAGCGACCCGTCGCCGAGCCGGTCGCGGCGCAGGCGCAGGGCCGTGCGGTAGAGGGTGAGCATGGATCCCGGGTCGCCGGCCTGCGCCTCGGCGGTCAGTTCCTTCCACTCCGGCGGCTGCGGCAGCCACGGCTCTCCCGCGCCGGGGCCGAACCCGAACGGCGGCGCGTCGCCCGACCACGGCAGCGGCACGCGGCAGCCGTCCCGTCCGGGGACGGTGTGGCCGGACCTGGTCCACATGGGGTCCTGGCGCAGGCGGTCGGGGATGTCGTCGACCTCCGGCAGGCCGAGCTCCTCTCCCTGGTAGACGTAGACCCCGCCGGGCAGCGCCATCGCCAGCAGCGCCGCCGCCCTGGCCCTGCGGCGGCCGAGCGCCAGGTCGGCGGGCACGCCGTCCCTGCGGTCGGCGTGGTCCCACGAGGTGTCGGCTCTGCCGTACCTGGTGACCACGCGGGCGACGTCGTGGTTGGACAGCACCCAGGTGGGCGGCGCCCCCACGGAGGCGTGGGTCGACAGCGTCAGCGAGATGCTTGCGCGCAGCGCGGCGGACTCCCACGGGCAGGCGAGGAAGTCGAAGTTGAAGGCGGTGTGCAACTCGTCCGGACGCAGGTAGCGGGCGAAGCGCTCCTGGTCGGGCAGCCAGACCTCGCCGACGAGGATCCGGTCGTCGTACTCGTCGGCCACCCGCCGCCAGCCGCGGTAGATGTCGTGCACGCCGTCGAGGTCCTCGTAGGCGGTGGCCGACTTGACCAGCAGCGCGGCGGAGTCGACGCGGATGCCGTCGGCGCCCCTGTCGAACCAGAAGCGCAGCACGTCGTGGAACTCCTGACGCACCTCGGGGTTGTCCCAGTTGTAGTCGGGCTGGCCCGGGTCGAACAGGTGGAGGTACCACTGGCCGTCGGCCACCTGCGTCCACGCGGGCCCGCCGAAGATCGACCGCCAGTCGTTGGGCTCGTCGCGGAACCAGAAGCGGTCGCGCTTCGACCGGTCCCGCAGCGCCTCCTGGAACCACGCGCTGGCGGTGGAGCTGTGGTTGGGCACGACGTCGATGATGACCCTGATGCCCAGCCCGTGTGCCTCCCCGATGAACGTCTCCGCCTCGGCCAGCGTGCCGATCGCGGGCTCGATGTCGCGGTAGTCGGCCACGTCGTAGCCGCCGTCGGCCATGGGCGACGGGTACCACGGGGTGAGCCAGATCGCGTTGATCCCCAGGTCCTTCAGGTACGGCAGGCGCTCCCGCAGCCCGGCCAGATCGCCCACGCCGTCGCCGTCGCCGTCGGCGAAGCTGCGCGGGTAGACCTGGTAGATCGCGGCGCCCCGCCACCACGTGTCGGACATTGCGCTCCTAACCCTTGAGACTTCCGGCGGTGAGTCCCGCCATGATGTGCCGTTGGAAGAACAGGAAGATGACGATCGTCGGGAGGCTGGCGATCACCAGGGCGGCGGTGAGCGCGTTGGTCGGCATCGTCTGCGAGAGCGAGTTGATGGCGACGCTCACCGTCATGCGATCGGTGTCGGGCAGCACGAGCAGCGGGTAGACGAAGTCGCGCCACACGTTGACCACGGTGAAGATCGACACGACGCCGAGGATGGGCCGCGAGACCGGCAGCACGATGGACCACAGGATCCGCGCGGGCGACGCGCCGTCCATCTCCGCCGCCTCGATGAGCTCTCGGGGGACGGAGTCGAAGAAGCGTTTGAGCAGGAAGATGTTGAAGCCGTTGGCGGCGGCCGGCAGCCAGATCGCCCACGGGGTGTTGAGCAGGTCCAGGTCGACGACGGTCACGTAGAGGGGCAGGATGAGGACCATCGGCGGGATCATGAGCGTGGCCAGCATCATGCCGGTGATCAGCTTGCCGAACATCGGGCGCAGCTTCGACAGCGCGTAGGCGGCCGAGACGTCCACGGCCAGCGTGAACAGCCAGGCCCCGGCCGCGTAGAGCGCGGTGTTGCGCAGCAGCAGCCCCAGGTCGAGCAGGTTCCACGCCTCGGCGTAGGCCTCGAGGCTCGGATCGCGCGGGATGAGCGTGGGCGGGATCTGGTCGAGCTCCTCCGGCGGCTTGAGCCCGCCGGTCACCATCCAGTAGAGCGGGAACAGGAAGACCGCGGTGCAGCCGGCCACCGTCGTGACCAGCACGGTCCAGTAGATCGCCCGTCCGCCGCGGGTGTTGAGCTGGTGCGGCGAGACCAGGGTGCGGAACCGGGTCTCGATCCGGCGCCGGGCGAGCCTGCGCGGCCGGGGCTCGCGGTGCCGTACGGCGGTGGCGATCATGAGGTCTCCCGCGAGACGCGCAGGTACACGGCGGAGAAGACGATGAGCACGATCATGAGCATCAGGCCCATCGCGCCTCCACCTCCGAAGTTCCCGAAGTTGAAGGCGTACTGGTACATCAGGTACGCGACGGTCACTGTGGCGTTCTCCGGGCCGCCGCCGGTGAGCATGAACGGCTCGATGAACACCTGCATGGTCGCGATGATCTGCAGCAGCAGCATCACCAGCAGGATCAGCCTGGTCTGCGGGATGGTGACGTGCCGGATCCGCTTGACCAGGCCGGCGCCGTCGAGCTCGGCCGCCTCGTACAGCTCGCTCGGGATGGTCTGCAGGGCGGCCAGGTAGATGAGCGTGCCGCTGCCGAGGTTCATCCAGGTCGAGACGATGACCAGGGAGATCAGGGCGGTGTCGGTCGAGTCGAGCCAGGCGAGCGGCGGCAGGCCGACCAGGCCGAGGATCTGGTTGAACAGGCCGGGTCCCGGGTCGTAGAACCACTTGAACAGCAGGACGGACACGGCGGGCGGCAGCATCACCGGCAGGTAGACCACGAAGCGCAGGTACGCCTTGGCGTGGCGGAGCTCGTTGAGGACGATCGCCGCGGTGAAGGGGACCACGTAGCCGATCAGCAGGGCGAGGCCGGTGAAGGCCGCGGTGTTGAGCCAGGCCTGGGCGAAGGCGGGGTCGGCGACGACCGTGGCGAAGTTGTCGAGCCCGACCCAGGTCGGCGGGTCGACGAAGTTGTTCTCCTGGAGGCTCAGCAGGACCTCGCGGACCATCGGCCACCACGAGAAGACGGCGAAGCAGATCAGGGCGGCCGACAGGAAGCCGTAGGCGGTGAGGTTGCGTCTCACCTCCCTGCCGGTCCTGGAGGGGGGCCTGCGTCCCGAGCTTGCGACGTTCAAGGGGTCACTCCTGGTGATCTCGACTGCTGCCGCCGGCCCGGGGGACGGGCGGGTCCCCCGGCGCCCTGGGCGCGGGGACCCGCCGTCCGCATGGCCGGCGCGCACCGCGGGGTGGTCTAGCTGGACTTGACCAGCACGTCGTTGACCTTGGCCTCGGCTTCGGCGAGCAGCTTGTCGACGTCCGCGTCCCGCCGGGTGAGGACGGCCGACATCGGGGTGTCGAGGATCTGGTAGATCTGCTGGTTCATCGGCGGCTCGAGCTTGAGCGGGACGGCGGCCATCCCGTCCACGTAGGCGGTGAAGTTCTCCAGCGGCAGCGTCGCGTTGCTCCCGCGCAGGTCGAGCAGCTTCCGCCCGGTCGGGCTGTCGCCCCAGACGTTGTTGTCGGGAAGGCCGACCGCTCTGCCCGTCGCCTTCTGCCGCGCGTAGTCGAACTGGCCCCTGCCGGGGGTCAGGACGTAGTAGTCCAGCCAGAGCAGGCCGGCCTTGATCTGCTCGGGGGTGGCCTTCGGGTTGAACATGTAGCCGTCGCCGCCGCCCAGCGTGGCCTTGGCCTCGGGGAAGGCGGCCAGGCCGAAGTCCTCGTAGGCGGCCTTGCGGTTGTCGTGCAGTTCGGTGATGACGTCGGGTGCGCCGAGGATCATCCCCATCTTGCCCGCGCCCATGAGGCGCATGAGGTCGTCCCACTGGTAGAGCTGCTTGGTCCCCATGCTGTTGTCGGTCCAGCGCATCTCCTTGAGGTTCTGCAGGACCGCCTTGCCCTCGGGGCTGTTGAAGGCGGCCTTCTTGCCGCTGTCGTCGACGATCGCGCCGCCCCTGCCGTAGATGGACTGGGTGAAGTGCCAGCCGCCGGTGTTGCCCGCGCTGTACTCGCCGTAGCCGATGTAGCCGGGGCCCAGCGCGCTGATCTTCTTGGCCGCCTCGCGGATCTCGGCCCAGCTCTTGGGCGGCGTGTTCGGGTCGAGTCCGGCCTGGGTGAACAGCTTGCGGTTGTAGACGAGGCCGACCTTGTAATTCCCGCGTGGAACGCCGTAAGTCCTGCCGTTGACGGTGTATGCCGCCATCACGCTGGGGTCGATGTCCTTGAGCGTGCTGACGGTGTCGACGTAGGCGGTGATGTCGGCGGCCTGGCCCGCCTTGATCGCGGTCTGGACGTCACCGAAGTAGCCGTAGAAGACGTCCTCCATCTGGCCGCCGGCCAGCTTGGCGTCGTACGTCTTCACGTCGTGGCAGGGGAAGCCGTCCTTGCTGTCGACGGTGATGTTCGGGTGCAGCTTCTGGAAGGCGGCGACGTCGTCGTCCCAGTCCTTGCGCTGCAGGGGGTTGGTCTTGGGCGGCTGGCAGCCGACGGAGATCGTGACGGGCGCGGCCTGGGCCGTCCCGCTCACCGCGGGCGCCGGCTTGTCGGGCGTGGAGCCGCAGGCGGCGACCGGCAGGCTGAGGCCGGTGACGATCAGCAGGCCGAGTGCTCTGCGGGAGCTGCTCATCGGTCTGGACCCTTCTGATGGGGATGGGGAGGCCCACACGATAAGCAGCATCGACAGATCACTGCAAGATTTTGACAGCTGATTGAAATATAACGACTCCATGACAGCCGTAGCTCGCCGCGACCCATGTGCACACCCGCCCGCCGCCCGCCGGGGGGCTTGTGTGCGGGAACGCCGAGAAGCGTCAGGGCAGGCAGCCGTGCACGGCGATACCCGGGCGGTCGAGCACCCGGCAGGAAGCCGGCCCGCTCCCTGCCGGCGGGGCCGCCACGCGGGCGGGCCTACTGGACGCACGCGGGCTTACTCAACGCGCGGGCCTGCTGGACGCGGGGGCGTGGAGGGGTGCAGGCCTACTGGACGCGAGGGCGTGGAGGGGTGCGGACCTCCTGGACGCGGGGGCGTGGAGGGGCGCGGGCCTCCTGGACGCGGGGGCGTGGAGGGGTGCAGGCCTACTGGACGCGGGCCGTGGAGGCGCGCACGACGAGCTCCGGTTCGAACAGCAGCTCGTCGGCAGGCACCACCGCCTTGTCGATCAACGCCACGAGCAAGTCGACGGCCGCCCGCCCCATCGCGTCGATCGGCTGGCGGACGGTGGTGAGCGGCGGGTCGGTGCAGGTCATCAGCGCCGAGTCGTCATAGCCGATCACGGACAGGTCGTCGGGCACCTTGCGCCCGGCCCGCCTGGCCGCCCTGATGGTGCCGAGCGCGAGCAGGTCGCTGGCGCAGATGACGCCGGTGACTCCCTTGCGCACCAGCCTGGTCGCGGCCGCGTGGCCGCCCTCCAGCGAGAACATCGTGAACTCGACCAGGTCGTAGTCGCCGCCCCTTGCCAGGAAGGCGTCGAGCTTGCGCCTGGACGGCACGTGGTCCTTGGGGCCGAGCACCATGCCGATGCGTTCGTGGCCGAGGGCGCGCAGGTGGCCGAGCGCCATCTCGGCCGCCACGGCGTCGTCGGAGGACACCTGCGGGAAGCCCAGGTGCTCGACGGCCGCGTTGACCAGCACGGTCGGAAGTTTGCGTTCGAGGATGAGCTCGTAGTGCTCGTGCGAGGCGTCGCCCTGGGCGTACAGGCCGCCGGCGAAGACCACCCCGGAGACCTGCTGCTGCAGGAGCAGGTCGACGTAGTCGGCCTCGGAGACCCCGCCGACGGTCCTGGTGCACAGCACGCTGGTGAAGCCCTGCTGGGCCAGCGCTCCCCCGACCACCTCGGCGAAGGCGGGGAAGATCGGGTTCTGCAGTTCGGGCAGGACCAGGCCGACCAGCCGGGCGCGGTCACCGCGCAGCTGGGTGGGACGCTCGTAGCCGAGCACGTCGAGTGCGGTCAGCACGGCTTCGCGGGTCGCCTCGGAGACGCCCGGCTTGCCGTTCAGCACCCGGCTCACGGTGGCCTCGCTCACCCCGACTTTCTTGGCCACCTCTGCCAGTCGACGCGTCATGCGCAAACTATACGCCGATCCACGTAAGTCATTGCAAGTGCTTGCAGATTCGCTTGCGTTCATGGAGAACGACCCGGACGCGCTCGTCCATAGCCTCAGCTGCGCCGATGTTCCGTGAAATCGATCCTTATGGCCTGTCGTGAATTTGCGAAAAGTAGTCGAAATATTGCAGGCTGCCATCTTATAGTGCAGTCACTCCCCCATGACAGACGTACCCTCGCGTTACTCGCCGCGCTGGCGCTCGCGGTCCTCGGCCTGGCGCCCCCGCCTGGTCCGGGGCTGACCGCCGGACAGCGTGCTAGGGGTGCGCCGACGGGCGGAAACGGTATGCGAGTTGATCTGTTCGACCTCACCTGGTTTGCCATCGCTTGAGGAACTGATCATGCTGTAGAGCGTGACTGATCGGGACCCATCGTTATCGGCGCAGTTACGCATCACGCGGGCGAACGCGCGGTTCCAGCAGTGGCAGGCGCTGCTGGGAAACCGGGCCAAACGGCAGCGGGCCAAGGAGTTCCTGATCCAGGGCGTACGCCCGATCAGCCTGGCGATCGAGTTCGGCTGGCCGGTGCACGCGCTCATCTACGACGCCGAGCGACCGCTGTCGAGCTGGGCGAAGCAGATGCTGAAGGAGGCCGGCGGCGAGCGGGTGTCCATGGCCCCCAACCTGTTGCGGGAGCTGGGCGGCAAGGACGAGGACGTGCCCGAACTGGTGGCGGTGGTCGGGCTGCCCGACGATGAGCTGTCCCGTATCCAGGTGGGGCCGTCTTTCCTGGGCGCGGTGTTCGACCGGCCGAACACTCCCGGCAACATCGGGACCATGGCACGCTCGTTGGACGCGTTCGGCGGCGCTGGTCTGATCGTCACCGGGCACGCCGCCGACCCCTATGATCCTCGTTCGGTGCGGGCCTCCACCGGGTCGCTGCTGGCGCTGCCGGTGGTGCGGTCCCACTCCCACCGAGAGGTACTGGCGTGGGTGGCGGAGCTGCGCGGCCGGGGCTTGCCGCTGATGGTGGTGGGCACCGACGAGAACGGCAGTCGCGAGGTCGCCGAACTGGACTTGACTGGCCCCACCCTGCTGGTCGTCGGTAACGAGACCACCGGGCTGAGCGCGGGATGGCGGCAGGCATGCGACACGATGGCGCGCATTCCGATGGCCGGCTCGGCCAGTTCCTTGAACGCCGCCAGCGCGGCGACCGTGGTGTTGTACGAGGCCGCCCGCCAGCGCCGCAGCGGGACGAGCGGGTCGAGTCCGTGATGCTGCCCGTGCGCGACCGCGTGACCCTCGTGCGCAAGCGCTGACCCCTGACCCCTCCGTCACACCGGCCCCGATGCCGGCTGTGCGCACCTGCCTGCGAACGGGGTGGTCGGCGCGGTGGTCAACGGGTCACGCGACGGTCAGAGGCCGCCGAGGTCGAGGCGTGCGCGCAGGGCGCTGGGCGTCTCGGCGAGATGCTTGCGAACCGTCCGGGTCAGGTGCGCGTGATCGGCGAAGCCGTACATGGTGGCCAGTTCGGCGAACTGGGCGCCTCCGTCGGCCATGTGTTCCAGCACGGCCCGCACCCTCAGTTCGTTGCGATACTCGCTGATCGTGCGCCCGGTGACGTGGCGGAAGATCCTTCCGACATGCTTGGGCGAGGCGCCGACCAGCCGGGCCAGGTCCGCGACACTGTCGTTGAGGTGACCGCAGGAGAGCGCCTCTTGCACGGCGATGGTCATGCGGCGGTGGATCACCCGCGTCGTGGGCGGCATACCGGGGCCGGGCCGCTCGGTCCGCGGCGGGAGAGCCGCCAGCAGGCTCTGCAACCGTTCACCCACCTCCAGGTGGTCAGCGCCTCTCCTGCAGGCGGACAGCAGCTCGCGATGGCGCAGGTCGAGCAAGGCGGTGATTGCCAGCATCCAGCCTGGAGCGCCCTGGACGCCCGCGACGTATTCGTCGTAGGCGTCAGGGGTCAACATGATCCAGGTGTAGCGGATCTCGCTCGCCGACGGATAGGCGAAGCGCTCTTCCAGCCCTTTTCTGGTCAGGTAACCGCTGGCCGCGTCGAGGAAGGAGTCCTGCCCCGACGCGTGCCGGCGGAAGCCCCCCATCCGCATCAGCACCACGGCGTCGCCGACGTCCGGAGCCCACGACGACCAGCCCTTGACCTGCCCTCCACTGCGGATGTCATGAACGGACATGCCCAAGCTGGGATCCTTGCCGAGTTCCTGTCGCCGCATGACATCCAGACTCGCCGCCCGATCGCCTTCACCGCCGTCGAAATCATCGCGGTTCGGCAACACATGGACCAGTCGCGCGATCTTCCAACAGAGCGCCACGCCCGCGACGGCCCCGGTGAGGCTCTCGCGGCGGGAGGCGCGGGCGCGGCCGGCGGTGAGGGCCGGCGGCGAGCCGAGGATGCGAATGTCGGACGCCGTGATGGCGAACGACCGGCGTCAGCGAATCGGCTGGATCAGCTGGGTGCGCCAGGTCGCCGGGGCGGGCCAGCTCGACGGATCGGGTTGTGTGCTGAGGTCGAACCAGTGGTAGATCTCCCACGCCCCACCGTCAGGCTCGCGGTCGTGCTCCTTCAGCCATGCGCCCAGCAGGGCGTAGGTGTCGCCCAGGCTGTCGTGCGATCCGAGGTGCCACGTGGCGACGGCCGTGCCACCCGGCAGCTCGGCGGAGGCGACACGTCCCGCGCTGACAGGACGTCCGGCCACGGGCACGCCGACCTCCACGTCCGTCTCGCCCTCCTCGAAGGTGTGGTACCTGACGAAGGGCTGTCCCTCCACGCTCACGCCGGGCTGCTGGGTGTACTTCCACAGTTCCGAGAACCCTTCGCCCTGAGCCTCCGACAGGCGGGCGATCGCGACCGTCATCCTGATGCTCGCCGTGATCTGGGGATCGCGGTGGAGGATCTCGAAAGTGTGCCCGTGCGGCTGTTCCGTCATCGTCGTCCTTTCCTGGCCTGCAGGTCGTGCCTCATCCTTTCGGAGCCGGTCGGATCGACGCTTGAACATCGGTGCGCGACTGCGCCCGCCCCCTCAAGATCGGCCGATCCACCGCCTACTCAGCACTCGCGCGACGCTGACCAGCAGCTGTCCCACTCGCATACCGTTTCCGCCCGTTGGCACCCCTAGCAAGATCGTTCTCATCGACAACGGCTGTCCGGCGGTTCCTCAGCCCCGTGGTCCGCGGGGCCCGACCTCGCCGCGGGCAGGCAGATGTCCGAGAGCAGCCACACCGACGTCTATCCCGCCGCCAACGCCACCGACGGCAACCAGGCCACCTACTGGGAGTGCACCGACAACACCTTCCCGCGACCAGGTCATGCTCAAGGTGCCGAACGGCTGGCCGAGCCGTACCCGGACGCGGGACGGGTTCCGGCGGGACGGGGCGGTGGCTTGCCGCGCGGGCGGGGTAGAGATCCCGGTATGCGCGCGTTCGCCTCGTCCGCCGACCTGACGGACAAGACCCAGACCCTGGAGATCGTCGGCGAGGGCGTCTACGCGCTCACCGCCGAGGGCGACCCGAACGTCGGCGCCGTCGAGGCCGACGACTTCCTGATCTGCTTCGAGGCCATGGCCACCCCGGCCGCCGCCCGCCAGTGGCTTGAGCGGCTGCGCGAACACACCGACAAGCCCGTCCGGTACCTGGTCCTGTCGCACTACCACGCCGTCAGGGTGCTGGGTGCCTCGGCGTTCGGCGCGGACGTCATCGTCGCGCACGAGAACACCAGGTTCCTCATCGAGGAGCGCGGCCTGCAGGACTGGGAGTCGGAGTACGGCAGGATGCCGCGCCTGTTCAAGGATCCCGGCTCGATCCCCGGCCTGACCAGGCCGACGCTGACCTTCACCGACACGGTCCGTATCGACCTCGGCCGGGGCAGGTTCCTCGAGCTCCGGCACCTCGGCAGGGGGCACACCGAGGGCGACATCGTGGCCTGGCTGCCGGACCAGCGGATCCTGTTCGCCGGCGACCTGGTCGAGGCGCGGGCGGCCCTCTACACCGGCGACGCCTTCCACCGCGAGTGGTCGACGACCACGCTCGACCGTGTCGCCGCGCTCGGCGCCGCGACCCTGATCGGCGGGCGCGGGGCGGTCACGTGCGACGTGCCGGCGGCGATCGGGCAGACCCGTGACTTCCTCGAGGTGATGCTGCGCGAGGTCGGTGCGGTCCACCGGCGGTCGGGCACGCTGAAGGAGGCGTTCGAGGCCGCCCACGCCGCGCTGGCGCCCCGGTACGGCCGCTGGCCGATCTTCGAGCACTGCCTGCCGTTCAACGTCTCCAGGCTCTGGGACGAACTGGACGGCGTCGAACGGCCCATCATCTGGACGGCGGAACGGGACAGGGCGGTATGGAACCAGCTCCAGTCGTGATCGCGGGGGCCGGCCCGGTGGGGCTGGCCACGGCCCTGCTGCTGGCCAGATGGCGGGTGCCGACGGTGGTGCTGGAGGCGGCGGCCCGCCGCGACCCCACGGGCTCGAAGGCGATCTGCTTCCAGCGCGACGTGCTCGACATCCTCGACCGGGTCGGCGTCGCCGCCCCGATGGTCGCCGAAGGCGTCACCTGGACCACCGGCCGCACCTACTTCCGCGAGCACGAGCTGTTCTCGGTGACCTTCCCCAGGGCGGAGGTACCGCCGTGGATCAACATCTCGCAGGCGCGGGTCGAGGAACTGCTGTGCGCCCGCGTCGCCGCCGAGCCGCTCGTCGACCTCAGGTACGGCAGCGCGGTGATCGGCTACCGCGAGGACGCCGACGGCGTCGACGTTCTCACCGGCGACGGGCCGGTGCGCGGCAGCCACCTGGTCGGGGCGGACGGTCCGCGCAGCGCCGTACGCCGGCTGGCCGGGATCGGCTTCCCCGGCCGGTCGTTCGCCGACCTGTTCCTCATCTGCGACATCAAGGCCACGCTGCCCTTCCCCAGCGAGCGGCGCTTCTACTTCGACCCGCCGTGGAACCCCGGACGGCAGGTCCTCGTGCACCAGTGCCCCGACTCGGTGTGGCGGATCGACTGGCAGGTGCCGCCCGGCTTCGACCCCGGCACGGCCGACGTCGACGCGATGATCAGGCGGATCGCGGGCAGCCTGCCGTACGAGATCGTGTGGTTGACCGTCTACCGCTTCCACTCGCGGGTGGCGGCCGCCTTCGGGCGGGGGCGGGTGTTCGTGGCCGGCGACGCCGCCCACCTGTTCGCGCCCTTCGGCGCGCGGGGCCTGAACTCGGGCCTGCAGGACGCCGAGAACCTCGCGTGGAAGCTCGCTCTGGTACGGCGGGGCGCCCCCGCCGCGCTCCTGGACTCCTACGACGTCGAACGACGGGCCGCCGCGCTGGTCAACCTGGCGGTGACCGGCAGGACGATGGAGTTCCTGGTCCCGCAGAGCGCCGAGCAGTGGGAGTGGCGCAGGCAGGTGCTGGAGCGAGCAGTGCGCGACCCGCAGGCGCGGCGGTCGATCGACTCGGGGAAGCTGGCCGAGCCGTACTGGTACGTCGACTCGCCGCTGACGACACCCTCCCTCGTGCCGGTGCCGGCCGAACCGGGGGCGGCTCGGCCCCCGGTGCCCGGCGTGATCTGTCCCGACGCGCGGGTGCCCGGTGGGCGGCTGCGGCAGCGCTTCGGCCCCGGCTTCACGGTGCTGGTGGCGCGCGCGGACCGGGTGGAGCCGGCCGCGGCGGCCGTGGCCGGAGTCGCGCCCGTCGAGGTGGTCGCGCTCCCCGGCCTGGGCCTCGACGCGGGTCTGCTCGACGCGGGTGCCGACAGCGTGCACCTGGTCAGGCCGGACGGGCATCTGGCGGCCGTACTGCCTGCCTTCTCCGCCGCCGGCCTGGCCGCCGCGCTCCGCAGGGCGACGGGCGATCAGCGGCGCGTGCGGTGATAGTGCAGCACCCCCAGGTCGATGGCGGCGAACAGGGCCACCGCCGCGGCGATGGCCGTCTCCCACCACCAGACCTCCCGGCCCGTGCGCATCGCCAGGACGGTGAACACCACCGTTCCGACGAGCGCCAGGGGCAGCGCGACACTCGACATGATCGTCCTGGCACGCAGCGGGCTCCGCGCGCTGACGGGCTCCGTGCCCTCAGGATGCCGCTGCCACATGACCGCTCCTCTCCGGCTCCTCTCACGCCAGGCAGCGCAGCGCTGTCGCGATCCTCTGGTCGACCGCGTGCTCCGGAGTCGTCCTGCCCACGGTGGCCTCGACGAACGCGGGGAACGACAGGCTGTCGCTGGCCCCGTCGGTGTACACCCACACGTGGTCGGCCATCGTCTCCACCTGCACCTTCGCACCCTGCTCGGCCAGCACCTGCCTGGCCAGCTGCAGCCGCCACCAGGTGCGCTGGTCGCGTTCGTCGTCCGAGACGGGCGCGCCCACGTCGTCGGCGTGCGTGGCGTACTCGGAGTCGTAGTGGTAGGTCTGCATGTCGACCGGGTACGGCCCCGCGGACGTCTGCAGGACGCCTTCGCGGCCGAGGGCGCGCATCCGCTCGCGGGTCTCCCCGTTCTTGGTCCGCCACTCCTCCAGCACCTGCTCGACGGGCAGTTCGCGGCGCTGCTCGACGCACCACTGGTTGAACTGGTCGAACCCCTTGACACCCTCGCGCTCGACCAGGTCGAAGAACCCCTCCACGTCGCCGTCGAGGCAGGCGTGGTTGTAGAGCTCCTCGCCCGCCAGGTGCGCGAGCACGTCACGCACCGACCAGCCGGCGCACCGGGTCGGCCGGTCCCACTCTTCCTCGTCGAGCGAGGAGAAGAACCTGTCGAGCCTGGCCGCCTCGGTGTCGAAGATGTCGAAAGGATCGAATTCCTTCAACTGCTCCATACCGAGAGCGCTACCCCGGCTCCGGGCCGTCACGCCTGCCGGCGGGCACTCACCGCAGGTAGGAGCCTCGGGCTCGGCGATGCCCCGCATCGTCGCGCGAAAAAGCCGGCCCGCGTGCGCGCGGACCGGCTTTCTCAGTGGTGCTCAGTGGTACTCAGCCGAGCTCAGTGGTGCTCAGTGGTGCCAGCTGTAGACGCGGACCCAGTCGGTACGGCTCTCCGAACCGTTGGTCTCGTCGTCACCGTCGTAGACGGCCTTGAACGTGCCGCTCTTCCAGGCGCGGGTCTTGGCGCTGAACTTGCCGCCCCACCGGGTCTCGGTGCTCGTGACGTACTTCCAGCCGCTGGAGCCGTTGGCGCGGAAGTAGATCTCGACCTCGCCGCCGCGCAGGCCGTCCCAGCCCTCGTCGTCGACCTGAAGGCGGCCGGAGAACCAGATGCTGCGGCCCTTCTTCACCGGGTCGGGGTTGGCCCTGAAGCTGGTGATGCGGGTGTCGGCCTTGCCGCCCTTCACCTCGACGTCGAAGGTGGCCTTGTCGCGGTCGGTCTCGCCGCCCTTGGTGGCGGTGGCGATGGCGCGCCACTTGCCCTCGTCACCGGAGCTGAAGGGGACCGTGAACTTCCAGTTGTCCCCGTTGGGGATGACGCTGACGTTCTTGGCCGCGAACGTGCGGATGTCGCTCACCGGCTCGACCCTGAGCTCGACCTTGGCGTCCTTCGTGGCCTCGACGAAGAACGTGGCCGTCGTCTCGCCGCCCTTGGCGACGACGACGGGGTCGGGCTGGATGTCGTGGATCTGGACGTCAAGGGTGGTGCGAGCCTGAGCGGCGGTGCCGCCGGTGACAAGCAGAGCGCCACCCATGGCGGCGGCGATGAGGCCTGCTGCGATCTTCTTCATGAGGGTGCTGATTCCTCTCCCCGTGTTGATGGGGTCAGGCTCGGGATTGCCCGACCCCCTCTATCACTTAGAGGCACACTAACGAGAAAAGGTTGACTCGAGAGAGGGGAAAGTTTTGCTCACAAAACGATCATTTGTGTGACCTGGGATTCTGATGTGAAAAATTATGATTCTGTAGTGTTGATCACATGAGTGACGTCTACACGATGGGCGAGCCCCTCGGTGTGGTGTCCAGCGGCCGGATCCGCCACGACGGCGAGGCGCGCATCGACGTGGGCGGACCCGAGCTCACCCTCGCGATCGCGCTGGCCAGGCTGGGTCACCGGGTGAGCTTCCTCGGCAAGGTGGGCGCCGACGAGCTGGGCGCGCGGATCACCACGGTGCTGCGCGGCGAGGGCGTGGACGTCTCGGACGTGCGCGAGGACGGCACCGCGCCCACCGGCCTGCTGTTGAAGGAGTCGAGAGTCGGCCATGATCCCCGCGTCACCCATTACCGCGTCAGGTCGGCGGGCTCGCGGCTGTCACCGGGAAACGTGCCCATCGACAGGATCGCCGCCTCGCGCCTGCTGCACATCACCGGAGTAACCCCCTCGCTCGGCCTGGACCCGCGCGACGCGGTCGAGACCGCCGTCGGCGCCGCCCTGACCGCCGGGGTCCCCGTGTCGATGTCCGTCGACTACCACGCCGCACTGTGGCCCTCGCTCACCGAGGCCGAGGAGGTGCTGGGCGCGCTGGCGCGCAGGAGCTCGCTCCTGTTCGTCCGGCAGGACGAGCTCGACCTGGTCAAGCCGGCCCTCACTCCCGACAGGGAGGTCGTCGTCACGCGCGGCCCGAAGGGCGCCAGCGTGCGCTCCGGCGGAGTCCGCTACGACGCGCCCGCGCTGCCGGTGCCGGTCGTCGACACCATGGGCGCCGGGGAGGCGTTCGCGGCCGGGTACCTCAGCGCCGTGCTCGACGGGCTGACCCCGCAGGAGCGGCTCGGCAGGGGCGCCGCGCTCGGCGCCGCCGCGGTGACCAGCGCCAGCGACTGGCAGGGTCTGCCCACCCGGGCCGAGCTCGATGGCGGGATCCGGACCTCGTAACGCGGGGTCCGAATCCCGCGAGCCGGGCCGGGCACCGGCGCAGCAGGCTACGGAGCCGTGCTGCTTCGTATCGATGATGTGCGTCGCGACTTCGGCCTGCTGTGGGCAGGGCAGTCGCTTTCCCTGTTCGGCGACCAGTTCATGAAGCTGGCGCTGCCGCTGGTGGCGGTGACCGCGCTGGACGTGTCGCCCGCGCAGGCGGCGTTGCTGCCGTTCGCGCTTTTCCTCCCGTTCCTGCCGCTCGGCCTGCCCGCCGGGGCGATCGTGGACCGGCTGCCGCGCCGTACGGTGATGCTGGTCTGCGACGGTGTCCAGATTGCCGCGTTCGGCGCTGTCTGGGGGTTGCTGGCCACGGGTGCGCTGACCTTCCCGCTCCTGCTCGGGCTGGTGCTGGTGAGCGGCTGCGCGGTGGTGTTCTTCCAGGTGGCCTACTCCTCCTACCTGCCCTCCCTGATCCGCGACCGCGAGCGCCTGCACTCCGGCAACGCCCGCCTGGCGCTGTCGGAGTCGGTGTCCAACACGGTGGGCCCGATGGCGGCGGGCCCGCTCATCCAGGTGCTCGGCGTGGCGGGCGCGGTGGCCGCCAACGTGCTCAGCTTCGCCGCGTCGGTGCTGTCGCTGGCGTTGATCAGGCACAGGGAGCCGGTACGGCAGGCCCCCGCCCGGGAGCGCGGCTGGCTGCGCAGGGACATCGTGGAGGGCCTGCGCTTCGTGGCCGGCCACCCCCTGCTGGAGCCGATCATCGCCTGCGGCACCAGTTACGTGCTCTTCCTGTCGATGCTCGAGACGAGCCTGGTGCTCTACTGCCGCGACGTGCTCGGCCTGTCGCCGCAGTGGATCGGCGTGGTGCTGGGCGCCGCGGCGGCGGGCCACCCCATCGGCACCCTCGCCTCGGCGCGGCTGGTACGCCGGTTCGGCGCGCCGCGCACGCTGGTCGGCGCGGCCGTCGTGTCGGTGGCGGGCATCGTGTCCATGCCGGTGCTCGGCACCACGGTGGGCGCGGCCGGGCTGGTCGCGGCGAGCATCCTGCACTGCGTGGGCGAGGGGGCCTTCAACCCGACCTCGCTGACGCTGCGGCACACGGCCGCCCCCGCCGCGCTTCTCGGCCGGGTCGGCGCGGTGCACCGCTTCCTCATCTGGGGCGCCGTGGCGGTCGGCGCGCTGCTGTCCTCCGCGGCCACCGCCCTGGCCGGGCTGTCGGCCGCGGTGTGGATCGGCGCGCTCGGCACGGCGCTGTGCCTGCCCGCCCTGGTACGGCGGGGCGTGCGCGCCGCCGCGTTCGGCCGGAGGGGCGCGATGTCCTTGCGCGACGGTTTGCCAACCGAGTGATTAACCTATTAAAAAGGTAGGCAATACAGAACATGTTGTCGGAAAGGACTCCATGCCCCCGGACGAGCCCGCCCCCTCCGGCGCGCGACCGACCACGACCGATGCCCACTTCTCCTCCTTCGAGAGCGCCGCGAAGGCCTTCGCCGACGAGCACGACCTGTTCGGCGCCGACCTCACCGGCCTGGTGGCCGCCATCACCGCCATCGGCGACTTCGCCGGCGACGACGACAGAGGCGTGAAGTTCAAGCGCGACTACGTGAAGCACGCCACCGATGCCGCCACCTACGTCGAGGCGCTGCGGGACGCCTACCCGGAGATCGCCGCCCGCCTGCGCCTGTCGACCGTCAGTCTCGACGTGGCCACCTGGGCCACGATCAAGGCGACTCCGAAGGTGCCCGCACCGCCCACCTACCAGCCGTGATCGGAGTTCCCTTGACCGAGCCCACCATCGACACCGAGGTTCGCCGGCTGCTCGCCGACTTCGAGGCGGAGATGCGCCCCCTCCACGAGGCCAGGCAGCGCATGGCCGACGTCCGCGGCCACGGTGAGGCCGCGGACGGGCTGGTCCGCCTGGAGGTCGTCCCCGGCGGCGCCCTGTCCGGCCTGACGATCGATCCGCGCGCGATGAGGCTGGGCTCGGCGGCGCTGGCCGAGGCGGTGCTCGAAGCCGCGCGGGCCGCCGCGGCCGACGCCGCGACACGTGTGTCGGAGACGATCGACGACACCATGGCGCCCTACATCGAGGACGCCAGGCGCTTCTACGACTCCCTCTAGCCTCCCTGGCGGCTCCACCCCTTGCCGAGCTGCCCCGCGCCGACCAGGAACTTGCTGATCATCTGCTGCCAGGTCGGCAGCAGGCCGGCGGGGTCGTCGAGGATGTCGCCAGGCCGGTTCAGGGCGTTCGCGGTCACCGTGAACACGCTCGACCCGGCCAGGAACACCACGTACTTCTGCAGGTCCGCGTTCTTCGGCAGGATCTTGTCGACGCCCACGCGCTTGAAGTTGGCCGGATCGATGCTGTAGAAGACCATGGCGGCGGCGAAGTTCTTGCCCATGGCGACGAGGTTGTCCTCCAGCGAGCCGATGTCGTCGCCGAAGGCGAGCTTGACGCCGTCCACGATGATCTGGTCGGCGATGGCGTAGAACAGGCTGCCCGAGACGTACTCGGCCAGCCTGAGCAGGAGCTTGGCCTGCACCTTCCGCATCGCCCTCCGCGCGAACCAGGTCGTCATCCCGCCGATCTCCGGCCAGGCCATGAACATCAGCATCTCCAGGTAGGAGATGATGGCCATCTGGAGGACCTTGCGCTGGGTGTCGTCCAGCACGTCGGCGTAGTCGTCGCACACCTTGGCCAGGCCGCGCGCGTAGGCGGAGACCTGCGGCGGGTACGGCTTGAGCCGATCCCGCCAGTAGGCCTCGAACGCGTCGACGCCCTCGCCCGTGTTGGTCTTCCACACCGCCTCGGCGACCTCGTCCATGTCGCGCAGGCTGGTGTCGACGCGCGCGGCGATGCGCCGCCACACCGCCGCCACCTCGCGGGCCTTGCCGGGGTCGCCCTCTGGCCACTGGACGAGCAGCATGATCCCGACGAAGGTCGTGATGCTCATGCTGCCCAGGGGATAGACCGTCAGGCGACTGAGGGCCACGCGTCCTCCATTTTCCCTATATTTCAGGTTTGTTCAGTAGCTTATATCCTTCCGAACCAAAGGACCGGTCAGCCGAGAGACATCCGGGTGGAGGCGCGGACGGCGTGCAGCCCGGACAGCACGACGCACACGACCACCACCAGCAGCAGCAGGCGATGGTCGATCAGGGTCACGACGACGGCGCCCGCCGCGACGGACAGCAGCTGCCCGCCGCCGCTCAAGGCGTCGAAGGCGGTGGAGACGCGCCCCACCACCTCGTCGGGGCTGCGGCGCTGGAGCAGGGTGCGGACGGCGACGCCGGCGAGGGTGAGGCTGATCCCGGCCAGCGCCATCGAGGCGACCATCGCGGTCTCGGCAGGCACCAGCCACATGCCGATGGCCACGCCGTACAGGGCGATGCCCGCGCCGACCATGCGCAGCTCGCCGAGCCTGTCGACCAGACGGGCCACCACGAAGCCGGCGGCGATGGCGCCGACGCCCATGGCTGTGGAGGTGACGGCGGTGAACTCCGGCGGGCGGCCCAGGCCCTCGATGACCGCGAAGATGATCGACTCGGTCAGCCCGGCGGCCAGGAACATCAGCACGAACGCGGTGACGGCCGGGCGGATCGTCCGCTCGTGCCTGATGTGCCGCAGCCCCGCGGTGAACTCCTCCCGCCAGTGGCCCGGCGGACGCCGCGCCCCGCGGGCCGGCGCCGGGAGCACGGCGAAGGCGACGGCGGCGAGGACGAAGGTGGCCATGTCGAAGGCGACGGCCGCCCACAGCCCCGCACTGGTGTAGACGGCCACGCCGAGCAGCGGGCCGAGCAGCCTGGCCCCGTGGCGGGTGGTCTGCAGGGCGTTGTTGGCCTGCGCCAGCAGCGCGTCGGGCAGCATGGTCTTGAGCAGGCCGCTCAGCGCGCCGAAGATCACGGTGTAGGAGCAGCCCATCGCGGCCGACACCGGGTAGACCAGCCAGTAGGTCGCCCGGCCTGTCACCAGGGCCAGCGGCAGCAGCGCGACGGCCGAGACGAGACAGGCCCCGACGAGAAACCGCCGCCGGTCCACCCGGTCGATCACCATGCCGAAGAACGGCGCGAAACACATCGGCGCGGTGAAGAAGAACAACGCCAGCCCCGCGGCCCCGTCGGAGCCCGTCATCTTCTTCGCCAGAATCGACGGAATGAGCAGCAGGGAGGCGTCCCCCAGCAGACTCGCGGCCATTCCGAAGAACACCAGCCGGAAATCCCGGCGGCCGAGGACGGCACGCATCAAACCAACCGGCGCATGGCCCGGCCCGTCGGCAGGACGGGAATCGCGTTGTGCACCATGGAGAAGGTGTCCATTCCGGGAACGACGACCGTCACGACCGGGCAGCCGGGGCCGCCGGGATTCCACCGGAACAGGTAGGCCGACAGCCCCGCGGCGGCCAGGGTGTCGAGGACGACCGCGATCTGCGCCTCGACGCCGGCGGCGGCCGGCGCGTCAGGAGGGGCCCCGGTGTACGTCAGCCGCTCCCGCAGGGGCGCCGGGTCCACCCGCGCGCACTTGTCGAGCAGCGGCCACGGCCGCAGCGACTCCAGCCTGCGCTCCAGGGTGAGGTCCACGCCGAGCGACATGTTGAAACGCGACTGCGCCAGCTCGGTCACCGCCCGCTCGATCGCGTACGCGGGGTCGAGCGACGCCCCCGACCCCAGCACGCCAGGCGGATCACCGGCCGCGACCGGCAGCGCGCAGTAGGCGGGAATCCCCAGATCGGAGGTGATGTCCAGGACCAGAGCCGCCTCGTGCGGCACGGCGGCGATCGGCCCGTCGCCGAGATACCAGTCGAGCAGGGCGTGCGAGAGCGCGTCCCTCTCGACGACCTCCAGCAGGCCGTGCAGCACCGCCTCGTTCTCCGTCACGCCCGTGGCGGTGCCGCTGTCGTAGGCGTAACGCAGGTACGGCACGTAGCCCCGCAGGTCGTCGCCGGGAATCGGATGCTCCCTGCAGGCGGGTGACCTGGTGAAGGCCGGGTACCACAGCGGCCGCCCACCGGTCAGCGGCTCCAGCAGCAGGCAGGCCGGCGAGGCGGAGGGGAAGTCGCGGCCGAGCCTGGCGAGCATCTCGTCGCCCCCGATCCCCTCCTGGTCCAGGACGGCGGCGACGGGAAGCACGCGGACGCGCTCGGTGTCGAAGGGAAGCGCGGCCTGGCCGCGCTCGTGCTGGAGATGCTGCCACGCCTCGAAGAGAGCGCTCGCCCTGCTCTGTTCGCCACGCCCCTTGCCGAGCGACTCGGCCACGATCTCGCCGGAAGGGGCGAGGACCGAGCAGCGGTGGACGGGAAACTCCGACGTGCCGGCGGACACCAGTTCCACCGACAATCCCGCGTCCCTGAACAAGGACTCGATGATGCCGAGCGAATCGGCGAGGCTCACCTCGCGCTCTCTCCGGGCGCGCGAATCCACGGTCAGCGGACCGTGAACGACTCGTCGAGCAGCACCATTTCCGCGAGCGTGAGCGAGAATTCGTCTTCCAGGACGGAGGCACCTGGCTTGAGCAGGGTCACGCCGTCGGAATTGCTGTTTCCCATGACGCTCCTTTCTCGTGTTGATCACCACCGAAACACGAGAAAGGAAGGCGGTCAAGAATGGGCGGCGGTGCGCAGGGCGCGGTAGAGGAGTTTGGGATCCCCGAGGCGATGGCGCAGCAGCTTCTCCAGGCCGCCGATCGGCACGAGGTTCTGCGGGGCGCGCGGATCCTTGTAGTCGACCCCGGCCAGGGCGGGCAGCACGAGCGTGAGCGTGTCGGCCAGCCGTACGACCTCGTCGCGGGGCAGGTCCGCGCCCGCCTCGCAGCGGGCGATGCCCGCCCACGGCGCGGCCGAGCGGACGGGCAGCCGCACGTACCAGGCGTGCCGCCGCCAGCTGGTGCCCATGAGGAAGACCGGGGTGCGCTGGCCAGGCGCGAGCGCCGAGACGACCGCGCTCTGCGGGCCCGGCAGGTAGGCGGTGTGGTGGGTCTTGATGTAGCCGACCGTGCGCGGCAGATGGGTGCGCCCGCGCAGGGGCCCGTCGACCAGCAGCAGGTCGTCGGTCCGCGAGCGGTACCTGACCGCCAGGTCGACCTCCAGCTGCGTGACCTGCCGCTGCAGGGCCAGCGACAGCTCGTCCATGCTCGGCCCCGAGGCCCGCTCCGCCCGGTAGGTCGCGTGCGGTGTCTTGACCTCCGGCGTGTACGGCGAGGCGCTGAACAGCGACCTGCCCACCTCGAGGGCCGCGAGCGTCGCCCCTGTGGGGCCGCACTCGACGATCCCGGCCGCGTAGGAGGCGGCGATGCCCGGGATCGGCATCGGCGAGGAGGGATCGTGCACCCACACGCGCGCGTCGACCCTGCGGACCCCGTCGGCGATCAGCAGCGCCTGCGGCGCGGTCGTGCCGGGCGACGGGTCGACCGGCTTCCAGTCGGCCGCGTCGCACTCGACGTCGAGGACCAGCTCGGCGCTCGTCGGGCCCAGCTCGGCCAGCGCCTCGACGGCCAGCGCCGCCGCGTAGCCGGGGTCCCAGGGATCGACGGTGAACTCCGTCACGGACGCCGTCATGCTCCCACCCTCCGCAGGTGCGACCCCTTGGCGTCGCGGCCGATCTCGAACCGCACGGGCACCCGGTCGGCCAGCGCGGGAACGTGCGTGACGACGCCGACCATGCGGTCCTGTCCCGCCGCCAGGCGTTCGAGGGTGGTGGCGACGGTGTCGAGAGTGGCGGGGTCGAGGGTGCCGAACCCCTCGTCGAGGAAGATCGAGTCGAGGCTGCGCGCCACGGTGCCCGACAGCGCGAGGGCCAGGGCGAGGGCGGCCTGGAAGGTCTCGCCGCCCGACAGCGTGCGCGCGCTGCGCCGCATGCCCGCCTCGCCGTGGTCGATGACCTCGATGTCGCCCTTGCCGCCGAGGGTCAGCTCGTACTGCCCGTCGGACAGCTCGCGCAGCGTGTCGGAGGCGGTCACGACCAGGAGCTCCAGCGCCTCGGCGCACAGCCACCGCTCGAAGGCGTTGGCGCGCAGGAGCAGGGTCAGCTCGTGGGCGACCCTGGCCTCCTGCTCCTTCTCGGCGGCCAGCGCCTCGAGCGCGCGGGCGCGCTCGCGGTCCTCCCTGACCCGGTCGAGCCTGCTCTCGGCGCGGGCGACGGCGGTGGCGAGGGCCGCGCCGATCTGGTCGGGCCCCGCCTGGGCCGGGACGGCGATCTCGTGCTCGGCCAGCAGCCCGGTGAGCCTGGCCCGTTCCTCGGCCCGGCTGGTCTCCGCGCGGGAGAGTTCCGCCTCCCGTTCGGTCAGCGCGACTCGGGCCGCCCGCCCGGCCTCGTCGCGCCAGGCGATCAGCGCGCTCCAGGCCCGGTGCAGGTCCTCCCGGTCGACGGGAGGAGGAGGGGTGCCGTCGGGGTGCGCGCCGAGGGTGAGCACGCCGTCACGGGCCTGCTCCAGCTCGCGCCACGCCTGCTCCGTCCGGCGCCGCGTGCTGTCGGCGGTGCGCTGGGCCTGCTCCAGCCTGGCCCGGCCGGCCCGTACGGCCTTGCGCGCCTCGGCCACGGCCGCGTCGGCCTTGCGCACGGCGGTCATGCGCTCCTCCAGGGCGGTCCGCTCGCTGGGCGGCGGCAGCTCGGCCAGCCTGGCCGCGAACGCGGCGACCTGCGAGTCGAGCATGGCGGCCTCGGTCTCGGCCTTGCCGAGGCCGGTCCTGGCGCGCTCGGCCTCCGTCCTGGCGGCGCGCAGCGCGCGCTCGGCCGCGCCGACGTCGGCGAGCGCGGGATGGTGCGGCAGCTCGGTCAGCGGGCGCAGGCAGGTGGGGCACGGCTCGCCGACCGACAGGCGGGCGGCCAGGTCGGCGGCGGTGTGGGCGTCGCGCAGCCGGTCACGCTCGCGCTCGGCGGCGGCCAGCGCCTCCGTGGCACGGCGCGCCGCCTCCGACAGGCCCGGCAGCGCGTCACGGACCCGGGCGGCCACGGTCGTGGCCTCGCCGGCCGCGGCGGTCACCCGCTCCCGCTCGTCGAGGGCGGCCAGGCGGTGGGCGATCGTGTGCCGGTCGCCGAGCGCCGCCAGCTCGTCGTGGGCCCGGTGCTCGGCCGCCTCCAGCGCCGCCACCTCCTCCGCGAAGGCCGTCACGGTCGCCGCGGCCTGCCGGGCGCTCTCGGCGAGCGTCGGCACCTCCTGCGGCATCAGCAGCGACTGCAGCGCCTTGACCCGGACGGCGACCGCCTCGCGGTCGGCCGCCGCCCTGCGGATCTCCTCCTCGCGGGCGCGCAGCAGGTCGAGGTCGATCCGCTCGGCGAGCGCGCGCAGCGTGGCGACCTGGTCGGCCGCCGCCCGCTCGGCGTCGGCGTCGGCGCCGGACAGCTTGCCGAGCTGGTCGCGGGCGAAGGCGGCGGCCTGCTTGCTCGCCTCCTCCTCGCGGACGGCCCGCTGCCTGATGCGCTCGTAGACGTCGGCGTCGAGGAGCTGGACCAGCAGGTCCTGCCGCTCGCGCGGCGCGGCGTGCAGGAACTCGGCGAAGCGGCCCTGCGGCAGCACCACGCACTGGGTGAAGAACTTGTACTCCAAGCCCGTGACCCGCTGCACCTCCGGGGTGACGGCGTCGCCCTCGGCGACCGGCCGCAGCACCGCCGCCAGCACCTGCGCCAGCTCGCCCGTGACGGCGGGGTCGAGCTCGTCGAGCCTGGCCTCCTTGGTGCGGACGGTGCCCTTGGCGTCGCGCTGGAGCGCGCGGACCACGCCATGGCGGCGTCCGGCGCTCTCGAAGACCAGCGCCACCTTGCCCGCGGCGGCCGAAGGCGCCAGCGCGTGGGCGATCACGTTCTCCTTGCCCCAGCGCGGCACCGTGCCGTACAGCGCGAAGCAGATCGCGTCGATCACCGTGCTCTTGCCCGCGCCGGTCGGGCCGACCAGGGCGAAGTAGTCGATGTCGGAGAAGTCGATCGTGACGGGCGCGCGGAAGCTGCCGAAGTTCTCCAGGTGCAGCAGGAGCGGTCGCATCAGCCGGTCACCTCGTCGTAGAGCCGGTCGAACAGCCCGGCCACCTGGTCGTCGTGGCGTCCGGCGCTGGTGAGGTAGTCGCGGAACAGCTCGCGCGGGCTGCGCGAGGCGGTCGACGCCTTCGGTACGGCCCGCACCGGCCGGAACCGCTCGTCGAGCGCCACGTCGAGCGCACCCGGCAGCAGCTCCCTCACCGTGTCGGCCAGCCCCGGGCGCGGTTTCTCCTCCACGATCACCTTCACCCACGCGTCGCCGAGATCCATGGCCTCGAGCTGCTCCAGCGTGCCGGTGACCGTGCGCAGTGTCCTGGCCTGCCTGAACGTCACCTCGCGCACGACCGCCGGCCGTCCCGGCGAGACGTCGACCAGCAGCGCGCCGGGGGTGTTGGCCTCCTCGCCGAAGTCGACGGCGAGGGGCGAGCCGCTGTACCAGATCGGGCACGGCCCGGCGATCTGCTGCCTGCGGTGCAGGTGGCCGAGCGCGGCGTACTGGGTGGCGGAGGGGAACGCGGTGGCCTCGAAGTAGTAGGAGAAGATCGACTGCGCCTCCCGCTCGCCGCCGCCGAACGCCCCGCCGGGCAGCGTGCCGTGGGTGGCCACGATGTTGACGGTGTCGGCCTGGAAGGGGGCGGTCAGGGCGCCGAGCAGCTCGCCGATCCTGGCGGCGTAGTCACGGTTGTGCTCGGCGGGGGTGCCCGTCAGCACCTCGGCCGCGCGCACCACGTACCGGTGGGACAGGAAGGGCAGGACGGCCAGCCGCACGGGCTCGCCGGTCCTGGCGGTGAAGGACAGCGTGCCTCCCCTGTCGGGGCGGCGGAAGGCGCCGACGACCTGGATGCCGAGCGCGCCGAGCACCGGCCGGTAGACCTCGAGCAGCTGCGGGTTGTCGTGGTTGCCGGCCAGCACCACGACGTCGCGCCCGTCCTCGCGCAGCGCCATCAGCGCGGGCATGACCAGCGCCTGCGCCTCCGGGGTGGGCGCGGAGGTGTCGAAGACGTCGCCGGCGACGATGACGGCGTCCACGTTCTCCTCGCGGGCGGTCGCGACCAGTTCCCTCAGCACGGCGCGGTGCTCGTCGATGCGGGAGCGGCCTTTGAGCACCTTGCCGACGTGCCAGTCGGCGGTGTGCAGGATCTTCATCGGGCTCCGATCAGAACGGCGGGATGTCCTCTTCTTCGACCAGTCCGTGGAACGGGTCCTCGCTCGCCGGTCTGATCGGCACCGCCTCCGACGGCCGGGTGGCCCAGGCGGGGAAGGGGAAGGCGACGGCGAGCGGCACCGGGATCTCCGGCTGGGCGACGAACATGGTGCCCGGCTTGGCGATCGTGGCCCGGTCCCTGACGGCCGGCGGCAGCCAGCCGTACTCCGAGCGGCCCGCCTCGGCGGGATCGAGGCGGCCCGCCACGCGCACCGCGCTGTTGGAGACGATGCGGCGCTCCACCTCGGAGGCGGTCTGCTGGGCGCCGATGAGGATCACGCCCAGCGACCGGCCGCGCTCGGCCACGTCGAGCAGGATCTCCTTGATCGGCGAGTCGCCCTCGCGGGGGGCGTACTTGTTGAGCTCGTCCAGCACGACGAACAGCAGCGGCCTGGCCGTGCCCGAGCTCTCCTTCCTGGCGAACTCGCCGCGCAGGACCACGCCGACGACGAACCGCTGGGCACGCTCGGGCAGGTTGTGCAGGTCGACGATGGAGACCTGCGCGTCGGACGTGCGGATCGAGTGCGGACGGCCGCCCGACACGTCGGCCCTGATGATCGGCGACAGCGGCCTGACCGCGCTGCGCAGGCGGCGCAGGAAGGCGTTGACGGTGCCGAGCGGGGTCTGGGCGCCCGCCCAGGTGACCCTGCTCGCCTCGTCCATGAGCTGGTCGCTGAGCAGCTCGACCAGGTCGGAGAACGTGCGGCACACCCCGCCCTCTGGCAGCTTGATCGCGCCGCCTTCCACCGGGACGGCCCACGCCGCCAGCCGCGCCGCGACCTGGCCGACGAGCAGGGAGTAGCCGGCCCGCTCGTCGTCGGCGTCGGCGAAGACGAAGCGGAGCAGCTCCTCCTTGCAGAACTCCTCGAGCGTCCAGTAGAAGGCGCTGACACCGTGGGTGCGGGCGGCGACGTGCGGGACCGCGTTGGGGTCGTTCGGGCGCGGAGGGGCGAAGACGTGCACGCTGCCGAACGGCTCGGCGGGCAGGCCCAGGCGTTCGTACGCGGCGGCCGAGGCGGCGTCGAGCCGGCTGTTGGGATGGTCGAGGAAGAGCAGGTCCTCGCCCTTCACCGAGAAGATCAGCGCCTTGGTGTTGGCGGCGTCGCCCTGCAGGACACCCGAATGGAAGATCGAGTACAGCAGGAAGGTGGCGAAGGAGGTCTTGGTCGCCACACCCGAGACGCCCGAGATGGACACGTGGGCGCCGCGCGTGCCGTCGAGGAAGTCGAAGTTGACGAACAGCGGCTGGCCGTCGCGCCCCATGCCCATGGGGACGCGGCGCTCCATCACGTCGAAGTAGAGCGCCTGGTCGCGGTCGCCGGAGCCGGCACGGTAGACGATCTCGCCGGGCAGCGGCGGCACGAACACCTCAGGCTCGACCCTGGTGACCCGCACCTCGGCCACCTCGACGACGGCGGCGGGCAGCGCGCCGTCGGCGATGAGGAAGACGTCGGAGTCGTAGGCGGCGCCCTCGTGCCTGGCCTCGACGGTCGCGACCACGCCCGCGACCAGCACCTGGCCGTAGCCAGGGACCTCCCTGCGGGTGACCACGACGTCGTCGAGCTGGACGACCCGGCCTGGTTCGAGGCCGATCCAGAAGGAGAGCGGGGAGGCCGCCTGCGTGCCGAGCACCCTGCCGACCGCCTCACCGGACGCGACCGTCCCAGGCATCGCCGTACGGCTCGCCACTCCGTTCTCGATCACTCAGCCCCTCCGCCCCATAACGCCCTCAACCGCAGCGTAATGGGGTTGGGGGTGTGGGTTCGGCATCTTCCACGGGTCCGGCGGGTTTCCGCGCGGTCGCGCCCCCGCCGATCCGGGGTCAGGAGTCCTCGGGCGAGACCATGACGTAGCCGAAGTTCGGCGGCTTGCCGACGGCGCGTTCGAGCTGGCGGAGCACCTTGCGGGGCTCGTCGTTCGGGCCCACGACGTAGAACGGCCTGCCGTCCCTGCCGAAGGTGACGGTGCCGGCGATCTCCTCCTCGCCCAGGTGGCGGGCGAGCGGCGCGAAGTCCTCGATCGGGTCGAGGCCGAGGCTCCTGGCGTACTCGACCGAGCCCAGCACCAGCTCCCTGGCCAGCTCGAACGGCGCCTCCTGCCAGCCGGGGAAGTCGGAGAAGAAGTAGTCGCGGAAGCGGCGCAGCTCGCGCTCGTCCATGACGTCGGGGCCGACGGTGTGCCTGACGCCCAGGCAGTAGGTGTCGACCAGGTAGCCGCAGACCACGTACTTGTCCCAGCCGTGCCGGCGGGCGACCAGCACGCAGACGGTGCCGTTGGTGCCGTGCTCCTCCGGGGCCTCGTCGACCCACCCCGGCGCGGTGAGGCCGACGCTCCAGCCGGTGGTGACCCAGCTCCCGGCCACCTCCCCCATCTCCTCGGCGGGGGCCTCGGCCGCGACCGCCCGCACCAGCGGCGCCACCTTCGACGGCGGTACGCCGAGCGCGCGGGCGATCTCCTTGGGCGACTTGCCCTGGCCGCGCAGTTCGCGCACCTTGTCAATCAGCTCCATAAGGATGGGACTTTATCCGCTCCCCTCCGATCACCGGCCCGAGGGCGGGCGACCGGCGCCCTACCAGGTGATCGGCGTGTGGACGTTGCGCAGCGGCTCGCCCGCCCCTTCGGGGGGCGCCGCCCACAGCACGGCGTTGGCCAGCACCCGCAGGACGCCCTCGTGGTAGAAGACCGGGTACTTCTGGTCGCCCGGGCTGAAGTAGAAGATCCGTCCCTTGCCCCTGCGGTAGCAGCAGCCGGCCCGGAAGACCTCGCCGCCGGTGAAGGAGCTGATGAAGACCAGCTCGTCAGGGGTGGGGACGCCGAACGGCTCGCCGTAGGTCTCGTGCTGCTCGATGACGAGCGGGTTGGGCACGCCCGCCGCGATCGGGTGCGCGGGGTCGACCGTCCACACCAGCTCGCGCTCTCCCGCGTCACGCCAGGTCAGCGTGCAGGTCGTGCCCATCAGCGCGCGGAAGATCCGGGAGAAGTGCCCCGAGTGGAGCACCAGCAGGCCCATGCCGCCCAGCACGCGCTCGTGGACGCGGGCGACCACCTCCGCCGAGACCTCCTCGTGGGCGGCATGGCCCCACCAGGTCAGCACGTCCGTCTCGGCGAGGACCTTCTCGGTGAGGCCGTGCGCCGGCTCGTCCATGGTCGCGGTCCGCACCGCGACCCGTTCGCCGAGCCGCTCACGCAGCCCGGCGGCGATCGCGCCGTGCATCCCCTCCGGATAGCGCAGCCGGACGTCCTCCTCCCGCCGCTCGTGCACGTTCTCGCCCCACACCGTGACGTTGATGGCCACGCCGCCTTCTCCCTTCGGTCAGCACTCCGGTCATCGCCGCCAGCAACCACGCGGCGGTGAACCCGACCAGCCAGCTCCAGCCTGCCCTGCCGTACACGATGCTGCCCAGCGTGCCACCGACACTGCTGCCCACGTAGAAGAAGAGCGTGTACATGCCGGAGACGTGGCCGCGGGCGCCTTCGGGGGCCTCGGCGGCCGCCCAGCCGTTGGCGACGGCGTGCGCGGCGAAGAAGCCGCCGGTCAGCACCACCAGCCCGGTGACCACGAGGGCCAGGGAGTCGGGGATGGTCAGCAGCGTGCCGAGAACGGTGACCAGGAGCGCGGCGACGAGGACCGGGCGCTTGCCGTACCTGGCGACGAGCCGGCCGGCGGCGCCGGAGGACAGCGTGCCCATGGCGTAGGCGAGGAAGACGAGGGAGGCGACGGCGGGGGCGAGGCCGAGCTCGCGGATCAGCCTGAACCCGGCGGCGTTGTAGACGGCGACGAAGGAGCCCACGCCGGCGGCGGCCACGCCGTACTGGGCGAGGAGCACGGGGCGGCTGAAGGCGGCCCGCAGGCCGCCACCCGGTCGGACCCGCGGGCGCGGGGGCGTGGGCGGCAGCGTGAGGGCGGCGACCGCCGCGCAGACCGCGCAGACGCCGCCGACGACGGCGAGCGCGCCGTGCCAGCCGAGCGGTTCGGTGACCAGCCCGGCCACCAGGCGGCCGGCCATGCCGCCGACCGAGTTGCCGGCGATCATCGTGCCGACCGCGGTGGCCACCCCCGCCGCGCCCAGCAGATCCATCAGGTACGCCGCGGCGACGCCGGGGAAGCCCGCGATGGCCACGCCCTGCAGGGCCCTGAGCACCAGCAGCGTCTCGAACGTCGGCGCCAGCGGCAGCAGCAGGCCGAGCACGGCTGAGGCGATGACGGAGACGAGGATGATCCGCCGCTTGCCGACGACCTCCGACAGCGCGGCGACGGGCAGCACGGCGACGGCCAGCGCGCCGGTGGCCACCCCGACCGCCAGCGAGGCGCTTCCCGGGTCGAGGTGGAACTCAGCGGCGAGCTGAGGCAGGACGGGCTGCGGCGCGTAGAGCAGGGCGAAGGAGGAGATGCCCGCGGCCGCGACGCCGACAGCCACTCGAGGTGCGATAGCCACGAGTACGAAACTAAGCAACGCTAATAAATACGTCCAATACCGCAATATGCGAAAATTCATACCGTGATGCATGAATGGGCGCCGAACCTCGAACTGCTGGCCGCGATCAAGGAAACCGAGCACGTGACCAGGGCGGCGGAACTGCTCGGCGTACCCCAGCCGACGGTGAGCAGGCGGCTCGCCGCGCTGTCGGAGGCGGCCGGCACCCCGCTGGTCGTCCCGCACGGCAGAGGCGTCAGGTTGACCAGGGCCGGTCACACCCTCGCCGACGCGGCGGTCCGCGCGCTGGCGGTCATGGCGACGGGTGTCCGGGAGGTGCGGGAGGAGATCGACCCCGGCAGCGGCCGGATCGTGCTCGGCTTCCTGCACCTGCTCGGCCGCTCTCTCGTGCCCGCGCTGGTGGGCGGCTTCCGCGAGCGGCGTCCGGGGGTGCGCTTCAGCCTGGTGCAGGGCTCGCGGCAGGACATCCTGCGGCGGCTGCGCGAGGGCGAGATCGACCTGGCGTTCGTCGCGCCGCTCCCCTCGGGCGACGCCGAGCTGACCGGCACCCCGCTGGCCCGGCAGGAACTGGTGCTCACCGTCCCCGCCTCGCACCGGCTGGCCCGCCGCCGCCGGGTACGCGCCGCCGAACTGGCCGACGAGGACTTCGTCACGCTGGAGCAGGGGTACGGCGTGCGCCAGATCACCGACGAGCTGTGCGCCGCCGCAGGCTTCCGGCCCCGGATCACCTTCGAGGGCCAGGAGTCCGACACCGTGCGCGGACTGGTCGGCGCGGGACTCGGCGTCGCGCTGCTGCCCGGCTACGGGGTCGCGCCGCTGCCGGGCGTGGTCGAGATCCCGCTGTCGCCCGCCGTGTTCCGCACGATCGGCATCGTCAGGCCCGCCCAGCTCACCCCTGTGGTGCGGGCCTTCCACGCGCACGTGGTGGCGGAGACGCGCGACGTCGGTCCCGAGTTCAGCCCCCTGGCGGAGAAGGGGAGCCGTTCCCGCGCAGCCGGCCGACCATGAGGTGAACGGTCGCCGGGCTCGTGTTGTCTCCCCTCTGGGCGTGGCTTTACGACGATCCGGGCAGTCCACCCATATGACTGGGTCAAAACGGACAAAAGCCATCATCGGTGCCGGAGTTGCGGGTGCGGCCCTGCTCGCGGCCGCCGCATGCGCCGGCACGCCGACCGACGCCGCCAAGGCGGCGCCCGCACCCGCCGTCGGAGGCGCCGTCGCCGGCCTCGCGTCGCCGACGATGCCTCCCGAGCCCAGCCCCGGCGAGATGAGCCCCGGGGAGCCGAGTCCCGGAGTCGGCGGCATGGAGGACATCACCCGGGCGGGCACCGCCGCCATGGACGCCGTCGAGGGCGGCACGGTCGTCTCCCTCGAGGCCGAGGAGAACGGCAAGATCTGGGAGGTCGAGCTGGCCGAGAAGAACGGCACCGAGCAGGAGCTCGAAGTGGACTCCTCAGGAAAGGTCGTCTCGGGACCCACGGCCAGGGAAGGCGACGCCGAGGACAAGGCCAAGCTCCTCGCCCTCGTCAAGGGTGCCGAGCTCACCTACCAGGACGCGGCCGAGAAGGTGGCCGCCGCGGTGCCCGAAGGCAAGATCACCGAGCTGAAGCTCGACCGGCACAAGGGCGCCGTGGTCTGGGAGTCCGACGTCGTCGGGTCGGACGGCACCAGGCACCAGATCAGGGTCGACGCCAAGGACGGCACCGTGACCAAGAGCGGCCAGACGAGCTGAGAGCCCACACCGCACACCCGACGCCCTGATGCGCCGCGCGCCTCCCCCACGCGCGGCGCTGCCACCGCTGCCCCGCGTCTCCCGTGCGGCCGGGCGCCTCCGTGCAGCCGGAGATCGCCGGATGGTCGCCGGATGACCGGCGGCGCGGCGGGCAGGACGGGAGGGTGGGCAGGATGGGGAGATGAGCGCCGCGTACACGCCCGCGTGGCCCGCGATCCGGCGCAGGCTGGAGACCAGGCCGTGGGCGGCGGAGATCCTCACCGCCATCAGATCGGACTTCACCCGCTGGTCGCGCGACCTGGTCATCCCCGGCCCCGACCAGCCCTCGGCGTGGACGCACCACTACTTCTGCGACGCCGACGGCGCCCCCCTGGTGTTCGACGCCGCCACGCCCGCGCGGCACGCCTGCTCCGCCTGCGACCGGGTCTACCGGGGCGAGCCGTGGGACGGCGCGTGGCGCACCACGATGCACGACGCCGCGGCCGTCCAGGCCCAGCGCGCCGCCCTGCTCGTCCGCCTGTCGGACACCGCCGCGGAGGCCGCCGCCGAACTCGAACGCCTCGCCGCCGCCTACGCCCGCCACTACCTCTCCTACGAACCCCACGGCGGCAACGCGGGCCAGGGGCGGGTCCAGCCGCAGTCGCTCGACGAGGCGGTCTGGGCCGTCGGCCTGCTGCGCGCGCTGCGCTGGGCGGGCGACGTGCTCAGCCCCGCCACCTCCGCCGCCGTCGACGCCATGGCGAGCGCCATCGCGGATCTGCTGCGCCCGCAGGCCGGCATGGTGCACAACATCCACTGCTGGCTGCTGGCCGCGCTGGCCGAGTGCGCCGCCCGGCTCGGCGACCGGAACCTGACGGAGTGGTGCCGCGACGCGCCCTTCGGCGCGGAAGCCCAGGTCATGGAGGGCTTCCACCCGGAAGGCCTCTGGTACGAGATCAACGCCCACTACCACTACTACGCGGTCGCCGCCCTCCTGTCCTACCGCGAGGCCGCCGGACCCGAAGGACTGTCCGAGCGGGCGGCACGACGGCTCGCGCGCGCGATCGCCGCCCCGCCGTCGCTCGCCTACGCCGACACCCGCCTGCCCGCCTACGGCGACGGCTGGGCCGAGTGCCACGTCGGGGACTTCGCCGCCCAGGCCGAGGCGGCCTGCACGCTCCTCCCCGAGGCGGCGGTCGACCTGGCCCCCTACTACGAACGCCGCCGTCCCGGCCCGGTGCGTCCGTGGTTCGGCCGCCCCGACGCCCTGCCCGGCGGGGTGGACGTCGGGTACCGCTCGTCCGTCGCCGCCCTGCTCTTCGGCCCGGACGAGGTGCCCGCGGCCTCACCGTCCACCGCCCCGGCCTCCGGAACCAGCCGGAAACCAGCAGGCTCGCCCGCCGCCCCCGCCTCCGGAACCGACCGGAAGCCCGCGGGCTCGCCCGCCGCCCCCGCCTCCGGAACCAGCCGGAGTCCCGCGGGCTCGCCCGCCGCCTCCCGCTACTTCGCGCCGGACCGGGTGGCCGGGCGTCGCTCGTCCTTCGTGTGGCCGCACGCCGGGATCGGGGTGCTGCGCTCCCCCGCGGTACGGCTGGCGATGCGGTTCGGCCCCGACGCCGGCTGGCACGACCACCGCGACAAGCTCAACGTCGACGTCGAGACCGCCACCGGCTGGTACAGCCTCGACCTCGGCACCAGCGGGTACGGCTCGGCGTTCACGGCGTGGATGCGCTCGCCCCTCGCCCACAACGTGGCGATCGTCGACGGGGCCCGGCAGCCCCCGCACACGGGACGCCTGCTGGAGTCGTCCGAACGCCGTCTCGTGGCGGAGTCGGCGTGGGAGGGCAACGTGCTGCGCCGCTCGGTCGCGGTGACGGACGACGGGTGGACCGACGAGGTCACGGTCACGCTGCCCTCGGCACGGCGCATCGAATGGGCCTTCCACGGCGACGGCCTCTTCTCCCCCGACCCGACCCGGGACCACCCCGCCACCCCCTCCACCTGCCCACCCTCCGACTCACCCGACCCGACCCCGGACCACCCCGCCGCCCCCTCCACCTGCCCACCCTCCGACTCACCCGACCCGACCCCGGACCACCCCGCCGCCCCCTCGACCGGCCCACCCTCCGGTTCTCCCGCCCAGGGGGTTCGGGAGCCCTCGGCCTCCGCCCGCCACGGCCGGGAGCCCTCTTCCTCCCGGCCCGCGTGCGAGCCGCGTGATCCCAGCGACTCCGCCGCTCACTCCACCGGCGTCTCCTGCTCCTCCACGATCTCGCCCTCGGGCCCTTGCGACGCCGGCTCCAAGGTCCCCCGCGATGTCCGACCCGAGAACGTGGGCGCCGCCGGCTCCGCGAGCCCGCGTGACGCCCGACCCGGGAACGGTGGCGACGCCCGACCCGAGGGCCGTGACGCGGGCGTCCTCGGTCAGGAGGCGGCGGCGTTGCGTGATGTCCGCCGGCTCGCCGTCCCCGCCGACGGGATCCTGCGCGGCACCTGGGACTTCGACGGCGCCCCGCACCTCGCGCTCGCCGTGCCCGATGGGTTCGCGGCCTACGCCGCCACGGCGGAAGGGAACCCGAACGGACGCCCGCTCGGCCTGCTCATCCTGCGCGGGCACGCCGCCCGTGCCCGCTTCCGCGCGACCTTCACCGTCAGCGAGAGGCGCCGGCGAGCAGCCCCTGGCACAGCTCCATGAGAGTACGGCGCAGCGGCGCGGCCCGCTCGGCGAACCCGCGCTGGGCGGCCGCGTAGGCGACCCTGCCCTCGGGCGTCTCGATCGGGACGGGTGCGTAGCCGAGGGCGCTCAGGTCGTAGGGGCTGGCGCGCATGTCGAGCGTCCTGATGTCGCGGGCCAGCTCGAAGCAGTCGGCGACCAGCTCGCTCGGCACGAGGGGCGACAGCTTGTAGGCCCACTTGTACAGGTCCATGTTGGCGTGCAGGCAGCCGGGCTGTTCGAGCTCCACCTGGCGTTCGCGGGTCGGCCGCAGGGCGTTGAGCGGGCGTGCGGCCTCGGTGAAGAACCTGAAGGCGTCGAAGTGGCTGCACCGGGCGCCACGGCGCTCGACGACGGCGGCGATCTCCTCGGACGGCATGCGCAGCGGCTGCGCGGCGTGCCGTACCTGGTCGGCGGGCAGTTTGTAGACCATCGCCCACTCGTGCATGCCGAAGCAGCCGAAGTTGCCCTGCCGTGCGGCGGTCGCCGACAGCAGCGCGGCCGTCCACTCGACCATCGCGCGCCGCTTGTCCAGCAGCCGGTCGACGTCGACGGTGGCGCCCTCGCCGGTGTCGAGGTAGTCGGCTCCGTAGCCCTGGGCGTCGGCCAGCACGACGCCCGCTCCGGGATGCCACCTGCGCAGCCGCCCGGGGCGGTAGCCGTAGTAGTCGAACAGGAAGTCTTCGACCGGGTGGGCCCTGCCCTCCTTGCGGCGGCTCAGGTGCGGCCCGACCCAGGCGTCGACCCTCCGCTGATGCGCCTCGGCCCGTGCCTGCCACTCCCGCTTGTCGAGGATCCTCACGGCTTCATCGTAGGAACCTCCGCCCGGTGCCGGATCCCGAGCCGGGTCACCGGGCGAGCACGAACGCGAGCCGCCGGGCCAGGCCGGTGTTGCGGCGCAGGCCGAGCCGGTGGACGGCGAGCTCCAGCGCCTCACGCTGCCCGACCAGCACCACCCACGCCTTGGCCCTGGTGACCAGCGTGTAGAGCAGCCTGCGGCGCAACATCACCCCGCCCGCCTCCACCACCAGCGGCGCCACCACGAACGGGTACTCGCTGCCCTGGGAGCGGTGGACGCTGATCGCGTAGGCGTGGGTGAGGTCGTCGAGCTCGTCGAACCCGTAGGACACCACCTCGCCCTCGTCGATGAGCACCTCGACGACGCGCTCCTCCCTGTCGAGGGCGACGATCGTGCCTGTCTCGCCGTTGAAGACGCCCTTGTCGTAGTTGTTGCGGATCGGCATGACGCGGTCGCCGACCCGGTAGACCGACGCGCCCGACCAGTGCTCGGCCGTACCGTCGCGGGCCGGGTTGAGCCGCTCCTGGATCAGCCGCCCGAGCTCGGCGGTGCCCGCGTCGCCCTTGCGCATGGGGCACAGCACCTGAACCTGCTCGGGACGGACGCCCTGTTTCGCGGGGATCGCCTCGGTCGCGAGATGCACCACCCGCGCCGCCACCGCCGACGGGTCGTCGAGCTCCTCGAACCAGAACCCGCCGCCGCCCGGTGTGTACGGCACCGCACCCGACCTGATCTGGTGGGCGGCCTGGACGATGCCGCTGCCCTCGGCCTGCCTGAAGACGTGGGTGAGCCGCATCCGGGGGATCGTCTCGACCCGCAGCAGGTCGGACAGCACGCTGCCGGGCCCGATGCTCGGCAGCTGGTCGCTGTCGCCCACCAGCAGCAGGTGGCTGCCGTCGGGGATGGCCGAGCACAGCCGGGTGGCCAGATGGAGGTCGAGCATGGACGCCTCGTCGACCACGACGAGGTCGGCCTGCGCCGGGGTCTGGTCGAAGAGCTTGTCAGGATCGGGCTGTACGGCGAGCATCCGGTGGACCGTCGTCGCTGGCAGCCCGGTCAGCTCCGACAGCCGCTTGGCCGCCTTGCCCGTGGGCGCGCAGAGCGTGACGGCGCCGCCCATCGCCCGCACGGTCGAGGCGATCACTCGCACGGTGTGGCTCTTGCCGCACCCGGGGCCTCCGGTGAGGACCGAGACCGTGCTGGTCAACGCCATGGTCACGGCGGCCTGCTGATCGTCGTGCAGGCCGGGGTCGTCGCTGAAGGCGCGCAGCGGCAGCGTCGACCTGGCGGCGCAGAGCCTGGCCAGCTCCGCCGCCAGCTTGACCTCGCGGCTGTGGTGCTCCTTGGAGTAGACGACCAGGTCGTCGTCGGTCTCCTCGACGACGACACGGCGCTCGGACAGCAGCGCGTCGACCATCCGGCCGACCAGCTCCTCCTCCAGCTCCAGCCGTTCGGCGGTGCGGGCGACCAGCGCCGGCAGCGGCAGGAAGCAGTGGCCGTCGCGGGCGGCGGCCGCCTCCAGCCGGTCGACGAGGGCCGCCTTGATCCGCTGCGGGCTGCGCTCGGGGACGCCCGACCGCAGCGCGATCCTGTCGGCCGTGGCGAACGCGACGCCCCTGACCCTGCCGATGAGCTGGTAGGGGTCGGTGGCCAGGATCTCCGCCGAGGCGTCGCCGTACACCTGGTAGATCTTGGCGGCCAGCAGCGGGCTGACCCCGTAGCCCTGGAGCACCACCATGAGCGCGGCGACGGCCTTCTGCTCCTTCCACGCCTCGACGATCTGCGCCTGGCGGGCGGGGCCGATGTTGATCACCTCGGTCAGCCGCTCGGGGGCGGTGTCGATGACGGTGAGCGTGTCCTCGCCGAAGTGGCCGACGATCGCCTGGGCCAGGCGCGAGCCGATGCCGCGGATGAGCCCCGAGCCGAGATAGAGCTGGATGGCGTGGACGGTGGACGGCACGACACGCTCGCACGCGGTGACCGCGAAGCGCTTGCCGTAGGTGGCGTGCTCCTCCCACTGGCCGTCCAGGCGGAGCGTCTCGCCCGGCTGCGCCCCGGCCAGCGCCCTGCCGGAGGCGACGAAGCCGGACCCGCCCGCCTCGCTGCTCATGCGGGCGACGGTGTACGCGTCCTCCCTGACGTACACCAGGTGCTCGACGGATGCCTCCACGTACGGGATCCAACCACGCGGCGCCGACATTCGGCGGCACCCCACCGCCCCGGACGGTCCGGCCAGGGGCGCCACCTCCACCGGCCCGGCCCGAGGGACGCGGCGGCACGGATGCAGACAGCGCCGGACAGGCGATGTGGGAAAACCCACGCGGGAAAACCCACGCGGGACAGGGCCGAGGCGGGACAGGGCCGAGGCGGGACAGGGCCGAGGCGGGACAGGGCCGAGGCGGGACAGGGCCGAGGCGGGACAGGGCCGAGGCGGGACAGGACAGGGGCACGAAAGGGGCAGGAGAGGGGCGGGGCGGGGGAGGGGCAGGGGGCGGCGCGGGGTGGGGTTCAGGACAGCGGTGGGGTTCAGGACAGGGGTGGGTCGGGACAGCGGTGGGGGTCGGGAGGGCTGCGGGGTCAGGACAGGGGTGGGGCCTTGCGGGCGGAGCCGCGGTAGAGCTCCGGGTCGTAGCGGCGCTCGCTCTCGTCCAGCTTGGCGTGCGCCGCCGCCACGAGGTCGACGCCGAGGACGTCCGCCAGCCGTACCAGGTAGCCGGTCACGTCGCCGAGCTCGGCGCGCACCCGCGCCATCGTCTCCTCGTCGGGCCGCTCAGCCTCGGCGAGCCACTGGAACTCCGCCACCAGCTCGCCGACCTCTCCCGCCAGCGCCATCACGAGGTTCTTGGGCGTGTGGAACCGCTCCCATTCGCGGTCGCTCGCGAACCCGCGCAGCCGTACCGCCAGCTCCTCCAACGGGGACGTCATGGCTGGTGACACTACCCCCTGTGTCACCCGCCGGTTCGCGGGGACCGCACCACACGCCGCTGCCGGCGGCGGTGGGAGCGGGGCTCGCCCGGGGCCGGTGCACCCCGCGGACTCCACCGATGGCGGACACGGCCGGTCTCACCCGACAATGGGCTGATGCCAGGCGTTGAGACACCTGAGACACCGTGGGGCCGCTGGGAGCCGGCGCCGCTGGAGGAGGTCGTCGCCCTGTTCGGGGCCTCGACGGTGCCGTGGTGGGTGAGCGGCGGCTACGCGATCGAGCTGGCCGTCGGGCGGGCCTTCCGCGAGCACGGGGACGTGGACGTGTCGGTCCTGCGCCGGGACCAGCTCGCGGTACGCCGCCTGCTGGCCGGCTGGGACTGCCACGTGGCCGATCCGCCGGGAACGCTGCGGCCGTGGCCGGTCGGCGAGGTATTGCCGGAGCGGGCGCACGACGTCTGGGTGCGCGCGAGCGCCGGAGGGCCGTGGCGGTTCCAGCTCATGCTGGACGACGCCGAGGGCGAGGAGTGGGTCTACCGGCGCGACCGGAGGATCCGCCGCCCGCTCTCCACGCTGGGGGTTCCTGAGGACGGTTTCCAGCGGATCGCGCCCGAGGTGCAGCTGCTGTACAAGGCCAAGGACACGCGTCCCAAGGACGAGGCCGACTTCGCCGAGGTGCTGCCGCTGCTGACCGGCGAGCAGCGGCGCTGGCTCGACGACGCGCTGGCGATCGCCTTCGGCGCCCACCCGTGGCGGCCTGCCGTCCAGACCGGGGCCGCCCCGCAGGGGACGCGTGCCGTACAGGAGGAGAGACCGTGATCGACCGTGACCGGCTGCGCGCGCTGATGGTGCGCGAGCAGGCCGACTACATCGCCCGCCATTCCGCCTCCCGCAGGGCGTTCGCCGCGGCCGACCACCTGTTCGGCAGGGTGCCCATGACGTGGATGAACAAGCGGGCCGGCGCCTTCCCCCTCTACCTGCGCGGCGCGCGGGGCGCGCGCGTCACCGACCTCGACGGCCACGAGTACATCGACTTCGCGCTGGGCGACACCGCCGCGATGGCGGGCCACTCCCCCGCCCCGACAGTGGCGGCGGTCGCCCGGCGCTTCGGCGAGGACGGCGGGGCGAGCACGATGATGCCCACTGAGGACGCCGAATGGGTGGGCGCCGAGCTCACGCGCAGGTTCGGCCTGGCACTGTGGAGCTTCTCCCTCACCGCGACCGACGCCAACCGGTGGGCGATCAGGATCGTCCGCGCGGTCACCGGACGGCCCAAGATCCTCTTCCACAGCTACTGCTACCACGGCAGCGTGGACGAGTCGCTGATCGTCCGCGGCCCCGACGGCGAGGGCGTCAGCCGCGAGGGCAACGTCGGCGCGCCCGTCGACGTGACGGCGACCAGCAGGGTCGCCGAGTTCAACGACGTCGAGGGCCTCGAGCGGCAGCTCGCGCACGGCGACGTGGCGGCCGTCCTCATGGAGCCGGCGCTGACCAACATCGGGATCGTGCTCCCCGAGCCCGGTTACCTGGAGAAGGTGCGCGAGCTGACCCGCGCGTACGGCACGCTGCTGATCAACGACGAGACCCACACCTTCTCCGCCGGCCCCGGCGGCGCCACCGGGCTGTGGGGCCTCGAACCCGACATGCTGACCATCGGCAAGGCCATCGGCGGCGGCGTGCCCGCGGGCGCGTACGGCATGTCGGCCGAGCTGGCCGAGCGGGTGCTCGCCCGCACCGACCTGGACCTGGTCGACATGGGCGGCGTCGGCGGCACGCTGGCGGGCAACGCGTTGTCGATGGCCGCCGTCCGGGCGACGCTCGGCGAGGTGCTCACCGACGCGGCGTTCGCCCGCATGATCGCGCTGGCCGAGGTC
The DNA here is from genome assembly GCF_053586935.1 of Nonomuraea sp. NPDC003727. Classification (NCBI taxonomy): domain Bacteria; kingdom Bacillati; phylum Actinomycetota; class Actinomycetes; order Streptosporangiales; family Streptosporangiaceae; genus Nonomuraea; species Nonomuraea sp. NPDC003727. The sequence continues at coordinate 240,704 of NZ_JBSFNE010000013.1, forward strand.
TTCGCCGACGACGTGCGCGCCGTCATCGCCGACGCCGGCCTGCCGTGGAGCATCCAGCGGCTCGGCGCGCGGGCCGATTACCGGTTCGCCTTCCCCGCTCCGGTCAACGGCACCGCCTCCCGCGCGGCCACCGACGACGAGCTGGACGACTACCTGCACCTCTACCTCGCCAACCGGGGCGTCCTGCTGACGCCGTTCCACAACATGGCGCTCATGTGCCCCGACACGACGCGCGCCGACGTCGACCGGCACGGCGTGCTGTTCCGCGAGGCGGTGGAGGAGCTGGTCGGCTGACGTTCCCCCGCCAGGGGGAGGCGCCTCCCCCAGCCGGGCGAATCGCGGCGGGGCCGCCGGGCGCGAAGCTCGTGAGCATGACGCGATGGATGACGTGGGTCCCGTGGGCCGCCGCGGCCGGCGCTGTCGCCTACGGGGCGGTGCAGGCCTCCTGGGCGCTGGGCGACGCACCGTCCTGGGTGCTCGGCTTCGACTTGACCTTCCCCGCGTGGGTGGTGGTCGGGCTCTGCGCCGGCGTCGTGCTCGTGGTGGCGGGGTTGCGCGCCACCGGGGGCCGGCTGCCGCTGGTGCTGGCGGCATGGGCGCTGAGCGCCGCGCTGGTGTCGGCGTCGGCGGTGCTGCTGCTCGACGTCGTCGGCGGCATCCTGCCGGGGCTGGGGCTGCCCCGCGACCTGCCCGCCTTCCTCAGCAGGGCGAGCTGCGCGACCGTCGGGCTGCTGGCGGGCGCCACCGCCCTGTCGTGGCAGCGCCGCCGTACGGCAGGCTGCCTGCGCTGCGTCCGCCTCCCGCGCCTGGAGGCGACCCCTCGCTGGGGTTACGCCGCCGCCTACGCGGCGGTGGCGGGCTGCCTGCTCAGGATCGTCGCCCAGCTGACCATGGGCGTCGCCATCCCCTACGCCGCCAGCCCCTCGCTGCTGGTCTTCGAGTTCGGTTTCCTGCTCGCGGGCGTCCTGCTGCCCCTCGCGCTGGTGCACGGGTGGGGCAGGGTCTGGCCGCGCTGGGTGCCGTTCCTCGCGGGGCGGGGGGTGCCGCGCTGGCTGGTCGTCGGCCCCGGGTTCGCGATCGCGGGCGCGATGCTGGCCTACTTCGGCACCGGCATCACGCAGATGGTGACCGAGACGATCGACGGCACCCTGGAGGAGCCCGCGTTCATGTGGGTGGCCGTCCCCGCCTACGTCGTGTGGGGCGCCGGGCTCGCCGTCGCCTCCGTCTCCTACTACCTGATCACCCGCCCCGCGTGCGCGGCCTGCGGCCGTTGACCGTGCGCACCCGGGACGACAGCGCGCACCGGGCCGACAGCGTGCACCCGGGACGTCAGCCGCCCTGGGTGTAGACGGTCCTCCACCGGGAGCAGCGCCCCGTCGGCCCGGTGGCGGTGCCCCTGCACACCCTGACCCTGATGTGCAGGACACCGCCGACGTCCCGCCGGAAGCCCTTCGTCCCCGGCACGCAGGCGCCGGCGGACGCGGTCCGCCAGCGCCCGTTCTCGCTGCTCATCCCCTTGATCTGGACCCAGGAGCAGCCGGCGCCCCTGGTGTCGGCGAGCGTGCCGGACACGACGAGGCCCGACTGGCCGGCGGCCACCTTGCCGGCGGCCTCGGCGTGGCCGTCGGTGGAGCGGACGGGGCCCCACCTCCAGACGGTGGGATCGGCGGCGGCGGGGACGGCGCCGGAGACGGCGATGACGGCGGCGGCGGTCAGGCCGAGGAGTGTTCTCATGCCTCAAGAGCTACGCCCTCCGACTTGTGCCCGGCTTGGAGCCCGTTGCACCCCGATGGAGCCGCCCGGCGGGGCGGGCATGGGGGCGGCCCGGCGGAGCGACCCGGAGGCGGCCCGAGAGGGAGCGGCCCGGAGGAGCTGGACTGCGTGGCGGCTCGGCGGGCAGGTGGAAACCCGCATGCGGCCGGACGGGAGGTTCTCGTAGGCTGCGGCCGTGCTGCCCGACCTGCCCTGGCCCTCGATGACCCACCGCCACGCCACGGCCGAGCTGGTGCTGGCGGGCTGGACCCCGTGCGGCGTCGGCGACTGGGCGACGGGGTTGCGGTCGCCCGACGGGCTGTGGGTGGCCAGGGTGTGCCCGTTCGACCCGGCCTATGCCGCCTTCCTGGAGCTGTGCCGCCGCCGGCCAGGCAACCCGTACCTGCCGCGCGTCGCCTTCGACTCCCCGCTGGAGGGCGGCGGCACGCTGGCCGTGCTGGAGTTCCTGGCGCCGCTCGAGCCGGCGCGGGCCGAGGAGGTGGCCCGCCGGTGGCGGGAGGGCGGGGGCGACGACCGGCATCTGGCGGAGGTACGGCAGGCGGCCGCCGCCGTCGACGCCGAGTTCCGGGCGCGCACGCCCTGGTGGGACGGCATCGACCTGAACCCCGGCAACGTGCGGCGGGCCCTCGACGGGCGGGTGGCGGTGATCGACGTGTTCTGCATGGACGGCGCCTCCGTCTACGCGCAGGTGCTCGAGGACGCCGGCGTGGTCAGGCGGAAGCTGCCGGGCAGCCGCCACCTCCTCGACATCCCCTACATCGCCCGCGAGAGCACCCCCGACGAGATCCGCGCCCTCCAGGCCGCCTGGTACCGCACACCGTAGGGTCGGCTACGTGGACCTGCTCGTTCGCAACGCCACCCGGCGCGATCGCCCGGGCCGCTGGATGCTGGCCGCCGACCACGGGATCCTCACCGTCGTGGCGCCCGAGGACCGCGACGCCCCCGGCGGCGCCACCACGGTGATCGACGCCGAGGGCAACCTGGTGACCGAGCCGTTCGCCGACGCCCACCTGCACCTGTGCAAGGTCCACACGCTCGACCTGGCGGGCTCGCGGGCGCTGGAGGCGTACACCGGGGGCTCGATGGGCGCGGCGATGGCGGCGATCGAGGCCGCCGCCGCGGTCAAGCGCGACCAGACGGCCGCCGCCGTCGCCGAGCGGGCCCGGCGGGCTCTCACGGAGTCGGTACGGCACGGTGTCCGGGCCGTGCAGGCGTTCGCCGACGTGGACCCCGACGCCGGACTCACCGGGGTGGAGGCGCTGCTGGCGCTGCGGGAGGAGTTCCGCGACCGGGTCGAGGTGCGCGTCGTCGCATTCCCTCAGGACGGCCTGCTGCGCCGGCCCGGCACCGAGGAGCTGGTCTCGGAGGCGGTACGGCTGGGCGCCGACGTCGTGGGCGGCATCCCGTGGATCGAGTACACCGACGCCGACGCCGCCGAGCACGTGCGCCGCATGGTCGAGCTGGCCCGCCGTACGGGCAGGCGGGTGGCGATGCTGGTCGACGACGCCGGCGATCCGGGCCTGCGCACGACCGAGATGCTCGCCTCGGCATTGCTGTCCACCGGGGTGCGCGGCAGCGCGCAGCACGCCCGCGCGATGGCGCTGTATCCCGAGCCCTACCTGCGCCGGCTGATGGGGCTGTGCCGGGCGGCCGGCCTGGGCTTCGTCAGCGACCCGCACACCGGGCCGCTCCACCTGCCGGTCTTCGCCCTCGCCGACGCGGGGCTGCCGGTGGCGCTCGGCCAGGACGACATCGAGGACGCCTACTACCCCTTCGGCCGGCACAACCTGCTGGAGGTCGCGTTCCTGGCCGCCCACCTGCTGGACGCCCGCGCCGACGCCGACCTCGACCGGCTGTACGACATGGTGAGCCTGGAGGCGGCCCGCGTGCTGGGCCGTCCCGTCCACCGGCTCGTCCCGGGAGCGCCGGCGGACCTGGTGGTCCTGGAGGGCCGGACGGTACGGCAGGCCCTGGCCCTGCACGCCCCGCCGCGACACGTCGTCGTGGGCGGTCGGGTGGTCGCGAGTACGCGCACGCGGACGGAGTTCTCGCCCCCCGCCCGTTGACAGGCATACCAACCAAGCGCATGCTTCGTTCGGCGCCCGGGCGCGAGGTGCCGGTCAAGGATCAGCCTCACGTCGAAGGGATGCGCCATGCCCGCGGACCACACCCCCCAGCCCGCACCACGGCACACCAGGCGGCAGGTGTTACGCGGCGCCGCGGGAGCCGTCCTCACCACCGGTGTCCTGGGTGGTCTCGACGGCACCGCCCACGCGGCCGTCGCGGACTACGACGTCGTCGTGGTCGGCTCCGGCGCCGCCGGGATGACCGCGGCGCTGCGGGCGGCCAAGCGGGGGCTGCGGACGGTGGTGATCGAGAAGGCGCCGACGTTCGGCGGCTCGGCGGCGCGTTCGGGAGCGGGCATCTGGATCCCGAACAACGAGGTCATCCTGGCCGCCGGGGTGCCCGACACGCCCGCCAAGGCGGCCACCTACCTCGAGGCCGTGGTGGGCGGCGGCGTGCCGGCCGACCGCCGGGCCGCGTTCCTGTCCGCCGGGCCTGCCATGATCTCCTTCGTCACGCGCAACAGCCCGCTGCGCTTCCGCTGGATGGAGGGCTACTCCGACTACTATCCCGAGCTGCCCGGCGGGATGCCGAACGGCCGCTCCATCGAGCCCGACCAGCTCGACGGCAGGGTCCTCGGCCCCGAGCTGGCCCACCTGAACCCCTCCTACATCCCCACGCCGCCCGGCCTGGTCGTCTTCAGCGCCGACTACAAGTGGCTCACGCTGGCCGCGGTCAGCCTCAAGGGCGCGGCCGTCTCCGCCGAGTGCGTCGCCAGGTACACCGCCGCCAAGCTGCGCGGCGAGATCCCGCTCACGATGGGCCAGGCGCTGGCCGGCGGCCTGCGCGCGGGACTGACGGCCGCCGGCGTGCCGGTGTGGCTGAACACCCCGCTGCTGGACCTGCGCTTCGACGGGGACGGCCGGGCCACCGGCGTGCTCGTGTCGCAGAACGGCACGCAGGTGCTGGTCAGGGCCGCGCGCGGGGTCATCATCGGCTCCGGCGGCTTCGAGCACGACCTGGCCATGCGCACGGAGTTCCAGCGGCAGCCCATCGGCACGGACTGGACCGTCGGCGCCAAGGAGAACACCGGCGACGGCATCCGGGCCGGCCGCCGCGCCGGCGCCGCCCTCGACCTGATGGACGACGCCTGGTGGGGCCCGGCGATCCCGCTGCCCGGCGAGCCGTACTTCTGCCTGGCCGAGCGCACGCTTCCCGGCTGCATCCTGGTCAACGGGGACGGCGTGCGCTTCGTCAACGAGGGCGCGCCGTACAGCGACGTCGTGCACGTCATGTACGACCGCAACGCCACAGGCCCGCACATCCCGGCGTGGCTGATCACCGACCAGAACTACCGCAACCGCTACCTGTTCAAGGACGTCGCGCCGACGCTGCCGTTCCCCGACTCCTGGTACGCCGCGGGCGCCGTTCACAAGGCGTGGACGATCGGCGACCTGGCGACGAGGATCGGCGTCCCTGCCGCCGCGCTGCGCCAGACGGTCACCAGGTTCAACGGCTTCGCGATGACGGGCAAGGACCTCGACTTCCACCGCGGCGACAGCGTCTACGACCACTACTACACCGACCCCGCCGTGGCGCCGAACTCCTGCCTGGCGCCGCTCTGGCTGCCGCCGTTCTACGCCTTCAAGATCGTCCCGGGCGATCTCGGGACCAAGGGCGGGATGCGGACCGACGCGCGGGCGCGCGTCCTGCGCGCGGACGGGTCGGTCATCCCCGGCCTGTACGCCGCGGGCAACGCCAGCGGAGCGGTGATGGGCAACAGCTACGCCGGCGCCGGCTCGACGCTCGGCCCGGCGATGACGTTCGGCTACGTGGCGGCCGACGACATCGCCGGCACCTGACGCGCGGCGGCCTCCCACCGGTCAGGCCGTGGTGGGCTCCCACCGGTCAGGCCGTGGTGGGCTCCCACCGGTCACGCCGAGGTGGGTTCCCAACGGTCACACGGAGGCGTGGCGGGCACCCGCCCCTCACGCGATGCCTGGGGGCGCCCCTCACGCCGAGGCCTGACGGGCGGACGCCGGTCAGGCCGAGGCGCGGCCGTGCAGGACCAGCGCCCAGACCAGCAGGCCGAAGGCCGGAAGGCTGGTGAGCACGCGAACCATGTTGAACGTGGCCCACCTGGCCTCGTCGAACCGCCGGCGCACCGCGGCCACGTCGATCCGGTCGGGATCCCCTGCCGCCTTGATGGCGTCGTTGCGCGGCACGTTCACCCCGACCGTGATGACGAACGTCACGACGTACAGCACGAGCGCGACCACGATCCACGGGAAGGCCGGCCGGCCGATCTGGGTGACGGCGGCGGCGACGGTGAACAGCAGGGCGCCGAAGAAGCCGCCGCCGATGAACCACGGATTGATGATCGCCCGGTCGATGGCCTGGAAGGCGCCGACGAAGGTGCGGTCGTCGGTCTTCCCGAGCCCCGGCATGATGGTGTGCGCGTAGAGCACGAACGCGCTCGCCGACATTCCCATCGACAACGTCGCGGCGATCAGTGACAGCGTGCGCAGTACGTCCATCGGACACTCCCAACAGGCGAGAAACGGGCCGGCACGGCCCGCGGAAGCGAAGGTAGCGGACAAATCCCATCGCGCGCGGCGCGAGCCGGACGGTAGCGTTCTCCGGTGCCCGAACTCCAGCGCCTGCGCCCCGACCACGTCCCCGCCGTCCTCGCGTTCGAGCTCGAGAACCGGGCCTACTTCGCCGCGTCGGTGCCCGATCGTGGCGACGACTACTTCGCCGAGTTCGACGCCCGGCTCAGCGCCCTGCTCGCCGAGCAGGCCGCCGGCATCTGCCACTTCCACGTGCTGGTGGACGGCGACGCGGTGGTGGGGCGCGTCAACCTGGTCGACGTGGAGGACGGCGCCGCCGAGCTCGGCTACCGCATCGCCGAGAAGGCCGCCGGGCGTGGCCTGGCCACCGCCGCCGTCCGCCGGATCTGCGAGCTGGCGGCCACGGAGTACGGCCTGACCGAGCTGTGGGCTGTCACGACGCTGGACAACACCGGATCGCGGACCGTGCTCACCCGCGCCGGATTCGTTCCCGCCGGCGAGACGGTGCTGGAGGGCCGGCCCGGCGTGCGCTACACCCGCGCGCTGACTGACACCGCCTCCTGACCGGGGCGGTGCGGGAGGCCGGGGCTGCCGGTCGTGCCCGGCAGCCCCCAGGACCTCAGTGGGCCTTCGGCAGCGCGTCGATGAGCTTCTTCGGCGCCGGCTCGAGGGATTCCTCGAGCGCGGGAACGTCCTCGCTGCGCGTGACCAGGTCCGCGGGCGGCGGCTCGACCGTCACCTTGGCGCCCCAGCCGGTGAAACGCACGTCCGCGCTGACGTCCAGCCGGCGGTCGGAGAGCCGCTGGTCGGCCAGCATGGTGGTCAGGCGGGTCACCCTGCCCTTGTCGTCGAACCAGAGCGCCCAGGCGATCTTCACGCCGTTCCGGGAGCCGAAGGGCCGGCCCGGGATCTTGCGGATGTCGATGGCGCCCTCGGCGGAACGGGAGCTGACGGAGGAGGCGGTGGCGAGCAGCGCCTTCAGCGCCCCTGGCTGGAAGAGATCGACCGTGAGGTCCGCGGGGCGGGACTCGCCGGGAATGTCGCGCACCCACTTCTTGTCCAGCGGCAGCATGCCGATCAGCTCGCCGCCGGAGGTGTAGCTCACGCCCTTGGCCCTGATGACGAGCGTCGGGAAGCGGAAGTCCGCCTGGAGGCTTTCGGCGCTGTCGGGCGCGTAGACGCTGGTCGTCTCGTCGGTGTCGACCTGCCATCCCTTGCGGAAGCCGGCGACGCGCTCGGTGCGGATGGTGGCCAGCCGCTTGCCGTCCAGCGCGATGCGGGTGATCAGGGAGACGTTGACGCCCTTGCCGGGCGCCACCTGGGCCTGAAGCGCCTTGACCGGGTCGGCCTTGGGCGCTGCCTGCGCCGGCGGAGCGGCGACGAGCGCGGCACCCGTGGTGAGGGCGAGGCCGACGATGATCCTCTTCATGCGATTTCCTTCAACATCTGGAGGGAGGAGGAGCATCCTGCCAAAAGAAGATCACGGCCCCGTCTCGACCAGCGGCGGGCCCCCACTACGGGTGGTGCCAGGGGATGACCACGGGCTCGGCGGGCAGGTCGCCCTGGAGGAGGCGTTCCAGCAGGTCGGCCAGGTTGAGCGGGATCACGCGCTCGGCGGTGGCGCGCAACTCGGCCACGCTCCACCACCGGTGGGTGCCGAACAGGGAGCGTTCGAGGTCCTCCATGCCGGAGGTGTCCACCGTGAACTCCGGGACGCGGAGGAAGAAGAAGGAGTCGTCGGCGTGGACGCGCACGCCGTCGTTCCGGACCCAGGGGCCGGAGCTGACCGCCACCACCGGGCCGACCGCTTCGGGGACGACCGTGTGCCCGGTCTCCTCGCGCAGTTCTCTGGCGGCGGCCACGGCCAGGTCCTCGCCCGGCCGGACACCGCCGCCCGGAGTGAACCAGGCGTGGCCGGAGTTCTTCGTCAATCCCCGCCCGTGGTACAGCAGGATCCTGTCGCGGTCGTCGACGAGGAGGACGCGGGCGGAGGGACGCGATATCGCTTCAGGCACGGGCGCGAGCATAGGGAGGCCTGGCGGGCCTGTCATCGCCTTTTCCGGCGACCGCGAGACGGGCCGGGAGCGTCACCGCTGTTCGTCCGGGCCGCGGTCGCGGATACGGGCTCGTACGACGTCGGGGTACCACTGGGTGAAACGAACGGCGCCGACGATCGCCGCGATCTGGATGATCCAGCCGGTCCAGATGTTGTCCGGGTCGCGCAGGACGAGGTCCCCGAAGAGGCCCGCGATCGCCGCGACCAGGAAGGCCAGCCCCCAGACGCCGGTGATCACATAGTTGGTGCGGAGGAAGACGGGCGAGTTCCAGTACGCGCGGTCGACCTGCTCGCGGGCGTACTGCAGGGTGAAGGGCCGCCGCACCGCCATGGACCCGAACGCGATCAAGGTCAGGGCGATGTTCGACATCTCGCCCGCGTACGTCTCCAGCCAGCGGCGCGTGTCCTCGCTCGCCGCCCCGCCCACCATGGCCGTGACGGCGAAGAACAGCACGGTGGCGACTTCGAGGAGCTTCCAGGAACTGCCCGGCCTGGCGATGCGGGCGGCCACGATCAGGAAGAGGGAGGCGGCCAGCGCCAGCATCACCGCCGACTCGAACCGCCCCGGGCCGACGAGCACGGAGAAGATGATCCACGGGGCCATGCCGACGGCCGGATTGTCCAGGACGCCGGTCGGTTTCCCGCGAGCCTGGGCGTTCATGGGCGCGCCTTACGTCACGGGTTCCTCACTGCCAGTGTGCCCTCCTCGTTCGGCCATCTGCCAGGGGGACGCGCCCCGTCGCGGGGGCCGCCGCGCCTCCGGTGGTGGTGTCAGGCGCCCGGTCAAAGCCGGTCGAGGATTTGGCGCAGCTGGTCCACCTCGGCCTGCTGGGTCGACGCGATGGTCCTGGCCAGTTCCCTGGCCTCGGGGTTGACGCCCCGTGCCTGCTCGGCCTCGGCCATCTCGATCGCGCCCTTGTGGTGAGCGATCATCAGCTGGCCGAACAGCTTGTCGAAGGCGGCGCCCTCGGCGGCCTCGAGCCGCTTCATGTCGTCGGCGGACATGATGCCCGGCATGTCGTGGTGCATGCCGTCCGAGGGCATGGGCCGGCCCCAGGCCCCCAGCCAGCTCCGCATGCTCTGGATCTCCGGCTCCTGGGCCGCCTTGATCCTGGCGGCCAGCTCCTTGACCTCGGGGTCGGCCGCGCGGGTCTCGGCCAGCTCGGCCATCTCCACGGCCTGCTCGTGATGCGGGATCATCATCTGCGCGAACATCACGTCGGCCTCGTCGAAGGCGGCGCCGGGCTGCGCGGTGGCCGTGGTGGCGACCGCGCCCGGCGCCGCGGCGGGCCCTTCCGGTCCGGCCGTCGCGGTGCCGCAGGCGGCGACGAGCAGCGTCGTCGCGGCGCCCACGGCGAGCCGCAGCCGCCGGGCGCCCGATCGGTCGGTGGACATCATGGCTGGGTGCCTCCTGGTGATCGGTGTGCACACAAACCGGAAAACTCCTCACATATCACTATGAGCCATAGTAAGAAGGAGCTGCTAGAAGGAACTATCCAGGCCAAGCCTTACGACTATGGATAGTAGCTATCCGACGCCCCAGCGCACCCAGTACTGGAGCGCTCCGGCGACCAGTTGCACCGCCATCGCGGCGGCGAGCAACCCCATGACCCGCGTCACCAGGTTGAGCCCGTTGTCCTTGAGCAGCCGCCCGATGAGCGAGGAGAAGCGCAGCGTGAGCCAGGTGATCGCCAGAGCGGCCACCATGGCCAGGACGACGGCCAGCGTGGCCGGCCCGCTGTCGGCCTTCTCCATGTAGAGCATGGTGGCCGCGATCGCGCCCGGCCCGGCCAGCAGGGGCGTGCCCAGGGGCACGAAGGCGACGGCGCCACTCTCGGCCCTGGCCCGGTCGCGGGCGCAGTCCGCCTTGAGCAGGTCGAGCGCGATGAGACCCAGCAGCGCACCGCCCGCGACCTGCAACGCCTGCAGGGAGATGCCGAGCGCGTCGAGCAGCCGGTCGCCGAGCACAGCGAAGACGGCGACGATGCCGGCCGCGACCAGCACCGAGATCCTGGCGGTACGGCGCCGCGCCGCCGGCGTCTGGGCGCGGGTGAGGGTGAGGAACACCGGGATGGCGGCGAGCGGATCGAAGATGACCAGAAGCGTGACGAAGGCCTGGACGAACAGGGCGGTGGACATGAGACGACCCCACGGGTGAAAGGGAGGATCCCGCCCGCCGTCAGGAAGCCTCGGCGGGCAGGCTGGACCAGGTCGCCGCCCACTCACAGGGCACGGTCCAGCGCAGCCACACCGCCACGCCACGCCGTCCGTCGATCATGCCCGCCGTAACCGCGGGGCTCTCCGAGCTATTCCGTCAGTCAGCGCCCGGATGGCCATCCGGGTGGCCACTGGACCAAACTTGACCTGCGCGAGCCTGACTGGAGGGTTTACTACTTCGTATAGTTATTTTGTCGGATCGACGCAAGCTGCGAACGCCCGGCGGCCCGACAGGGGTGGACATGTCCGACAGTTTCCCCGTGATGCCGGACATGTCCACCCGGTTTTCGCCTATATACCCCCCACCCGTATATGATGCGGACGTGACCTCTCCGGAACGACGCTTCGTCGAGCACCTCACCCGCTGGCTCGGCGGCTGGCCGGCCACCACCGGCCTCGACATCATCGCCGAGCCCGGGCGCGCGCTCCCCGGCTGGGACGGCCTGCTCCACCCCGTCCTGGGCGTGGCCGGACCGGCGGGCGGAGTCCTCTCGGTCCCCCCTGCGCATGCCGAGACGATCGCCGCGCGGTACGCCGAGAACCAGGACCTGGCACACTTCGGCCCCCTGGTCCCCGCGATGGCGGGCTTTCCCGAGCGCGGCTGGTTCACCGCCGTCTACCGCTGGACGACGCGCCCCGCGCCGCTGGCCGACGCCGGTGTCTGGGTGCCCGCCCAGGACCCCGCCGTGCCGGAGTGGCTGCGCCCCTTCAACGGCGACGTGCTGGTCGCCCACGACCCGGAGACCGGCGAGCATCTGGCCGGCGTGGGGATCAAGCGGCACGACGACTACGGCCGCGAGCTCGCCGTCGTGACCGCTCCCGCCGCTCGCGGCCGCGGCCTGGCCCGCGGGCTGGTCGCGCAGGCGGCCCGCCGCGTCCTGGACGAGGGCGGGATCCCCACCTACATGCACAGCCCGGACAACCTGGCCTCCGCCGCCGTGGCGGAGGCGGCCGGGTTCGCCGACGCCGGCTGGACCGCCTTCGGCGCCACCGAACAGGCGACGCAACAGAAGACCGCCGGCTGACGCTCCCCGCCATGCGGGAAGGCAGGCCGGCTATCCCACCGCTGGGTCGGTGACAGCGTGGCGCCGGACGGGCTCGTCGTCGTCATGGTCGTGCCCGCGGCGGGCCGAGGCCAGCGCCGCCAGCGCGGTGGTGATGGGCACCGCGGCGATCAGGCCGAGGGTGCCCACCACGGCCCGGACGATCTCCTGGGCCATCATCGGGTTGGTCACGGTCTCGCCCAGCGGCTGGTCGCCGATGCTGATCAGCAGGAGCAGCGGCAGCGAGGCACCCGCGTAGGCCAGGATGATCGTGTTGATCACGGAGGCGATGTGGGCGCGGCCGACCCGGGCGGCGGCCCGGTACAGCCGCCTGGCGGTGAAGGCCGGGTTGGCGTGGGCCAGCTCCGCCACCGTGACGGCCTGGGTGACGGTGACGTCGTCGAGCACGCCGAGCGTGCCGATCAGGATGCTGGCCAGGAGCAGCCCCTGGGTGTTGATCCCATGGCCGGTGTCCAGGTAGAACGAGCTCTCGTCGGTGATCCCGTTCAGCTCCGCGAGGCCGATGGCGGCGTAGGCCAGCGCGCCGGTCAGCGCCAGGCTGGTCAGTGTGCCCACGATCGCGATCGACGTGCTGACGGTGAAGCCGTGCGTCAGGTACAGCACGGCCAGCATGATCGCGGCGGCGCCGACGACGGCCACGAGCAGCGGAGGCCGGCCGTCCAGGATGGCGGGGATCACGAAGAGCAGCAGCAGCGCGAAGGTGATGGCCAGGCCGACCAGCGCGCTGAGCCCGCGCCAGCGTCCGAAGGCCAGGACGGCCAGCGCGAACGCCGCCCCCGTCAGCCACAGCGCCGAGGAACGATCGTGGTCGGAGATCCGGTACGGCGAGGCGTCCAGCGTCTCCTCCGGCGTGTAGATCACCACCACGGAGTCGCCCGCCGCGAACGTCTGTGCCCCCGGCCCGCTCGGCAGGGGCGTCGAGACGATCTGGCCGCGCTGGCTGCCGGTGGTCAGCTCGATGCTCGCGGTGCCGCAGGTCCGCGGGTCGGCCGGCGGCCGGTCCTCGGCCGCCACGCCGTCCGGAGCCGGTTCCCTGGGGCACGGTTTCGGCGTGACGGCGATGACGGTGGCGTGCATCCGTTCCAGACCGGCGGGTTGGGGCACGTCCGGCTGCCGCCGGTCGGGCCACAGCCACAGCAGCGCCACCACGGTGGCGAGCGCGAGCGGGATGATGACCGCCAGCGTCGCGACCACTGTTGTGCGGGAACTGCTCGCGACCGAGCCGTGATGGTGGTTGGCACCCACGAACGCGATCTCCTCGGGTGACGAGCGGAGGGGTTTCCGCGGCAGACGGCTACCGCCGCGCTGGGGTCGGCGGCGGCAGGCCCCGATTCCATCAGAGAAGGCCACGGGACCCAAACCGCCACCGGGCGGTCCGCCCGTCCCGCTCATCACTTCCGCGGTGTCGACGAGCCGTCCTTCTGTCGTCTTCGTCACAGCGCGCGCGATCGCCGCGAGGACAACCCGAGAGGGGGAAGGAAACCGTCATGCCCGACCGATATCCCACCGCCGCCCGGCAGGTGGTCCGGTGCCGCCATCGGCCGATCGGCTGCCAGGGGGTGTCCTGATGAGCACGACGGACAGGCGATCCGCCGTCCCGGCCACGGGCCGCGGCCGTTCCACGGGCGGCCGGCGGATCGTCGCGGCGCTGTCGGTCACCCAGACCATCGGCTACGGCGTGCTCTACTACGCCTTCTCGGTGTTCCTGGGGCCCATGACCGCCGCGCTCGACGCGAGCGGAGCGCAGGTCACCGCCGCGCTCACCGCCGCGGTGCTGACCACGGCGCTGTGCGCGCCGCTGGTCGGCAGGTGGCTGGATGCCCACGGCGGACGCGCCCTGATGACCGCCGGATCGGTGCTCGGCACGCTCGCCGTCCTGGCCTGGTCCCAGGTGACCTCCCTGCCCCAGCTGTACGGGGTGTTCCTGGCGATCGGCGTCGCCTCGGCGATGGTGCTGTACGAGCCGGCGTTCGCGGTCATCGTCAACTGGTTCGACGGCAACGGCCGCGCCAACGCGCTGCTCGCGCTCACCATCGTCGCCGGATTCGCCTCCGCGGTCTTCCTGCCGCTCACCGGCCTGCTGGTCGACCGGTACGGCTGGCGCCAGGCGCTGGTCGTCCTCGCCGTCGGCTACGGCGTGACCGCGATCCCGCTGCACGCCTGCGTGGTCCGCCGCCGCGCCGACCCGGCCGCGGCGGCGCGACCGCCCGCGCAACGCGCCGACCTGGTCAGGGCGGCGGTGCAGGGCCGGCCGTTCTGGCTGCTCGTGGCCGCCTTCACCGCCCACAGCGGGGCCGTGGCGACGATCGCGGTCCTGCTCGTCACCTACCTCGTCCGTCTCGGCCATCCGCCGGTGTTCGCCGCCACCGTCGCGGGGCTGCTGGGCGTGCTGTCGGTGACCGGCCGCCTGGTCACCACCGGGCTGCGCCGCCGCTGGTCCGCCGCGCCGGTGGCCGCCGCGGTCTTCACCCTGCAAGGCGTGGGAGCGCTCCTGCTGCCCCTCGCCGGCCGGACCGTCGCGGGCGCGATCGGCTGCGTGCTGCTGTTCGGGCTGGGGTTCGGCGTCGGCACCATCACCCTGCCCCACCTGCTCGCCGAGCGGTACGGCACCGCCGCCTACGCCACCCTGTCCGGCCGCGTCGCGATGTTCTCCGTCGCCGACCGGGCGGCCGCCCCGCTGGCCGCCATGGCCCTGGCCCAGGCGGCCGGCTACGGCTGGGTGATGGCCGCCGTGGCACTGGCGTGCGCGACCGCGGCGTTGGCCCTGCTCGCCTACCACCGCCGCTGACCGGCGCGAGGTCCGAACAAGGTGCTGCCGTCCGAGCCCCGGCGGGGAGGGACACCAGGAGTGTTCAGCGAAGCATGGGTCACTCCAGGTTGGTGTGGCGGGAGCGCAGGGCCCGCGGCGGTTCCGACCGCCGAGTCCGGACCCGGTTCGTGACCAGGTCGGCCAGCACGAGCAGGGCGATCTCGTAGGCGCTCCCCATGGGCAGCACGGAGGTCGAGGTACGATCGTCGGCCATGGTCTGCGCGGTGACGCGGACGACGCGATCGGCCTGCCCGGCCGGCGGGCGCTCGGGCTGGGCCGTCAGGTAGAGCACACGGGCGCACGCGCGCCCGGCCACGCCGGCCAGCGCCGCGACCGTGGACAGCTCCCCGGGACCGCAGGAGAGCACGACCAGGTCGCCCTCCCCCACCGCCGGGCAGGTCATCTCCCCGACGTAGTGCGCGTCGAGCCCCGCGTGGAAGAGCCGCATCACGAGGCCGCGCAGAACCAGTCCCTCCCTGCCCGGCGCGTAGCAGGCGATCCGCCGGGCGGCGAGCAACTCCTCGGCGATCGCGTCGAGCTCGGTCCCTGGCACGCTCCCGACCGCGGCGGCGATCTCCTCCATGGCCTGCGCGGCGTCGTCGGCGAGCCGGCTGTCAGTCGTCATCGCGACCTCCTCGAGCGGCGCCGCTGATCTGGGGAACGAAGCGGTGATCAGCGGAAACTCTGTCCCAAGAATCATTCTGCTGTTCGTGCTTCTCCTGCGGCGCGCCGCCGCGTGCCGTACTGGGCGGATCTACCGTGAGCGCCAGGGCCGACGTGATCGGGGGATGCACGTGCCACAGAAGACAGAGGAAGTTCCGCCCGCCCGCTTCGTCCGGAGCGGTCCGTTGCCGCCCCATCGCGACATCGTGTTCTCCCAGCGCCTGGCTCTGGCCACCGTTCTCGTGCTCGCCATGGCCGCGGGTGTCGGCGGCTGGCTGGGCTCGGCGTCGGCCAGGCAGCCCGCGCTCCCCGCGCCGGCCGCGGCGCCGCGCGCCGTAATCACCGTCACCGCCTCGCCGCACGCCCAGGCGAGGAGCACGGCGTCGCCCGCTCCGACCCCGTCCGCGACTCCCGCCGCCAGGAAGCCGGAACCGCGCACGAAGGAGGAGAGCATGCGCGCGCGGCAGCGGCTGCTGCTGCAGACCGCCACCCGGCGCGAGCTCACGAAGGGGTTCTGCGCCGCTTTCACCGGCCTGCGGCGCGACTACTGCTGGGAGTTGCTCCTGAGGCGCTGATCACCTCGGGGGGCGGGCCGTGCTGTTCCTGACCACGAGCCGGGTCGGGACCAGGTCGGTGCCGGGCTCGGCGGCACGGCCTTCGCGGATCTGGCGCAGCACCCGCTGCACGCATCTCCTGCCCACCTCCGCGAAGTCCTGGTGGACCGTGGTCAGGGGCGGGACGAAGTGGGCGGCGTCGGGGATGTCGTCGAAGCCGACCACGCTGATCTGGTCGGGGATCGCCCGGCCGCGCTCGTGGAAGGCGCGCAGCAGCCCGAGGGCCATCTGGTCGTTGGCGGCGAACACCGCGGTGCAGCCGGGTTCGCCGGCGAGGCGGAGACCGGCGCCGTAGCCGGACTCCGCCGACCAGTCGCCGTGCAGGGGCGGAGGGACCGGACGGCCCGCCGCTTCGAGCGCGCCGCGCCAGGCCTGGGCGCGGCGCTGGCCGGCGTAGGACGTCCGCGGCCCGGTGACGTGCCAGACGGTCCGGTGTCCGAGGTCGAGCAGGTGGTGGACGGCCCGCCGCGCCCCGTCGGCCTGGTCGGTGTCGACCACGCTGTAGCGGTCTCCGGCGTCGGAGTCCACGACGACGACGTGCACACCGGGCGGCAGGCTCACGGTCCCCGCGTCGAGCAGATGGATCCCCATGATGACGATGACCGCGTCGACGGCCAGTTCCCCCATCCGGGTGAACGCCCCGAGCACGTTGTCCTGGGTCGGCACGTCGATGGGGATCAGCGTGATGGCGTAGCCCTCGGCCGCCGCGCGCGTGGCGATGGCCTCCACCGTGCGGCTGGTGCCGGTCGACGCCAGGTCGAAGAGGATGACCCCGATGGTGTTGAACCGGCCGTACCGCAGCGCGCGGGCCGCGCTGTTGGGCCGGTAGCCCAGCTCCCGCATCGCCGCCAGCACCTGCTCGCGGGTCGACCCGATGACGCCGGGCTGGCCGTTGGAGACGCGGGAGACGGTCTGCGCCGAGACGCCCGCCAGCTTGGCGACGTCCGCCATGGAGACGCGCTGCTTGCGGCGGCCGCCCGGGATGCCCGACCCGCCACGCTGGACACCACCGGTGGGCGTGGCGCCCCCGTCCATAGCCTCACCCCTTGCCTGCCCTCGGCCGATGCTCTACCGTACCGCACCAAGTTTACGTAAACATCACCCTGAGGAAATCTCTGACTCCTCTGCGTCGCCATCGATCGCGGTGATGTCGACATCGCGGGCGGCCGGCCTTCTCATGGCGGTTCGCCGGTCAGGAGGCGGGCCCCGGCTCGTGCGGCCGGCGCAGGACGCACACCTGGCGGGGGGCCAGGGTGAGGCCAGGGGCGAGGCAGGGAGCCTGCACCACCTCGCCCGCCACGTCGCCCACGGCGACGCTCCGGTCGGTGCGGTTGATGAGGAACCAGTAGTCGGCGTCGCCGCCGGTGCGGATCGCCAGCTCCACCGCTCCGGCGACCGCTGCCGGGAGTTCGGGGCGCACCCCGCTGAAGGCGAGAAGCCGGGACAGCACCGGGCCCAGGCCCTCGGGCCCCAGCCTGGTCGAGACGTAGGACGCCGAGCCCGGCCCGACGGGCCGCGTGGTCACGGCGGGCCGTCCCGCGTGGTCGCCGGACGCGTACGAGGCGACGATCTCGACATCCGGCGCGACGACGTCGATCCGATCGGTCCACAGCGTGCCGGACACGCCCAGATCGAGGTCGACGCGGTCGCCCTCCAACAGCGGCCCGAACTCCTCGATCCGGATGCCGAGCAGATCCCGCAAGGGGCCGGGATAGCCGCCGAGCCAGACGTGGTCGTTCTCGTCCACGATGCCGGAGAAGTAGGTGGTGACGAGATGGCCGCCGCCGGCGACGAACCCGTTCAGGCGCTCGGCCAGCTCTGCCGGCACGACGTGCAGGATCGGGGCGACCACCAGGTCGTAGTGCGAGAACGAGTCGCCGGAGGAGATGACGTCGACCCGCACGCCGGCCGCGGCGAAGGCCGAGTACCAGTCGAGGGCCTCCTGGCGGTAGCGCAGCCGCGAGGTGGGATGGGAGTCCAGCTCGCCGGCCCACCAGGAGTCCCAGTCGAAGACGATCGCGGCCGCGGCCCGCCGGCGGCGCGTCCCGGCGACCGGCGCGAGCGCCCGAAGCGTCGCGCCGAGATCGACGACCGACCGGAAGACCTCGCTGTCGGTGCCGGCGTGGGGAACCATCGCCGAGTGGTACTTCTCGGCTCCCGCCGCCGACTGCCGCCACTGGAAGAAGCACACGGCGTCCGCCCCGTACGCCACATGGGTCAGCGAGTCGCGGGCCAGGCCCCCCGGCTTCTTGGCCAGGTTGACGGGCTGCCAGTTGACCGCGCTGGTCGAGTGTTCCATCAGGAACCAGGGCCGTCCCCCGGCGAGCGAACCGGTGAGATTGGCCGAGAACGACAGCTCGTCCTGCGCCTGCGGTCCGGTCAGCAGGTAGTGGTCGTTGGACACGAAGTCCACCTCGGGCGCCCAGTCGGCGTAGTTCATGCCGCTGGTGTCACCCATGACCATGAAGTTCGTGGTGACCGGGATCCGCAGCGTCAGCTCCCTCAGCACGCTCCGCTCGGCCCGCAGGTAGTCCTTGAGCGCGTCGGAGGAGAAGCGTTTGAAGTCGAGCTGCTGGGTCGGGTTCGGGTAGGAGGCGGCCAGCCGAGGGGGCAGGATCTCCGCCCAGTCGCCGTACCCCTGGGACCAGAACGCCGTCGCCCACGCCCGGTTCAGCTCCTCGATCGTGCCGTACCTGTCGCGCAGCCAGATCCGGAAGGCCGCCGCCGCGTCGTCGGAGAAGTCGTAGACGTTGTGGCAGCCGAGCTCGTTGGAGACGTGCCAGGCGGCCAGGGCCGGATGCGTTCCGTATCTTTCCGCCATGGCGCGGACCAGGCGCAGGGCGTGCTCGCGGAAGATCGGCGACGTCGGGCGCCAGTGCTGGCGCGCGCCCTGCCACAGCGTGCGGCCGTCACGGTCGACGGGGAGGATCTCCGGATGCCTGGTGGTCAGCCACGGCGGCGGGGACGCGGTCGCGGTGGCCAGGTCCACGGCGATGTCGTGGGCATGGAGCAGATCCATCACCTCGTCCAGCCACTCGAAGGTCCACACGTCCTGGCGGGGCTGGAGCCGCGCCCACGAGAAGATGGCCAGCGAGACGATGTTCACCCCGGCCTGGCGCATCGCCCTGACGTCCTCCTCCCACACCTCCCTGGGCCACTGCTCGGGGTTGTAGTCGGCACCGAAGGCCAAGCGTCCGCGCGAGCTGTCCGAAGGCCAGCGAAGCCAGCCCGGCCTGGACTCGTCATTGATCGTCACAACCACTCCTGCCCGGTCACCCAGTCTCATGTTTACGTAAACATACGCTATCGGGCCCGCCCGGTTCGAGCCGTCCGGGCGGGCCCTCCTACCAGGCGACAGGGAGCCGGCGCACGCCGTAGATGGTCATGTCCGTCCGCAGCGGGATCTCCTCGTGCGGTACGGCCAGCCGCAGGCCGGGGAAGCGGTCGAGGAGCGCGCGGTAGGCGACGCGGAGCTCGATCCTGGCGAGCTGGTGGCCGAGACACTGGTGGATGCCGTGCCCGAAGGCCAGATGCCCGGCCGTCGGCGGCCGGGTGACGTCGAGGACCTCCGGGTCGGCGAACCGTTCGGGATCGCGGTTGGCGGCGGGGATGGAGACCGTCACCACCTGCCCCTTCCTGATCGTCCGGCCGCCGATCTCGACGTCCTCCAGCGCGGCCCTGAGCGGACCGAGATGGGCGACGGACAGGTACCGCAGCAGCTCCTCGACGGCACCGTCCAGCAGGGACGGGTCCTCACGCAGGGCGGCGAGCTGCGCCGGGGCGCTCAGCAGGGCGTAGGCGCCCAGTCCCAGCATGTTCGCCGTGGTCTCGTGCCCGGCGACCAGGAGCAGCAGCCCCATCCCGGCGATCTCCTCGTGGGTGGCCTCCCCGGCGGCCACCAGGCCGCTGAGCAGGTCGTCGCCCGGTTCGGCCCGCTTCCTCGCGACGAGCTCGAAGAGGTAGCCGAACAGCGCCGCCGTCGCCGCCCCCACCTCCTCCTTGCCCGACCCCACCCGCAGCGCCGTGGCGGCGTCGCGCTGGAAGCGCTCCCGGTCGGCGTACGGCACGCCGAGCAGCTCGCAGATCACCAGGGACGGGACGGGCAGCGCGAACTCCTGGACCAGGTCGGCGGGCGCGCCCCCGTCCTCCATCGCGTCCAGCGCGTCCGCTGCGATCCGGGCGATACGTGGTTCGAGCCTGTTCATCCGGCGCACGGTGAACTGGGCGGCCAGGTGCCTGCGCAGGCGGGTGTGGTCGGGCGGGTCCATCTGGAGGAAGAAACCGGGAGGCGTGGCGAAGTTCTCCGGAGCGAGCCCCTCCCAGCGGATCGGCCAGCGCAGATTCTCCATGCGGCTGCTGAAGCGGGGGTCGGCCAGCACGGCCCTGACCGCGGAGAAGCCGGTCACCAGCCAGCCCTCGTGGCCGTCGGGATAGCTCAGCGGCCGGATGGGCGCTTCCTCCCTCCAGCGGCGAAGCACCTCGGGAGGGTCGAAGGGGGACGGGCGCTCTGTCGGAAAGGTGACGGGGGTGGGTGCCGCATCGGTCATGAGACGCTCCTTCGTCGGGCTCTACATCTGTAGATACCTCTACAGAAGTAGAGTAGCGAGGAGCCGCCGCGGCCCGGTGACGAGGTCTTCCTGGAAGGCCGGCGATGCCCTCCGGTCACCGCTCGCCGGCGGCGCTCAGCAGCGAGCCGATCGCGGGGCGCAGGTCGGGAACCTCGTCCGAGTCCGCGCCGACCAGGCGGTCGAACAGCAGCCCGTCGGCGAAGGCCAGCAGGTCACGCGCCCACAGGTCGGCGTCGGGCACGCCCCAGGCGGCCAGCAACTCGACGACCATGGCGCGCAGCCGGGCCCCGCCGGCGACGAGCACCCCGCGCAGCTCCGGTCGCCGCGTCGCCTCCAGGGACAGCTCGTACCTCGCCAGCTGGCGATCACGGTCAGTGGTGAGCCACCGCCCGATCACCTCCGCGACGGCGTCGACCAGACCGTCCCGGCCGGGCGTCGACGACTCCGCCAGCTCCCGCAACGCGGCCAGGTCGGCGGCGGTGTGCTCGGCCAGCCGTTCGACCGTCGCCTGAAGCAGCGACTGACGGGTGCGGAAGTAGTACGACGTCGACCCCTCCGGCAGGCCGGCGGCCCGATCGACGGCACGGTGGGTCAACCCGCGCATGCCCTCCGCGGCGAGGAGGGAGATCGCCACGTCGGCGATCTCTTGTCTTCTGGACACTCACCAAGTGTAGAGACGGGCGCGCCTACTCCTCCAAAGCGGCGAGCAGCCGGTCGCTCTCGCTCGTCCAGTAGGCCAGCCCCAGGCGGGCATGGGTCTCCCGGGCCCGCCGGGCGTGCCGGCGCGCGAGGTCGCGATCGCCCGTCGCGCCGGCCAGTTCGGCCAGCACCATGTGCATCGATCCCCACGCGGCACCGCCCATGCCGCTCACGACAAGCCGTTCGGCGTACGGCGCGAGCCTGCGGTAGTGGGCGGCGGGGTCGGGCGCCCGCAGCCGCGCGGCGACATGACCCCAGACGACCGTCAGGAACTCGGTGGCCCAGTCCTCGCGGACCTCGCTGCCCCACCGCTCCAGCAGCCGGCGGGCGAGCGCGGTGTCGCCGACGTCGAGAGCGGCCAGCACGGCGACGGGGCGCAGCGGCACGAGGCCGGGGTCGTGCGCCCGGGAGATCAGCCGGTCGGCGATCTCGGCCACTCGGCCCTGACCGCGCCTGCAGGTGTACAGGGTGATCAGACCGGGGTAGTCGACCGCCCACATGCCGATCCCCTGGAGCAGCGCGGTGAACTCGGCGGCCAGAACCTCGGCCCGTTCCCAGTGGCCGCGCAGGTTGTGGCCCGCGGCCTCGGCGATCCGGGCCATGCCGGTGAGCTCGGGCCGCTTGAGCTCGTCCACCAGCCACCGGCAGCGGGACAGGTCGCGCTCCCACGCGACCAGTTCGCCGGCCCGCAGCAGGTGCGCCATGCGGAAGACCCGCGCCACCGCCTCGGTCGGCGGGTCCAGCGGCAGGGACAGCATCTCCTCGACCGCCTGGCGGCGCTGCTCCTCGCGTTCCGGCACCCATGCCGCCACCAGGTAGTTGTTGAGCGAGCGGGCCAGCAGGCCAGGATCACCCGTACGGCGGGCCACCCGCACGCCCTCCTCGGCCAGCCGTTCCCCCTCGGCGCGGCGCGGGGAGTAGTAGAGCTCCAGGCCGAGGTTGCCCAGCACGGTCGCCCGTTCGGCGTCGCCGAGCGGCTCGGCCACCAGGCTCTCGAGCAGGGCGATCATCGTCGCGTCGACCTCGCCGTAATGGCGCCAGTTCCACACCGACAGGCCACCGAACACCTTGACGGCCTCGATCAGCGTGGCGCGGTCGCCGATCCGGGCGGCGAGCGTGATCGCCTCCTCCAGCGCCGACCGTGCCCCGCTCAGATCCCCGACCACTCTCAGCGCCTCGCCGTGGCCGACCAGCAGGGCGCAGCGCCGCGCGGGATCGGCGGGGCCGAGCGCGGTGAGAGCCTTCGCCCACCAGGTGACCGCCTCGGCGTACGCGCATCGCGAGGCGGCCTGGCCGGCGGCCCGGACGGCGTAGTCGACCGCCTGCGCCGCGCCGCCGGCGCGGGAGGCCATGACGAAGTGATGGGCGAGCACGGACACCTCGACGCCGGGCAGCGTCTCCAGCGCCAGTCCCGCGCGCAGGTGCAGCTGAGCCTTGCGGACGCGACTGAGGTCGGCGTAGAGGGCGTCGCGGACGAGGGCGTGCGAGAAGCGGTAGTCGAAACCGTCCGGGACCTCGACGAGCAGCCCCGTCGCCACTGCCGGTTCCAGCAGCGCCATGACCTCCTCCGCGGGTGTGCCGCTGACGGCTTCGATGGCGTCGAGGCTCACCTCCCGGCCGAGAACCGCTGCCGAGCCGAGCAGGGCGCGGGTCTGCTCCGGCAGCCGGGCCACGCGGCGGCCGATCACCTCCCGCACCCCGGCCGGGACGCCGAGGGAGGCCGCGTCGAGCCGGTGCTCGCTGTCCAGCAGCCTGATCAGTTCGCCCAGGTAGAAGGGGTTGCCGGCGGTCCGGTCGAAGAGCACGCCGGCCAGCCGCGGGTCGGGCAGGCCGCGCCCGGTCAGGTAGGTGAGGACGTCCTCCCTGGTGAAGGGCGGGAGCGCGAGGCGCTCGGTGCCGCGTTCGCGGGCGAGGGCGGCCAGGGTGTCGCGCAGCTGGTCGGGGTCGCCGCCGGGTTCCGGCCGCATGGTCGCCAGCACCAGCACCGACGTCCTGTGCAGCGCTCCCGCCGCGAAGGCCAGCAGGCGCAGGGACGACGCGTCGGCCCAGTGCAGGTCCTCCAGCACGACGAGCACCGGGCCCACCGACCTGAGCGCGTGGACCACGCGTTCGTGCAGCTCGAACAGGGCGGCGCCGGGGTCACCGTCCCGTCTCGCGGTGACCCCGGACAGCGCGCCCAGCGCGTCGGCGGCCTCCTCGCCGAGGTCGCGCAGCACCTGCAGCCATGGCCAGAAGGCCGGGGCGCCCGTGTCCTCGGCACAACGTCCCCACGCGACAGCCAGTCCCAGCGCGTCCGTCTCGTCCGCCACCGCCTCGGCGAGGCTGGTCTTGCCGATCCCCGCCTCGCCGGAGACCAGGAGCACGCCGCCCCGGCCGCGCCGGGCTTCCGCCAGGCGCTCGCCGACCCGCTGGAGCTGCTCCTGCCTGGCGACCAGCCCGTCCCTCACGAGGGTGCCGGCCGGCCCAGGACTGACGGGGACGGGACCGACCGGGACAGAGCCGGCCGGGACAGGACCGGCAGGGACGGCGGCGGCCCGGGCGGGACCGGCAGGGGCCGGTTCCAATACCGGCGACTGGTCGAAGACGTCCCGCTCCAGCCGCCGCAGCTCCGGACCCGGCTCCAGGCCCAGCTCGTCGGCGAGCCGCGCCCGGACCCTGCGCAGTGCCGCCAGGGCGTCGGCCTGCCGTCCCGAGCGGTAGAGGGCCAGGACCAGCAGCCGCCACACGCGCTCCCGGAACGGGTACTCCTCCACCAGGCGTTCGAGATCGGCCACGCACGAACCGCTGTCACCCAGCGCCAGCCGGGCCTCGAACCAGTCCTCGGTCGCCGAGGCACGCAGCTCGGTGAACCGCGCGACGACCGGCTGGACGAAGTCGTGGCCGGCGAACTCGGCGAGCGGCTCGCCGCGCCACGTCTCCAGCGAGCGGCGCAGGAGATCGGCCGCCGTGTCGTGGTCGTGCTGGACGAGCGCCCTGCGGCCGTCCTCGGCGAGGGTGGTGAAACGGACCAGGTCCACCTGGTGGGGTGCGACGGCCAGCAGGTAGCCGGGCTCCCTGGTGATCAGCACCTTCGGCGGCGTGCGCGGCGGCCGCCCCGGCTCCAGGGCGCGGCGCAGCTGGGAGATGTAGGCCTGGAGCGTTCCCGTGGCGCTCGACGGCGCCTCCCCTGACCACAGCTCGTCGATGAGGCGGTCGAGGGAGACGACGCGCCCCGGCTCCAGGGCGAGCACGGCCAGCACCGCCCGCTGCTTGCGCCCCCCGAGATCGACGGCATGCCCCGCCGAGTCCGTCACCTCGAACGGGCCGAACAGCCGAAAGTCCACGCTTCCTCACCAGAGCCGGAAAACACTCGAAAAGTGTAGGGCCATGCCGCGGGAACCCGTGGACTCCTAGTCACCTCCTACTCGCCTGCAAACCAGCTGCGGCAGGCTATGGCGCGAATGCCGCAGTGATCAGGAGGAAAGTGTGACATCCATCGGAACCGACCTGCGCCGCGTGGTGCGCGGCCGTGTCCTCGCGCCCGGCGACGACGCGTTCGAGACCGCCAGGCTGCCCTGGAACCGGGCGATCGACCAGCAGGTACGGGCGGTCGTCGAGATCGAGGACGCGGCCGACGCCGCCGCCGTCATCCGCTACGCCAAGCTGCACGGCGTCGGTGTCACCGCGCAGGCCGGCGGGCACGGCGCCTCGTCCCATCTCGACGGGACCATCCTGGTCCGCACCGGACGCCTGCGGGGGATCGACGTCCGGCCGGAGCAGCGGATCGCCCAGGTCGAGGCGGGCGTGCAGTGGGGCGACCTGCTCCTCGCGACCGGCAAGCACGGGCTGACCGGCCTGCCGGGCAGTTCCCCCGTCGTCAGCGTCACCGGTTACACCCTCGGCGGCGGCATGAGCTGGTTCGGCCGCCGGTACGGGCTGGCCGCCAACGCCGTGCGCGCGTTCGACGTCGTCGACGCCGACGGCGCTCGCGCCCACGTCACGGCGGAGTCGGACCCGGACCTGTTCTGGGCCCTGCGCGGCGGAGGCGGCGACTTCGCGCTCGTGACCTCGATGGAGGTGGACCTGCACCCGGCGCCCGTCCTGTACGGCGGGCGGCTGCTGTGGCCGGCCGACCGCGCCCCACAGGTGCTGGACGCCTTCAGGGAGGTCACCGCCACGGCCCCGGACGAGCTGACCGTCTGGTTCACCATGCTCAGGTTCCCGCCGCTCCCCCACGTGCCCGAGCCGTTGCGCGGCCTCGCCGCCGTCGCGATCGACACCACGTACCTGGGCGCGGACGACGAGGCGCGGGCCCTGCTCCAGCGCTTCGAGACCATCCCGGGCACGATCCTCGACACGCGCGCGCCCATGGCGCTGGACGCCCTCGGCGGCATCTGCGCCGAGCCGACCCAGCCCGTGCCCGGGATGCAACGCGGCGACCTGCTGGTCGGGCTCGACGACGACGTGGCCGCCGACCTCCTCGCGGCGGCAGGCGGCATCGCGCCGCTGGCCGCCGTGCAGGTGCGTCACCTCGGCGGCGCCCTGAGCCGCCCGACCCCCGGCTCCGGCGCGTGCGGCCATCTGGCGGAGCCGTACCTGCTGGGGTTGCTCGGCCCCGTCCCGACTCCTGAGGCGGCACAGGCGGTCAGGGAACGGCAGGCGGAGATCTCGCGCGCGATGATGGCCCACACCACCGGCCGCAAGCCGTACACCTATCTGGGCGGCGGGGAGAAGACCGCCGCCGCCTTCCCCCGGGACGTCATGTCGCGGCTGCGCGACATCAAGCGCCGTCGGGACCCTGCCGGAGTCATCCGGAGCAACCACCCCGTGCTCATCTCGTGAGACGGTCCGCCCGCGGGCGAGGGCGGACCGGCGGTCATCGCGGAGCGGACGGACGACGGCGTCCTCCGGATCCGCGGCCTCCGGCCCGCCCGGGACCGTCGGGCAGGCCCTAGTTGTACTTGTACAGCCGCGTCGCCACCTGGCGGTCGTCGTCGAACACCGAGGCGCGGTACATGCTCACCGGAAGGTCGTCGTGCACGGCCTTCCCGCAGGTGTTCAGCCCGGCCAGCTGGTGGATCTCGAAGCGCGCCGTGGGGTCGCCGTCCAGGAAGTACTCCGCCCGCGCCTGGTGCCGGTCGGCGCCGGTGTCACACGCGTAGACGAAGGTCTTCTTCCCGCCGAAGCACATGCTGGCGGCGCCCTTCGTCGAGGTGCAGATCTCGGAGCGGGCCCGCGCACCGGCCGGGGTCACGCGGGTTTCCCGCTTGACGGGGTTCTTGGTGACGTCGCGGACCGTCCGCCACGCGCTGACCCTGATCCGCTCGTCACCGCTGTAGACGGCGGCCCGGAACGTGACGGTCTTGCCGATCCGGCGGTTCCCCTTGATCTCACCCTTGCGGGCGAGGTTGTGGATGACGTACTTCGTGCCCAGGTAGCCGTTCTGGTAGTACTCGACCGCGGCGTGGAGCCTGTCCTTGCGCGTGTCCTCGATCGTTATGCCGGGCAGGGAGCCCTGGTCCACTCCCACGCACGCCCTCGCGCCTTTGACGCGGACGCACTCGGCCGGCGCCGAACCCACCGTCGTGGACACCGCGGCCGGAGTGACCACGCCGACCGCCGCGGTGCTGACGCGGGCCACCGGAGCAGGGCGGGCCTGGACCTCCGCCGCGGCTCCCTCCACGCCGAACGCCGCGGTCATCACCATGACCACGGCGGCCAACCTGCGATCTAATACCATTCGTCCCTCCAACCTCAGCTGTCACATGTTCCAGGTGTGACGCGCCGCATGCGGTAAAGGTTCGGATGTGGAGGGATATGACCGTCAGGCCGTGGCCGGTCGCGCTCCCGGGCCGTACCGGTGAAGCAGCGGCTCGCCGCGGTTATCCCGCGCCGGGCCAGGCTCACCGCGGCTCGCGTCAGGCGGGGGCGACGCGGGCGAGCGCGTTCAGCAGGTGCGGCAGCGCGGGCCCCGGTGGGCCCGGGGGTACGGCCAGCGACGTGGTGAGGGCGGGCTCGGCCAGCGGCCGCAGCGTGACACCCGGAAGCACCGGCAGCCCGTTGACCTCGTAGAAGACCGTCCACGACGGTGTCCCGGCGCCGATCGCGGTGAGGGTCTCCTGGAAGCCGGTGAACGGCGGCCCGAGCGTGGGTTCGGCGCCGGCCGCGCGCATCGTCCCGACGACCAGGTCGTGGAACGGGGGATTGTCCTGTCGTGGCGCGAGGCGGAGCGGCAGGTCGGCCAGGTGCGCCAACCGCAGGTCGGGCGTCTCGGCCCGGGGATCGCTCGAGGGGAGCGCGACGTACAGGGCGTCGGTCCAGACCGGGAGCAGTTCCAGCCCCGGTGCCGCGGTCATCGCCCGGACGAACGCGGCGTCCAGTTCCCCGGAGCGCACCGCGGCCAGCCGCTCGGCCAGCGGCAGCCGCCGCGGCCTGACGCGCAGCCGCGGAGCGAGGCGGGACAGCTCGGCGAGCACCTGGAAGATCCGGTCACCCGGCCCCTGGATGACGCCCAGCCGGAGCACGCCGTCCGTGCCCGCGGCGATGTCGGCGGCCACCTGCCTGGTGCGATCCGCGGCGGCCAGGACGCCACGGGCCTCGGCGAGCAGCCGCTCGCCCGCACCGGACAGGCTCACGTGCCGCGTGGAGCGGTCGAACAGCCGCACGCCGAGTTCCCGCTCCAGCCGCTGGATCTGCTGGCTGACCGCCGACTGCACGATGCTCAGCCGCTCGGCCGCGCGGGCGAACCCGCCTTCCTCGGCCACCGCCACGAAGTACTGCAGCTGGCGAAGCTCCACGCGTTACCCCGATTTATCGCGATCGGTGATTTCTGCAGGTGACAACTGCCGGTGGCTCCGGTGATGTTCCCGCGATCGAATGAGAGCCCGCTCTCGATCAAGGAGATGACCATGACGACCATCGGTGGAGCGCTTGTCGTGCGCCCGGAGGAGGCCGAGGAGGTGGCCCTGCCGCACGGCGGCGGTTTCCGCCTGCTGGCCGACGCCGGCCATACCGGGGGTGCGCTGGGGGCCAACCGCCTCGTGCTGGGCGAAGGCGCCGTCGGCGCCCGCCCGCACCACCACGTCCGGTCCACGGAACTGTTCTACGTCGTCGACGGCGAGCTGGAGTTCTGGCTCGACGGCGCCACGACGCGGGTCGGCAGGGGCGCCGTGGTCGTGGTGCCGCCACGGATGCCGCACGCCTTCGGCGCGGCGCCCGCCCGCACCGCCGAACTGCTGGCGATCCTGGCACCCGGCGTCGACCGTTTCGGCTACTTCCGCGCTCTCGGGCGCATCCAGCACGGGCTGGACTCCTTCGAGAGCCTGCTGCCCGAGCAGGAACGGTACGACGTGCACTTCCTCGACGCCACCGTCTGGCCCCGCTGAGCAAGGAGTTCGCATGTCACACACCATCGCGACCACGGGCGCCTCGGCACCGGACAGGGATCACGGACCGCTGTCGACCGCGCTGCGCCTGGGGGCGCTCTTCGGGCCGGCGGTCTTCGGGGTCACGGCGGCCGGTGTGGCGCTCCCCCAGGTCGCGGCCGAGCTGCGGGCGCAGCCGGACGCCGTGGCGTGGGTGCTGACCGCCCACGCGCTGGCCCTCGGTGTGGGCACGGCCGTCTTCGGCCGCCTGGCCGACACCCGCGGCCTGCGCGTCGCGCTCTGGATCGGCGCGCTCCTGCTCGGCGCCGGAGCGATCATCTGCCTGGCCGCGCCGGGGCTGGGCGTTCTGGTGGCCGGGCGGCTGGTCCTCGCGGCCGGATCCGGCGCGATGGCCGCCGGCGGGGCGGCCCTGGCCGCGGCGGTGCCACCGGACCGCCGCTTCCGCGTCCTGGCCGGGTACGGCGTCGTCATCGCGGCGTTCGCGGCCTGCGCCACCCTGGTCGGCGGTGTCGTCGCGACGTGGGTCTCCTGGCGCGCGACGCTGATCCTCCCGGCGCTGTCGCTGGCCGCCGTACCCCTCTGCCTGCCCCTGGTACGGCGGGCCGGGACCGGCCGTAGCCTCGACGTGACCGGCGCCGCCCTGCTGACGCTGGTCGCGACCACGCTCCTGGTGGCCATCCAGTCCGGGACCCTTCGGCTGCCCGCCGCGCTGGTCGTCGCGCTGGTCTGCTGCCTCGTCCCCGCCGCCGCCGCGCTGGCCTGGTGGACCCGGCGGCACGCGGACGGCTTCCTCCCCCACGCGGTGATCACCGACCGCGCGTTCCTGGCGGCGGTCGCCATCGGCGCGAGCGTCTTCGCCGGGCTGTTCGCCACCATGTACGCGGCGCCGCAGATCCTGGCCCGATCCCACGGCTGGAGCGTGCTCGCCATCGGGGCGGCGCTGTTGCCCGGCGCCGTCGTGGGCGCCGTCCTCGCCCGTACGGCGGGAAGGTTCCACCCCGGCGACCGGCGCCGCCTGCTGGCCGCGACGGCGCTGGTCACCGCCGCCGCACTGGCCGTCGCCGCGACCGGCGCGGCCGGGCCATGGGCCGTGGTGGCCGCCGCCTCGCTCAGCCTGTCCGCCTTCGCCGTCACGCAGGTCGTCCTGACCGGCGAGATGTCGGCGCGGCTTCCGATCCAGCTACGCGGTGTGGGGATGGGGCTGCTCAACCTGACGTTCTTCGTCGGCGGCGCGGCCGGTTCCGCGGTGACCAGCGCGCTGTCGGGAGGACTGGGGCTGACCCGGGCGCTGGCCGTGGTCGCGGCGTTCTCGGTCGCCGCGGCGGTGCTGGCGCTGTCCACCCGCCCGGCCGAGACCGCGTGATGTGACCCGCCGGGGCGGTCCGCCGGTTGACCGGCCCGGATGGCGGGATCCGGGGTGGGCGGCCGCGCCCGCCCGCGCTCCGACGGCGTGCCCGATTCGGGTGGTTATCGCACCACAGGGGAAATGTTGCGGGATTGATGGCTGTGTCCTGAATGGATACCCTCCGGGAGGATTCACCTAGCCGTTCGGAGTCGTTCATGCGCGATGTGGGCGGGTTAGTCGGGCGTGAAACCGCGTTTCAGGCCCTCCTGGAGGCCATGACGCACCCACCGTCGGTGGCCCTGGTGGAGGGAGAGCCGGGCATCGGCAAGACCACGCTGGTGCACGCGGCGGCTCAGGCGCGCGGAACCGGCAGCACGCTCCTGCTCGGCCACTGCCACCAGCTGCGCGAGCCGTTCCCCTACGGCCCCGTCTTCGAGGCGCTGCGCGACCTGACGGACCGGCTGCCTCCCGTGGGGCGGCTCAACCCGGTGACCGGGGCGCTGCGCGGCCACCTGCCCGAACTGTCGGACGTGCTGCCCCCGGCGCCCGCCGAGCTGGCCGACCCCGGAGCCGAACGCCACCGGCTGTTCCGCGCCGTCCACGAGCTGCTGGCCGCGGCCGGCCCCGCCGTACTCGTCGTCGAGGACCTGCACTGGGCGGACGACGGCACCCAGGACCTGCTGCACTTCCTGCGGCGCAGGCCCCCGGAAGGGCTCACGCTCGTCCTGACCTACCGCAGGCAGGACCTGCCCGCCGCCGGGCTGCCGCTCGTCGCCTCCTACCGCCAGTCGCCCGAGGCCACCAGTGTGCTGATCCCCCTCGGCCCGCTCGACGCCCGCGACGTCGGGCTGCTGGCGGCCACCCTGCTCGACCGGCCCGAGCTGCCGCCGGAGTTCGTCACCCGGCTGCACGAGCGCACCTCCGGCATCCCGTTCCTGGTGGAGGAGGTGGTGCGCTCGCTGGGCGACGACTGGCGTCCCGAGGCGCTCGACCGCGCGGGGGTGCCGCTGCTGCTGCGCGAGTCGATGACCGAGCGGCTGGCCAGGCTCTCCCCCGTGGCTCTCGGCATCGTCCGGGCCGCGGCCGTCCTGCGCCTGCCGGTCGGAGAGGCGCAGCTCGCCGCGGTGGCCGGCGACACGGGCGGGCTGGTCGAGGCGCTGCGGCTCGGCGTGCTCCACGAGTACCCCGACGGCAGGTACGGCTTCCGCCACACCCTCGCCCAGGAGGCCGTGTACGACACGATCCCCGGCCCCGACCGCAGGCTCGCCCACGAGCGGGCCGTCGCCACGCTGGCCACGGGCGACCCCCCGCCCCTGGTCCAGCTCACCTTCCACGCGCGCAGGTCGGGCGACACGGCGGCCTGGCTGAGGTACGGCGCCGCGGCGGCGGCCCGCGCGGCGGCCGTGGGCGACACCCCTCTCGCGGTCGAGGTTCTGGAGGAGATGCTCGCCGACCCCAAGCTGCCGGAATCCGAGCAGGCCGCGCTGGTGCTCATGCTGGGCCGCCTGTCGCTGGCCGGCCTGTCCTACCCGCGGGTGATCAGGCTGCTCAGGCACCTGCTCGCCGACGACCGGCTCTCCCGCGACCTGCGCGGCGAGGCGCGGCTGTCGCTCGGGCTGATGCTGTTCGGTCAGGGCGGCGACGTGGCCGCGGGACGCTCGGCGATCCTGACAGCCGTGGAGGAGCTGGGCGACCGGCCCCTGGCGGCGAGGGGCCTGGCCGCGCTGGCGATGCCCGCGTGGGGCGAGGAGAGCCTGCCGACGCACGAGAAGTGGATGGCGTGGGCGGAGGAGCTGGCCGCCACCTCCGACGACGCCGAACTCACGGCGGCGGTGCGCGGGAACAGGGCGGCGCTGGCCATGGCGGTCGGCGCGCCGGAGGCCGGCGCCCTGGCCGCCGCGCTGCCCGCCACGGACCCGTCGGCCGCCGTCCGCAGGCAGGTGGCGCGCAGCTACTGCAACCTGTACGACATGGCGGCCAACCTGGGCCGCTACGCCGAGGCCGAGACGTACGGCAGGCAGGTGCGCACGCTGGCCGAGGAGACGGGGGCGTTCTTCCCCGCCCAGCTCGCCCAGGGGGTGACGCTGCGCGTCGACCTGATGACCGGCCGGTGGGACGGCCTGGCGGCCAGGGCGGCCGCCGCGACCGAGGCCGTGGAGGAGTCGCCGGTGGCGGCGATGGAGGCGCACTTCGTGCTCGGCCGGCTCGCGCTGGCCTCGGGCGAGTGGGCCGAGGCCGCCGCCCGCCTGCGCGCGGCGGGGCTCGACGACCCCGGCGAACGCTACCTGCCGCTGGTGCTGGCCGCGTGGGGCGGCCTCATCGAGCTGCTGCTCGCCAGGGGCGAACTCGCGCGCGCGGTGGCGGAGTCGGGCAGGGCGGTGGCCAGGCTGCGCGACAAGGGGGTGTGGGTCTGGGGCGACGAGGTCGTGCCGCCCGCCGTCACCGCGCTTGTCGAGGTCGGCCGGGTGACCGAGGCGGCCGAGCTGACGTCGTTGTTCGCCGAGGGGATCGCCGGGAGGGCGGCGCCGTCCGCGGCGGCCGCGGTGCGTCTCGCGCGGGGCGCCGTCGAGAGCGCGCAGGACAGGCACGAGAGCGCCGCCGAGCAGTTCGCGCTGGCGCGGGCCGCCTACGCCGCCATGCCGCAGCCGTATGCCGCGGCCCGCGCGGGAGAGGCGGAGGCCCGCGCCAGGCTCGCCCTGGGTGACCGTACGGCCGCCGCCGCGGCGCTGGCCGAGGCCGCCGAACGCTTCACCGCGCTGGGCGCCACCCGTGACGCCGCCCGATGCCGTCACGAGCTGCGCGAGTGCGGCGTGCCCACCCCCGGGATGCGCCGCAGGGCCTCCGGCCTGCTGTCGCCCCGGGAGCGGGAGGTGGCCAGGCTGGTCGCGCTCGGCCGGACCAACAAGGAGATCGCCGAGGTGCTGTTCCTGTCGCGCCGTACGGTCGACACCCACGTGGCCACCCTGCTGCGCAAGCTCGGGGTGCGCTCGCGCACCGAGATCGTGGTCCCGGCCGAGGATCCGGCCGGGACCACGGGTGCCTCCTAGACGGTGATGCTCCAGGAGTCCAGGATTCCGTTGTCGAAGAAGTAGACGTCCTCGATCTCCAGCACCCATGTGCCGGCCGCCGGCTGGGTCACGGGCACCGAGAAGTTCCTGGTGCCGAAGACCGAGCAGGAGGTGCCGCCGGCCGACCTGAGCTTGTACCACGCGCCGTTCGGGCCGCGCAGCCAGATCTCCAGGTCCTCGATGCAGGTGTGCGTGCTGGTGATCGAGACCTTCACCGGCGAGACGGCGTTACCGCTGGCGGTGGAGGTGATCGGGCTCTGGACGGTCGAGAAGTCGTTGATGCGGTAGTCGGTGTCGTTGCGGAAGGTGCGCCCGGGCTGGGAGGTCTGCACGGTCAGCGTGTACACCGTGGTGTGGCTGCCCGTCTCGCCGGTGCCGACGATCGTCAGCTGGTGGTTGCCCGCCGGGGTGCCGGCACCGGTGGTGATCGTCAGCGTGGAGCTGGCGCCCGAGGTCACCGACGACGGGTTGAAGTTGACCGTGACCCCTGCGGGCAGGCCGGTGATGGTCAGGTTGACCGTCTGCGCGGTGCCCGCGGTGGTCTGGGTGGCCACCGTCGTGGTGGTCGCCTGACCGGCCTGGACGGTGCCCGAGGAGGGGTTCACCGCGACGGAGAAGTCACGCGAGGTGGGCGTGCCCACCGCCAGCTTCCAGATGGCGTACGCCGAGGCGTCGGCGGCCCGGTCCAGGATCGTGTCGTTGATGTTGGTGGTGGTGTCGCAGGAGGCGTGGTAGCAGGAGTCGTAGGCCTGGCCTGCCGTGCCGCCCCACTTGGCGGCCTGTGCCGACGACTTGGTGTTGCTGGCGCCGGCCGCCACACCCGAGGTCGCGATGCCCGCGTTGCGGAAGGAGGCGTCGTCGGAGCGGTTGGCGCCCTCGGTGTTCTCCTCCGGCTGCAGGTTCAGCGCGTCGTAGAACGCCTTGAGGTGGGTGGCCGCGGTGGTGGTGATGTTGTTGATGAAGTAGCCGCCGTTGCGCGAGCCGACCATGTCGAAGTTGTGGTAGACCTGGATCTTCGAGCGCTCGGCCGAGCTGAGAGAGGCGACATAGCCCTCGGAGCCGTTGAGACCCTGCTCCTCGTCGCTCCACCAGCCGAACCTGACGTGCTTGGCCATCGTCGGGTTCTTGGCGGCCAGTGTCAGCGCGACCTCGAGCAGCGCGCCGGAGCCCGAGCCGTTGTCGTTGATGCCGGGTCCGGCGGAGACGCTGTCGAGGTGCGCGCCTGCCATGATCACCTGGTTGGCGTCACCGCCCGGCCAGTCCGCGATCAGGTTGGGTCCCGCTCCCGAGCTGCAGGTGGAGCCGCAGTTCTGCCGTACGACCGTGTACCCGGCGGCGCGCAGCTTGTCCTCCAGGTAGGTGACCGAGGCGGTGTAGCCGGGGCCGGTGGACCTGCGGTTGCCGCCGTTGTTCGTGGCGATCGTCTGCAGCTGCGCCAGGTGCGCCTTCACGTTGGCCAGGCTGACGTCCGGCGGGTCGGTCGGGTTGGGGCCGCCGCCCACGGTCAGGGCGTAGGTGGCGGTGTGGGTCGCCGTCTGGCCGGTGCCGGTGACGGTCACGGTGAAGGTGCCGGCCGGCGTCGAACCGGTCGTCGCGATCGTCAGCGTGGAGGAGTTCCCGCTGGTCACCGAGGTGGGGTTGAACGTGGCCGTGGCACCGGCGGGGAGCCCGGAGGCGGTCAGGTTCACCGTCTGCGCGGCGCCCGCCGTGGTCTGGGTGCCGACGGTGGTGGTCGCCGACTGCCCTGCCTGGACGGTGCCGGAGCCCGGGTTGGTGCTGATGGAGAAGTCCTGGCTCTGCCCGGTGCAGGTGGGCTCGCCGGCCTGCGCGGGCACGCTCACCGCGTTCCACGCCGCCTTGGTGGTGGCGCACTCGGGGCTGTTGGCGCCGTACAGCTCGGCCGCCGCGGCCAGCGACGCGGAGCGGACGTTCGCGTACCGCCAGGAGGAGGTCTTGCGGGCCAGCGCGCCCATGAAGATCTTGCCGGCCTTCTGGACGCCGACGCCGGTCACCGACGAGGGCCCGCCGGAACAGATCGGGCTGGGCGGCTTGCCGCCGCCCGGCGCCGACCCTTCGGCCAGCAGGTAGAACCAGTGGTTGAGCGGGCCGGCCGCCGCGTGCACCTCGGTGTTGGGAATCGAGGTCGACCAGCAGTTCGGGTCGCCGACGCGCGACGGGTTGTACATGTACCTGATCGGGCCGTCGCCGACCAGGTTGACCTCCTCGCCCACCTCGTAGTCGGGCGGGTCTCCCGCGTTGTTGGCGTAGTGCTCGGTCAGGGCGCCGAAGATGTCGCCGGTGCCCTCGTTGATGCCGCCGTTCTCGTTGCCGGACCCGGCGCCGCCGGGAGTGGTCTGGAAGATGGCGTGGCCGAACTCGTGGCCGACGACGTCGATCGGGGTCGCCTGGCGCTGGTTGTCCTGGGAGTGGCCGAAGTTGGTGTAGCTGCCGTTCCAGTAGGCGTTGACGTCGGAGAGCCCGACCCTGGCGGGGAATCCGCGACCCTGGCCGTCGATGCCGTTGCGGCCGAGCCAGTCACGCAGCATGTCCCATTCCCGCTGCACGCTGTACAGCGCGTCGACGCAGGCGGTCTCCAGGTCGGTGCCGGAGTTGTTGCCCCAGGTGTCGTCGGGTCCCGTGTACGGCTGGCCGTTCTGGCCGCCGCACTGGATGCCGGGGCGGGAGGTGTCGACCATCCGGTAGGTGCCGCTGGACTGGCTGGTGTCGATGGTCACGCCGGAGTAGTAGTTGCCGTTGCCCGTGCCGGCCTTGACCTCGTCGTAGAAGTCGGCGACCCGGCCCGTGCGGGCGTCGACGAACACGTGCTGGCGGCTCGGCTTGCCGTCGGCGACGCCGGAGACGACGGTCTCCCACGCCAGCCTGGGTTGCCCGCCCCAGGCGAGCACGACCAGGCGGGGCGCCTCGCTGTCGTCGACCTTGGACAGCCTCCCCCTGGAGACCTCGATCGCCCGCTCGGCGGTGACCCGCGGCCGGACGTTCAGGTTCTGGGGGGCGGGGCCCGAGGCGGCGGTGGTGTCGCGCACCCGCCCCTCGGAGTCGGTGACGACGACCGCGTCGCCGCCGACGACCGGCAGGCCCTTGTAGGTGCGGTCGTAAGAGACGTAGAACATGCCACTGGCGCCGGCCGTCACGGCGCGGCGCCAGTAGGTCTCGTCAGGTCCCTTGCGTAACTCGTCCAGGCCGCTGGAGACGGCCTGGTCGGCCGCCTTCGCGGCCAGGCTCGCGGGATCGTTGCCCGCTGTCAGGTTCTGCTGGGGTTTCACGCCGGGAGGCGCGCTTGCGGCGGCGGGGTTGACCACCAGCGCAGTCGTGGTCGCCAGCCCGGCGACTGCCGCGAGAACGGATCTGCGTCTCACTCGCCAGTCCTTTCATGCGGCCGTCCACGCCGGCCCGTTCGCTGAGCGGGCCGGGTGGAGGGCGGGGGGTGTTCGGCGGCTTGACAGTAGATCCGAACTGGCGGACAAGATATCCGTATGAATATCGGTACCAGTACCGAATTAGGACACGGGAGGAGAGGGCGGGCGGCGCCCGTGGCGCGGCGGCCACCCCCTCCAGGACGGCACGGCACCGTCTCGTAGGCGGATGCACGAGGGTGGCTCGGCCCGAGGTCGGTGCTAGCGTGTGCCCGTGTCGAAAACGGACAAGGTGCGCCGTCGCTGAGAGCGACGGCGCAAAACCCCAGTTCTCGCCGTCGCTCCTGACCCTGTGGCCAGGAGCGCCTTCGTGGCGCTCGGACTTCCCTTGTTCCGGAGCGCATCCGTGTTCGCCTTGTCTCTTCGTCAACGTCGGCGTGTCCTTGTCGCCGACCTCATCTCCACCGCGGTCTTCCCGCTCGCGATCACCGGCGCGACGGCGATCGCCCCCGATGTGAGCGCGCGGCTCCCAGGTGCGGACGCCCTGGGTCCGTGGATCGTCCTCGCCTACAACGGGCTCTTCGCCGCGGCCCTCCTGCTGGCGGGGGCGAGCGCGGATCGCACCGCCCGCACCCGGTTCTTCGCCGTCGGCAACATCGTCGTCGCGGCCACCGGGATCCTGTCCGCCTTCGCCCCGGACCTGCCGTCTCTGGTCGCCCTTCGCGCGGTCGCCGGCGTCGGGGCGGCCATGTGCGCCGCCGGCGGATCCTCGATGGTCCTGGCCGTCTACCCGCCGGAGGAGCGTCCTCGGGTGTACGGCTACGCGGGCGCCGTGCTGGGCAGCAGCCTGGCGCTGGGACCGATCGTCGCCCAGGCCCTCACGGCCGTCGGAGGCTGGCCCCTCGTCTTCGTCGCGCCGGCGGCCGTCGCCGCCGTCGCGGCCCTGACCACACTCGGGCTTCCTGGTCTTCGCAGCCCCGAGGTGCCCGACGACTTCGACCGTGCCGGAGCCGTCCTGTTCGGGCTGACCATCGCCGCCGCGGTGACCGCACTCGGGCTGGGCCTGGGGACCGGCGTCCCCTGGTGGGGGCCGGGCGCGCTCGTCCTCGTCGCGGCGGCCGCCGCCACCGGGCTCGTCCGCGTGGAACGGCGCGCGTCCGATCCCGCGATCCCCCTGGACCTGTTGCGGATCCCCGCCTACCGGGCGTACGCCCTGGCGACGGGTGCCTTCATGGGGATGCTGGTGGTGGGGTTGACCGTGCTCCCGCAGCTCGCCGCTGTCCGGGACATGGGCCCAGGCGAGGCCGCGGTCATGCTCAGCCTGCTGACCGTGCCGTCCACGGTCCTGCCGCTTGTCGCCGCACGGCTCGCCCGCCGGGCGGCTCGGCCGCTGGTGACAACCGCCCTGTCGGCCTGCACCGCCACCGCGCTCGCCCTGCAGGTCACCGACCATCCTGCCGCTCTTCTCGCCGCGGCCGGGGTCATCGGACTGTGTCTGGGCCTGACCGAAGGCGTCCCTGACGGGCAGGCACTGACGTACGTGCCCTCCCAGCGCGGAGGTGCGGGCGCCGCACTGTTCAGCACGGCGCGGATGAGCGTGGAAACACTCACCCTGGCGGCGGCCACCGGGGTGATGGCGGCGCTGGGTCCTGCATCCGGCATGGCGGTCGCCGGCG
This sequence comes from Nonomuraea sp. NPDC003727, assembly GCF_053586935.1. Classification (NCBI taxonomy): domain Bacteria; kingdom Bacillati; phylum Actinomycetota; class Actinomycetes; order Streptosporangiales; family Streptosporangiaceae; genus Nonomuraea; species Nonomuraea sp. NPDC003727. Next base: position 278,628 of record NZ_JBSFNE010000013.1, read on the forward strand.
CCATGTGCCTCCTGGCCGGCTTCGCCGTCCGCCGGACCGCCTCCTCCCGCGACGCATAGCCGGGGAACGCACTCCCCTGGGCGCACGCCGTCGCGGCGTGCGCCCCGCTCGCTCATGGGACCGGCTCATCCACCGGCGGCCATCACCTCCTCGGGGAGGGCGGCCGAGGTCTTCCGGCGAGTGACGAGGGTGACGGCCAGCGAAGCCGCCATCAGCGCCACACCGAACCAGAAGGCACTCCTGACACCCACGTTGTCGGCGAACACCCCACCGAAGAACGCTCCGAGCGCGATGGCCGTGTTGTATCCCAAGGTGTTGAGTGACATGGCCGCTTCGAAGGTGTCGGGCGCGGCGGCGAGCGTCATGTTGATCTGGCACAGGTTCACGGCGCCGAAGGAGACTCCCCACAGGGCCACCGAGACGATCAGGCCGACCTGTACGTGACCGATCGTGAGCAACAGCAGCAAGGACGCCACGAGTCCCGCGCAGGCGACGACGAAGCTCGCCCTCAGATTCTTGGTCGCGGTGTATCCGGCGACGAAGTTCCCGGCCGCGCCTCCGACACCATAGATCACCAGCAGTGCGGTGATGAAGGCGGGCGTGGCGGCTGAGCCGTCCTCCACGAAGGGGCGCAGAAAGGTGTACGCCCCGAAGTGGCCGAGCACGTACAGCACGACGGTGAACATCACCGCACGTAGCCGGGTGTTCTTGAGCGGGAGCCCGAAGACCTCCCGGACCGGGACCGCGTTCTCCGACGGCAGCGAGGGAATGACGGCAGCGACCGCGAGGAACACCAGCGCGCCGAGGCCGCTCCAGATGAGAAACGTCGTGCGCCAGCTGGTGAGGCTCTCGAGGAAGGTTCCCAGCGGGATGCCCACCACCGTGGCGATCGAGATGCCGGACAACGCGACCGCGGCCGCCCTGCTCGCGTGGCGGCCCGGAACGAGGCGCATCGCCATGCTCACGCCGATGGCCCAGAACACCCCGTTGGCGAATCCCATGACCAGCCGCGTCGTCAAGACCAGCGGAAAGTTCGGCGAGACGGCGGTGACCAGGTTGCCCAGGACCAGTACCGCCAGCAGCGCGGACAGCAGGACGCGCCGGTTGACCCGCCTGGTCCAGGCCACGATGAACGGGACGCCCAGCCCGGCCGAGATGCCGTACAAGGTGACCATCAGCCCGGCGATTCCCACAGATATGCCCAGGCTTGCGCTCACCGGAGTAAGAAGGCCGACGGGCATCAGCTCGGTCGTGACGAAGACGAACAGGCTGGCCGTGATGACGGCGACACCCAGCCATGACCTCAGGGCCGAGTGCGGGTGCTCATCGTGTGTGGTCTGTGTGGTCATTGCTTCTCTCTGTTTGTCCGGATGAACGGCGATGGCGCCCGAAATCTCTTCGCTGGATGTCGCCCGCGCGCCGTCATGAACGCTTCCCTTCCACCGGGGTTGTCGCTGTCAGGGGAAACACGCGGGCGCCGCCCCCTGCGTCGCCCGGCCAGGGTTGCGCGAGCAGGACGGCAGCGATGATCACCACGGTTCCGGCCAGCTGCGGAACCGACAGCGTCTGGCGGAGGAACAGGTATCCGAGGAGGGTCGCGACGATCGGGCTGACCAGGGCGAGGAAGGAGACCGCCGGGGCCGGCAACCGTTCGATCCCGCGGAACCAGATCGCATAGCTGATGACGGCGCCCAGGGACATCAGATAGCCGAACCCGATGATGTTGGTGCCGCTGATGGTGGTCGGCAGCCCTTCGACGGCCAGCGTGAAGGGCGACAACACGAGTCCGCCCGCGACGAGTTGCCAGCCGGTGAAGGGAAGGAGCCCCACCCCGGCCGGGCGTCCCCACAGTTTGGTCAGCGTGATGCCGGCAGCCATGCAGGCCGCTCCGGCCAGGGCCGCCGCCACACCGACGACATCGGCTGCCGCCGTTCCCTTGAACACCAGCAGCGCCACGCCGCCTGCGCCCAGGACGCAGGCTGCCACCTGCTGGTACCGGATGCTGTCCCCGATGAGGAGCGCCGCCAGGACCAGGACCAGCATCGGCTGCACCGCCATGATCATCGCCGCTGTACCCCCTGGCAGGTGGTAGGCCGCGACGAACAGCAGGAAGTTGAACGCGCCGATGTTGAGCGTCCCGAGCACCAGGGCGCGCCACAGCCAGATCCCGGTCGGCAGCGTGCGGGCGAAGACCATCAGGATGAGACCCGCGGGAAGCGCCCGCACGGTGGCGGCCAGCAGCGGGCGGTCCGGCGGCAACCACTCGGTCGCCACCAGGTAGGTGCTCCCCCAGATCGCCGGTGCCAGCGCCGTCACACCCGCGGTGAGGAGTGGCCGGCCGCTGCGGCGGCATTTATCTTCCATGGAAGATAATTTATTTTCCGGGGAAGCTATAGTCAAGGCATGACAACGCCCACCGACCCTGACGGCGTGGATCGGATCGTCGCGCAGTGGCGCCGCGAGCGGCCTGACCTCGACCCCAGCCCGATGCACGTGATCGGGCGGATCAGCCGGCTGCACTGGGCTTTCCACGAGCGGCTGCTGCGCGTCTTCGCCCGCTATGACCTGGGCCGGGGGGAGTTCGACGTGCTGGCCACGCTGCGCCGCGCCGGCGAGCCGTACGAGCTGACCGCCGGCGAGCTGTGGGGGGCGACCATGGTCACCTCCGGGGCCGTCACCAAGCGGGTGGACCGGTTGGAGCGGGCCGGGCTGGTCGCCCGCCGAGCCGCCGAGGACGACGCGCGCGGCCGGCTGGTCAAGCTGACCGACCAGGGCCTGCAGGTCATCGACGACGCCATCGTGGCGCACGTGCGCCACGAGACCCAGCTGCTTTCCGGCCTGACCGATTCGGAGCGAAGCACCCTCACCGACCTGCTGCGCAAGCTGGGCCAGACGCTGCCCGAGGACTAGCGATCGGGATCGGGTGGCACGCCGACGGCGCCGGCCGTCCCGGCTGAGACCCACCGGGCGACGCGCCTTGCCGCGGCTGGGCGACTTCTTGCATGATCGACTCTTCGGCAAGGCTGGGAGGGCGGATGCGGGACAACGGCTGTCGGCACGGCAGGCTCGGCGGCGCGGGCGCATGAAGGATCGGCTGATCGAGATCGCCGCGGCGGTCCTGCCGGGGACGCCCGTGGACGGCGCCGTCCTGGCCGGCGGGCAGTTCCACGACGTCGTGCTGCTGCCGGGTGTGGCGGCCGTACGGGTGGCGCGCCACGAGAGCGCCGCGGCCGAGCTGCCCAGGCGTACGGCGCTGCTGGCCCGCCTGGCCGCGCTCGGCCTCCCGTTCCGCGTGCCCGAGCCACTCGGTCCGGTCACGACGGTCGACGGCCTCGCGGCCGTGGCGCTGAGCTGGGTCGGCGGCGCCGCGCACCCCAAGGGCAGCGGCGATCCCGTACGGCTGCGCGGACTCCTGGAAGCTCTCGCGGCCGTCGACGTCACCGCCGTCGAGGACCTGCTGGACGTCCCGCACGCCTACGCGGGAGGGGAGCGCTGGGAGGAACTGCTCCTCGAGGAAGTCCTGCCCAGGCTGCCGGGTCACGTGCGCGGCGAGGCGCGGCGCAGGATCGAGGCCGCCGCCGGGCTGGGGCAGGTGCCGGCCCGGCTCGTCCACGGCGACCTGGCGGGCGACAACGTGCACTGGGGGCCGGACGGCGCCGTGGTGGGCGTCCTCGACTGGGACCTCGCCTCGCCCTTCGACCCCGCGGTCGACGCCGCCTGCCTCGCCTGGCACGGGTGGGAGGCGGTCGCGGCGGCCGTCGACGGCGAGACGTACCGGAGGGCACGCGTGTGGGCGGCGACCTTCGCCGTCGAGGGGGTCGGCGCCGCGCTGCTGAACGGCGAGCCGGTGGATCGGCAGATCGCGGCGGCGACCCGAACGCTGGAAACCATGGGGTGAGGCGGTGCACGACCGCTCGGACAGGCGAGCCGGCCCGCGCCGCCGCCTGTCCGCCCAGGCGTCGAGACAGGGGAAACCTGTGCCCGCCCCTCGGCGAGGCCGGACCGAAGGTTACGCCGTCTCCCCGACGGCCGAGACCGCCGCGGCCCGCTGCCGGGTGACGCGGCGGCGCCGGGTCGGCAGCCGGAGCGTCGGGTTGGCGACGGCCCATGCGGCGCTCTTGCAGATCAGCTCCTTGTAGACGGCGGCGAGCCGTCCGGTCAGGACCGCCCGCACGGCGCGGTCGTCGGCGGTGACGTACTGGATCAAGCCCTCCTGACGGCCCAGCGAGACGCACTGGTTGAAGTAGCGGATCGGCACGTTCGGGAGCTTCCCGCCGGTCAGCCGCGCCGCGATCGCGCCGGCGGCCTGCCACGCGGTCGGGGTTCCCGAGGCGCACGACATCCGCAGCGGCTTGCCGCCGGGACCCGTCACCATGGCCGCGTCGCCCACGGCGTAGACGTCCGGGTGCGAGACCGAGCGCATCGTCCCGTCGACCACGATCTGGCCGCTGGCGGTGACCTCCAGGGCGGTCGCCTGCGCGATCGGGTGGACCGCGAAGCCGGTGGTCCACACGGTGACCGCGGCCGGGATGACCTTGCCGTCGGCGGTGGCGACGTGATCGGCTTCGACGCCGGTGACGGCGGCGTGCTCGTGCGCGGTGATCCTGAGCTTGCCGAACACTCTGCGCAGGTGCTCGCGGCCCTTGGGCGAGAGCCAGTCACCGAGGCCGCCGCGGGCGACGAGGGCGACGTCGAGGTCCGGCCGGGCCTCGGCGATCTCGGTGGCGGCCTCCAGGCCGGTGAGACCGCCGCCGACGACGACCACGGCCTGCCCGGCGTCGAGGCGGGCCAGGCGCTCGCGCAGCCGGAGCGCTCCGGGACGGCCGGCGATCTCATAGGCGTGCTCGGCGGTCCCAGGGACGTCCTGGGCGTTCGAGCCGCTGCCGAGGGCGTAGACGAGCGTGTCGTAGGCGAGCTCTCCGGCGCCGTCCGCGTCGACGACGGCGACCGTCTTGCGGTCGACGTCGACGCCGGTGACCTTCGCGAGCCTCAGTTCGACGCCGGTGCCCGCGAACATCTCGCTGAACGGCCGGGGCCTGAGGTCCTGGCCGGCCGCCAGCTGGTGCATGCGGACGCGTTCGACAAAGTCGGGCTCGGCGTTGACGAGGGTGATGGCCACGTCCTCGCGGTGGAGCCGCTTGGCGAGGCGGCCGGCGGCGACGGCTCCGGCGTATCCGGCTCCGAGGACGACGATGCGGTGCTGCATGTCCTTGCTCCTGTCCTACGCGGGTTCGCCCCTTGAACCGGGCAGCCCGCCGTTTCCTGACAGGAACGCGATGTGAAACACCTCACATGACGGGTCAGACGCTGAACAGGGGCTCCCCGTGGTCGGTGGCCGCCCACTGCGCGGTCGCGCGTTCGAGCTTGTCGGGGTTGACCTGGTGACGGAATGCGGCGATGCCCTCGGCGGTGACCTCCAGACACATGACGCCGACGACCCGGCCGCCCACGACGGCCACGACGGCGGGGTCGCCGTTGGCGGTCCAGGCGTAGATCTCGGATGTGCCGCCGACCAGGGCGCGCTTCGCCTTGCCGGGTTTGAAAAGGCCCCACAGGAACCTCGCGACCGCGACTGCGCCCTCGAACGCCTTCGCACGGGCCGGGACCTTCCCGCCGCCGTCGCCGACGGAGACGGCGTCCGCGGTGAGCAGGCGCACGAGCGGCTCGGTCCGGCCGCTGGTGGCGGCCGCCAGGAACTCCTCGACGATCCGCCGGGCGGTGGCCTCGTCGATCTCGGTGCGGGCCTTGCCGTCCGCGACGTGCTTCTTGGCACGGTGGAAGATCTGCTGGCTGGCGGCCTCGGTGACGTCGAGGATCTCGGCGATCTCCCGGTGCGGGTAGTCGAAGGCCTCCCGCAGCACGTACACCGCCCGCTCGTTGGGGGAAAGGCGCTCCATGAGGGTGAGGACCGCGTACGAGACCGATTCGCGCTGCTCGGCGGTTTCGGCCGGGCCGAGCATCGAATCCCCGCCGAGCAGCGGCTCGGGAAGCCATTGGCCCACGTAGGTCTCGCGGCGCGCCCGCGCGGAGGTGAGCTGGTTGAGGCACAGGTTGGTGAGGGCCTTCGTCAGCCAGGCCTCGGGGACCTCGATACGGTCGACGTCGGCGGCCTGCCAGCGCAGGAACGTCTCCTGCACGGCGTCCTCCGCCTCCCCGGCGGAGCCGAGCAGACGGTAGGCGATGGCTTCCAGGCGCGGCCTGGAAGCCTCGAACCGGTCGACGTCGTTCACGGTCAAGGGCATGGCCCGATCCTAGGCCGCGCGGCATCGACCGCCGCGGCGACGGGGCCCTTCGCCGTTCGATACGCCATCCGACCTCGCGGACGTCGCCTCGCCCAGGCGAAGCTCACGGACGCAGCAGTTGCCGCACCCGTGCCGCCTCCCGCGTGAGGTGGTCGCGCTCCGGCACGCTGGTAGCGGCGCGGGAGGCCTCGGCATACAGCTCGGCGGCGTGCTCGAGGTTCCCGGCGCGTTCGTGCAGGTATGCCGTCACCGCGGCGTAACGCGGCAGGTCGGGGCGCACGTCAGCCAGCGCCGCCAGGCCGGCCTGCGGACCGTCGGCCTCCCCGACCGCCACCGCGCGGTTGAGCCGCACCACCGGGCTGCCGGTGAGGAGCAGCAGTTCGTCGTACCACTCCACGATCTGCACCCAGTCCGTCTCGGCTGCCGTCCTGGCGTCCGCGTGCAGGGCGGCGATCGCGGCCTGCGCCTGGTATTCGCCCAGCCGGTCGCGGGCCAGCGCGGCCTGCAGAATCGTCACCCCCTCGGCGATCAGGCCGGTGTCCCAGCGCGAGCGGTCCTGCTCACCGAGCGGCACCAGGCGACCTCCCGGACCGGTGCGAGACGCGCGGCGCGCATGGTGCAGCAGCATGAGCGCGAGCAGCCCCGCGACCTCGGGCTCGTCGGTCAAGGCGACGACCTGGCGGGTGAGGCGGATCGCCTCGGCCGCCAGGTCGACCTTTCCGCTGTACCCCTCGTTGAAGACGAGGTAGAGCACGCGCAGCACCGTCCCCAGATCGCCGGGCTGGTCGAGCGGCAGCCCCGCGATCCGCCGCTTGGCCCGGCTGATCCGCTGCGCCATGGTCGCCTCGGGGACGAGGTACGCCGTCGCGATCTGCCGCGTGGTCAGGCCACCGACCGCGCGTAGCGTCAGGGCGACGGCCGAGGTCTGCGGCAGGGTGGGGTGCGCGCACAGGAAGTAGAGCCGCAGCGTGTCGTCCGTGGCGGGCACCGGACCGGCGGGCGGCTCGACCTCCACGGCCAGTTCGCGCCCCCGCCGCGACGCCTCGGCACGGGCGGCGTCGAGGAACCTGTGCCACGCGACCGCGACGAGCCATGCCTTCGGATCGCGCGGTGGATCGTCCGGCCAGGTTTCCAGCGCCCGGATCAGGGCCTCCTGCACGGCGTCCTCGGCCGACGCGAAGTCTGCTCCGCGCCGGACGAGGACACCGATCACCCCGGGCACGAGCTCCCGCAGCAGCGACTCTTTCACTCTTTTACTTTTTCACTTTTTCACTCGGTCACTCGGTCTCTGCTCACTCGGTCCTTGGTCCGTGGTCACTCGGTCACCGTGGGCGCCTCGGCGAGAAACGGCCGGACCTCGAGCCACTCGTGGATCGGCTCGCCGCCGGCCCCGGGAGCGGCGGACAGTTCCCCGGCCAGCTGGACCGCGCGATCCCAGGACTCCACGTCGATGACCATCCAGCCGGCGATGAGGTCCTTGGTCTCGGCGAACGGTCCGTCGGTCACCGGTGGGCGCCCCTCGCCGTCGTACCGCACGAACGCGCCCTCGGGCGCCAGTGCCTGTCCGTCGACGAACTCACCCGTCTCCTCCAGGCGGGCCGCGAAGTCGCTCATGTACTGCACGTGCGCGTCGACCTCCTCCGGCGTCCATCGGTCCATCGGCACACAGTTGACAGCGGGGGTGGGGCCGCCTCGGTAGTGCTTCAGCAGCAGGTACTTCATGGTGGTTCTCCCTCTTCGTCACGCGGCCCACCGTGGCCACTCGTGTCCCTGGGACGAAGCCGACACCACATTCTCGACATCCAGCGGCACACAGACTTCCAGAACCTTCTTCTGCCCGTCACCGCCCTGCCGAGCCGCCCGTACCGCATGCCGCCGCCGACGAGGGCGATCGATTGAGCCGCGGACAGATGGCGTCCTCCATGAGGTGGTGCCGGACCCGGGCTCGGCAGGGCCGGGCAACCCAAGAAGAGGCGCAGACATGTCTCATCGTGATTTATGGGCGGGACTTGCCGGGCGCCCCCGCTCAGGGGACTCTAGTGATTCAGGTTCGGGTGACCATCAGGCGCGGCGGCGCCTTCAGCCTTTCAGCGCCGGACGACACTATTCACAATCGCTCACTTCTCTTTGGACCTGCTTCTCCTTGGCGCCGAAGGCCTTGAAGTCGTTGCTGACGTCCAGCTTGCCGTCGACGATGTCCCGCAAGGTGGTCTGATCGCCGTACTTCACCATCACGCCGGCCATGCAGTCGAGGGCCGAAGCCGGGAGCTCCTTGGTCTCCGGCACTTTATTCGTCATGGCGTCGATCAGGGCCGCCTTGTCGACGGGCTTGGTGCCGGCATCGCCTGCGGTGCCCGCACCTCCTCCGCAGGCAGAAGCTGCCGAGACCAGGGCGACGGCCGTAAAGGCCATCACACAGGTTTCGCATCGTTCTCCCCTCATGCTCTTGTCCAGGACGTGCCGTTCGTTTCTATGAGCCGTCACAACGAGCGGATGTGACCGACAAAAGATCACGATCTTCTAACGGGACGGCTCTCATGCCCGAGGCGCGGCAGGGACAAACCGTGCATGCGATCAGTAATCAGATAATCACAAAATGTCACCGAATGTGGCGTGGTCCACATGTGCCCCCGAACCCCCGGGAACAGACAAAACGGGCAGAAGGCCCACAAAACGGGTGTTGGGGGGTTCGGATGTCACTGCGCGTCCCGTTCGTAGCGGTCGCAGTCGCGGCCGCCACGCTGCTCCTGGCCACAGGCCTGGCGGCGTCAGCGACGGCCAAGGTTCCCGAGCAGGACACACTCTTTCTCCGTCAGGCACACCAAGGAAACCTCGCCGAGATCGCCGCCGGAACCGCCGCGCAGGAGAAGGCCGAGGCCGACGTCGTCCGGGCGATCGGAGCCGATCTCATCGCCGACCACACCAGGCTCGATGCCGCGCTCAAGCAGACCGCGCGCGCCTTGCGGGTGTCACTGCCATCACGACCGTCGGCGAACCAGCGGGCCGCTCACAAGCGGCTGGCAGCCCTGTCCGGCGCCGCCTTCGACCAGGCGTGGACGCAAGCGATGATCGAAGGACACCGGATGGCGTTGCAGCTGGGCGAGCGGGAACTACGGGAAGGCACCTCGGCGAAGGCCAAGGAGATCGCCTCATCCAGCACACCGGTCATCCAAGGGCATCTGGACCGGCTGCTCGAAGCGCAGAAGACGCTGGGCGCACCACGGGCGGTTCCAGCCGGCGACGGCGGCCGGGCCGGCGCCGGGACGATGCGACAGCAGGGCCTCGGCGCCGGCGTGCTCGCCGCCGGTTTGGCGCTCGCCCTCACCGGCATCGTGGTGTGGAGGCGTGCCCGCGTGAGGCAGCGCTGAAGCAGGCGGGTGCGACGATGACGCTGCTCGGTACGGTGCTCGCCTGCTGCGGCGGCACCGTGCTGCTCGGCAGCGCCCTCACCCCCGCACCCTCATCACTGAACGCCGGTCTCGTCCCGTCAACCGCGGCCGGTCTCGTCCCGTCAACTGCGGCCGGTCTCGTTCCGCCGACTGCGGCCGGGTCCAGCTCGCGCGCCGGCGGTGGAGGTTCGCCGCCGGTGCGCCTCCGCATTCCCGCCCTGCAGATCAGCGCGGACATCCGTCCGGTCGGTGTGGACGCGCACGGGGCTTTGCGGGTCCCCTCAAGTGCGCGCGTGCTGGGCTGGTGGAGCGGCGGGGCCGGTCCTGGATCCGGCGCGGGCCGCGTAGTGATCGCTGGACATGTCGACTCCATCCGGCAAGGTCCTGGGGCCTTCTTCCGGTTGACCCAAGTGGTGCTGGGACAACAGGTGCTGCTGCGTACCGCCGACGGACGCTCCCGCTCCTACCGCGTCGTCGCTCGCCGCTTCTACCGCAAGGAGCAACTTCCAGCACAGGTCTTCGCCCGCACGGGTCCGCCGTGCCTGGTACTCATCACCTGCGCGGGCCCTTTCGACCGACGAACCGGCCACTACCGGGACAATCTCGTGATCTACGCTTCGCCCGCCTGAAGACCACGTACGTCAATAGGCAGACCCAAGCGGTCCCGTCCGAACGTGATCCCGCGGTGCGGGCGGTCCGGCCCATCGAGCCCGTGCTGTCGACGAGGCGTGCACCTGCGCGGCTCCACCGAACCCACCCCGGCGATGACCGAGGCCGCCAACCCGAAGGGCGGCATGACGGCGGGGACATCGCCGCCGAAAAAGTTGGCTGACTAACTGTGGACGCCTGCCTTCGGCGACTGCTACGGTTCCAATCAGTCAGCCAACTAACTAACTCACTCACGGAGACCTCCCATGATCGTTGTCACTGGCGCCACAGGTAATGTCGGACGCGAGCTGACCGGATCGCTCGCCGCCGCCGCCGAACAGGTGACCGCGGTGTCCCGCCGCCCAGGGCCACTGCCGGAAGGGGTACGGCACAGCGCCGGCGACCTGGCCGACCCGGCGAGCCTGAAGGCGGCCTTCACCGGTGCCGACGCGTTGTTCCTTCTGGTGGCGGGCGAGGATCCGCAGGAGATCCTCGAAGTGGCCAAGGCGGGCGGGATCCGCCGGGTGGTGCTGCTGTCCTCCCAGGGCGCCGGGACCAGGCCGCAGGTCTACCGCCATGCGGTCACCTTCGAGGAGGCGGTCCGGGCCTCCGGGCTGGAGTGGACGATCCTGCGCCCGACCGGGTTCGACTCCAACGCCCTCGCCTGGGCCGAACCGATCCGCGCCGAACGCACGGCCGCCGCCCCCTTCGCCGATGTGGGACTGCCCACCATCGACCCGGCCGACATCGCCGACGTCGCGGCCGTGGTGCTGCGGGAGCCCGGGCACGCCGGTCGTGTCTACGAGTTGACCGGACCCGAGCCTGTCACCCCGCGGGAACGCGCCTCGGCGATCGCCGCGGCGCTGGGCGCGAAGGTGCGGTTCGCGGAGCAGACCCGCGAGGAGGCCCGGGCGCAGATGCTGCGGTTCATGCCGGAGGCGGTCGTCGAGGGCACGCTCGCCATCCTCGGCGACCCGGCCGAGGCCGAGCGGCGGGTCAGCCCGGACGTCGAGCGGATCCTGGGTCGCGCGCCGCGCACGTTCGCCGAGTGGGCGGCCCGCCACGTGGCGGCGTTCCGATGAACGCCCCGGCCGCCGCCCTGAGCCCGCGCGTCGCCGCGTTCCTGGCGGAGCCGTACGTCGCGACCCTCACCACGTTGCGTCCCGACGGGTCCCCGCACGTCGTGGCCGTCCGGTTCACCTGGGACGCCGCCGCGGGCCTGGCCCGGGTGCTGACCGTCGCGACGACGCGCAAGGCACGCAACCTGCTCGCCCGGCCCGGCGGTCGGGCCGCGCTCTGCCAGGTCGACGGCTACCGCTGGGTCACCCTCGAAGGCTCCGCCACGGTGTCGGACGACCCGCCGCGGGTGGCCGAGGCCGTCCGCCGCTACACCGAACGCTACTTCTCGCCGCCACCCGCTCCACCCGGCAGGGTCGTCCTGGAGATCGCGGTGCACCGGCTGACACAACTCAACATCTGAAGGAAAGCACGATGCCGAACCAGCAAGTCCTCGACTCCACAATGTTCTATCGGGAGACCGGCGCCGGGAGACCGATCGTCTTCCTGCACGGCAACCCGACCTCCTCCCACCTGTGGCGCCATGTCCTGCCCGCCATGGGACCGGGACGCCTGCTGGCCCCCGACCTGATCGGCATGGGCGAGTCCAGCAAGCCGGACGTCGAGTACACCTTCGCCGACCACGCCCGCTACCTGGAAGCCTGGTTCGACGCCCTCGCGCTGGACGACGTGGTCCTGGTGGGCCACGACTGGGGCGGCGCGCTGGCTTTCGACTGGGCCGCACGCCACCCGGGCCGGGTCAGCGGCATCGCCTTCACCGAGACCATCGTCAAGCCGATGACCTGGGAAGAGTTCCCCGAGGGCGGCCGCGAGCTGTTCCGGGCCATCAAGACCGGCGGCGTGGGAGAGAAGATGATCCTCGACGACAACGCCTTCCTCCTCCAGGGCCTCCCCGGCACGATGGCCACCGCGATGTCACCGGAGGACCTCGAGGTGTACGGCCGGCCGTACCCGACCAGGGAAAGCCGCCTGCCGCTGCTGCGATGGCCGCGTTCGATGCCTCTGGGCGGCGAGCCGGAGGACGTCGTGGCCAGGGTCGAGGCCTACGACAGGTGGCTGGCCACCAGCGTCGAGGTGCCGAAGCTGCTGATCACCTTCCGGCCCGGTCCTGGCACCATGATGGGCCCCGCGCTCCTCGACTGGTGCGCGGCCACCATGGCGAACCTGGAGATCGCCGGGCACGACGCGATCGCCGGACACCACACGCCCGAGGACCAGCCCGAGGCCATCGCGTCGGCGATCCGGTCCTGGATGGATGCCCACGGCCTGGCTCCCTGACGGACAGGATCAACGCCCAGGTCCGGATCTCCCCGGCCTGGGCTGTCTCATGAGGGCTGCGCCATCGTGAGCTGGGCTGCGGGGAGCCTGACCGGCACGGCGCCGAACCCCTGGGACCCGCCGACACCTGGCAGCTTGGGACGAAGGCCGCCTACGACGTGTCCGATCGCCGGGCAGGGCACCTCAAGCGTCGGTGGTGCGGCTCGCGTGCTCACAGGTCTTGCGTCCATACGCCGGGAAGGTGTTCGTCGGGTCTCAACCACAGGTGGGGCTGGTGGTCGCGGCAGCGGTCGTCCCCCTCCGGCTGCCAGGGGAAGGTGCCATCCGGGGCAGGCCATACGACCTGGAGGAACGGGAAGGGCGGCCGCTGGTAGAAGTCGATCGCCGTGCCGAAGAAGGCTCGATGCCAGCGATGGTCGACTGCCTTGAGAGCGACGGGGTGCCGGTCGACGATGTCGTGCCACTCTTGACCAGCCTCCAGCGTCAGGCCGGCGGCCACCTTGTCGCCGAGGGCGTTGAGGCAGGTCTGCATGTCGTGGATGTCCAGGCCGAACATGGCCAACTCGGGTGAGCGGTAGTGGTGCCACAGCCCGATGGTGAAGGCCCAACCTGGCCCGTGCTCGTCATGGGGAATCATCACGACTTGCCAGCCGTGCTCCTGAACCTTCTCGATCGTCAGCTGAGCACGACGATCCAGCTCGCCGGGGTCGTTGCAGAGGACACAGTGGCATGCGGTCAGATCGACAGGCATGGGCGTGAGCGTACGGGATGTCAGTGAAGAGGGCGGCCACCAGTCCGCCCTCGATCTGGGCGAGACAGTGCACCAGGGACTCTCGGCGCATCGTCATGTCCTCCGTGGTGACACCGAGACCGGGAAGCCGGTCCCAGATCGCGCGGGCGCGGTCGGGTGGCACGGCCCGAACGCCGTTGGCGAGCCGGTGCAGCGTGTCGCGCCGCGCCGTCAGATCGTCGATGCGGCCGGCGAGGCGCCGTTCGACGTCGACGAGCGCGGCGCCGAACCGGTCGGGATCGGCGTCCGGGGCGAGTGCACGTTGCTCGTCCGATCAGCGTGCGCCCTGACGTGATGCCAAGGGCAGCGAAGTCCGGTCATGTCCGCCCGCCCTCAACCCCGAAACCGGCGAACAGGGGTCGCCGTAGCATCCGCCGGCGGCGATCAGGTCTGATGCGGTGTCGTGTCAGCGCCGTGTCAGCACGGCAACGGCCCGGTATCAGGGCGGTCGGGGATGGTGGACGCCATGGAACACACCGTCACAACGCTGCCGACCTCGCGTCAGCCCGGCTGTCCCTTCGACCCGCCCAAGGAGCTGATCGAGGCGCGCGAGCACGGTCCGATCAGCCGCTTCCCCTTCCCCGACGGGCACGA
>NZ_JBSFNE010000014.1:0-152496 GCF_053586935.1 Nonomuraea sp. NPDC003727
GCCCGTGCACGGCGACCAGACGGGCCTGCCGTCGGGGGGGTAGATGACGAGGTTGCCGTCGTCGTGCAGGACCAGCCAGGCCCAGCCGCCGCTGTCCAGGTGCAGCCAGTTGCCCGCCTTCGTGCCCGTGGTGACGCCACCTGCGGGGATCCAGTCGACCGCCGCGCAGGTCTTGGCGGGACAGGAGCGGATCGGCGCCCCGCCGGCGCTGGTGACGACGTAGCCGCCGCCGACGTGGCGTCCGCCGTCAACGGCGGCGCCGGCGGCCCCCGCGAGCACGGTTCCGGCCACGGCGGCGGCGGTGATCGTCAGGGCCACGGTCGAAGCAGCGATGAAGGTACGCATATCAACATTCCCCCGAATGTCTCGTTATTGCTGACATCTCAGAGAATGCGGGGAACGGTCATAGGGCGGTGTCATGGCGACGTTAAGGCGCCGCTAAGGCGTCACGGCCCCTCGGGCGGCACCAGCTTCACCCCCACGCCGCGCACGGTGTGCAGGTAGCGCGGGCGCTCGGCGCTCTCGCCGAGCTTGCGGCGCAGCCACGACAGGTGGACGTCGACGGTCCTGTCCGCCCCGCCGTACGGCACCTGCCACACCTCCACCATCAGCTCCCGCTTGGTGACGACCCGGCCGCGCCGGGCGGCCAGGTAGTGCAGCAGGTCGAACTCCCTCGGGCTCAGCTCCAGCGGTACGCCGTCGAGCGTCGCCTCGCGCGCACTCACGTCCACCCGGAGGCCGCCCACCTCGATGCCCTGATCCTCCTCGGCGGGAGCGCCTCCTCGGCGCAGCACCGCCCTGATCCTCGCTTCCAGCTGCTCGGCGCCGAACGGTTTGATCACGTAGTCGTCGGCGCCCGCGTTGAGCGCCTTGACGATCTCCGACTCGGCGTCCCTGGCCGAGGCCACCACGACCGGGGTGGCGCTGACCGCCCGCAGCATCCGCAGCAGCTCGCAGCCGTCGACGTCGGGCAGGCCCAGATCGAGGACCACGACGTCGGGGCGGCTGTCCATCACCTGGTGCAGCCCGCCCATGGCCGTGGGGCTGGAGGAGACCGCGTGGCCGCGCTCGGTCAGCGCCCTCTCAGCGCCGTCCTGATCGCCGCGTCGTCCTCGAT
Organism: Nonomuraea sp. NPDC003727; assembly: GCF_053586935.1. Taxonomy (NCBI): domain Bacteria; kingdom Bacillati; phylum Actinomycetota; class Actinomycetes; order Streptosporangiales; family Streptosporangiaceae; genus Nonomuraea; species Nonomuraea sp. NPDC003727. Next base: position 1,118 of record NZ_JBSFNE010000014.1, read on the forward strand.
GAGGAGAACATGCACCACGAGGTCACGCTATCCGTGCTTTCGTGGCTTTGACCCGCGCGCGACGGTCTCCATGCCACACCGAGACCCGCACCTGATGGCCGGTCGGTGACCGTGGAAGTGTGCACCTCGGCAGTTTGCGCCCGCGCTCGATCAGGGCCCGCATGACGGCCGCCACCGTGGTCGGCTTCGGCGTCGTCCTGCTCGCCGGAGTCGTGGCACTCTGCCTGGCCCTTCCCGGCCGGGTGCGCGCCCAGCTGGTCGACCGCGCCGACCAGGCCAGCAGGCAGGTCACCCTGCTGGTCGACGACGAGCCCGTCCACGGCCCGATCCCGCCGCAGCACGGCGTGGCGCTCCTGCAGGTCGTGGACGCGGACGGCAGGGTGGTGGCGGCCGGCGAAGCGCTGCGGGGACGGCCGCCGCTGACCACCGCGCGTCCCGCGGCGGGCGACTCCCGGGTGCAGACGCGGGTGTGCGGTGGCGAGCAGCGGTGCCTCATCGTCGTCGGCACCTCCAACCGGTCCACCCCCTACGGCCCGGTCATCGCCTACGCGGCGGTCAGGGAGTCGATCGCCCTGGACGTCCCGCTGATCGCCGGGCTCCTCTCGCTTGCCGCCGCCGTCCTGCTCACGCTCATGGCCTGGGCCACCTGGGTCGGCGTCGGCAGGGTCCTGGCGCCCGTCGAGCGCATCAGGTCGGGTCTGGAGCAGATCAGCGCCACCGACCTGAGCGACCGCATCGCGGTGCCCGGCACCGGCGACGAGGTGGCCGAGCTGGCCATCACCGTCAACGACACGCTGCAGCGGCTGGAGGACGCGGTCGGCCGGCACCGCCGCTTCGTCTCCGACGCCTCCCACGAGCTGCGCACGCCGCTGACGGCGATGCTGGTCCGGCTGGAGGGCAGGCCCGAGGGAGAGGACGCCGACAGGACCCTGGGCGAGGCGCTCGGTGACGCCCGGCGGCTGTCGGCGATCGTGCAGGACCTGCTGCTCCTGGCGCGCCTCGACGCGGGCGTGCGCCCGCCCGACGAGCTGCTCGACCTGGGCAAGCTGGTGGCCGACGAGGTCGGCAGGCGGCCCTCCCGCCTGCCGTTCACCACCTCCGTCGAGCCGGGCCTGATGGTGCGCGGCAACCGGCTGCGGCTGGACAGGCTGCTGACCAACCTGCTGTCGAACGCCGACAGGTACGGCGAGAGCGCCGTCCACGTCACCGTGGCCCGCGACGGCCGCGACGCCGTCGTCGAGGTGAGCGACGACGGCCCCGGCATCCCCGCCGACCAGCGCGAGGCCGTCTTCCGGCGCTTCACCAGACTGGACAGCGCCCGCTCGCGCGACATCGGCGGCACCGGCCTCGGCCTGCCCATCGCCCGCGACATCGCCGTCGCCCACGGCGGCAGCCTGGTGGTCGCCGACAGCGGCCGCGGGGGCGCACGGCTCGTCCTGCGCCTGCCGCTGAGGTGATCCGTCATGCAGAATCCGGCTATGCATGATCCACTGTTCGAGCGGGACGCCGCTCCCGCGGCCCTGGACCTCGTCGCCCGTGCCGCCGGCCCCTTCCTCGGCACCTTGACCGACCGCCCGGTCCACGACCACGCCGCCGACCACCTCATGGACCTCCTCGAGGGTCCCCTCCCCGACAGGGGCGAGGGGACGCTGGCGGCCGTCGAGGAACTGCTCGCCGTGGGCACCAGGGCGTCGACACAGACCTCGGGCCCGCGTTTCTTCCACTTCGTCGTCGGCGGCGCCACCCCCGCGGCGCAGGCGGGCGACTGGGTGACCTCGCTGCTCGACCAGGCCGGCGGGCTGCACCTGACCTCGCCGCTGGCGGCGCGGGCGGAGAAGGTGGTGCTGGCGTGGTTGAAGGACCTGTGCGGGCTGCCGGAGCCGTACGGGGGAGTGCTGACGCCGAGCGCGACGTTCGCCAACCTGACCGGGCTGGCCTGCGCGCGGCAGTGGTGGGGCGAACAGCACGGCGCCGACATCGTCTCGCAAGGGCTGGCCGGGCTGCCGCGGATGCCGGTGCTGGCCGGCGGCTACATCCATCCCAGCAGCCGCAAAGCGCTGCAGATCCTCGGCGTGGGCCGCGACGGCGTGACGGTGTGCGCGCGCGACGACGCCGGTCGCGTCGACCTGGCCGCCATGGAACGGGAGCTGGCCGCGCTCGACGGGCCCGCGGTGATCGTCGGCAACGCGGGCGAGGTCAACACCGGCGACTTCGACCCCATCGCCGACCTGGCCGACCTCGCCGAGCGGTACGGCGCGTGGCTGCACGTGGACGGCGCGTTCGGGCTGTTCGCCGCGGCCTCACCGCGCCTGCGCCACCTCGTGGCGGGCGTCGAACGCGCCCACTCCGTCGCCGCCGACGGCCACAAGTGGCTGAACGTCCCCTACGAGAGCGGCTTCGCCTTCGTCCACGACCAGGACCTGATGTTCAGGGCGTTCGGCGCGTGGGGCGCCCACTACCTGCCCTCCGACGTCAACTACAACAACCTCGGCCCGGAGTCCTCCCGCAGGGCGCGGGCCTTCCCGATCTGGGCGACCCTGCGGGCCTACGGCAGGCAGGGCTACCGGCAGCTCGTCGAGCGCCATCACGACCTGGCCCTGCGCCTGGGAGAGGCCGTGGAGAAGGCGCCCGACCTGGAGCTGCTGGCCCCCGTGACGCTCTGCGTGGTCTGCTTCCGCTACGCGCCGCCGGGCGTGCCAGAGGGCGAGCTGAACGACCTCAACCACCGCATCGGCGAGGAGCTGATCGCCGACGGCCGCTTCTACGCGGGCACGACGACCTACCGGGGGATGACCGCCCTCCGCCCCGCGATCGTGAACTGGCGCACGACGGAGGATGACATCGACGGCCTGGTGCGGGTGCTGAGGGAGGTCATCGCCCGCGTCCACCCGGCCGGATAGGCGTCAGGAGGTCGTGCCCAGGGCGATGGTCTCGGCGACCTCGGCGTGGCGCTCGGCCTCCTCGGCGGCGAAGCGTTCGGCGTCGAGCCTGTCGGCGATGTCCTCGTCCTGCTTCATGAGCGCCTCGAGCGACTGCCCCGCCATCTCCAGCACGCCCATGTCGGCGTAGGCCTGCTGCAGGCGCGGCGACCACAGGCCGATGTCCTTCACGCACGGCACGATCCTGCTGAACAGCAGTGACCTGAACAGCCGCAGGTACTCCGACTCGTCGACGGCCCGCATCGCCTCGGCGACCTCCGCCTGCGACAGGCCGAGCGTCTCCCACGTCTCCCTGCCGCGCAGCCGGTCGCGCATGAGGTAGCAGCCCTCGATGACGAAGTCCTCGCGCTCGCGCAGCTCGCTCTCCGACAGGTTCTTGTAGTAGTCGCGCAGCGCCATCCGGCCGAAGGCCACGTGCCTGGCCTCGTCCTGCATGACGTAGGCGAGGATCTGCTTGGGCAGCGGCTTGGTGGTGATGTCGCGCATGACGCCGAACGCGGCCAGCGCCAGCCCCTCGATCAGCACCTGCATCCCCAGGTACGGCATGTCCCACCGCGAGTCGGTCAGGGTGGAGTCCAGCAGCGACTTGAGGTGCTCGTTGATCGGGTAGGCCAGGCCCACCTTCTCCTGCAGGAATCGCGCGTAGGTCTCGGCGTGCCTGGCCTCGTCCATCGTCTGGGTGGCGGCGTAGAACTTGGAGTCGAGGTCGGGCACCGACTCCACGATGCGCGCCGAGCAGATCATCGCGCCCTGCTCGCCGTGCAGGAACTGGGAGAACTGCCAGGCGGCGCCGTGCCTGCGCACCTCGGCGCGGGTCCTGTCGTCCATCCGCTCCCACAGTGGCGTGCCGTGGATGGCGATGGTGGTGTCCGGGATGCCGAGCACGTCGTACGGATCGACCTCCAGGTCCCAGTCGATCCTCTTCACCGAGTCCCACTGTTTGTCCTTGCCCTTCTGGTACAGGGCGAGCATGCGGTCCCTGCCGTCGTCGTACTCCCAGGTGAAACGGCTGGACCCGGCCATGTCCACGTTCCACGTGGAGAGCTCTGCGGGGATCGTGTAGAGATCGTGCGTCGACATGCGGCCTCCAGGGGGACGTACACCGTACGTATATCTCGAGCGTGGCACGTACGGTGTACGTGCGTCAATAGAATGAGCTATGCCCACCGAGCCGCTCTCCCGCGTGCGTATCGTCGCGGCCGCGATCGACCTCATCGAGCGTGAGGGCGCGGACGCGGTGTCCATGCGCAGGATCGCCGCCGACCTGAACGTCGGCGTCATGTCGCTCTACAACCACGTGCCGAACAAGGCCTCGCTGCTCGACGGCGTCGCCGAGTCGGTGCTGTCGCAGATCGAGTTCACCGACGACCCCGGCGCCCACTGGACCGACAGGGTGCGCATGCAGGCCAGGGCCTTCCGGCAGATCGCCCACCACTACCCGCGCTCCACCATGCTGGTGGTCAGCCGGCAGCTCCACTCCAACGCCGGGCTGTTCCCCGTGGAGCGGGCGCTGACCACGCTGCGCCAGGCGGGTTTCGACGGCGCCGACGCGGTGCGCATGCTGCGCCTGTTCATCGCCTACGTGATCGGCTCGCTGCTGCGCGAGGTGGGGGTCACGCCGACCTTCGCGCCCGTCCCCGGCGCCCCTCCGGTCAGCGACGTGGACCCCGAACTGTTCCCCCAGGTCAGCGAGCTGTCCTCGCTGCTGGGCTCGTGCGACCACGAGGAGGAGTTCGACTTCGGCCTCGACCTGCTCATCCAGGCCATCGCCGTCCACCTGGAAAGGAAGGGCACCCGGGGCTGAGCCCGGATGCCCTTCCACGGCAGGCGCCACTTCCCCTCGGCGGCTGCCCCTAGTACCAGTTGTGCGACCTGAAGTGGCCCCAGGCGCCGCACGGCTTGCCGTAACGGCCCTTGATGTACTGCAGGCCCCAGCGGATCTGGGTGGCGGGATTGTGCCGCCAGTCGCTTCCGGCGCCCGACATCTTCACCGCCGGCAGTGCCTGCGGAATGCCGTAAGCCCCTGAGCTGGGGTTCTGTGCCCGGTGGTTCCAGTTGCTCTCCCTGGTCCACAAGCTGTCCAGGCACTGGAACTCCCGCAGCGACCACGACCTCCGTACCACGAGGTCGAGCGCGATCCGCTTGTTGGTGTTCCTGCCGGGCAGCGCGGGCCGCGCCTTCGGCTCGGCCTTGGTCGTCCACGTGGCGTGATGGATCACGTGGGGCTGGACCGCGACCGTCCAGGTCCGCTGGTGGACCGTCCCGGGCGACTCGGCGTCGGCCAGGGCGATCGTGGATGTCCCGCCGGTGAACGCCGCGGAGGCGACCACCATGGCGAGAACGCGTTTGCTGTCCAACTTGATCCTTGCAGTCGGGTCGCGTGCGGGCGGACCTTCGTGAAGCAAGGGTCCTGCCGATCCGCGCCCGTGGCTCGGGCGAGAACGGGCCCGCGCGGCCTCCGAGATCCTTTCCCGTCCGATCGACCTGGACGGCCCGGAAGGCACCGCGACGATGTCTCTAGGCGGTTTCTAATACGCCATGTCGCCCCTGGTGCGTGATCTCAGACGCCGGAAGAAGAGGACTTTGCCGCTGAACGGTCTCGCCTTGGATCGGCCCGGCGGCCCGATGACCATGCGTATTCGAACAGCGGGTGCGGAGATCAGTACCAGCCCCGCCCCTGGAAGTGGGACCAGGCGGCGCACGGCGAGCCGTACCTCTTCTTGATGTAGGACAGGCCCCAGGTGATCTGCGTCCTGGGGTTGGTGCGCCAGTCCCGGCCGGCGCTGACCATCTTCCTTCCGGGCAGCGCCTGCGGGATGCCGTAGGCGCCCGAGCCGCTGCCGGCCCGGTGGTTCCATCCGCTCTCCCTGGCCCACAGCCGCTCCAGGCAGCCGAACTGGGCCCGGGGCCATCCCTTGGCCGCGACCATGGGCCTGGCGATGGCCTTGTTCCTCGCGCCGGTGGTGGCGCTGCCGGTCGCGGCGGCGTCCGCGGACGCCGCCGTCGCTGTTCCCGCTCCCGACACCACGACCGTGGCGGTCAGGAGCAAGGCTCTGGTACGGCGGAGCGTAGGCATGCGGTCTTCCCTTCGAAGGGGTCGGGGGACTGCGTCACCCTGCCGCACTCGCGCCATTTGTCGCTAATTGACCATGAAAAGGTAGATCGTCAGTAAAGAACGTGATCTATGGCTGTACAGGGGGTTTAGCGGGAAAAAGTGGACTCTGTCACATTTCTTGGGAAGGTAGAGTCGGATCATGAATCTCCGCGACATCCCGGTCCGCACCCTCGCGGACGCCCCGACCACGCTCGCCGAGCTGGCCGGCGACAAGGCCCTGCTCATCGTCAACGTGGCCTCCAGGTGCGGCCTGACCCCGCAGTACACCGGCCTGGTGAAGCTCCAGCAGGAGTACGGCCCGCGAGGCTTCAGCGTGGTCGGCGTGCCGTGCAACCAGTTCATGGGCCAGGAGCCCGGCACGGCCGAGGAGATCCAGGAGTTCTGCTCCACCACCTACGGCGTCGACTTCCCGCTGCTGGAGAAGGCCGACGTCAACGGCGCCGACCGGCACCCGCTCTACGGCCCGCTCACCGCCACGCCCGACGCCGACGGCGAGGCCGGCGACATCCAGTGGAACTTCGAGAAGTTCCTCGTCGACCGCGAGGGGACGGTGGTGGCCAGGTTCAGGCCGCGCACCGAGCCGTCCGACCCCGCCGTCACCGCCGCGATCGAGAAGCTCCTGTGAGTGGGCGGACCTGCCCGTGCGGGCTGCCCGCAGCCTACGAGGACTGCTGCGGGCGGCTGCACCGCGGGGCGGCGGCGGCCGAGACCGCCGAGCAGCTCATGCGCTCCCGTTTCAGCGCCTTCGCGGTGGGCGACGCCGCCTACCTGCTCAGCAGCTGGCACCCGTCGACCAGGCCCGCCGAGATCACCTTCGAGCCGTACCTGCGGTGGAAGCGGCTGTCGATCGTGAGCACGAGCGGCGGCGGGGCCGGCGACACCGAGGGGACGGTCGAGTTCCGGGCCCGCTACAGCCAGGCCGGCAGGGCGGGGGAGATGCGCGAGGTCAGCAGGTTCACCCGGCACGAGGGCGCCTGGGCGTACCTCACCGGCGAGGCCCGCAGCTCCCACGCACGATGAGCTCGGTGGGCAGCAGCACGCTGCGCGGGCGCCTGGCGCCCGACCTGAGCACCAGCTCGGCCGCCCGGTAGCCGAGATCCTGGCCCGGCTGGGCGATCACCGTCAGCGGGGGCGAGCACAGCTCGGCCCACGGCACGTCGTCGTACATCACCAGCGACAGGTCGCCCGGGATGCGCAGGCCGAGCTCCCGCGCGGTCAGCACGGCCGCCTCGCCCAGCGCGCTGCCGCCGGCCACCAGCGCGGTGACGTCGCCCCGGCTCTGCAGCAGCCCCGAGGCGGCGGCGTAGGCCGAGTCGCGGCTGCCGCCGGCGGAGACGATCAGCTCCTCGTCCGCCAGCGTGCCCATCGCCTCCCGGAAGGCGGCCACCCGGCGGGCGCGCCCAGGGCCGCCGAGGTAGGCGATGCGGCGATGGCCGAGGCCCTTGAGGTACTGCACCGCCGTACGGACACCGGAGCGGTCGTCGGCCAGGACGGCGGGGATGGCGCTGTCGGGACGGGGCGGCGTCCGCAGGCCGTCGAGCATCAGCAGGTCGTCGAGCGGCTCGTCGGACGGCTCGTCCTCCTGGGGCTGCTCGCCGACGAACACCACCGTCATGCCCGCCCTGATCGCCGGGCCCCACGCCTCGGCGTCTCCCGAGGGCACGGCGATCACCCGGTCGACGCTCTGCTCCAGCAGCATGCCGATGAGCTCGGCCTCCTGCTCGGGGTCGTCGCCCGTCGAGCCGACCACGACGGGCTCGCCCGCCGAGCGGGCGCAGGCGAGCACGCCCTCGGCGAGCCTGCCGTACAGGGTGTCGGTCAGGTCGGGAACCAGCAGGCCGATGCCGCCGGCGCGCTGCTGGCGCAGGTTGCGGCCCACCGCGCTGGGGCGGTAGTCGAGATGCGCGGCCACCGCGAGCACCCGCTCGCGGGTCTCCTGGCTGGCCGATCCACCGGACAGCACCCGGGAGACCGTGGCCACGCCGACACCGGCGGCCTCCGCCACGTCCTTGATGGTGGTGCGCTTCATGGAAACGATTCCACCACTCATTCCGGAAGCTTTCCAGCTCGAATGGGTAACATCGCCTGGTCTCTTGACAGGGTTCCCCCTTTCGGGTGAGATGCATGAAAACGTATCCACGGTGAGTGGTGTCCCCCACATACGTCCGGGTTCCGGCCCGCTGCGCGAAGGACTGTCATGGCATCCATCGTTCTGACAAACGTCGACAAGATCTACGCCGGTGGCGTGAAGGCCGTGAACGCACTCAACCTTGAGATCAAGGATGGGGAGTTCATGGTTCTGGTCGGCCCCTCCGGCTGCGGCAAGTCGACCGCGCTGCGGATGATCGCCGGACTCGAGGACATCAGCGGCGGCGAGATCGCCATCGGCGACAAGGTGGTCAACCACCTGCCGCCGAAGGACCGCGACATCGCGATGGTCTTCCAGAACTACGCGCTCTACCCCCACATGACCGTCGAGGAGAACCTCGCCTTCGGTCTGAAGCTCCGCAAGATGCCCAAGCCGGAGATCCAGAAGCGCGTCAACGAGGCCGCCAAGATGCTGGGCCTCGAGACCTACCTCAAGCGCAAGCCGGCCGCCCTGTCCGGTGGTCAGCGCCAGCGTGTCGCGATGGGCCGCGCCATCGTCCGCGAGCCGCAGGCCTTCCTCATGGACGAGCCGCTGTCCAACCTCGACGCCAAGCTCCGCGTCTCCATGCGCGCCTCGCTCAACCAGATGCACGAGCGCCTCGGCGTCACCACCGTCTACGTCACGCACGACCAGGTCGAGGCCATGACCCTCGGCGACCGCGTCTGCGTCCTGCGCGACGGCCTGCTCCAGCAGGTCGACACCCCGCAGAACCTGTTCGACAAGCCCGTCAACCTGTTCGTCGCCGGCTTCATGGGCTCGCCCTCGATGAACTTCGTCACCGCCGAGCTGGTCCGCGACGGCGGCGCCGCGGTGGCCTTCGCCGGCTACAAGCTGGCCATCCCCGAGTCGACCTTCTCCGACAAGCCGGGCCTCGACCAGTACATCGGCAAGAAGGTCATCCTCGGCATCCGGCCCTCCGACTTCGAGGACTCCAGCGCCGCCGGCAGCCACGCCAACGGCTGGGCCACCCTGCCCGTCAAGGCGGAGGTCACCGAGGAGCTCGGCTCCGAGATCAACGTCCTGTTCCTGATCGACGCCCCGCCGGTCGAGCACAAGGACACCGTGGCCGCCCAGGACACCGGTGACGACGAGGAAGCCACGCTGCCGCTGTCCGGCGACAAGTCGCTGTGGACCGCCCGCGTCAACGCCCGCAGCCACGTGCGTCCCGGCCAGTCGATCGAGCTGGTCGTCGACACCCACAACCTGCACTTCTTCGACGCCGCGAGCGGCCTGGCGATCGGCCACGAGGCCAACCGCTAGAGCACGCCTCTTCCGAGCATCCCCCCGCCGCGACCCCCTCCCGCGGCGGGGGGATCGTCTTCGCGGGGTCCGCTCCCCGTGTTCCGGAGGCGGGGGGAGCGTCGGGCTACTTGCGGCCGATCATGGCGGAGATCCGGTGGGTCAGCCCGCGCGGGATGAGCCTGCCCACCGCCACGATCGCCTTGTAGCGAGGGTCGGGGATGGAGACCGTCCTGCCGAGCGCCAGGTCGCGCATCGCCTCGTTCACCACGGCGTCGGCCTGCAGCCAGAGGAAGCCGGGGATGCCGGAGACGTCCATCGAGGCCCGCTGGTGGAACTCGGTGCGCACGAAGCCGGGGCACAACGCCATGATCCGGATCTTCGGGTCGCCCACCTCGACGGCCGTCGACTCGCTGAAGTTGACCACCCACGCCTTGGAGGCGCTGTAGGTGCCCCGGGTGAAGAAGGCCGCCACCGAGGCGACGTTGATCACGGCGCCCCTGCCGCGCGCCCGCATGCCCGGCAGGGCCGCGAGCGTGAACCTGAGCACGGCCTCGCAGTGCACCTTCAGCATGCGCACCTCGTCCTCGAGCGGCACCTCGAGGAAGTGGCCGGGGTGGCCGAAGCCCGCGTTGTTGACCAGGCAGTCGACGCCTTCGCGCAGGCGGGCCTCGACGCGCTCCAGCCCGTCGTCGGTGGCCAGGTCGGCGGGCAGGACGTCGACGGCGACGCCGTACTTCTGCTTGAGCCGTTCGGCGGCCTCGGCGAGCCGGGTCTCGTCGCGGGAGACCAGGACCAGCGAGAAGCCGTCGGCGGCAAGGCGGCGGGCGAAGGCCGCGCCGATGCCGGCGGTCGCGCCCGTGATCAGTGCGGTAGGCATACGGCCAGCGTAACGCCCGCCCCGCCCGCTCCCGGCGGCGCGCCGACGATCACGATCGCACGGCCGGGCACGCGCGCCAGGGCAGGGCCGCCGCCTGCGCCGAACCTTTCCCGGCCCCGGCGCGTACAGGCACCGTGACGAGATCGCATGAGAGGATCGGCAGCGTGCGCCCCGCGCTTGCCGCCATCGCCCTGGTCGCGGTGCTGACCGCCTGCTCGGCCACCCAGCCGGCAGGGCGGGAGCCTGCCCGCCCCGAGGCGGGACAGCCCGTCCGGCCCTCGGCGGGGGCGGCGACCACGGCGCCCGGCCGGGCGGCGTCCGGGCGGCCGGTGCCCGCGAGGCTGGAGTTCGCCGAGATCGCCCGGTTCGACAAGCCCGTGGCCTTCGCCGTGCGCGAGGGCGACGAGGCGCTCTACGTCGCCGAGCAGAGCGGCCGGCTGCGCGCGCTCGTCGACGGCCGCCAGCAGGTGATCGTCGACCTGTCCGGCGAGGTCAGCGACGGCAACGAGCAGGGCCTGCTCGGCGTGGCCTTCCATCCGACCGGCAGGTGGCTCTACCTCGACTGGACCGACGCCGCGGGCCGTACCCACGTCACCGAGTGGGCCTTCGACGGCCGCAGGGCCGGCGGGCGGCGCGACGTGCTCACCCAGGACCAGCCGTACGCCAACCACAACGGCGGGCAGCTCGCCTTCGGCCCCGACGGCTACCTCTACATCGGCCTCGGCGACGGCGGCGGCGGGGGAGACCCGCAGGGCAACGGCCAGAACCTGGGCACCTGGCTGGGCAAGATCCTGCGCATCGACCCGCGCGGCACGCCCTACCGGGTTCCCCCGGACAACCCGTTCACCGGCCGCGGCGGGGCCAGGCCGGAGATCTGGGCGTACGGCCTGCGCAACCCGTGGCGCTTCAGCTTCGACAGCAGGACCGGCGACCTGTGGATCGGCGACGTCGGCCAGAACGCCTGGGAGGAGGTCGACCACGAGCCGAGCGGCAAGGGCGGCCGCAACTACGGCTGGAACGCCTTCGAGGGCGGGCATCCCTTCGACACCGGCGTGCGGGCCGCCGGAGCCGTCAAGCCGGTCATCACCTATCCCCTCGGGCAGGACGGGACCTGCTCGGTCATCGCGGGCCACGTCTACCGGGGTGCCCGGATCCCCGGGCTGGCCGGCCACTTCCTCTACGGCGACTTCTGCGCCGGATGGGTCAAGGCCGCGCCCGTGAGCGACCCGGCGCACGGCATCGAGGTGGGCAGGGTCGAGCAGCTGTCGTCGTTCGGGCAGGGCCACGACGGCGAGCTCTACGCCCTCAGCCTCCAGGGCGGGCTCTACCAGGTGCGGGCGGCGTCGTGAGCCGGCTGCTGATCGTCCACCACACCGCCTCACCGGCCACGCACGAGCTGCTGGAGAAGGTGCGCGAGGGCGCGACGACCGACGAGATCCAGGGTGTCGAGGTGGTCACCAGGGCCGCCCTCAACGCCACCGCCGCCGACGTGTTCGCCGCCGACGCGCTCATCCTCGGCACCCCCGCCAACATCGGCTACATGAGCGGGGCGCTCAAGCACTTCTTCGACACGATCTACTACCCGTGCCTGGAGGAGACGCGGCGCCTGCCGTACGGGCTGTACGTGCACGGCAACAACGACGCCACGGGGGCGGTGCGCGGCGTGGAGTCGATCACGCGTGGTCTCGGCTGGGAGCCGGTCGCGGCGCCCGTCGTGGTGATCGGCGCGGTCACCAAGGCGGACCTGGAGGCGTGCTGGGAGCTGGGCGCGACGGCCGCGGCGACGATCAGCCCATGACCACGCGCTCGATCAGGTCCTCCACCTGGGCGTTGAGCCGCGCCCCGCGCGCCCATCCCGCGTAGTGGGTCAGGAAGACGACCGTCTCCCTCAGCTCCTCCGCGCTCAGGTCGCCGGTGCGCAACGCGGTCTCCAGCTGGATCTCGACCGCCTGGTCGAGCCCCTGTCCGACGAGCAGGCCGATGAGCAGCAGTCGGCGGTCGCGGTCGCTGATCGCCTCGCGCGCCCACACCTCGGCGAACAGGTGCTCCACGGTCATGGCGAAGTTGATCGGTTCGTTCATGTCGCGCTCCGAGCGAGGCGGGAGGGGGGTCCGAAGCTCCTTATCCTTCGCCAGTCCGGCGCGAAGAGATAGGCCCTTCGGCAAGACATCTTGGCCGTTCCCTGGTTGCGCAAACGTTGCAGCAGGGTAGAGATGGGCGAGTAGGTCTTGATCCGGACTTTCTCCGCGCGTCTCAGCGATCTATAACAAACACAGCCAATAGTCGGCTGCGCTTTGGTCAAGACTTCTGGGGCCGGAAGAGGAGATTAGCCGCCAAAAACGGGCACAACCAAGGCGTTGGCGGGTAACGCGGAGGTAAGCCCTGGTGAAAAAGACACGGGCTTGGATGAAAGCGGCCGTCAGCACGGCCACGGTCACGGCCGTGCTGACGGCCGGAGTCGCCGCCTGCGGTCAGGCGGAGTACACCTACGTGCGCGACAGGGAAGGCACCACCTACTTCAAGGTGCCCTCCTCGTTCTCGAAGATCGACTCCACGAAGATCGATCTCCTGCTCAGCGGCGACCATCCCGAGTCCGAGACGGCGAAACTGCGCAAGCAGCTGGTCTGGTCGACCGCCTTCGACCAGGCCCCCGAACCGGCCGTGGACCACCTGCTGGGTTCCCAGGACCCGTTCGTCTACTCCACCGTCCACCGGCTGACCGAACCGCAGCGGAACGTGGTCTCGCTCAACACGATGCGCGACTTCATCCTTCCCGTGACGGAGGAGATGCGGCAGGCCTACACCCAGCGCCTCATGGAGACGGGCCAGCAGCCCACCCTCGCGCGGTTCGAGCTGCTCACCGACCAGCCGATCGTGCTCAGCGACGGCGCGAGAGGCGTGCGCGTGCGGTTCAACTACCTGATCGGCGACACCGTCCAGACCTTCGACCAGACCGCCTACCTCGACCGGACGGGCGGGACCGTCTCGGTGCTGCTGATCCGCTGCACGGCCGCGTGCTTCAGCAAGAGGGTCGCCGAGTTCGACAACATCGCCGAGTCCTTCAAGCTGCTCAAGATGCCAGGATGAGGGAGCGACCGTGACCACGACCCACCCTGAGGGACTGCGCGCTCCCGGCAGCGGCCCCAACGATCCCGACTCCGTGACCCGCAAGCGGATGGCCTTCTGGGATCGCAGCAAGTTCATGCTCGGCCTGGGCCTGGCCTTCCTCGTGCTCGCCTGGAAGGAGATGGCCGACTACGAGGGCATCATGCCCTTCACCGACGCATTACAGCGTATCGGGGACAACCATCCGTGGATCTTCTACCTGCTGGCCGCCGAACTCGTCCGGCAGGTGCACTTCTTCGTCAGCGAGCGCTCCCCCGGCTACCACCGCTTCTGGAGCAAGGGCGTCTTCGGCGGCTTCGAACGGTGGACGCACCGCCGGTTCAGCGACTGGACGAGGTTCAGGCTCGCCAGGATCATCAAGATCCTGTTCTGGGTCACCGTGCTGGCTCTGGTCCTGGGCGCGGTGCTCGACCGCAGCCCCTTCCTGGCCCTGTTCCAGGCTCCGGCGCTGGCCTTCCAGGCGCTGCCGTACGTCGCCCAGCTGGCCTTCGCGTTCTTCTTCGTCATCTTCCAGTTCGTCGGACTGTTCTGGTTCCTGTCGCGCGGCGGCGTCGAGACCTACTACCCCGACGACATCAAGACCAGGTTCAGGGACGTGTGGGGCCAGGACCACGTGGTCGAGCGCGTCAAGGAGAACATCGTCTTCCTGGAGCAGCCGGACGCCATCGAGGCGCGCGGCGGCTACGTGCCCAGCGGTCTGTTGCTGTGGGGGCCGCCCGGAACCGGCAAGACGCTGATGGCCGAGGCCGTGGCCGGCGAGACGGGCAAGCCGTACGTCTTCGTCGACCCGGGCGCGTTCATCAACATGTTCATGGGCATCGGCGTGCTGAAGGTCAAGTCGCTGTTCAGGAAGCTGCGCAAGCTCGCCCTGCGCTACGGCGGCGTCATCGTCTTCTTCGACGAGGCCGACTCCCTCGGCCGCCGCGGCCGCCTGGCCGGGCAGGCCCCGCCCGGGCAGGGCTTCAGCGCCGACGGCTGCCACGGATTCGGCTACCTGTCGGAGTCGTCCAGATCCATCCTGTCCACCAGGGTCACGCCGCCGGACACCGAGAACAGCAGGTTCTTCATGGGCGGCGGCATGAACGGCGGCGGCGACATGGGCACGCTGCAGGCGCTGCTCACCGAGCTGTCCGGCCTGAAGAAGCCGCGCGGCCTGTTCAACCGGCTCGTACGGCGCGCCCTCGGCATGCGCCCCAAGCCGCCGCCGAAGTACCGCATCCTGGTCATGATGGCGACCAACATGCCGGACGCCCTCGACGACGCGCTGCTGCGGCCGGGCCGTATCGACCGCATCTACAAGGTCGGCTACCCGTCCAAGGCGGGCAGGGTCCGCACCTACCAGGGCTACTTCGCCAAGGTCCAGCACGAGCTGACCGACGAGCAGATCGACAAGCTGGCCACGATCACCCCCTACGCCACCGGCGCCACGATCAAGGACCTGGTCAACGAGGCGCTCATCACCACCATCCGCGACGGCCGCGAGACCATCACCTGGTCGGACGTGCTGCGCGCCAAGCGGCTCAAGCAGCTCGGCCCGCCCGAGGACGTCGAGTACATCGAGCGGGAACGGCACGCGGTCGCCGTCCACGAGGCCTGCCACGCGGTGATCGCCTACCGCACCCGCTACCACCTCGAGATCGACATCGCCACCATCGAGAAGGGCGCCGACTACCTGGGCATGGTCGCCTCGATCAAGCCCGAGGACCAGTTCACCCGGTGGAAGTCCGAGCACGAGGCCGACATCATGGTCTCGCTCGCCTCGCTGGCCGGCGAGCGGATGTTCTTCGGCGACGACAACTCCTCCGGCGTCTCCGGCGACCTCATGTCGGCGACCTATCTCGTCGGGCTCATGGAGTCGCACTGGGGCATGGGCACCGGCATCGCCTCCCTGCCCGCGCTGCAGGAGCTCGGCATCCACGCCGGCAAGGCCCTGCGCGGCCAGCCCGGGGCGCAGGAGCAGAGTCCCGCGCCGCGCGAGGGCGTCGTCCCCGAGCATCTCAGCGAGCGCGTCGAGTTCAACCTGGTCAGGTTGCTGGAGAAGACCGAGGAACTGCTGCGCGAGCACCGGCGCGAGGTGCTGTGCCTGGCCCACGCGCTGGAGACGCACAAGACGCTCAACGGCGAGGACGTCGTCGCGGTGCTCGAAGGGCGGCAGGGCCCGCTGGTGGACGGCGGCGTCTACCGGTCGGAGACGCTCATCGAGGAGATCGAGGAGTACCACCGCGACGCGGCCAGGGCGCACCGCGAGCACAGCGGCGTCGAGCGCGACCTGCCCGGCGCCGTGGAGGTCACGGCCGGGATCGCCGAGCCGTCCTACGACGTGCAGGTGCTCGACCCGGCCGACGCCGCCGCCCCCTCGCCCGGCAACGCGCTGGTGCCGGACGACCGGCGGCCCCAGTTCGTCCCGTGGGAGCCCCCGCAACCCGGCGCGCCCGCCACACCGGGTCACCAGGCGGCGCCGTTCGGGACCGCCCCGCAGATGCCCGCTCCCTTCCTGGCCGCTTCGTCCGGTACGGCCGAGCCGCCGCCCGCGCGCCGCTCGGGCGCGACCGCGTGGGTGGTCGTGGGCAGCCTGTTCACGCTCGCCGGCCTCGCGCTGTTCGGCGCGCTGGCGGCGACCGGCGCCACCGGCAGCGCGGTCGGCGCGATGTCCCCCGGCCTGCTGCTCGTGCTGTTCGTCGTCGTGGTGGCGGTGGTCGTCGGCATCGGGGTGGCGCTCATCGCGCTGAAGGCGGTGCGCGCGGGACAGAAGCGGGCCGAGCAGGAACGTGACAGGGCCAACGCCCGCGCCCAGCTGCTGGCCGCGGCCATGGACCCGGAGACGGCGATGCGCCTGCTCGGCTACGACGGCCGCCGCGGGCCCGACGAACGCCCCTGAGCACCCACCGCGCCGGTGGGTGCTCAGCCGAGCCGGTCGACCAGGCCGGGGGTGAGATCGCCGAGAGCGGGCACGACCGCGGCGGCCAGTTCGAGGGCGTCGGGCGCGGGCGGGTATCTCGGATGGGGGACGGCGATCACCCGCATCCCGGCCGCGGCCGCCGAGCGCAGCCCGTTGCTGGAGTCCTCGACAGCCACGCAGCCGCGCGGGTCGGCGCCCAGCCGCCGCGCCGCCTCCAGGTAGCCGTCGGGCGCGGGCTTGCCGTACGCGACCTCCTCGGTGGAGACGGTCGCGGAGAAGAACGCGCCGAGCCCCGTGGCGTCCAGGACGACGTCGATGAGCGAGCGGGGCGACGAGCTGGCCAGGCCCAGCGGCCGGTGCTCGGCCAGGCGGGCGACCGCCTCCTTCGCGCCGGGCATGAGGGGGACGCCGTGGCGGTACCGCTCGGCCATCAGCCCGACCACGCCCGCCGCGATCTCGTCCGGCGACCGCCGCACGCCGAGCTCGGCCAGGTAGGCGGCCCATTCGCCGGTGCTCATGCCCATGAGCCTCGACTGGGTCTCGGGCAGCCACGTGCCGCCGTGCGCGGCGACGTAGGACCTGCGGACCTCCTCCCACACCGGCTCGGAGTCGACGAGCACGCCGTCCAGGTCGAAGACGACAGGCCGGCTCATGCGGGCTGCTCCATCCAGTACTCGACGAACTCCGTGCACCGGCCCCCGGCGTCCAGCCTGACCAGCCACAGGTTGCTGAAGGCGGTGTCGGGATAGGTGGTGACGCCTTTGACCACGGCCACCTCCTCGGTGACGGCGACGGGCTCGTACTCGAAGGCCGCGGGGCCGTCGGTGTCCTTGCGCTCGAGCCATCGCGTGACGATCGCGTCCTTGCCGCGCCACGGCTCGGCGTAGGGCTCGGTGAAGTAGACGGCGTCGTCGGCGAACAGCGCGCCGATGTCGTCGGGGTCGTTGGTGTGCCAGGCCCGGATGTAGGCGTCCATCCAGCTCGCGAGGTGGGTCATGGACACCTTTCTACCCGGGCCCGGCGAGGCGGCCGCCGCCGAGGGTGCGCTCCGCCGCCCGGCGCCGAACCGCAGGGCGACGGCCTCCGAACGGTCTCCGAACGGCCTCCGAACGGCCCGCGGCGGGCCGGCCGGGCCGGACGGAACCGGCGGCCTGGCGCGGTCGCGTCCATACCCGCCGATTCTTCCGTCAGAATGGGGCGTCACACTTCGATGGAAGGGCTGTTCCATGACCGACTGGGTCTCCCAACTCGCGGACGACGTCATCGCCGAGTCGGAGCGGCGCGCGCCCGGCAAAACGATCGTCTGCGCCTCGGGGCTCAGCCCGTCCGGACCGATCCACCTGGGCAACCTGCGCGAGGTCATGACCCCGCACCTGGTGGCCGACGAGATCAGGCGGCGCGGCCTCGACTGCGTCCACCTGCTGTCCTGGGACGACTACGACCGCTTCAGGAAGGTGCCCGCGGGCATCGACCCGTCGTGGGCCGAGCACATCGGCAAGCCGCTCACCTCGGTGCCCGCCCCGCCCGGCAGCGCCTACCCCAACTGGGCCGAGCACTTCAAGACCCCGATGATCTCCGCGTTGGCCAGGCTGGGCGTCACCTACCGCGGCATCAGCCAGACCAAGCAGTACACCTCGGGCGCCTACCGCGAGCAGATCCTCCACGCGATGCGCGAGCGTGACCGCATCGACGCCGTCCTGGCCCGCTACCGCACCAAGGCCAAGCCGAAGGCCAAGGACGCCGACGAGGCCGCCGCGCTCGAAGGCTCCGGCGCGGCCGAGGAGGAGGCGGGCTACTACCCGTACAAGCCCTACTGCACGCTGTGCGGGCGCGACCTGACCACCGTCACCGGCTACGACGACGAGACGACCGAGCTGGCCTACACCTGCGAGTGCGGCTTCGGCGAGACCGTACGGCTGGCCACCCACGACCGCGGCAAGCTGGTGTGGAAGGTCGACTGGCCGATGCGCTGGGCCTACGAGGGCGTCGTCTTCGAGCCCTCGGGCGTCGACCACACCTCGCCCGGCTCGTCCTTCGAGGTCGGCGGCCACCTGGTCGGCGAGATCTTCGACGGCGTGCAGCCCATCGGCCCGCGCTACGCCTTCGTCGGCATCAGCGGCATGGCGAAGATGAGCAGCTCCAAGGGCGGCGTGCCGACCGCGGCCGACGCGCTGGAGATCATGGAGGCGCCGCTGCTGCGCTGGATGTACGCCCGCCGCAAGCCCGCCCAGTCCTTCAAGGTCGCCTTCGACCAGGAGATCCAGCGCCTCTACGACGAGTGGGACGCCCTGGAGCGCAAGGTGAGCGAGGGGCAGGCGCTGCCCGCCGACCAGCTCGCCCACGCCAGGGCGGTGCGGACGGCCGAGCAGCCGCTGGCCGCCACCGAGCGGCGCGTGCCGTACCGGATGCTGGCCTCCATCGTCGACGTGACCACCGGCGACGAGGAGCAGACGCTGCGCATCCTGCGCGAGCTCGACCCGGCCGCGCCGATCACCGACCTCGCCCAGGTGCGGCCGCGCCTGGACAAGGCCCAGCGCTGGGTCACCACCCAGGTGCCCGCCGAGCAGCGCACCACCGTCAGGCCGGAGCCCGACGAGGAGCTGCTGTCCTCGCTGGGTGCGGAACAGCGCGAGTCGCTGCGGCTGCTGCTCGACGGGCTCGACGCGCACTGGTCGCTCGACGGGCTGACCGACCTGGTCTACGGCGTGCCCAAGCGGCAGGCGGGGCTGCCCGCCGACGCGAAGGCCACCCCCGAGCTGAAGGCCGCGCAGCGGGAGTTCTTCGTCCTGGTCTACACCCTGCTCGTCGGCCGCGACACCGGGCCGCGCCTGCCGACGCTGCTGCTGGCCGTGGGGGCCGACCGGGTTCGCAAGCTGCTGGGAGCGTAGAGTCTGGATCATGAGATCCCTGCTCGTCTTCGACGGCGACTGCGCCTTCTGCACCACCTGCGTGAGGTTCGTCGAACGGCTGCTGCCGACGAAGGCGGAGATCATCCCGTGGCAGTTCGCGGACCTGCGGGCGCTGGGTGTGAGCCAGGCGCGGGCCGAGTACGAGCTGCTGTGGGTGGACGAGCGGGGCGCCGTCTTCGGCGGCGCCCAGGCCGTGGCCAAGCTGCTCATCGACGCGGGACTGCCGTGGAGCCCGCTCGGCCTGCTGCTGCGGGTGCCGCCGGTGCGCTGGCTAGCCCACGGGCTCTACCGTGCCGTCGCCAACAACCGGCACCGGCTTCCTGGTGGCAGCCCCGCGTGCGCGCTTCCGGCCGATCGTCGCCCGCTCCAGCGGTAGGAAGGCCGCCAGGCAGATGACGTGCGGCAGGAAGTGGATCGTGATCGCCGCCCAGGTGAGCAGGTGGAACAGCCCCCAGAAGGCGACAGCCGCGTGGAGCGCCCTGCCGCGCAGCGCCAGCATGACCGGCGACGCCGTCTCGGCCAGCAGCACGATCCACTGCCCGATCAGCAGCGCGCCTGGCAGGGCCGCGGCGAACTCGCCGAAGAACGTGCCGCGCCTGGAGATCGCCCACTGGAAGGTGGCGCCGTTCGGCCACTCCCAGCCGCCGTGCCTGATCTTGGCGTAGGCGGACAGGAAGTAGGTGGCCGCGACCGCGATCTGGACGCACCGCATCGCCCACCCGGCCGCCTCCTCACCCGCCCGCGCGGCCGTCGGCAGCACGAACAGGGCCACGACCAGCGCGAGGTGGTCGTGGTCGACCTTGCCGTACGACATGGCCAGCAGCGCCCAGTACAGGTAGCCGGCCGCCACGACGTATCCGGCCGCGCGCGGCAGCCTTCCCCACGCCGCCACCAGCGCCGCCACCAGCACGACGGCGAACAGCGTGTAGACCAGCACGGGGGAGGCGCCCGGCAGGTGCAGCAGACGGGCCACCAGCACGGGCCGGTACCCGGCGGGGTTCTCGGCGTGGCCCCAGACGCTGCCGGTGAACAGCATCATGTCCAGCGGGAGGAACAGGTAGACGATCAGCGACATGATCCGCACCCGCCGCGCCGGGACGGGAGCGAACCACCACCGCTCTAGCGCACCACCCATGACACCCTCTCCACGTCCTTGGTCCCCGCGGGACGGCGGTCTTCGAGCGTGACGACCCTGGTGATCACGATGAGCCGGGTGAGCCGGGGATCGTTGGGGCGGATGCGCTCGTGGGCGTCCGCCAGGCTCTGTAACAGCGAGGGCTGGGCGAGGTAGAGGCTGAGCTGGCCTTCGAGCTCGGCCCGGCGGATGCCGACGTAGTAGGGCTCGATGGGGATCTCGACCCGCGCGCCGGTGACGGTCTCGGCCTGCAGGTGCAGCGACTTGATCTCGCCGTCCGGCGGGATGCTGAACGCGAACTGCACCATGGGCCCGAAGGGGAACAGGTCGTCGTCCCCCAGCACCGTGCCGTATCCCAGCGCGGCGATCACGGCCCCCGCCGCGAACAGCCGCCACGCTTTACCCCGTTGTGTCAAGCCGCCCCGCATGCGAGCAAGCTAGCAGATCATGATCCAATTGATCATGATATTTCCGACATCTGCGGTTTCAGGGGAGTTCGGCGAAGCGCTCCACGTTCTCGGTCCTGCCCGAGACGAGGATGACGTCCCCGTAGGCGAGCTCGGTCTCCGCCGTGGCGTAGGTGAACTCCTCGCCGGGGCTCTTGACCGCCACCACGGTCACCCCGAACTTCTTGCGCAGCCCCGACGAGCCGAGCCGTATCCCGACGTACTCCTTCGGCGGCCGCGTCTTGGCCAGCGCGAAGCCCGCGTCCACCTGCATGTAGTCGAGCATCCGCCCGCTGACCAGGTGCGCCACCCGCTCGCCCATGTCGTGTTCGGGCAGCACCACGCGGTGGGCGCCGATCCGGCTGAGGATCTGGCCGTGCTGCCTGCTCACCGCCTTGGCCCAGATGTCCTCGATCTCCATGTCGACCAGCACCGAGGTGGTCAGGATGCTGGCCTCCAGGTCGCCGCCGATGGCCACCACCGCGCGGTAGAAGTCGGGCACGCCGAGCTGGGTGAGCGCCTCCGGGTCGGTGGCGTCGGCGGCGGCGATCTGGGTGATCTGGCCCGCCAGGGCCTGCACCACCTTGGGGCGGCTGTCGATGGCCAGCACCTCGGTGCCTCGTCTGGTGAGCTCGAGCGCGAGCGCGGTCCCGAACCTGCCGAGACCGATGACGACCACGGGGTCGTTTCTCATGTCAACCAACTATGACCCGTTCCTCAGGTAGTTCGTACCGGCTCGAGCGTTCCTTCAGGGCCAGCGCCGAGCCGAGCGTGAGCGGCCCGATCCGGCCCACGAACATCAGCAGCACGAGCAGCAGGTGCGCCGCGGGCGGCAGGTCGGCGGTGATGCCGGTGGACAGGCCCGCCGTGCCGAAGGCGGCGATCACCTCGAACAGCACCCTGTCCAGGCTGTGCGGGGTGATCACCAGCAGGATGTAGGTGGAGACGGTCACGAACGCCACCGCCATCAGGCTGATCGCCACGGCCTGCCGTTGCGCGGACTCCGGCAGCCGGCGGTGCCCGATGTTCACCCTCGACTCCCCTCGCAACTCGGCCCAGATGACGAAGGCCAGCAGGCCGAAGGTGGTCACCTTGATGCCGCCCGCCGTGCCCGCGCTGCCGCCGCCGATGAACATCAGGACTTCGGTCACCAGCCAGCTCGACGGGTGCATCTGGGAGATGTCGAGCGTGTTGAACCCCGCCGAGCGCGGCATGACGCCGGCGAAGAAGGCGGCCAGCAGCTTGCCCGGCTCGTCGAGCGGGCCGAGCGTGCGCGGGTTGGTCCACTCGGTCAGCAGGAAGGCCAGCGTGCCGGCGGCCAGCAGGACGACCGTCATCCAGACGGTGATCCTGGTGAGCACGGTCCACCGGCCCGGGTGCCGCCACGCGCGGAACAGCTCGAAGACGACCGGGTAGCCGAGCCCGCCGACGATCACCGCGGCGGCGATCGTCAGGCAGATCCACGGGTCACCGACGAAGCGCGTCAGGCCGTCGCTCCACAGGGCGAACCCGGCGTCGTTGAAGGAGGAGATCGCGTGGAAGACACCCAGGTAGACGGCCCTGCCCAGCGGCTCGCCGTACCCGAGGAGGAAGCGCAGGGTGAGGATGACGGCGATGACCGCCTCACAGCCGAGGCTGAAGAAGAGCACCTTGCGGGCGACTCTGCGCATGTCGGCGGTGCCGAGCGCCTTGGACTCGGCCTGGGCCAGCATGCGGGCGCGCAGGCCGAGGCGTCCCGAGACCAGGACGGTGAACATGGTGGCGAGCGTCATGATGCCCAGGCCGCCGACCTGGATCAGACCGGCGATCACCACCTCGCCGAACACCGACCAGTGCCCCTCGGTGTCGACGGTCGCCATGCCGGTCACGGTCACCGCCGAGGCGGCCGTGAACACCGCGATGACCCAGCCGGCCGGCTCGCCCGTGGTCGTGGCCGCGGGCAGCATCAGTAACAGCGTGCCCGCCAGGACGGCGAGCCCGAACGCGGTGGCGATCACCTGGGTGGGGCGCTGGAACCGTTCGAGCGCGGTCGACCTCCTCATCGCCCCCGCCGCGGCCCGTTGGCCAGGATCGTCGCTGACATCACGACCCAGAACCGTATCGGGTTCCGCTCGGGCCACGAGGCCGGGGTGAACCACACGGCCGCGGCGCACGTGAGTGGGTGCATGAGGAGACTTGTCGCGGCCGTGGGCATCCTGACGGCGCTGCCGGGTTGCGCCGCCGAGCGGGCGTGCACGCTGGTCGGCGCACCCGCCGGGATCTCGATACGCGTCGACGCCCCGCTCGCCGGCCGGGTGTCGGCGGCCGAGCTGACGGCATGCTGGAACGGCTCCTGCCGCCGGACGAGGGTGGAGCTCCACCCGGCCGGCGGCATCGTGCGGCAGAGCTGCGAGGGCACGGACTGCACGGCCGAGCTGGGGCCCAAGGGCGGCAAGCAGGGTTTCGGCGACCTGGCGGAGCTGCCGAAGGCGCGGGTGGACGCGGTGCTACGGCTGGAGGGGCGGGCCGGAGCGACCGTCGTGGAGCGGCGCCTGACCCTCACGCCGAAGGCCGTCTTCCCCAACGGCCCTGACTGCGGCGAGGCGGGTCCGCAGGCCGTGATCACCGTGTCCGGCACCGGCTCGGTCAGCGAGGGGACGTGACCTCGGTGCGGTCACCGGTCGCGCCGGCGGAGAGCGGGGGAGCGGCGACGACGCCGGCGAGGACACCTGGCCGCGTCCTGGCCGGCGGCGGGGACGGTCAGGAGGGCTCCTCCCGCAGCGCGCCGTAGAGGAAGATCTGGACGAGATCGGCGGTGGCGGGGCCGTCGCCCGTCCGCGCCCCGGTGAACAGCAGGCCGAGGAAGACGGCGGCGACCTGGTCGGCGCTCGCCCGCAGGGCGCCCGCCTCCGGCTCGAACAGTTCGGCGATCGCTGCCCTGACGAGGTCCATGGAGCGCTCGCGGTCGCCGGGCCGGCCGGCGGTCGCGTCGCCGCGACGGTGGCCCGAGGACATCAGCGCCCCGGCGACGGCGCCGATGCGGGCGAGGTGGGCGCCGAGCGCGTCAGCGGCCTCGGTGAGGCGGTCGGCGAGCGGCTGGTCCATCGGGATCGAGGCGATCTGCTCGACGGCGTGGTCGGGGCGGAGCGCCTCGGCCATGCAGGCGTCGAGCAGCTCCTCCTTGTCGGCGAACACGCGGAAGATCGTCGCCTCGCCGATGCCGGCGGCCCGGGCTATCTGGCTGGTCGTCACGGCGGTGCCGTGCTCGGCGACGAGGGGGAGCGCGGCGGCGACGATCATCGCGCGACGGCGCTCGGGGGTCATGCCGGGGGCGCGGCGCCGGGGTGTGTCTGTCGTCATATCGCCCACGGTACGGAGTGAGCGCTCACTCCGTCAAGAGAGCCGATAGGGTGATCGGCATGATGTTGCGTTGGACCGTGATCGTGCCTGTCGCCGCCTTCCTCGTTCTTGCCTTCGCCTGGGGCCGCCCGGCCGTCGGCCTGCTCATGGCGCTGGTCGCGCTGGCCCTGGTCGGCGCCGTGATCGCCGCCGTGCACCACGCGGAGATCGTCGCCCACCGGGTGGGGGAGCCGTTCGGCACGCTGATCCTGGCCATCGCCGTCACCGTCATCGAGGTGGGGCTCATCGTCATCCTGATGAGCGCGGGCGGCGCGGGTGCGGAGTCCCTGGCGCGCGACACCGTGTTCTCCGCCTTCATGATCGTCTGCAACGGCGTGATGGGCCTGTGCCTGCTGGTGGGCGCGCTGAAGCACCACGTGCTGGAGTTCAGGGTCGACGGCGTCACCGCCGCGCTGGCGACGCTGAGCGCCGTGGCCACGCTCGCGCTGGTCCTGCCGAACTTCACGCTCGCCACGCCGGGACCGACGTACTCGGCCGCGCAGCTGGCCTTCGCGGGCATCGCCTCGCTGGTCCTCTACGGCGTGTTCGTCTTCATGCAGACCGTGCGCCACCGCGACTACTTCCTGCCGGTCCAGACCGGCGGCGGGGTGCGCCCGTCCGAGGAGCACGCCGACCCGCCCACCGGGCGCACCGCCCTGATCAGCCTCGGCCTGATGTTGATCTGCCTGGTCAGCGTCGTGGGACTGGCCAAGACCGTCTCTCCGGCCATCGAGGAGAGCATCGCGGCGATCGGCGCGCCGCGCACCACGGTCGGCGTGGCGATCGCCTTGCTGGTCCTGCTGCCCGAGACGGTGGCGGCGGTGCGCGCCGCGGCCCGCAACAGGGTGCAGAACAGCTTCAACCTCGCGCTCGGCTCCGCTCTGGCGAGCATCGGGCTGACCATTCCGGCGATCGCGGTCGTCTCGCTGCTGACCGGCGACAGTCTCGCCCTCGGCCTTGGACCGCTCCAGATGGTGCTGCTGGCACTGACGGTGGTGATAACAACTCTGACCGTCGCCCCGGGAAGAGCGACACTCATGCAGGGAACCGTCCACCTGGTGCTTTTCGGGGCCTTTCTCTTCCTTGCCGTCAGCCCCTGATCTCCCCTTTAATCGGAACCTGCGATTTCGGACGGAGACCATTGACCCCGCTACCTGCCGCCCAGGTCGTCATCCAGACCATCCTGCGGCGCACGAACCTCCTCATGGCGGGCAAGCGCGTATCGATCGTGGGCGACGTGCCAGGACTGGCCTCCCGCCTGCGCGCCATGGGCGCCCACCCCGGCGCCGCGCTCGCCGAGGCCGACCTCGTGATCGGCGACGACGTCGACCGGGCCGCGCTGCGGCCCGGCGCGATCCTGGCGACCACCCGGCCGGGCGACGGCGAGCGGATGCGTGACGGGGTCCTGGCGCAGGGCCGCCTGTTCGTGGTGGACCTGACGTGTTAACCGACATCAGGCACCCCGAGCGGTGGTCCGAGGGGCTGGAGAAGATCGCGTGGGCACGCCGGTTCATGCCGGTCATGGCCGCGCTGCGCTCGGGGCTGTCCCTCCACGGCGTTCGGATCGGCCTGGTCCTGGTCCTGGAGCCCAAGACCGCCAACCTGGCCCTGACGCTGAGGGACGCCGGGGCCGACGTCATCGTCACCTGTCCCGGCAGGGAGACCATGGACGACGTGGCCGCCGCGCTCGTCCACGAGGGCGTCGCCGTGCTGGCCCGCTCCGACGCCGGCCGCGCCGAGGACGACGAGCTGGCCAGGAGGATGCTCGACCAGCGGCTCGACGTGCTGGTGGACGACGGCGCCCGGGTCATCACGCTGGCCCACGCCGAGAACCGGCTCGCCACGCTGAAGGGCGCGGCCGAGGAGACCACCAGCGGGCTGCGCGCCCTGCGGCGCACCCCCTTGCGCATCCCGGTCATCGCCGTCAACGACGCCCGCTCCAAGTACCTGTTCGACAACGTCCACGGCACGGGACAGTCGTGCGTGATGGCCGCCCTCGACCTGACCGGCCTCGATCTCGACGGAGCGACCGTCGCCGTCGCCGGCTACGGCCACGTCGGCCAGGGCGTCGCCCGCTACGCGGCCGCGCTCGGCGCCCGGGTGATCGTGAGCGAGGTCGACGCGCTCGCCGCGCTGCGCGCCTTCCACGACGGCTACGAGGTGCGCCGGCTCCTCGCCGCGTGCGCCGAGGCCGACCTGGTGTTCTCCGCGACCGGCGAGCCGTACACGATCAGGCGGCAGCACCTGGAGGCGCTCAGGGCCGGCGCGGTCGTGGCGGTCGCCGGCGGGGTGCGCGACGAGGTCGAGCCCGGCGTCGCGGGCGCCTACCGGCTGCTGGCCGACGGCGAGTGCGTCAACTGCGCGGCCGCCGAGGGCAACCCGATCGAGATCATGGACCTGTCCCTGTCGCTGCAGGCCCTCGCCGTCGGCCACCTGCTCACCCACGACCTGACACCCGGACTGCACCCGCTGCCCGACGAGCTCGACGAGCGGGTGGCCAGGCTGAAGCTCGACGCGCTCGGACTGGAGCTCGACCAGTGATCATCGACATCCGCGACGCCGCCGTCCGCTACCGCGCGACCGGCCTGCAGGTGCTCAGCGACGTCTCGCTCCAGGTGGCCGCGGGCGACTTCGCCCTGGTCAGCGGCCCCTCGGGAGGCGGCAAGAGCACGCTGCTGCGCATGGTCAACGGCCTGGTCCCGCACTCCTACCGGGCCGAGGTGACCGGGCAGGTCAACGTCGGCGGCGCGCCCGTCGCCGACCAGACGATCCGGCAGCTGTCCACCGTCGTCGGCACGCTCCTGCAGGACCCCCACAAGCAGATCGTCGGCGCGACCGTCTTCTCCGAGCTCGCCTTCGGCCCCGAGAACCTCGGGCTGCCCCGAGCCGAGATCCGCGCCCGCATCGAGGAGGTCACCGCCAGGGTCGGCATCACCCACCTGCTCGGCCGCGCCACCCACGAGCTGAGCGGCGGCGAGCTGCAGATGGTGGCCTTCGCGGGCGTGCTGGTCATGCGGCCACGGGTGGTCGTGGTCGACGAGCCCCTGGCCAACCTCGACCCCGCCGCCAGCCGCCACCTGCTGACCGAGCTGCGCCGGTTCGTCGACGACGGCGGCGCGGCCGTGGTGGTCGAGCACCGGGTCGAGGAACTGCTGGAGTTCGGCCCCACCCAGGTGCTCTACCTGGAGGGCGGTCGGCCCCGCTACACCGGCGACGTGACCGGCTTCCTGCGCGAAGCCCCCGTCGCGCACGTCAAGCTCCCCTTCGAGGCGCTGGTCGCCAGGGCGGACGAGCTGCCCGAGGTGCCCGCCCTGCCACGCGCCGCGCCCCCCGGCGGCCCGGCCAGGCTGCACTACCAGCGGGTCACCCTCGGGTACGGCCCGCGGCCCGTCCTGCGCGAGGTCGACCTGGCGCTCGGGGCGGCCGAACGGATCGCGGTGCTGGGCCGCAACGGCGCGGGCAAGTCCACGCTGCTGCGCGCCGCCGTCCGGCTGATCGAGCCCTCCGCGGGCCGGGTGCTGGTCGACGGCGAACCGGTCGACCGGCGCTCGACGCTGAGCCTGGCCACCACCTTCGGCTACGTCTTCCAGAACCCCAGCCAGGCGCTGTTCTCCGCCACCGTCGCCGAGGAGCTCGCCTTCGGCCCCCGCAACCTGGGGTGGAGCGCCGACCAGATCGCCGAGACCGCCGAGGCGGCGCTGACCGCCATGCTGCTGCACCACGAGCCCGACATCATGCGACGCTCGCCGCACACCCTGTCCTACGGCCAGCAGCGCCGCCTCACCGTCGCCCTCGCCCTGGCCATGCGGCCCGAGACGCTCATCCTCGACGAGCCGACCGCCGGGCAGGACCTGCACACCACCACGACGTTCATGGAGCGCGTGCTCGGCGGCATGCGCAGCGTCTACTTCATCACCCACGACGTCGATCTGGCGATCACCTCGGCCGACCGGATCGTGATCGTCGACGGGGGGCGGATCGTCGCGGACGCGCCCCCCGCCGAGCTGGCCCACCGCGAGGAGCTGTGGGCCGAATCGGGCCTGCGCGCGACCAGCCTGGTCCGAGCCGTCCGCGACCGCCTCCCCGGAACGGGAACCATCCCGCACCCCTTCCAATTAGCGCGCCTGACCCCCCAGTGAGGAAGGACTCGACCCCCCATGAGTACAGAGGCAGTATCACCACGCCCACCCCTGTGGGAGATCAACTCCAGGGTCGTGGTGTTCGCGGCCGTCGGCGCAGCGCTCTACGCGGTGCTCGGCCTCATCAGCTTCACCATCCCCGGCACCCAGAACGTCGACATCAGACCCGCCTTCGCGCTCGTCCCGTTCTTCGGCATGCGGTTCGGCCCGGTCGCCGGTTTCTTCGTCGGCCTGGTCGGCAACATCGTCATCGACCAGATCAAGGGCTACGGCGCGTTCACCTACTGGAACTGGAGCCTGGCCAACGCCCTGACCGGTCTGCTGGCGGGCGTGCTGTTCGCCCTCGTCGCCTCCCGGCTCCGCAAGGAGGCCGTCCGCCTGGTGGCCGTCGGCGTCGTCACCTGGATCGCCATGCTCATCGCCTTCGCCACTACCTTCACCGACATGTGGCTGCAGGACATGAACTTCGCGACCTGGGCGAGCGTCGCCTTCGGCCCGCTGCTGCTGAGCAACACGCTGGTCGCGCTGATTCTCACACCCGCGCTCGACGCGGTCTGGGAACCGATCTCCAAGCGCATCGGCAGGTAGCCGATGGACGTCACGCCACGTTACCTGGGAGGCGACTCCTTCCTCGGACGCCGTGATCCGCGCGTGCTCCTGCTGGTCCCGGTGTTCTACCTCGTGGCAGTGGCGCGCCTCGACGACCTGCGGGTCATCCTGCTGTGCGGCCTGGTGGCCCTGGCCTACTACCTGAGCGCGGGCATCCCGTGGCGGGCGGTCAGGGCCAACTGGGCGTTCGTCCTCACGCTGATGACGATCACCGTGCTGGTCAACAGCGTGTTCACCGACGCCCTGCAGATCGAGACGACGACCGGGGCGCCGACGCTGTTCACGATGCCGATCACCGGCAACGCGGTCACCGCCGCCACGCTGTCGTACTCGGCGACGCTGCTGGTGCGCTTCGTGTCGCTGGCGATGATGGGCTTTCCGGTCGCCTTCTGCGTCGCGCCCGGAGATCTCGGGGTCACCTTCGCCAGGTTGAAGGTGTCGCAGCGGCTGGCCTTCGGCGTCGACCTCACCTTCCGCTTCCTGCCGTCCACGGCGGCCGGCATGCAGGAGATCATCGACGCCCAGCGCGTGCGCGGCTACGACCATCCGCGCACCAGCAACCCCGTCAAACGCCTCCGGTCCCTCAAACCCATCGTCATCCCGCTCACCGTCAACGCGCTCATCGACGCCGAGGACACCTCCAACGCCATGGACCTGCGCGGGTTCGGCGCCAAGCACCGCACCTGGATGCGCGAGCTGGCCTTCGACAGGACCGACTACCTGGTGCTGGGCTCCTTCGCCGCGCTCACCGTGGCGCTGCTCAGCTACAAGATCTTCGGGAGTGACGTCGTATGGGTGCCGTGACCACGTTCAGCGCCCCGCTCGTGCTGCCCATGGACGGCCCGCCGGTGCGCGACGGCAGGATCGCGGTGCGCGACGGCAGGATCGAGGCGATCGACACCGGCGGGGGCGCGGTCCACTACCCGGGGATCATCGTCGCCGGGCTGGTCAACGCGCACACCCACCTGCAGTACACCTGCATGGCCGAGGTCGGCCGCCGCGTCTACGCCTCCTTCGAGGAGTGGGCCGAGGTCTTCGACCGGGTCTACTTCGGCGGCGAGGACGGCAGCTGGAACCCCGCCCTCCGGCACGGCGTGTGGGACTGGGCGGCCGGGGCGACCGACGGGGCCTGGCAGTGCCTGCGCACCGGCACCACCGCCGTCGCCGACATCGTCACCGACCAGGAGGCGCTCGTCGACACCCCGCTCGGCGGCCTGCGCTACCTGGAGGCGCTCGGCGACAACGACACCTCCTGGCGCGACGGCGGCCGCGAGCGCTACCTCGACCTGCTCGCCAAGGCCGACGCCGTCTCGCCGCACGCCCCCTACTCCCTCGACACCGGCGTGCTGGCCGACCTGGCGGCGCTGGCGTGGCAGCGGGACCTGCGGATCCACATCCACCTGGCCGAGTCCGCCCACGAGCGCGAGTTCACCGTCCACGGCACGGGCGCGCTCGAGCGGTACATCACCAAGCTCGGACTCGACTTCGCCCTCCTGCGCGAGGGCGGCTCGGGGCTGGCGCCCGTCGCCTACGTCGACTCCACCGGACTGCTCGGCCCCACCTGCCACATCGCGCACGGCGTGGACCTCACCGCCGAGGACCGCGCGCTGCTGCGCGAACGCGAGACCTCCGTCGCGCTCTGCCCCCGCTCCAACCACGTGCTCGGCCTGCCGGGCCCCGACGTGGCAGCGCTGCTGCGCGAAGGCAACCCCATCGCCGTCGGCACCGACTCGCTGTCGTCCTCGCCCTCGCTCGACCTGCTCGCCGACGTCGCCGCCCTCCGCGAGCTCGCCGTACGGCAGGGCTACCGCGACGGCGACCTCGACCAGCGGCTGATCGAGGCGGCCACCGTCGGGGGCGCCCGCGCGATGGGCCTGGAGCACGATATCGGCAGCCTCACCCCGGGACACCGCGCCGACTTCGCGGTGTTCGACCTCGACCCTTCGACCGCGAACCCCTACCGGACCCTCGCCGAGCACGGCGCGGGCCGCTGCGTCGCGACCGTGGTAGGCGGCTCGCCCCTGACCGGAATGACCTGACCCATGGCCTCCCAAAGTCTGCGTTTCAAGCTGTACTCGCTGCTCAGCGTGCCGATCGTGGCCCTCGTCGGCCTGTGGACCTTCGTGGCGGGGCACGTGCTCGGCGACTTCTTCGAACTGTCGGCCGCGACGGCCGTCTTCGAGGAGATCGGCGACCCCGCCGCCACGCTCGTCACCTCGCTCCAGCAGGAACGCAGGGATTCGGCCGTCTACCTGAGCGCGGGACAGCCGGACGCGCTCCGGCTCGCCGACGCGCGGCGCCGTACCGACCAGGCGGTCGAGCAGTTCCGGGGGACGGCCACCGGCGAGCGCGCCTCGACCGTGACCACGCCGGAGGTGCGCGCCGCCATCGACGCCGTCGTGGAGCGCACCCAGGGCCTGGCCAGGCTCCGCGAGAAGGTCGACGGCAAGCAGTCGGACCGGCTCGACACCGTCCAGGCCTACGGCGCCATCACCGACACCGTCTTCCGCCTCTTCGACCAGCTCATCACCGTGCCCCGGGTGCAGCTCTACCAGCAGGCGATCGGCCTGCAGCGCATCGCCCACGCCCGCGACCTGATGTCGCGCGAGGACGCGATGATCTCCGGCGCGGTGATGTCGGGCACGCTCGAACACGACGAGTACGAGGCCATGGAGGTCTTCGCGCCGAACCGGCAGCTGCTCATGAACGAGGGCGTGGCCATGCTCGACACCGAGCTGCGCGGCCCCTTCGAGCGGCTGCTCGAGGGCGCCGACAGCAAGCGGCTGGCCGTACTCGAACACGAGATCGTCGAGGACGCCAGGCTGCCGCGCGACACGACCGCGTGGCAGCAGACCGTCACCCGCCTCGGCCCGGGGCTCGACCAGCTGCTCGAATCCCGCGTCCTGCTGCTCACCAACAGGTCCGACGACGCCGCGGGCGGCATCATCCTCAGGATCGGCATCGTCGGCGTGCTCGGCATCGCCGCCATCCTGGTCGCCGTCATCTGGTCGGTACGGCTGGGCCGCGGCCTGGTCGAGGAGCTCGACGGCCTGCGCGGCGCCGCCACCGACGTGGCCGAGGTACGGCTGCCGCAGCTCGTCGAACGGCTGCGCAGCGGGCAGACCGCCGAGGCCGACACCTCCTCGCCCATCTCCGTCTCGACCCCCACCCAGGAGGTGCGCGACCTGGCCAACGCCTTCGAAAGCGTCCGCCGCACCGCCGTCAGGGCCGCCGTCGGGCAGGCCGAGCTGCGCCAGGGCCTCAACCGCGTCTTTCGCAACCTGGCCAGGCGCAACCAGTCGCTCGTCCACCGCCAGCTCGGCCAGCTCGACGCCATGCAGCGCAAGACCGCCGAGCCCGACCAGCTCAGTGACCTGTTCCGGCTCGACCACCTCACCACCCGCATGCGCCGCCAGGCCGAGGGTCTGGTGATCCTGTCCGGCGCGCCCGCGGGACGCCAGTGGCGCCGCCCCGTCCAGATGCTCGACGTCGTGCGCGGTGCGGTGGCCGAGGTCGAGGACTACCTGCGCGTCACCATCCACCCCATCTCCGAGGGCACCCTCACCGGCAGCGCCGCGGCCGACGTCATCCACCTGCTGGCCGAGCTGGTCGAGAACGCGACCGTCTTCTCCCCGCCCAACACCCAGGTCAACGTGACGGGCGAGCTCGTGGCCCGCGGCTTCGCCGTCGAGATCGAGGACCGCGGCCTCGGCATGCCCGACGCCGAACGCGACGAGCTCAACCGGCGCCTGGCCGACCCGCCCGAGTTCGACCTGGCCGACAGCGACAGGCTCGGGCTGTTCGTCGTCGGACGGCTGGCCGTACGTCATGGCATCAAGGTCACCCTGCAGCGCTCCGCCTACGGCGGCACCACCGCCATCGTCCTCATTCCGCCGTCGTTGATGACCGATCCGTCCACGGGTGACCTTGCTCACACTCGCCCCGATTAACATGCCGTTCACATACGGGCAAAAACCGCGAAACGGCGCACTGCGAATCTCGGCGTGGCTGAGAAACACCCCGAAAGGACCGCCGTGAGCATCAAGGCTGAGTACATCTGGATCGACGGCACCGAGCCCACGGCTCTGCTCCGCTCGAAGACGAAGATCCTTGCCGACGGCGCCACCCCGCCGCTGTGGGGCTTCGACGGCTCCAGCACGAACCAGGCCGTGGGCCACTCCTCCGACCGTGTGCTCCGCCCCGTCTTCACCTGCCCCGACCCGATCCGCGGCGGTGACAACATCCTGGTCCTGTGCGAGGTCGAGGAGACCGACGGCGAATCGCACGCCAGCAACACCCGTGCGCGACTCCGCCCGATCGCCGAGCGTTTCGCCGAGCAGGAGTCGTGGTTCGGCATCGAGCAGGAGTACACCTTCTTCAAGGGCTCGCGCCCGCTCGGCTTCCCCGAGGGTGGCTTCCCCGCCCCGCAGGGCCCCTACTACTGTGGCGTCGGCGCTGACGTGATCTTCGGACGCGAGATCGTCGAGCTGCACCTCGACCGCTGCCTGGCCGCCGGCCTGCTCATCTCCGGCATCAACGCCGAGGTCATGCCCGGCCAGTGGGAGTTCCAGGTAGGCCCGGCCGGCCCGCTCGAGGTCTCCGACCACCTGTGGATCGCCCGCTGGCTGCTCTACCGCACCGCCGAGGAGTTCGGCGTGGAGGCCACGCTCGACGCCAAGCCCGCCCGCGGCGACTGGAACGGCGCCGGCGCCCACACCAACTTCTCCACCAAGGCGATGCGCGAAGGCTACGACGCCATCATCACCGCCTGCGAGGCGCTCGGCGAGGGCGACAAGCCGATGGAGCACGTCACCCAGTACGGCTCCGGCATCGAGTCCCGCCTGACCGGCCACCACGAGACCGCGCCGTGGAACAAGTACACCTACGGCGTCTCGCACCGCGGCGCCTCGGTGCGCATTCCGTGGCAGGTCGAGGTGGACAAGAAGGGCTACATCGAGGACCGTCGCCCGAACGCCAACGTCGACCCGTACGTGGTGACCCGCCTGCTGGTGGACACCTGCTGCACCGCCCTGGAGAAGGCCGGCCAGGTCTGACGGCAGACCGGCCGGGTCTGACGGCCCGGCGGGTCCCCGAACTCCGGCTCGGATCGGCCGCGCGCATCGGTGCGCTGGTTCGTCGAACATGAAGAAGCCCACCGCTGTTCCGGCAGCGGTGGGCTTTCCTCATGCCCAGCCCCAGCCCCAGCCTCAGCCCCAGCCCATCCCAGCCCCGGTCTCGGCCCGTCCCGGCCTAGCCTCAGCCCCAGCCCCGGCCTCGGCCCGTCCCGGCCGGTTCGGCCCAGGCCCGCCCGGCTCGGCCCGGCCTGGCAGGGGCCGAGCATGGACCCGTGCGCGCCGCACCATGACGGCGTCCGGCGAGTCAGCCGGCGTCCGGAACGTAGCTCAGGTTGAGCACGCCGGTCGTGAACGTCTCCGACCTGGTGAGCTTCAGCCGGTGGGTCGGGGTGTCCTCGAACAGCCGCCGGCCATGGCCGACGGCGATCGGGTGGACCAGCAGGTTCAGCTCGTCGAGCAACCCGTTGGCCAGCAGCCACCGCACGGTCGTCGCCGAGCCGGACATCTGGATGTCGCCGTCCGTCCGCTCCTTGACCTCGCGCAGCGCGGCCACCACGTCACCGGAGACGACGGTGGTGTTGTTCCAGTCCGCCTTCTCCAGGGTGTTCGACACGACGTACTTGCGCACGTTGTTGAAGAACGCGGCGGCGTCCTGGTCGTTGTCCGTCGTCGTCCAGTACGCGGACCACTCTTCGTACAGCCTGCGGCCCATCAGGAACGCCGCCGCGCGCTGCATGCCCGCTTCGACCGCGGCGCCCATCTCGTCGTTCCAGTACGGGAAGTGCCACTGGTCCGGCGACTCGACCACGCCGTCCAGGGAAATGAAGAAGTTCGAAACGATCCTGCCCATATGCTCTGCTCCTCGGTCGTCGTGGGTGACGAGGAGGGCGCCACGGCAGGCACCGCCGCACATGTCGCGGCAGGCACCTACGCCGCATGTACGGCAGGCACGCTCGCCGCACGTGTCGCGGCTGCAGACGCCGGCCGCGCGATCCTCCTCTGACGGTGGCCCGCGACCGGCAGACTAGGCGGAAGCGGCGCTCACGTCTTGTACAGAAGCGACAGCGGCTCCGGCGCGTCCCGGTCGCGCAACTGCGTGGCGGTCCGCCCGACATAGCGGGCCAGCGACCGCGCCAGGTGCGGTTGGTCGAAGTACCCGAGCCGGTGGATCACATCATGGGCCGGCACGCCCTCCTGGATGAGGACCGCCGCCCGCCTGGCCCGATCGATCTGCCGGACGGCGCCGCGCGTGAGCCCGGTCGCCGCCACGAAGCGCCGCTGGACGGTGCGCTCGGACACCTCCGGCGACCCGTCACGAAGCACTGCGGCGACGATCGGGTCACGGTCCAGGACCCCCTCACGTGCCATCCGCCCGACGAACTCCTCGGCGTTGTCGTAGTCGGGAAGGCGCCAGGCGGAACCCTTCAGCCGGAACGACCTACGCGTCGCATCGGGGAGCTCCACCGAACCGTCGACGAGTCCGCCGACCGGAAGATGGGGCATCGACGTGCCGAGCGAGAAGATGATCCCGAAGAACGTGGCGTCCTCGGGAACGGGGGCCGTGCTCGCCTTCGACTCCGGGCCCTGAACCGCGACGTGGATCTGGCCGCGGTGGTCCCAGAAGACCAGATCCAAGCGCGCCGTCGCGACCGACGTCATGCGGCCGACGTCGTCGCTGCTGCTCCGCCACACCCGCTCGATGTACGGCGAGTCGGACGATCGGCTCTCGACCGCCAAGCCCATCCGCGTCACTCCCCCTCGCCCCTTGATGCTGTCGGCGCCGCGCAGGCAGTGTGGCACGAAACCCGCCAAGCCGTCGCCCGTCACGAGGTGGATCTGCTCGCCGTTCGTTCGGGCGCGCGTCGAGGTGGATCTGCTCGCCGTTCGTCCGGGCGCGCGTCGAGGTGGATCTGCTCCCCGTTCGTCCGGGTGCGCATCGAGGTGGAGGCCGACCCTGTGGAGTGCGGTCGGCTACGGCTCCGCGCGGGCGCGCAGCGCCTGGATGCACCAGCCGAACACCGGCGCCAGGCTTTCCGGCGCCGGCCAGCCGTTGACGACCGCGAGAAGCCGCGAGTATCGCTCCCGGCGAGGATCGTTCATGCTCTCCAGCCGCGCCAGCAGCAGCCGCCCGACCTCGGCCCCGTCCGGCCGGCCGAGGAGGCGCGCGTAGCGGGCCGTGAGCGATCCGACGATCGGCTCGGCGCCGGGGGAGGCCGGGTCGACGCCGCTCGCCACGGCCGGCGCGATGTGGTCCCGGACGACAGCGGCGAGATCGCGGCGCGGTCCCGGCCCGCCGGCGTTGGCGCGCTCGGCCGCATGTTCCTCGGCCATCCGGCGCATGCCGGCGCGGAAACCCGGGTCCTGGGACAGCTCGGCCAACTCCACCCACGCCTCCACCTGCTCGGCCTCGGGGTTGTCGGGCAGTTCGGGAGTCATCGAGCGCCGGACACCCGCCAACTCCGGCGCGGCGGCCTCCAGACCGCCGAAGACGGTGTCGAGGAAGTCGTCGATCAGGACGTGGCGTTCGTCCTCGGACAGCTTGGCCAGCTTGTGCATGAGATCCATCTCCTCCGGGGTGGAGCCGCGCCTGGCCACCGCCGTCAGCACCGCCCGCCGCAGCCGTAGCGTGCGGATCTGCACCGCCAGCGCCTCGGCGTGCATGGCGGCGACCTCGGGAAGCGAGACCTCCCGGTCGACGACCCTGCGGATCGTGGGCAGATCCAACCCCAGGTCGCGCAGCGTGCGCACGAGGTCCAGGCGGGCGACGGCGTCGATGCCGTACAGACGGTGACCGGCAGGGCTGCGGTCAGTGGGCGGCACGATTCCCCGGTCGGAGTAGAACCGGACGGTCTTGACCGTCAGCCCGGTGCGCCGGGCCAGGTCGCCGATCGAGTAGAGCGTGTCGTCGTGCATGCCCTCACCTTCGCGCCTCCCCCTGCTGGAGGTTCAAGTCCGCCGTCTCGTCCACCCATACTGGCGGCATGCCACGGGCGCCTATAGTGAGTCAGGTGACTGACTCGAAGGGTTCCCGGGTGCGGGCCGCGAGCGCCAAGCGGCAGCGGCTGATGGCGGCCGCCGCGCGGGTCGTGCATCAGCAGGGCGCCGAGCGGACCACCATCGCCGACATCGCCCGAGCCGCCGACGTCCCGGTCGGCAACGTGTACTACTACTTCAAGACCAAGGACGAACTCGTCGCGGCCGCGCTCGGCGAGCACGCCCGGCAGCTGGGGATCCTCATCGGACGGCTGGACGAGCTTCCCGATCCCATGGAACGGCTCAAGGGCCTGGTGGCGGCATGGGTCAGCCAGCGCGATCTCGCCGCCCGCTACGGCTGCCCGACCGGAACGCTGGCCGTCGAGCTGGACAAGCGCGCCGAGGGCGGCCTGGACGTCGAGGCCGGGCGGGTCATCCGGCTCCTCCTGGACTGGGTGGAACGCCAGTTCCGCGACCTGGGGCTGCCCGAACCCGACGGCCTCGCCCTGACGATGGTGGGCGCCTACCAGGGCATGTCCCTGCTGGCCAACGCCCTGCGCGACCCCGGCATCATGGAACGGCAGGGCGCCTCCCTCATCGGATGGCTCGACTCCCTCCCCGGAGAAATACACATCCTTCCAGGGAGCTGAACAAATCGACACTGCCGGAAAGCAAAGAGCCCAACGCCGGAAACAGCGATGGGCTCTGTGGAAGGTGGTTGGAGGTGATTAGCCGAAGAGCTCGTCAGTCGTGGTGACGGCGCCCGCGCGCAGGACCCATTGCGCGAGCTGTTC
Organism: Nonomuraea sp. NPDC003727; assembly: GCF_053586935.1. Classification (NCBI taxonomy): domain Bacteria; kingdom Bacillati; phylum Actinomycetota; class Actinomycetes; order Streptosporangiales; family Streptosporangiaceae; genus Nonomuraea; species Nonomuraea sp. NPDC003727. The sequence continues at coordinate 38,923 of NZ_JBSFNE010000014.1, forward strand.
CAGGTCGTTACAGCTGAGGATGCGCTGACGGACCTCCTCGGAAACGGCTACGCCATGGTGCTCGAGGAGCATGAGCACACAATGCGCTTCCCCCCGCGCCATGCCTTCCTCGCGGCCCACTTCCCGGCCCTCTTCGCGGCCTTCTTCCCGGCCTTCCTCTCGGCCCTGTGCCCTGCCCTCCTCCATGCCTACTTCCTTGCCTCGGTAGAAGTGCTCCTTGGCGAACGGGCTGTAGACGGGCCAGGTGGTGGACGTCATGATCTCCTCCAGGAGGCGCTTGGTCGCCGGCGAGGCCAGACGATTGCCGAAAAGCTATATGGCCAGCCGGGCCCGATAAATGCGGCGCGCCTCTTCTATCGCCTTCAGGTAATCGTCCATCTGCCATTGCTCGTCGAATCTGGCCGCCGTTCTCACCAGTTCTTCGAGCAGCTCGATCCACCGCAGGCAGAACATGACGTCGTCCTCCCTGGCCACCCGCCGATGTTCCACGTCGAGGTACACCGGACTCGTGTGCGCGTAGACGTGCGTGAAGAGCGAGCGGGGATGCGCGCCTCCTTCCGCCACGGCCACCACGTACGTCGGCCACTGCACGGCCAGCTCCGCGCTCACCTCCGAGCCCGACGTCGAGGCCAGCTCCCCGTCGGCGGTCAGCACGGTCAGCCGTTCCACCTCAGGGCCGATCACCCGGGCCGTCACCCGCACCGTCCGGCCCGGCGTGAGGTTCAGCGTCTCGCCCGGCCCCTGTCCGTCGACCAGCAGTTCCAGGAAGGGCCCCGTGGTGGCGAACGTGCGGCCCCGCCGTACGGCGTCGGCGTAGGAGTCCGCGGTCAGCGGCCCCTCGACCCGCGCGTAGGTGCGCTCCCAGCCGACGGGGCTGGCCACCATCTCCATGCGCTGCCTGGTGTAGGTCAGCATCGAGTCGGTGCCGGCGACGGCCGCCAGCCGGTTGCCCGCGCCGATCAGCCGTCGGTAGGCCCGCGCGGACCCCGTGGCGCAGGAGAAGTGGAGCAGCTCGAACCCGTCGACCAGGCCGAGCGCCGCGTCGACGACCGCCATCCTGGCCGTGCAGCCGGGCGTGCCGACCAGCTGCTCGGGGGTCTCGGTCGGCCCGCGGAAGGCGTGCGCGTAGCCGACGAGCGCGCCCAGCTCGCGCAGCTCTCTCAGCGCCTCCGTCGTCGGCGGCCAGTCGGGCGCGCCGGCGAACCCGGTGGCGTAGAGCGACGGCGGGGCCGCCGGCGCGAAGGCGTGCAGGTGGCCGAACAGGTCGTTGCGGTGCTCGACCCCCATCCTGGCCACGTGGGTGGCGTCCGACCACGGCAGGTCCTGGCCCGCCCAGTGCTCCAGCGCCTCCTTGTCCAGCACCCGCTCGCCGGAGACGTTCGCGGCCAGCAGGCTCAGCACGTGGAGGTCCTCGCCGTGCTGGGAGTCGGCCGCCCACTGCGGCGGCGCCACCAGGTCGCCGACGTAGTTGAGGTGGACGTGCAGGTCGCCGCCGTACCAGCCTCTGGCCGCGGCGTCGTAGATGCGCTTGGGGGTCAGCTCGACCAGCGTCTCGATGTGCTCGGGAGGGGTGAGCGAGGTCTCCGCCCAGCCGTACTCCATGCCCCGCGTCACCCTGACCGTCAGCGGCTCGGCCGGGACGAAGAGCATCAGATCGTCGCCGTGGAAGTACGGCACGCCGTTGAAGTCGCGCTTGGGCGGCACCCCTGGCGGGTACCAGCCCTGGCCGTCGGCGTTCCACACGCTCCACCGGCACGGGAAGCCGGCCCGCAGCCGCAGCGCCGCCCTGGGCGCGCTCCTGGTCAGGCCGGACAGGTCGAGGCCGCGGCCGTCGACGCGCACGTCGGCCGCCGTGTCGAGCTCGATCAGGCGCGCGCCCTTGGCGGGCACCTCGTACTCCTGGTCGCCGACCGTCACCCACGCCGCGTGGTCGCAGGCGCTGTCGATCAGTAGCGTGAGCGGCAGCGGCGTGCCGCCCACCACCGCCCGGGTACGGCCGCGCAGGTCGTGGCCGTCGGGTGTGAGGCGCAGCACGGCCAGCCCCTCCGGCGGGACGGGGCCGAGCGCGCCGCGCAGCACCTCGTCGTAGTCGAGCTCGCACTCCAGGCGCTGCAGCTCGGCGGGGCCGGCCCCGGGGGCCTGCTGCCTGGCCTGGCGCCGGGCCTCCCGCCAGAAGGGGCCGACGTCCACGAACCGCGACTGGCTCATGACCCTGACATAGGCGATGGGGGGTTCGCCCCATGTCATTCCGTGATCGGCGAGCAGCTGGCGGTACTCCTCCAGCATGCGGGCCACAGGCGCGGGCAGCATCGGATCGTCACGCATCGGTTTCTCCCCGTAATCGCAGGCGTCGTCATCGTGACACAGCCCGGCACCGACCTGCGGAGGAGCGGATGTGGTTTTTCCACACCCGGGTTGACGCAGCTTCGACCCAGATCAACTCAGATACGGAACTCCAGGTCCGGGGTGATCTCGGCGACGTCCATCTGGGCCTTCTGCAGCCGTCCCGAGTGGTCCCAGTTCATCGCCTGCCAGCGGGTGAACTGGTCGAGCACCCACATCCCGGACTGGCGGCTGCCGTTGCCGGACTTGCCGTTGCCGCCGAACGGCAGGTGCGCCTCGGCGCCGCTGGTGGAGTTGTTGACGCTGACCATGCCCGCCGAGATGCCCTCGCGGAAGCGGAAGGCGCTGCGCGGGTCGGTGGTGTAGATCGAGGAGGACAGGCCGTAACCGGGCAGGTTGGCCAGCTCGATCGCCTCGTCGAGGGTGCTGAAGGTGGTGACGCCGACGATCGGGCCGAAGGTCTCCTCCATGAACAGCCGGTCGCCCGGCCTGACCCCGTCGACGATCGTCGGGTGGTAGTAGATGCCGCCGTCGCCGGTGAAGGAGCCGCGCGGGTTGGCGGCGCTGATCCTGCCCTGCGGGGTGAGCACCGTGTGGTGCGGCTGCACCCAGGTCAGGAACTCCTCGAACCGGTCGGCGAACTTGCCGTCCAGCAGCGGCCCGGCGAGCACCTCGCCCTTCGGGTCGCCGATCTCGGCCGTCGCCAGCGCCCTGGCGAAGCGCTCGACGAACTCGTCGTGCACCGACTCGTGCACGATGGCGGTGCCGAGGCTGGTGCAGCGCTGGCCCGCCGTACCGAAGCCGGCGAACAGCGCGCCCTCGACGGCCAGGTCGAGGTCGGCGTCCGGCATGATCACCATGGGGTTCTTGCCGCCGAGCTCCAGGCAGGGCGACTGCAGGTGACGGCCGCACAGCTCGCCGATCTTCCTGCCGACCTCGGAGGAGCCGGTGAAGCCGACCTTCTGCACCGTGCCTTCGCCCAGAGCCGTCTCCAGCCCCTCGAAGGTCTCCCGGCCGTCGGCGAAGACCACGTTGAGCACGCCGTCGGGCAGGCCCGAGGCGGCGAACAGCTGGTACATCGCGTGCGCCGACGCCGCGGCGTACTCGGCGGGCTTCCACACCACGGCGTTGCCGCACAGCAGCGCGGGCACCAGGTACCAGCTCGGCACCGCCACCGGGAAGTTGCCGGCGGTGATCACCGCGGCCACGCCGACGGGGTTGCGGAAGGTGAACAGGTTCTTGTCCGGCATCTCCGACGGCACGGTCTGGCCGTACAGCCTGCGGCCCTCGCCGAGGAAGAAGTCGCAGGTGTCGACGATCTCGCGCACCTCGCCGAGAGACTCCGCGTACGGCTTGCCGATCTCCTCGGTCACCAGCCTGGCCAGCGCCTCGGCGTTCGCCTCGACCAGCCGGCCGATCGAGGCGATCACCCTGCCGCGGACCGGCGCCGGCGTGCGCGCCCACTCCCGCTGCGCCTCCTTGGCGGTACGGCAGGCCGCGGCGAAGGCGGCCGCGTCCGCGAGGCCCACGCGCGCGACGACCTGGGCGGTGTCGGCGGGGTTCGTCGAGTCGTAGGTGGTGGTGGCGGCGGCTTCCTTGCCGCCGACGACGGAGACGATCTGACGGGTCACCGGTGACCTCCTTGTGGTTCTTCCTGCCGCAAGCCAATCATTCCGCACGACTTGCGGGAAACACCGCCTTCAGGCGGTGAAATCCGCGAACTCGAATCCGGGGGAGACGACGCAGCTCACCAGCACCTCCTCGTCACCCGCGGGACGCGCGGCCTGCCACACCCCGGCGGGCACCCTGGCCTGCGGGACTTGTCCCTCCTCGACGGCCGGGCCGAGCAGGACCTGCTCGTCGCCGATGGTCAGGGCGAGCGGGCCGCCCCGGTGCCACAGCCAGATCTCGTCGGACCTGACCATGTGCGGCACCGACTCCTCGCCCGGCTGGAGGAGGAAGTAGATGCCGGTCGCGCTGGCCCGCGGCCCGTCGTAGCCCTCGGGTTCGAAGGTGACGGCGCTCTTCCAGGTCTGCCGGTACCAGCCGCCCTCGGGGTGGGGGAGCAGGTCGAGCGCCGCGGCGATCGGCGGGCGCTGGACGAAGGCGACGGCGTCGCCCCTGACGTCGCGGCGCAGGAAGCGCGTGCGGTCGAGGACGAGCTGGCCTTCCAGGCCGCTGGCCAGCGCCTCCGCCTCGTCGGCGACCTCGGTGACGGGGCCGTCCGGATAGATCATCAGCTCCATGGGGCGAGTCTAGGTCCGGTGCACGGTCAGGTGGTCCAGGCCGGCCAGCGGCGCGAGGTCGAGGGTGTCGGGCATGTCGCGCAGGTGGAGGGTCTCCAGCCCGGTCAGCCGCGCGAGCGGGCTGAGGTCCTTCACCTGGTCGCAGCGTTCGAGGTAGAGGAGCGTCAGCCGGTCCGTCCCGGCCAGTGGCCTCAGGTCGGCCACGGCGGTGCCGATGAGCCGCAGGACCGTGAGGTCGCTGGGTCCGTCCGGGAGCCAGTCCAGGTCGGTGACCCAGGGGCCGCCCAGTTCCAGCCACGACAGCGGCAGCCGCTCCAGCGCGTCGAGGCCGGCGGGTCCCGCGGTGCCCGTCAGGCCGAGCTGCTGCAGGCCGGGGAAGAGCGCGGCGATCTCGGCCACGCTGCCGGCGATGTCCGCGGCGCCCTCGATCAGCAGGGTGGTCAGCCCGGTGACCCCGGCCAGTGACCGCGGGTCGAACGCCTGGCCGCGGCAGTCGAGCGCCAGGGCCTCCAGCGCTCTGCTCAGCGACGACAGGCCGCCGTCCGGCACCTCGAGCCCGAGCTTGCGCAACCCGGCGAAACGGTCGAGGAATCCGAGGCCGTCGGCGCTCACCGTCCCCCACAGCGACAGCTCCCGCAGCGAGCCCAGCTCGGGGAAGGCGCCGAAGTCGACGGCCGGCAGGCCCTCGAAGAAGAGGAAGAGGGACTCCAGCAGCGGCAGCCGGCGCAACGGGTCGAGCTCGGCCGTGCCCAGCTCGTAGAGCTGCAGGCTCCGCAGCTCCCGCAGGCCGTCGAGGAAGCCCAGATCCGTGACCGGCGCCGTGATCAGCAGGCTGTCCTGCACGTCCAGATGTCTCAGGCCGGGCAACAGCCACGGATCGCCGATGACCCCCAGCCACAACCGGGGGGCCAGCGCCAGTACCCTGCGCGCGTACTCCTCGGGGTCGTAGAACCGCCAGCCTTCCTGGAGGGCCTCGTTGACGCAGTCGCGGCCGTCGGGCGCGTAGGCGGCCAGCAGGTCCAGCGACGCCGGGCCGTTGACCAGCCACGCCGTCCTGACCGCCATCGCGGCGGCCCGGTCCGGCACGCCCTCCAGGGGCCGGGGCAGGCGCCGGAGGATCTCCTCGCCCGCCGCGGCGAGCATCCGCGCCTCGTCCTCGTTCCGCGGCGGGATCACCGCGGCCAGGCACTCCTCGACCCTGTCACGCAGCTCCACCGGGATCTCCTGGATGGTCTCCAGGCACGAGGCGACCAGCAGCCGCAGCCGCCTGGCGTGCCGGGGCTCGCGCGCCGCCCGGTCGAGCAACCCGGCCAGCAGCTCGTGGCGCAGCCGGCCGGTCGCGTGCCCGGCCGCCATGATCACGACCTCGCGCCACTGGTCGAGGTGGGCGCGCTCGACCGCCGCCTCCACGTCCTCGTCGTCGGCGAGCTGGCCGGCCGCCAGGTACTCCTGGACCGTCTTGTGCGCGAAGTCGATCCGTCCCGGCACCGGCTCGCGCAGCACGCCGCTCCTGCGCAGCAGATGCTCGACCACCTCCTCGGCCCGGTACGGCATCCGCGTCATGGAGCCCAGCCGCTGCCCCACCCGCTTCAGCGCCGTGGCCTTCGACAGCTCCGAACGTCCCATCGACACCAGCCGCCAGGCCAGGTCCCGCAGGATCCACACCTTCTGCTCAGGGTCGAGCACGATGTCGTCGGTGATGCCGCGCTCGGCGTCGCGGCGTTCGAGCAGCATCCCGAGCACCGCGTCGTACAGGCCCATCCGGCTGCGCGGCAGCTGCTTGCGCCGGTCCAGGTTGAGCGCGCACAGCATGCCGGCCAGCAGCGGGGTGGTGGCCAGCACGCGCAGGTGGGCGTTGCTCTCCAGACGGGCCAGCAGCGCGCCCTCGTACCCGTCGAGCTCGTCGGGCTCGCACGGCAGGCTCGGGCAGTCGCGCATCGCCAGATGCCACTGCCGGACCAGCTCCCGCAGGTCGCCGGGCGTCATCGGTTCGAGCTGGCAGGCGGCGAAGCCCTCGTCGGCCAGCCACCTGCCCTCCGCGGCGGCCGGCCTGGAGGTCACCACGACCCTGGTGCCCGGGTAGGCGGCCAGCATCCTCGACAGCCACTGCCGTACGGCGGGGCGGTGCCGTACCAGCAGCTCGTCGACCCCGTCGACCAGCAGCAGGCCCCGCCCCGACAGCAGCACCCGCTCGGCCCAGGCGCGCGGCGCGAGACCCGCGATCTCCTGGGCGACGTCGTCGAGGACGGCGTCCGGGCCGGGCAGGCGGCCGTCGGCGTGGCTGCGCAGCTTGACCATCAGCGGGACGCAGCCGTTCCACCCGGCCAGCTCGCCGGAGAAGGCGCCGCGCGCCGCCGTCACCGCCAGCCAGCGCAGCAGCGTGCTCTTGCCCGAACCCGCCTCCCCGCGCAGCAGCGTCAGCCGCGACCTGCCGAGCGCCGCCTCGATCCGGAGCGTCGCGGGGTCGGGCTCGTGCCGTCCGGTCAGCGAGGCGAGCGGCGGCGGGGCCGCGGCCTTCCCCGGCTCGGCCGTGGAGACGCTGAGGCTGATGTAGGCGACGCTGAGCGAGGTGCGCGGCCGGAAGCTCTCCACGCGCACCCCGAACAGCTCCACCTGGTCCAGCACCCGGCTGACGTGGTCGAGGTAGCGGCGCTCGAACGCGGCGTCGTCCTGTCGCCCCTCGGGCGCTTCGAGCGTGCGGACCGGCATGCGCGCCAGCAGCCGCTCCACCTGCTCGGCCAGGCCCGACAGCCGTGACAGGGTCTCGGCCGCGGCCCTGGGCAGGAACTGCGGCAGCTGCTGGATCATCCTGACCAGGCACTCCAGCGACTCGGCCAGCAGCACCTCGTACAGCCGGTCCTGCGCCTCGCCGAGCCTCGGCGGAGGCAGCGCGGCGCGCACCCGCTCGGCCAGCCGTACGGCGTCGCCGTCCGCGCCGAGCACGGCCGCGTCGGACAGGTCGGCCCGGCGCAACCCGTCCACGACCTCCATCAGCACCGCGGCGCGGTCGTGGTCCTCCAGGCCGCGGAACTCCTGCTCGACCAGAGCCCTCAACCGGTCCTCGACCGCGAGGGCGATGCCCTCCACCTGGTTGTCGAACCGCCTGCGCAGGATCCGGTCCCTGAACGCGCTCTGCACGAGCTCCTTCAGCTCCGCGGCACGCTGCTCCCTGGCGCCACGGGCGGACAGCCACTCGCGCACCGCCCGCTCCGCGATGGCCTTTCCCGCGGCGATCACCGCCGACTCGACGCCTGACATGGCGATCATCATCGCATCCGTGGCGGAATTGTCGGAGGGGGTCGCTAGGGTGCGGCAGGTGAACGAACGGTCGAGCCACGCCGCCGCCGGCGCGCGCCACACGCGGGTGGCGGCCGGGCTGTCGGAGCTGGAGCGGTGGCTGGCCGACCAGGTGCGCCACGGTCTGGCCGGCGCGGGCGAGCGTGAGTGGGCGGAGCTGGCCAGGCGGCTGGTCGACGCCCAGGCGCCGGGCGTGGCGGGCGCCGTGGGGCGGCTCGGCGGGATCAGGGCCGCGGCCGGCTGGCCGGAGCGGCTGCTGGAGGAGTACGCGCTGCTCCACCTGCTGGCCGTCGGCTACCGCAGGTCCGGCGAGCTGCCCGGCGACCTGGCCAGGACGGTCCGCACCAGGGTGGGCTTCCCGATCCCGCGCGAGGAGGTGCTGGCCGGGCCCGGCGTACGCGACCTGTGGCACGTGGTCGGCAGGCGCGACGAGACGCGCGACCGGCTGGTGGCGCGGCGGGTCTGGCTGAAGGGCCGGGCCACGGGGCGGGCGGCGCTGGTGCTGACGTTCGCGCCGGTGGGTCACGCGCTCGACGACTCCCTGGCCACCGGCGACGTGGTCGACGCCTGCCTGGCCTTCTACCCGGGCGCCGCCCCGCTGCGGGCGCTGGTGTCGGCCCGGCACGACGGCCCCCGCCCGCCGTCGCCCCCGCCCGGCACGACCGAGCGGGAGGCGCTCGAGCAGGTGGCGGCGGCGCTGGCCGGCGATCCGTGGACCGAGTCGTGGCCGCTGGTCCTGGCGGGCGTCGTCCCTTCGGCGGGCCGGCTCGGCGGGCTGCGACTGCACCCCAGGCTGGAGACGCCGTGGCGGCTGATCGCCGTGTCGGGCGGCCGGCCACTGACCGTGGCCGCCGAATGGACCCCGCGCGGCCTGGTGCCGCTGACCGCCTGGGACGAGCAGGGGCAGGCGGTGATCCTGTGAGCGAGGCGTGGGAGGAGCTGGTGTCGGCCGCGCTGGTCGGCACCGACCGCCGGCCGTACCCCGGCGACCTGCTGGCCGACGCCGCCGCCGAGCTGGTCCGGCGCAGGGCGGGCCGGCTGCCGGAACCTCCGGAGGGCCCCGCGCTCACGCCCGCGCCCGAGGAGGACCAGGAGCAGGTCGGCGCGGCGGCCGCCGCGCGCCTGGCCAGGATCCTGGCCGGCGAGCAGCCGCGCCTGCTGCCCGAGTGGCTGGCCGTGGCGGCGGCGACCGGGCGCAGGGTGCCGCCCCGGCTGCTGCCCGAACTCCTCGACAAGGGCGCGCGAGACCGGTCGATCAGGCCGTCGCTGGGAGTGCTGGCGGGACGGCGCGGCAGGTGGCTGGCCGGGCTCAACCCCGCGTGGTCCTACCTGCTGGCCGAGCCGACGGGCGAGAGCTGGGAGCTCGGCGGTCACGGCGACCGCATGGCCTACCTCGGGGAGCTGCGCGCACGCGATCCCGCGGCGGCCAGGCGGCTGCTGGAGGAGGCGTGGGAGAAGGAGACGCCCGACGACCGGGCTGAGTTCCTGACCGTGCTGGGCGAGGGGCTGTCGATGGCCGACGAGCCGTTCCTCGAGAGCGTGCTCGACGACCGGCGCAGGGAGGTGCGCCAGCAGGCCGCCGACCTGCTCACCAGGCTGCCCGGCTCCCGGCTCGCGGCCAGGATGGCCGAGCGCGCCGCCCGCTGCCTGGCCGTACGGGAGGGCAGGATCGTCGTAGAGCCGCCCGCCGCGTGCGACCCGGGCATGGAGCGCGACGGCGTCAGGGCCAGACCGCCCCGGGGCACCGGCGAGCGGGCCTGGTGGCTGCAGCAGGTCGTCTCCAGGGCGCCGCTGCGGATGTGGGACCCGGCGATGCTCAGGATGACCATCCCCGCGTGGGACCGGGAGGTGCGCTCCGGCTGGGTGCGGGCCACCGTGCTGCAACGGGACCCGGTGTGGGCCAGGGCGCTGTTCGCGTGGGATCCGCTGGCCGACCTGCTGGCCGTGCTGCCGCCCGGCGACCAGGACGAGGTGGCCGCCGACTTCGTGCGGCGGCACGGCGTCGACGGCCAGATGATCATGGTGTTGGGCGGCGCCTCGGCGCCCTGGGGGCGTGGGCTGACGCACGCCGTCCTCACCAAGATCAGAAAGGTGGCCGCCACCCAGCCGTGGAACCTCGACGAGCTGGCCAGGATGGCAGGCGAGCGGATCGACCCCGCCGACCGCTTCCTGGCCGACGGGTTGAGCGAGGTCTCCGGCCTGCTGGGATTCCGCGCCGCGATGATGAAGGAGCTCACGTGACGACCGTTCTGCGACCGCACGCCGAAGACCACTACGCCGAGGAGCTGGCGCTGCTGGCCAAGGAGGACGACAGGGCCAGGCCGCCCGGCTGGCGGCTGTCGCCGTGGGCGGTCACCACCTACCTGCTGGGCGACGGCGACCGCATCACGCCCAAGTACATCGGCCGGCGCCGCATCGTCGAGGTCGCCGTCGCCACCCTGGCCACCGACCGGGCGCTGCTGCTGCTCGGCGTGCCCGGCACCGCCAAGACGTGGCTGTCCGAGCACCTGGCCGCCGCCATCAGCGGCGACTCCACGCTTCTCGTGCAGGGCACGGCCGGCACCGCCGAAGAGGCGATCCGCTACGGCTGGAACTACGCCAGGCTGCTGGCCGAGGGCCCCTCGCGCGACGCGCTCACCCCCTCACCGATCATGCGCGCGATGGCCGAGGGCAGGATCGCCAGGGTCGAGGAGCTCACCCGGATGCCGTCCGACGTCCAGGACGCGCTGATCACCGTGCTGTCGGAGAAGACGCTGCCCATTCCCGAGCTCAACCAGGAGATCCAGGCCAGGCGCGGCTTCAACCTCATCGCCACCGCCAACGACCGCGACCGGGGCGTCAACGAGCTGTCCAGCGCGCTGCGGCGGCGCTTCAACACCGTCGTCCTGCCCGTGCCCGCCAGCGCGGAGGAGGAGGTCGCCATCGTCACCCGCCGCGTCGCCGAGCTCGGCCGCTCGCTCGAACTCCCGGAGACCGCCGCCGACCTCACCGAGATCCGCCGGGTCGTGACCATCTTCCGCGAGCTGCGCGAAGGCGTCACCCACGACGGGCGCACCAAGCTCAAGTCGCCCAGCGGCACCCTGTCCACCGCCGAGGCCATCTCGGTGCTGACCAGCGGCATCGCGCTGGCCGCCCACTTCGGCGACGGCGTCGTGCGCGCCGCCGACGTGGCGGCGGGCATCGTCGGCGCGGTCATGCGCGAGCCGGTGTCCGACCAGGTGGTGTGGCGCGAATACCTCGAGACCGTGGTCCGCGAACGCGACGACTGGCGAGACTTCTACCGCGCCTGCCGGGAGGTGCCGTGACCGCCTCCGCGACCGTCTCGGTGCTCGGGATCCGCCACCACGGCCCCGGCTCGGCGCGTGCCGTACGAGAGGAGCTGCGCAGGCTCGAGCCCGACGCGATCCTCATCGAGGGCCCGCCGGAGGCCGACGCCCTGGTCTCCCTGGCGCCCGAGATGGAGCCGCCCGTGGCGCTGCTCGCGCACGCGGGCGACAGGGCCGTCTTCTGGCCCTTCGCGGTGTTCTCCCCCGAATGGCAGGCCATCCTGTACGGCACGGCGGCCGGGATCCCGGTCCGCTTCATCGACCTGCCGGCCGCCCACACCCTGGCCGCGCCCGGCACCGACGCGCACACCGACCCGCTCGGCGAGCTGGCCGCCGCCGCCGGCTACGACGATCCCGAACGCTGGTGGGAGGACGCCGTCGAGCATCGCGGCGACACGCCCTTCCAAGCGATCGCCGAGGCCATGACCGCCGTCCGCGAGGGACACCGGCCCGGCGAGCGGGAGGCCCGCCGCGAGGCCCACATGCGCCGATCCCTGCGCGCGGCGATCAAGGAGGGCTTCGAGCGCGTCGCGGTCGTCTGCGGCGCCTGGCACGTCCCCGCCCTGACCGGCCGGCTGCCGTCCGCGACCGCCGACAACGCGCTGCTGCGCGGGCTGCCGAAGGTGAAGGCCGAACTGACCTGGGTCCCGTGGACGTACGGCAGGCTCGCCTCGTGGAGCGGCTACGGCGCGGGCATCACCTCGCCCGGCTGGTACCACCACCTGTTCACCGTCCCCGACCGGCCCGTCGAACGCTGGCTCACCGCCGCGGCGGACGTCCTGCGCGAAGAGGGCAGGACCGTCTCCTCCGCCCACGTCATCGAGGCGGTACGGCTGGCCGAAGGGCTCGCCGCGCTGCGCGGCCGGCCGCTCGCCGGGCTCGGCGAGGTGACGGACGCGGTGCGGGCCGTGCTGTGCGACGGCGACGAACTCCTGGTCGAGCTGGTCCAGCGACGCATGGTGGTCAGCGACCGCCTCGGGACGGTGAGCGAGCGCACCCCGATGGTGCCGCTCCAGCGCGACCTGCGCGAACAGCGCAGGAAGGTGCGGCTCAAGGCCGAGCCGGGGGAGCGGGAGCTCGACCTCGACCTGCGCAGGCCGCTCGACCTCGCGCGCAGCCACCTCCTGCACCGGCTGCGGCTGCTCGGCGTGGAGTGGGGCCGGCCGGCCGAGACACGGGGGAAGGGGACGTTCAGAGAGGTGTGGCGGCTGGCCTGGCGCCCGGAGTTCGACCTGACGCTCATCGAGGCGGCCGCGCTCGGCACCAGCGTGGAGTCGGCCGCCACCCGCCACGCCCGCGACCTCGCCGCCGAGGCGGGCGACGGGGGACGGGACGGTGCGGGGCTGGATGGTTCCGCAACCGTGACCATCCCGCCGCACGAGGCCGGTCCGGCGTCTCCGGGAGGCGTCTCTCCGGGTGGACGGGTCTCTCCGGGTGGATCGGCGTCTCCGGGTGGACGGGTCTCTCCGGCAGGGCCGGCGTCTCCGGGTGGACGGGTCTCTCCGGGCGGGAGGGCGGGGCTGACCGGACAGGCGGATCCGGCCGGGTTGGCCGGACTGACGCTGCTGGTGGAGCGGTGCCTGCTGGCGGACCTGCGGGAGGCGCTGCCCGACGTGCTGGCGGCACTGTCGGCGAAGGCGGCGCTGGACGCCGACCTCACCCACCTCATGGCCGCCCTGCCCGCGATGGCCCGCGCCCACCGGTACGGCGACGTGCGCGGAACCTCGGCGGCTGGGCTGGCGGCGGTGGCCGAGTCGATGCTGGACCGGATCTGCGCGGGACTGCCGGCGGCGGTGACGGGACTGAGCGACGAGTCGGCGGCGGCCCTGGTCACCCACATCGACGCCGTCCACACCGCCGCCACCCTCCTCACCCCCGCCCCCTCCCCAACCCCCGCCCCCTCCCCAACCTCCGCCCCCTCCCCGGCCTCCGCCCCCTCCCCGGCCTCCGCCCCCTCCCCGGCCTCCGCCCCCTCCCCGGCCTCCGCCCCTTTCCCGACCTCCTCCGCCCCGGCCTCCGGCCCTTCCATGACCCCGCCGCCCTCCGCGACCCCCGGGTTCTCCACGGTCCCCGGGTTCTCCAAGGCCCCCGACCCCTCCAGGCCCCCCGACCCAACCCTCGCCCCCTCCACGGCCCTCGATCCCTCCAGCGCTCCGGACCCAACCCTCGCCCCCTCCACGACCCCCGCCCGCCCGACCGCTGCCGCACCTGCTCCCGAGACAGCCGTGCCTGCAGGACCCGCCGATGAGCAACCCCGCGGCACCCGACCTGCCCCCCATCGGGCGCTCGACGACAGGCTCACCCCTCCCGAACCCTCGGCTGCCCTGCCCGGCGGAGCTCGACCTGCCCCCCGCGGGGCGTTCGACGACAGACCCACCCCTGTCGAGCCCGCAGCTGCCCTGCCCGGCCGAGAACAGCCGGTTTCAGATCGGCCGGCGTCGGTGTCGCCTTCATCCGGTTCACCGGTGCCCGAGCGATCCGCACGCGAGCATTTCGGGTCTGACCGGCCCTCACCTGACCGGCTCTCATCCGACCGATCCGCAGGCGAGCATTTCCGGTCTGACCGGCTCTCATCTGACCGGCCCTCACCCGATCGATCCGCAGGCGAGCATCTCGAGTCTGACCGGCCCTCACCTGGCCGATCCTCACCAGACCGATCCTCACCCGATCGGCCCTCGACCGGGGGATTCGCGAACGAACCGGCCACCTCCGACCGATCTTCGTCCGACCTGCCGGGTGGCGGCGCATCCCCCAAGGCGTCGCCGAAGACCCGATGGCTGGCGACGTTGCACGCCGTGTGCGACCGCTCCGAGCCGCACGGCCTCATCGAGGGCCGTCTCACCCGCCTCCTCCTCGACGCCGGACAGCTCGCCCTCGACGACGCGAGCGACCGCATGTCCAGGGCGATGTCCCACGGCAACCCTCCCGCCAGGTCCGCCGCGTGGGTCGAGGGCTTCCTGGCCGGCGGCGCGCTCATGCTCGTCCACGACCCTCGCCTGCTGGCCCTCGTCGACGGCTGGCTGACGGGCCTGACCGGCGACCAGTTCACCGAGGTGCTGCCGCTGCTGCGCCGTACCTTCGCCGCCTTCGAGGCTCCGGAGCGGCGCGTGATCGGGGAGCGGGTGCAGGCCGCGGGCGCCGGTACGGCCGGTCGTCCGGTCGAGGTGGACGAGGGCCGGGCGGCGCCTGCCGTACGCACCGTGCAGATGATCCTGGGGGTGGCACGTGGATGAGCGGCTGCGCAGGTGGCGGCTGGTGCTGGGGGGCGGTGACGCCGACGGCACGGGGGTCGTGCCGCGCGGCGCCGACGCCCGGATGGACGAGGCGCTCGCCGCCGTCTACGAGAGCGAGCCGGACCGGGCCGGCGGGCTCGGCGCGTCGGCGCCGCGGGTGGCGCGCTGGCTGGGCGACATCAGGTCCTGCTTCCCTTCCACGGTCGTGCAGGTCATGCAGCGGGACGCCATCACACGGCTGAACCTCACCCGGCTGCTGCTCGAACCGGAGATGCTCGACGCCGTCGAACCGGACGTCCATCTCGTCGGCACCCTTCTCGCACTCAACAGGGTCATGCCAGACGAGTCGCGAGAGTCGGCACGCGCGGTCGTCCGGCGGGTGGTGGGCGAGCTGCAACGCAGGCTGACCGAACGCACCAGGTCGGCGATCGCGGGCGCCCTCGACCGGACGGCCAGGACCCACCGGCCACGCAACGCCGCCGACATCGACTGGGACCGCACGATCAGGGCGAACCTGCGGCACTACCTTCCTGACCGGCGCACCGTCGTGCCGTCCAAGCTGGTCGGCTACGCCCGGCAGCAGAGCGCCGTGCGGCGTGAGGTGGTGCTGTGCGTCGACCAGAGCGGGTCGATGGCGTCCTCGGTGGTGTACTCGGGGGTGTTCGGGGCGGTCCTGGCGTCGATGCGGTCGCTGAAGACGTCGCTGGTGGTGTTCGACACGGCGGTGGTCGACCTCACCGACCAGCTGCACGATCCGGTGGAGGTGCTGTTCGGCACGCAGCTCGGCGGCGGCACGGACATCAACAGGGCCCTCGCCTACGGTCAGGAGTTGGTCACCAGGCCGGCTGACTCCATCTTCATCCTGGTCAGCGACCTGTTCGAGGGTGGCGTGCGCCAGGAGATGCTGCGCAGGGTCGCGGCGATGACGCGAGCCGGGGTGCAGGTGATCGTCCTGCTGGCGCTGTCGGACGAGGGCGCGCCGTTCTACGACCACGACAACGCGGCGGCGCTGGCGGCGCTGGGGGTTCCGGCGTTCGCCTGCACCCCCGACGCCTTCCCCGACCTCATGGCGGCCGCGATCCAGCGGCAGGACCTCACCCAGTGGAAGGAACGCCACCTTCCCTGACGGCCCGGCCCTGACGGCCGGGGCCTCCGGGGCTTGACGGGCGGGCCGTTCGGATCCGGTCGTCGGGTGGCGCTCGCGATCGTTTACAGTCCTCGCCGTAAAGATCACAATGATGTGGAAGGCAATGCGGTGCCCGTCCTGGCGCCGCGGCGGGCGTCCTGAGCCCGTGGGCCTCCCTCCGGCTCGCCAGGCACTGCGAAGGACGTGGCATCGCCGCGGCGAGGATCAGGGACGGAGTCGGGGCGAACGCTGATGATCGACAGGGAGCGCGTCGACGCCCCTGCCATGGAAAGGACTGATCATGCGTTACCGGCTGTTCGGATCGACCGGCCTGCGGGTCTCGGAACTGTTCTTGGGCGCGATGACGTTCGGGGAGCAGGGCGGGGTGGGCGCACCGGTCGAGGAATGCCGCAAGATGCTGGACATCTACGCCGAGGCGGGCGGCAACGTGCTCGACACGGCGATCAACTACCGAGGCGGGGCCAGCGAGGAGATCCTCGGCGAACTGCTCGACGGCCGCAGGGACTCGTTCGTGCTGGCCAGCAAGTACACCGTCTCCCGCGACGGCGCCGACCCCAACGCGGCGGGCAACCACCGCAAGAACCTCACCGCCTCCCTGGAGACCAGCCTGCGCCGGCTGCGCACCGACTACCTCGACATCTACTGGGTGCACCTGTGGGACAGGCACACACCGGTCGAGGAGACCATGCGCGCCCTCGACGACGCGGTCCGCGCCGGGAAGGTGCTGTACGTCGGCATCTCCGACGCGCCCGCGTGGATCGTCTCCCGGGCGAACACGCTGGCCGAATGGCGCGGCTGGACCCCTTTCGCGGGGCTGCAGGTCCCCTACAGCCTGCTCAACCGCGACATCGAGCGGGAACTGCTGCCCATGGCCGAGGCGTACGGGATGACGGTGGCCGCCTGGAGCCCGCTGGCGGGCGGGGTGCTGTCGGGCAAGTTCGCCCAGGGTACGGCGGGGCCGGGCACCCGAATCAAGGCCGAGTCGATCAGCGCGCAGGACCTGGCCGTCGCCAACGTGGTGCAGGAGGTGGCCGAGGAACTGGATGTCACCAGCGCGCAGGTGGCCATCGCCTGGACGCGGGCCCGTTCGCGTGCCGTCCACCCCATCGTCGGGGCACGCACCGCGGCCCAGCTGGCCGACAATCTCGCCGCGCTCGACTGCGAGCTGCCGGACGCCGCGATGCGGCGGCTGGAGGAGGCCACCGGTTTCGTCGCCGGGTTCCCCCACGACTTCATCGCGCAGACCTCCGCCTGGGTGTTCGGGGAGTCCTCCCAGCGGGTCGACGGTCGCTGACCAGACGCCCGGAAGCTCCCAGGCGGATGCCGGGGGCTCCGGCGGATTTCGGCGGATGCCGGTGGATGCGCGACCGAGGTGTCTCGCGCCGCGCGGGGCTGTCTCGTCCACGCCGTCGTTCGCTGCCGAAGAGGGCCTCGGGAGAGGCGGCAGGGGGCGGCGCTTCCTGCCGGTCATGCCGTCCTGGCGCTTCACCCCGAGGGGCGTTCCTCGGGGTGGCCGCCGCCGGTCGACGAGGTCCGGCCCGGAACTCGGGCCACGAGCCCTCCGCACGAGGCCCTCGTATGCGGGCGGTGTCGCCGTTCTATCGGGCTTCTTTGGGGTGAGGCGGGCGGTGTCGCCGTTCCGTCGGATGTGTCTTGGGTGAGCCGGTGGTTCGGCGTCGTCGTTCTGCCGGGCTTCTTCGGGACGAGGCCGGCGGTGTCGCCCGCCGTTCCGTGGGGTGTCTTCCGGGCGAGGCGGTGGTTCCGCTGTTCCCGGTGGGTCTTCTTTGCCTGCGGCCGGTGCCGCTGTTCCGTTGGGTTTCTTCGGGGTGAGGCGGGCGGTGCCGCTCTTCCGTCAGCTTTGGGCGAGGCGGTCTGGGGGCTCGCTGTTCCGGCGGGCTTGCTTTGGGGCGAGGCCGCCGTACGCGGTCCGCTTCGCCGTACCGGAAGAAGGGGTGGAACGGCGAAGCCCCGTTCATGAGGTGACCGGGGCGCCTGCCGTGGCGGAGATCAGTGCATGGACTCCTCGCGAGCGTGGCGGGGCAGGAGGAAGGAGAGCGCGCAGGTCACGAGCAGCAACCCGATCTCCACCCACACCGTCACCTGCATCGCGTCGCCGAAGCTCCACTGGCTCTTGAGCAGGTTGAAGAACAGCGTGCCGAGCACGGCGGCGCCGAGCGCGCTACCGAGCTGCTGGATGGCGGTCAGCGTGCCGGAGGCCGAGCCGGACTCGTGCGGCTCGACGCCCGCCAGCACGATGTCGAAGAACGGGGCCATGGTCAGGCCCATACCGATGCCGACCAGCGCGAGGCCGGGAGCCAGCTGCCAGGCGCTGACGTCGAGTCCCGCGAGGTGGATGGTGAGGCCGAGCACGCCCGCGCCGGTCGCCATGACGGCGGTGCCGATCTGCAGGAGCGTACGGCCGAGCTTGGCGACCAGGGCCATCGCGATGCCGAAGCCCACGATGCCGCCGATCGCCTGCGGAAGGCTGGCCAGGCCGGCCTGGAACGGGGTGAAGTGCAGGCCCTCCTGGACGTACAGCATGAAGACCAGGGACAGGCCGATCATGCCGGTGAAGAACGACAGGCCCGCGACGAGGCCGCCGGTGAAGGCGCGCTTGCGGAACAGGCTGGGGGTGACCAGCGGGTCCTTGCCCGTACGCTGGCGGCGCGACTCGTAGGCGCCGAAGATCGCGAACATCACGATCGAGCCGGCCATCGAGACGAACGTCCAGGCGGGCCAGTCCTGCTCCTGTCCCTGGATCAGCGGGAAGATCAGCAGGAAGGCGGCGGCGGAGACGATCAGCATGCCGACCAGATCGAGCCTGGTGGCGTTGGACATGCGGAACTCCGGCAGGAACTTCAGCGCGGCGAGCACGGCGGCGACGCCGATCGGCAGGTTGATCAGGAAGATCATGCGCCAGCCCGTGCCGAACAGGTCGGCGTCGACCAGCCAGCCGGCCAGCACGGGGCCGCCGACGGAGGAGATGGTCATGACGGGGCCGAACATGCCGAACGCCTTGCCGATCTCCTCGGGCGGGAACATCTCCTTGATCAGGCCGAGGCCCTGGGGGATCATCACCGAGCCGAACAGTCCTTGCAGCACGCGGGCGGCGATCAGCATCTCGGGGCTGACGGACACGCCGCACAGCAGGGAGGCGGCGGTGAAGCCGAGGGCGCCGATCACGAACATGCGCTTGCGGCCGTAGAGGTCGCCGAGCCGGCCACCGGTGATCAGCCCGACCGCCATGGCGAGGGTGTAGCCGGAGATCAGCCATTGGATGAGGCTGGCCGAGCCGCCGAGCTCCTTCTGGATGGTCGGGGCGGCGATCTGGGTGATGAGCGCGTCGATCAGGTCCATGATCTCGGCGGCGAGGATCACGAAAAGGGCGGGCCAGCGCCACCGGTAGGCCACGGTGTCCGCCGTGGCGGAGGTGGTCGTCGTCATGGGGGGCTCCTGGGGGAACAATGTTCTGTATTCGAACCCCGTTCCTCAAGACGAACGGCGTTCGTTGGCAGACACTGTTCTATGTACGAACGCCGTTCGTGTCAAGTACATTGTTCGTCATGGAGCCACTGCCCGCGCCTCCGTGGCGGAAGACACGTACCCCCAAGCCGGTGAAGCCGCAGCTCACCCAGGACCTCATCGTGGAGACGGGGCAGCGCATCGTGGGCCGGGAAGGCCTCGACGCGCTGAGCATGCGCAAGGTCGCCCAGGAACTCGACACCGGACCGGCCTCCCTCTACGCGCACGTCGCCAACAAGGAGGAACTACTGGAACTGATCTACGAGCGGGTACTGGCCGAGATCGAGGTGCCGGCCCCCGAACCGGAACGCTGGGCCGAGCAACTACGCGAGACCGTGCTCACCATGCACCACGTGCTCAACTCCCATGGCGACATCGGGAGAGTGTCGCTGGCCAACGTGCCGATGGGGGCGAACTCCATGCGCCTGGGCGAGGGCATGCTGGCCATCATGATCGAGGGTGGGGTGCCGCCCCGGCTGGCCGCCATCGCGGTCGACCGGCTCGGGATGCTCGTCGCCGCCGACGCCTACGAGGGATCGCTGTACACCTCCCAGCAGCGGTCCAGCGGAATGGACGTCGAGACCTTCGTGGCCGACATGTTCACGCAGATGGAGGACTACCTCCGCAACCTGCCCCCGGAGCGGTTCCCGTATCTGACCCGGTACGCGGCGGAGATGGTGCGGCCGAGCGGGGAGGAGCGGTTCGAGCTCGGGCTGGACCTGCTGATCGCGGGGCTCGCGGCGCACGTCCGTTCCGACTGACATACCTACCCGGCGCCTCCCACGAGGCGGGGCGCCCGCGCCCAGGTGGGGCCGGGCGCTCTCCTCCGGAGGGTTCGGCCGGCCTCGGCGGCGGTGCCGCGCATGCGGGACGTGCGTGTCCCGGCGGTGCGGCGCGTACCGGTGTGGGTGTCGCGTCGGATCGGCGGCGGTGCGGCGCATGCGGGACGTGCGTGTCCCGGCGGTGCGGTGTCCCGGCGGTGCGTGCCGGCGTGGATGTCGCGGCGATGCGGCGCCTACCGGCACGGGTGTCCCAGCCGTGTGGTGCTGCCGACGTCTCGGCGGGTCAGGCGTCCCGGCGGTGCGGTGTACACCGGTGTGGTGTCTCGGCGGGGTGCGCGGATCGGCGGCGGGGCGGGCGTGCGTGTCCAGCGGTGCCGCGTGTGCCGGCGTGGGTGTCTGGGCGGTGTGGCGCGTGCCGGCGTGGGTGTCCCGGCGGGTATCGGCGGCGCATGCTTACGTGCGTGTCCGGCGGTGCCGCGCGTGCCCGTGTGGGTGTCCCGGCGGTGTGTGTCGGTGTGGGTGTCTGGGCGGTGCCGTGCGTGTCGGTGCGGCTACGGCGCCGCCCCGTCGACCAGTTCCTGCACGCGCTGCGGCGCGTAGATGCCGTCCACCAGCAGTTGCGCCAGCCCGAGGATCCCCGCGTGCGGGTCCAGCTCGCTGCGGACGATCTGCAGGTTGCGGGTGGCCAGCGGCAGCGAGCGCCGGTAGACGATCTCGCGGATCCCGGCGAAGAGCAGTTCGTCGGTGTGGGCGAGCTGGCCGCCGATCGCGATGACGCGCGGGTTGAACAGGTTGACGGTGTCGGCGATGGCGCCGCCGAGGATGCGGGCCGCGCGCCGGGCGAGCCGTACCGCGACGAGGTCGCCGCCGCGGATGAGGCGGACGGCGTCGTCGACGGTGTCCACCTCGCGCCCGGCCGCCTGGAGGTCGCGTACCAGGGCCCATCCTCCGGCGTAGGCCTCCACGCAGCCGGCGTTCCCGCACCGGCAGAGCGGGGGCTCGGTGGTGTCGTCGACGGTGACCTGGGTGTGGCCGACGTCGCCGGCCGCGCCGTCGGCGC
This sequence comes from Nonomuraea sp. NPDC003727, assembly GCF_053586935.1. Classification (NCBI taxonomy): domain Bacteria; kingdom Bacillati; phylum Actinomycetota; class Actinomycetes; order Streptosporangiales; family Streptosporangiaceae; genus Nonomuraea; species Nonomuraea sp. NPDC003727. The sequence goes on from NZ_JBSFNE010000014.1 coordinate 59,879, forward strand.
CGCGGTGCACCTGGCCGCCCGCGACGAGGCCGGTGCCGACTCCGGTGCCCACCTTGACCATGAGCAGGTGGGGGACGTCCGGGTGGCGCAGGCGCTGCTCGCCGAAGGCCATGGCGTTGACGTCCTTGTCGACCAGGACGGGGCAGGCGTAGCGGGTGGCGAACCATCCGGGGATGTCGAAGCGGTCCCACCCGGTCATGATCGGCGGGCTGACCACGCGCCCGGTGGCGAAGTCGACGGGGCCGGGCACGTCGATGCCGATGCCGAGCACCGAGCTCGGCTGGTGCCGTCCTTCCTCGAGGATCTCGGTGAACAGCTCGTCGACGATGCCGAGGATGGTCTGCGGGCCCGCCGTCACGTCGGCGCGGGCCTCGCGTTCGGCCCGGACCCGCCCGCCCAGGTCGCACAGCGCGGTGCGCAGCCCGGTGGCGCCGATGTCGGCCACGAGCAGCACCCCGCGGTCGTGGTTGACGACGAACTGGCCCGCGGGCCGGCCGCGGGTGCGCGCGTCCTCGGGCGCGGGGACCAGCAGCCCGGCGGCGAGCAGCCCGTCGAGGCGCTGGTTGACGGTGGTGCGCGAGAGGCCGGTCCTGCGCATCACGTCCGTCTTGGTGAGGCCGTCGGACGCGCCGCGGAACAGGCTGAGGATCTCGCCCGCGCTGACTCCCCAACGCGGGACGGCGACGGTGGTTATGTCCACTGGACCACTGTAGCCATGGCTGGAACTAGACGTAAGTCAAGAAACTTTCGATTTCTAAAGTCAAAAGATGGGTTGTCCGATTTCAGAAGGCGGCTTACGGTCGTGCCATCGACGCTGAAAGGGGCATCCGATGCACGTCAACAGCAGAAACCGGCGAGCCGTGGCGATAGGCGCGGTCGTGGCCCTGGAGGCGCTCATGCTGGGAGCGTGCGCTTCCGGCCAGCCGTCCGGCTCGGGGACGAAGGTGGAGGCGGCGGGCGCGGGCGGCGGATCGATCGCCCAGGACAAGGCCGCCCAGGAGAAGTACGCCGCGGTGATCAAGGGTCTCGACAACCCGTTCTTCCAGGCCATGAAACAGGGCATCGACGACCAGGCCGGCGCGGGCGGCGTGACGGTCACCGTCCAGGCGGCCAACTCCATCACCGACACCACCGGCCAGGCCGACAAGCTGAACGGCCTCGCCGGGCAGGACTTCTCCTGCTACGTGGTCAACCCGATCACCGGCACCAACCTCATCCAGGGCCTCGCCCAGATCTCGGCGATGAACAAGCCCATCGTCAACATCGACAGCCCCGTCGACCCGACCGCGGCCAAGAGCGCCAACGTCAAGCTCGCCACCTACATCGGCACCGACAACGTCGAGGCCGGCAAGATGGCGGGGCAGCAGATGACCAAGCTGCTTCCCTCGGGCGGGAACGTCGCCGTCATCGGCGGCATCGCGGGCGACGTCACCAGCGGCGCTCGGGTGGAGGGCTTCCAGCAGGGGCTCGGCCCCAACCTCAAGGTCGTCCAGACCGTGGCGGCCAACTGGGAGCGCCAGGCGGCGCTCACCGCGGCGACCGACATCATGCGGGCGCACCCGGATCTGGCCGGCTTCTTCGCCGCCAACGACGACATGGGCCTCGGTGTCGCGCGCGCCGTCGCCAACGAGGGCAGGACGGGCAAGGTCAAGGTCATCAGCGTCGACGGCAACAAGGAGGCCGTCGAGGCGGTCAAGGCCGGAACGCTGAACGGCACCGTCTCGCAGTACCCGTACGCGATCGGCGTGATGGGCGTCGAGGCGTGCCAGGCCGCCACGGCGGGCAAGACGCTGCCGCCCACCGTGAAGGCGCCGATCGAGATGATCGTCAAGGACAACGCCGACCAGGCGCTGGCCACCGCGCCCAAGCCGTTCCAGGCCTACGACGACCCGTTCAAGGCCCTCACCCAGTAGCCGCACCACCGTCGCGGCGAACCGTCAGGAGCGCGGCGACACGGAGAGAACAGACATGGCAAACGCAACCCTCGCGGCGCCCGACCGCGAAGCCTGGTCCGCCCGGCTCAAGGACCTGGGATTCTGGGCCGAGTGGGCCGCCCTCGTCGGGCTGGTCGTCCTGGTGGTCGTCTTCCAGGTGCTCAACCCGACGTTCCTGAGCCTGGGAAACATCGCCTCCATGCTGGTGGCCGCGGCGATCCTGATCGTCCTGGCGGTGGGCCAGACCTTCGTCGTCGCCACGGCGGGCATCGACCTGTCGATCGCCTCCACCATGACGCTGGGCGCGGTCTCCTTCGGCCAGGCCTACGCCGCCGGGTGGGGACTCGTGCCGGCGTGCGTGCTGGGGATCGTCGCCGCCGCCCTGGTCGGCGTCATCAACGGGGTGATCATCGCCAAGGGCAGGATCACGGACTTCATCGTGACGCTGGGAACGCTGTCGGCGGCCTCGGGGCTCGCGCTCATCCTGTCCGACGGCAAGCCCGTGACCATCATCGATCCGGCACTGCTGCGCCTGTCGACCGGCGGCATCGGCATCTTCGGCTGGCCGTTCCTCATCGCGGTCGCGGTCGCCCTCGCGGCGCACGTGACGCTCTTCCACACCAGGTTCGGCACCCACCTGCTGGCCACGGGCGGCGCGCCGGAGTCGGCCACGGCCATGGGGATCAGCACCGCCCGCATCAAGATCGCCGTCTACACGGTCAGCGGCGTCCTCGCCGGGCTCGGCGCGATCCTGCTGGTGGCCCGGATCGGTGCCGCGGAGCCGGCCGCCAACACCTCCTTCCTGCTGAACTCCGTGGCCGCGGTCGTGCTCGGCGGCGTGAGCCTCTTCGGCGGGCGGGGCACCATCATCGGCCCGTTCATCGGCGCCCTGCTGCTGGTGGCGCTGGTCAACGGCCTCACCCTGCTCGGCGTCTCGCAGTTCTACCAGCCACTGGCCGTCGGCATCGTCGTGGTGCTGGCCGCACTCCTGACGAGGTTCCAGCGATGACCGTCCAGCCCGAGCCCGGCCCCATGACCGGCGACACCCTGCTCCGCTGCGAGAACGTCTCGCTGTCCTTCGGCAACGTCCGCGCCCTGGTGGAGGTCTCGCTGACGCTGAGCGCGGGTGAGATCACCGCCCTCGTCGGCGACAACGGCGCGGGCAAGTCCACGCTGGTGCGCTGCATCTCGGGGATCCACCGGCCGCACAGCGGGCGCATCGTCTTCGACGGCGCCGAGATCGACTTCCACTCGCCCGAGGACGCCCGTGAAGCCGGCATCGAGACCGTCCACCAGAACCTGGCGCTCGTCGAGGACCTCACGGTCTGGCAGAACCTCTTCCTCAACCGTGAGATCGTCCACCGGGTGGGCCCCGTGGCCCTCCTGGACCGGCGGGCCATGCAGTCCCGTGCCAGGGAGATGGTCTCCACGCTCGCGGTCAACGTGCCCGCGGTCCGCTCACGCGTCAGGCGGCTGTCCGGCGGGCAGCGCCAGGCCGTGGCCATCTGCCGCGCGGCGGGCTTCAGCTCCAAGCTCGTCATCATGGACGAGCCCACCGCGGCGCTCGGCGTCCAGGAGACCGCCCGTGTGGAGGAGCTCATCGTCAGGCTGCGCGACGAGGGGCACGCCGTCCTGCTCATCAGCCACAACTTCGCCCAGGTGATGCGCCTCAGCCAGCAGGTGTGGGTCATGCGCGCCGGCCGCTGCGTCGGCGGGCGCCGTACGGCCGAGACCACCGGCGAGGAGATCGTCGCCCTGATCACCGGTGCCGCGGCCAGGTGACCCCGCGGCCCCCGAGGGCAGCCGGGCAACGAGCCACGACCCCCGACAACCGACACGAGGAACCATGACCACCAAGACCAACCCGATCGGCGTGCACGCCCTGGTGTGGGCAGGCGACACAACCCCGGCGTCCATGGCGGCCGCGGTCGAGAAGACCAAGGCCGCCGGGTTCGACCTGCTGGAGATCTCCCTGCACGACTCGGCCAACCTCGACGTCGGCGCCACGCGGGAGGCCCTGCGCGCCGCCGGGCTGGGCGTGGCCTGCTCGCGCGGCCTGGCCTTCGACGCCGACGTCTCCAGCGAGGACCCGGCCGTGGTGGAGCGGGGCGACAAGCTGCTGCACGACTCGCTCGCCGCGACCGCCGCCCTCGGCGGCACCCACTTCACCGGCGCCCTCTACAGCGCCCTCGGCAAGTACGGTCACCCGCTCACCGCCGCGGGACGCCGCAACGTGGTGGGGGTGCTGCGCGGCCTGGCCAGGGAGGCCGGCCGCCGGCACATGACGCTCGGCCTGGAGATCTGCAACCGCTACGAGACCAACGTCATCAACACCGCGCACGACGCGCTCGTGCTCGCCGACGACATCGGCGAGGACAACGTGCTCATCCACCTCGACACCTACCACATGAACATCGAGGAGGACGACTTCGTCCGGCCCGTGCACGAGGTGGGCGACCGGCTCGGCTACGTCCACGTCGGCGAGAACCACCGGGGCTACCTCGGCTCGGGGCACCTGGACTTCACCTCGTTCTTCCACGCGCTTGCCGACATCGGCTACGGTGGGCCGATCACCTTCGAATCCTTCTCCTCGGCGGTCGTGATGCGCGGACTGTCCAACGACCTGGCCATCTGGCGCGATCTCTGGTCGGATGGCGAGGACCTGGCGCGTCACGCCCACGCCTTCATCACCGACCAGCTCCACACGAGCCGCTCGCGATGACGGCTCTCGACGATCTGGCGGAGCGGGCCCGCTCCCTCGTCAGGGACGGGCACCGCGCGCTGCTCGGCATCGCGGGAAGCCCGGGGTCGGGCAAGACCACGCTCGCCGAGAACCTGGTCGCGCTGCTGCGGCAGGCCCCTCCGGCCGGTCTGCCGCCGCAGGAGTGGGTGGCCTACGTGCCGATGGACGGATTTCACCTGGCCGACGTCGAGCTCGACCGGCTCGGACGGCGCGACCGCAAGGGAGCGCCCGACACCTTCGACGCCGCCGGCTACGCGGCGCTGCTCGCCCGGCTGAGGGACGACGAGGACGACGTGGTCTACGCGCCCGCGTTCGAACGCGACCTGGAGCAGCCGATCGCCGGCAGCATCCCGGTCGCGCGCTCGGCCAGGCTGGTCGTCACCGAGGGCAACTACCTGCTGGTCGACCAGGGTGACTGGGCGCGCGTGCGGCCCCGGCTGCACGAGGTCTGGTTCTGCGACCTCGACGCGGACGAGCGGGTGCGCCGCCTGGTGGCCCGCCACGAGCGGTTCGGCAAGGCCCACGACGCCGCCGTGGCCTGGGTGCTGGGCACCGACCAGCGCAACGCCGACCTCGTCGCCACCACCCGGGGTCGCGCCGACCTGGTCGTCCCCGCCACCGTCCTGCGCGCGATCGGAGACCCCGAGCAGGCACTGATCGACTGACGGCAAAGGCGCTGACCTGCCACGATCGGCCGCGACCCCCGACCCGCCACGACCGGCCACGATCGGCCCCGGGTGGCCCGAGGCGGGACGCGGATCGGCCGGGCCGGTGCCGCCGGTCGTCAGACCAAATGCCTAGGACCCCTGCCCGATGTGCCGGACCCCGCCCCACCCATACGTTTCCGGCATGAAAGCGACCCTTGACCCCGCTCCTCCCGTCAGTGTGGTGTCCAGCGCGTACCGGTCCCTCAGCTTCGGCCTGGTCGCGCTCGTCATGCTCGTGGCGTTCGAGGCGATGGCGGTGGCCACCGCCATGCCCGTCGTCGCCCGCGAGCTCGACGGCATGCACCTGTACAACCTCGCCTTCAGCGCCACCCTGGCCGCCAGCGTGATCGCGACCGTCCTCGGCGGCCGGTGGAGCGACGTGAAAGGGCCGTTGCCGCCCATCGCCGTCGGCGTGGTCACCTTTGTCGGCGGGCTGCTGATCGCCGGGTTCGCACCCACCATGGAGGTGTTCGTCGGGGGCCGCTTCATCCAGGGCCTCGGCGCCGGCCTGATCCAGGTTTCCCTCTACGTCCTGGTCGCCAGGGCATACCCGCAGGCGATGCATCCCAAGGTGTTCGCGTTGTTCTCGGCCGCGTGGGTCATCCCCTCGATGGTCGGCCCCGCGATCGCGGGCCTGGTCGTGGAGAACGTCGACTGGCGCTGGGTCTTCCTCGGCGTGGCCCTGATCGTGGTCCCGTCCGCCCTGGTGCTCTGGCGCGGTACGGCGGGCCTCCGGCTCGACACCGGCACCGCCGAGCCCGCCCCCGGCCTGGGCGGCAAGCTCGTCTGGGCGACCCTGACGGCCGTGGCCGCCGCCCTGATCCAGTACGGCAGCGCGCTGGCCCTCGGCGGCGTCCCGCTGCTGGTCGCCGGTGTGGTCCTGCTGGCCGTGGCGCTGCCCAGGCTGCTGCTGCCCGGCTCCCTCAGGTCCGCCCCCGGCCTGCCGACCGCGCCCGTGCTGCGCGGCCTGGCCTTCGGCTCGCTGACCGCCGCCCAGGTGCTGATCCCGCTCATGCTCATCAACGAGCGCGGCATGTCGCCGATCGGCGCCGGCGTCGTCCTGACCGTCGGCGCGCTCGGCTGGTCCACCGGATCGTGGGTCAAGGGCCGCGGCACCGTCGGCAACCTGGCCGCCCTGCGCGGCGGCGCCCTGATGATCGCCCTCGGCATCGCGCTGATCGCGCTCGTCCTGGTCGATGCCGTGCCCATCGCGCTCGCCTACGTCGCCATGGCGATCTCCGGCCTGGGCATCGGCGCCCTGCACCCGACGGTCTCGGTGCTGGTGCTGGAGAGGTCCAAGCCGGGCGAGGAGGGCCAGAACACCGCGGCCGTCGGCGTCGGCGAGTCCGTCTTCACCGTCGTGGCCGTCGCGGTCACCGGCGCCCTGTTCACCGCCAGCGGCGAGCACTACGTCGTCGGGTTCGCCTTCGCCTTCGCGCTCGCCGTCCTGGCCGCCGTGATCGCGCCCCGTTTGGCGCAGCCGGTTCCTCCGGGCACCATGGAAGGAGTCCGTTCTTAGGGGGAAACATGCCGCGAGTGCGCGAGCTGGAGGTCTTCCGGTTGGTCCTGCCGTACGGCAGGCGACCGGAGACCCTGCTCGTCCGGCTCACCGACCACGGGGGGATGAGCGGATGGGGCGAGATCGTCTCGCCCGAGCCGAAGCTGTGGGGCGCCCTGGAGGAGGGGCTGGCCGCACAGCTCATCGGCGTCGACTGGGAGCACCCCGACCAGGTGCCGGGCGGGGGCAGCGCGGTCGACATGGCGCTGTGGGACCTGTGGACCAAGATGCGCGGCGTGCCCCTGTCCCACGCGCTCGGCGGGGGCGGCACCTCACTCATGGCGACGGTCAGGCTGGGGCTCGACCCGTCCACCGAGAGCCTCGTCGCCCGGGTCAACCAGCAGATCTGCGGCGGCTACGCGCACGTGACGCTGGACGTGCGACCCGGGTGGGACATCGAGCCCGTGCGTGCCGTACGGCAGACCTATCCCGCCCTGAGCCTCGCCGTCGACTGCGGCGGCGCGTACACCTCCTCCGAGCAGCTGGCCGCGCTCGACGAGTACGGCCTGGAGGTGATCGAGCGGCCGTTCCCCCTCGACGACCCCTACGCCCACGCCGACCTGCAGGACAGGGTGCGCGCCTCGGTCGCGGTCGAGCCGCGCTCGACCGCCGAGCTCGACGACTACCTGACGCTGCGCGCGGCGAAGGTGCTGCTGCTGAGGCCGGCGGCGCTGCCGTCGCTGAGCGACGCCCGCAGGGCGCACGACCGCGCCGCGGCCGCCGGGTGGGACATCCAGTGCGCCGGAGGCCAGGGTGCGGGGCTGGCGCGGGCCGCGGCGGTCGCGGTGGCCAGCCTGCCGGGATGCACGCTGCCGTGCGACGTGACCCAGCCGCCGCGCAACGCGCAGATCGTGACACCGGCGGTCGGGGCGTCGGGCGGGGTGGTGGCGGTGCCGCTGACCCAGCCGGGCCTCGGGCACTCGATCGACGAGGAACGCGTGCGGCGGCTGGCGAAGGACTCCTTCCGCGCCTGACGGCTACACGCGGACGATCATCTTGCCGGTGTTCTCGCCGCGCAGCATCCCCAGGAACGCCTCGGGCGCGTTCTCGAGGCCGTCGACGACCGTCTCCTGGTAGGAGATCCTGCCCTCGCGCAGCCACCCGCCGATCTCCGTCACCATGTCGGACATCCGGTTCATGTGGTCGCTCACGATGAATCCGCGCAGCGTCAGCCGCTTGCCGATCGCCAGGGCCAGGTTGCGCGGGGCGGCGGGCGGCTCGGTGGTGTTGTAGGCCGCGATCGCCCCGCACATGGCCACCCTGCCGAAGGTCCGCAGCGACCCGATGGCGGCCTCCAGGTGGTCCGCGCCCACGTTGTCGAAGTACACGTCGATCCCGTCCGGCGCGGCCGCCCTGAGCTGCTCGGCCACCGGTGCCTGCCGGTAGTCGAACGCCGCGTCGAACCCGATGTCGCGCAGGTAGGCGACCTTCTCGGCCGATCCGGCGCTGCCGATCACCCGGGAGGCGCCCTTGAGCTTGGCGATCTGCCCGGCGATGCCGCCGACCGCCCCCGCCGCGCCCGAGACGAACACCGCCTCGCCCTCCTTGAAGGAGGCCACGTCGAGCAGCCCCACGTAGGCGGTCAGCGCCGTCATGCCGAGCACGGACAGGAACGCCGAGTTCGGCAGCCCCTCGACGGGTGCCACCTTCCTGGCGCGGGCGCCGTCGAGCACGGCCTCCTCGCGCCAGCCGAGCCCGTGCAGGACCAGGTCGCCGGGGGCGAAGCCGGGCGCGCGCGACTCGACGACCTCGCCGACCGCGCCGCCGTCGAGCGGCCGGCCGAGCTCGAACGGCGGGACGTACGACTCGACGTCGTTCATCCGCCCCCGCATGTAGGGGTCCACGGACATGAACTGGTTGCGGACCCTGATCTGGCCCTCCTCCAGCGCCTGGGCGGGAGCCTCTTCGAGCGCGAAGTTGCCGGTGGTCGGCCAGCCGGACGGCCGCGAGGCCAGGACGAACTGACGAGGCATGGTTGATCCCCCTAAATAGTTGAGATGCATCAACTATACTCAACGGCATGAGCGTGACACGGGAGGTCGTGGCCCTGATGGCCGAGGTGGCGGCCAGGTACAACGAGGCCTACGAGCAGGCGGCCGCCGACCGGCAGCTGACCGCGCTCCAGGCCAAGGCGCTGGTCCTGCTGTCACGCGAGCCGCTGCCCATGCGCCGCATGGCGGAGCTGTTCCGGTGCGACCCGTCCAACGTGACGGGCATCGTCGACCGGCTGGAGCGGCGCGGGCTGGCCGGACGGGTGGCGAGCCCGGCCGATCGCCGGGTGAAGAACGTCGCGCTGACCGAGGAGGGCAGGCGCGTGGTCGACGAGCTCAGCGGCACCCTCGGGTTCGCCGCCGAGCCGCTGGCCACGCTGACCGAGGCCGAGCGCGTCCAGCTGCGGGACCTGCTGCTGCGGACGCTCGGCCGCCACTCATGAGAAACGTCCACGTCTCTCATCACTAGGGCGCCGCGCAGCCGTCCGTGATGCCCTTGGGGGCGGCGACGTCGCGGGGCTTCGGCGTGGGCGTGCCGGACGGCCTGGCCGCGGGTGTGCCCGACGGCGTCCCCGATGGCGTGGCTGTGGGGGTGGCGGACTGGTCGGCCGTGGCGGCGCTGGGCCGGGGCCTGACCGAGTCGCGCAGCGCCTTGGCGGTCACCGCGCGGATCTTCACCCAGTCGGGGTAGCCGGTGTTGATCAGCGGCGGGACGAACTGCACGCTGGTCACCCTGGCGCTCTTCACCTTCAGCGCGAGCGGCACCAGGTGCTCCAGCACCGGACGGGGGATGTCGGTCCGCACCAGCTGCTTCGTCGCCGCGGCGATGCCGTTGAACCTCAGCAGCACCGTGGCCGGGTCGGCCTGGGTGAGCAGGGCGCCCATCACGCAGCGCTGCCTGCGCATCCGGGTGAAGTCGTCGCTGAAGGTGCGCGAGCGGGCGTACCACATGGCGTCGGCGCCCTTGAGCCGGCGCGTTCCCGCCTTGACCAGGCCCTCGTTGTACTTGCCGAAGACGACGTCCTGCTCGACGGTGAGCTCGATGCCGCCGATCGCGTCGATCAGCCGGGCGAAGCCCCACATGTTGACCAGCGCATACCAGTCGATCTTGAGGCCGAGGGTGTAGCCGATGGTCTCCTTCAGCACGTGCGGGCCCTGCCGCTTCTTGCCGCCGAAGATCTCCGGGTGCGCGTCGGCGTACTCCCAGACGCTGTTGAGCAGGTCACTGCGCCCGCCGTTCGCGTCGGGCGGCAGGCTGAACCCCTGGGGGAAGCGTTCGGCCATCGGGGTGCCGGGAGGGAAGCGGACGTCCTCCAGGTTGCGCGGCAGGCTGAACAGCACGGTGTTGCCCGACTTCACGTCGATGCTGGCCACGTGCATGCTGTCGGTCCGCACGCCGATCCTGTTGTCGTCGGCGTCGCCGCCGAGCAGCAGGACGTTGACCCGTGTCCGGTCCGCCCACGGGTCCTTCGGCGCCTGCTCGGCCGCCTGCGGCTCGGTGGGGGTGTCGAAGACGCTGTTGAGCGTCTGCTGGTAGACCCACACGTACTGCGCCGCGAGCCCGAACGGCAGGACCATCCCGACGGCCAGCAGTCCCGCGAGCGTGCCGCTGAGGATCTGCCCCGTCTGGGGCAGCCTGCCGGGAGCCAGCACCAGGTAGGAGTGCAGGATCAGGGCGAACCAGCCCAGGCCCAGCGCCACGACGGCGATGATGACCACGGTCAGCAGCGAGTCGGAGGTCAGCGCGCCCACCAGGTCGCCGTCGGCCGTCAGCACCAGCCACAGCAGGCCGAGCAGCAGCACGGCGTAGCCGATCAGCAGGGCCAGCCCGGTCCTGCGCCGGCCCGCCCGCAGGTGGGCGGCCCCCGGGGCGATCGCTGAGAGCAGCGTCCAGCCCACGACAGCGCCCGAACCGGCAGGTTTCGTCCTGTGCCCCACGCGTTACCCGCTTCCCCGTGCGCTCCGTCCTAGGCCGACGGGAGCCTACGGACTTGTACGAAATATCTACCTATGCGGGGGTGAACATCCAGCAAACCCTGCAGACCGAATATCATTCGGTCCATGCCCTGGCAGGCGGATTCGCCACCCTGATATTGAATCGCCCCGAACGCCGGAACGAGTTCACGAGGACCATGCGTAGGGAAATGATCGAAGCTTTTGACCGTTGCGATGCCGACGACCCGATGCGCGCCGCCCGGCCCGCTTCACCGTGAAGGCGAGCGAGGCGGATGTGCCGTTCTGGCCGGAAAATCCCTAGGGTGACTAGCGTGTACGAGACAACGGTCCTGAAGCTCCCCACCGACTTCGAGGGCGAGGTCGTGGCGACCCTCCTGGCCAGGACGGCCGGCTCGCGCCGCGCGGTCCTCTACCTCCACGGCTTCACCGACTACTTCTTCCAGGACCACCTGGCCGACTTCTACCTCGACCAGGGCTTCGACTTCTACGCCCTCGACCTGCGCAAGTACGGCAGGTCGCTGCTCCCGCACCAGACCAGGGGGCTGATCAGGAGCGTCACCGACTACTTCCCCGAGATCGACCAGGCGGTGCGGATCATCCGCGAGGGCCACGACCAGCTCGTCGTCAACGCCCACTCCACCGGCGGCCTGGTCGCCGCGCTGTGGGCCGACAGGGTGCGCGGCCGGGGCCTGTTCGACGCGCTGGTGCTCAACAGCCCGTTCTTCGACCTCAACGTGCCCTATCCGCTGCGGCTGGCCGCCGACCTGCTGAAGACGCCGCTGTCCTACACCACGCGGCCGCTGCCGCTCGGCCTCAGCACCGCCTACGGCAAGAGCATCCACCGCGACCACGGCGGCGAATGGGACTTCGACCTGCAGCTCAAACCCCTCGGCGGGTTCGACGTGCACGCCACGTGGCTCGCCGCGATCCGCAGGGCGCAGCGCCGCCTGCACGGGGGGCTCGCCGTCGACGTCCCCGTGCTGGTGATGGCCGCCTCGACCGGCCTGCGCGTGCGCGACTTCGTGCCCGAGGCGCGCTCGGCCGACGTGGTGCTCGACCCGCGGCAGATCGCCCGCTGGTCCACCTCGCTCGGCCCGCACGTCACCTGCGTACGCGTCCAGGACGGCATCCACGACCTCGTGCTGTCGGCCGAGCCCGTGCGCAAGCAGGTCTTCGACCAGATCGAGCGATGGCAGCGCGCCTACCTCTGAACCACCGGAACAGGCCCGGCGCGACGGGAGGCCCCGGCCACCGGGGACAGCGCGCTCACCAGGCGAGCGCCGGCCACCGGAGAGGCCTCACTCACCAGGGGAAGGCGAACAGGCCGTAGTAGGCGGCGGCCACCAGCAGCAGGCCCGTGCCGCCGAGCACGCCCGCGATGGCCACGTGCTGCCACCTGCTCGGCCGCATGCCCTCGCGCAGGCCCGACACCACCGCCGCCACGGCCGTCACCTCCTGCAGCAGCATGAGGACGGCCAGCACCCGCACGACCAGCCAACCGGCGAGCACGGCGGGCCACGCGCCCGCCTGATTGATCGAGAACATCACCAGCAGCGTGATGAAGGCCAGCACCGCGGCCAGCAGACCGACGCCCGTCCAGGCCATCCGGCGCAGCCGGCGCCGGATCGGCGGCCACAGCCTGGCGTTGGTCTCCTCCAGCGTGGTGTGGCGGCCGCGCAGCCGTACGAACATCACCGCGACGGGACCGGCGACGTAGCCGACGGCCGCCAGGCAGATCGTCAGCCCGAGCATCGCCCCGCCGGCGTACCAGGGCGCGGCGGGCACGTCGCTGGCCGCGAAACGCTGCACCGGGGTGGCGCCCGCCAGGTGCAGCGGGGGCTCGGCGGTGCGGGGCAGGCCGAGGATCCAGTTGCCGAGCGTGTCGAGGTAGCCGGGGGTGAACGGGCCGCCGCTGATGCGCATCGCGTGGTCCGCCCTGGCCAGGTAGCGGATCGTGTACCTGGCGTTGCCGGCCTTCGTCAAGCCCTTGATCAGCGCCTCGGTGCTCTCCACGAACGGGATGGACGGGTCGGCCGTGCCGTACAGGGCCAGGACCGGTTGGCTGATCCGCTCCAGCGCCGGCGTCGCGTCGTAGCGCAGGAAGTCGAAGCCCACCCCGCCCATCGCCCTGGTCAGCAGGTCGCGCGCGCCGATCGGGGCGTGCAGGCGCAGCAACTGCTCGTTCAGCGCCCACGCGACCTGGCGCAGCGGCGAGACGTTCGGCGAGGAGACCAGCACGACGAAGCCCACGTCGGTGCTCTTGGCCGCGGCGATCGGCACCACCCAGCCGCCCTCGCTGACGCCCCACACGCCGGTGCGCAGCGGATCGACGTCGGGCCTGGCGCGCAGGTGCGCCACCATGCGCAGCACGTCGTCGGCGAGCAGGCCGAAGTCCCTGCTGCGGAAGTTGTAGCCGACCTCGCGCTTGTCGTAGGCGAGCGTCACCACGCCCGCCCTGGCGAGGAACTCGGCCTGGGGCGTGAACTCCTCCCTCGACCCGTTGCCCGAACCCGACACGAACACCATGGCCGGATGCCTGCCCGGCGCCAGCGGCGCCCTGATCGTGCCGTGCAGCCACTGGCCCTCGGCGGGGATGGAGAAGCGCTCGGTGCGGAACGTGCCGGTGGCCGCCACGGGCCGCCGCTCGGCCGCCGGCTGCGGCGGCAGCGACTGGAAGACCGGGTCGGCGGCCAGGGGCGGGGGGTCGAAGGCAGGGGGTAGCGCGTAGCCGACCGTGGCGAGGGCCATCAGCACCAAGCCGACCGCCACGCTCAATGTGCCTCGGCCGTTGCGCATCGGCCTCTCCATGTGAGTTGGTCTGCCCGCTGATCTTTCAGCCTACTCCCGGGGGGTGGAGTGATGCTCTGGATGTCGTTGAGACTGCTTTTGTCGGTGGGAACTGTTAGCTTCCTGCGACATGCGCCTCCTGCACACCTCCGACTGGCACCTCGGCAGGTCCTTCCACCGCGAGAGCCTCATCGAGGCGCAGGCGGCGTTCGTCGACCACCTGGTCGAGACCGTGCGCGCGGAGAAGGTCGACGTCGTCGCGGTCTCCGGCGACGTCTACGACCGGGCGCTGCCGCCCGTCGACGCCGTGGCGCTCTGCAACGAGGCGCTGCGCCGGCTCGTCGCGGCGGGCGCCCGAGTCGTCATGATCAGCGGCAACCACGACTCGGCCCGCCGTCTCGGCTTCGGCGCCGATCTCATCGACGCGGCGGGCGTCCACCTGCGTACCGACCCCGCGCGCGCGTGGCAGCCCGTGGTCGTCGGCGACGTCGCCCTCTACGGCATCCCCTACCTGGAGCCCGAGCTGGTGCGCGGCCCGTGGCAGCTGGCCGAGCGCAGCCACACCGCGGCCCTGTCCCACGCGATGGGGCTGATCAGGGCCGACGCCGTACGGCACCGCCACTCCGTGGTGCTCGCCCACGCCTTCGTGGCCGGCGGCACGGCCAGCGACAGCGAGCGCGACATCAGCGTCGGCGGCGTCGCCCACGTGCCGCTCGCCGCCTTCGACGGGGTCGACTACGTCGCGCTCGGCCACCTGCACGGCCGCCAGCGGATGGCCGACCACGTCCGCTACTCCGGCTCGCCGCTGGCCTACTCCTTCTCCGAGACCGACCACGTGAAGGGCTCGTGGCTGGTGACGGTCGGCTCACCCGGCGCCGACTTCGTGCCCGCGCCCGTGCCCCGCCCCGTCGGCAGGCTGCGCGGCACGCTCGACGACCTGCTGGCCGACCCCGCGCTCGCCGCGCGCGAGGGCCACTGGCTCCACGTCACCCTGACCGACGCGGTGCGCCCCAAGTCGGCGATGGACCGGCTGCGCGCCCGCTTCCCGCACACGCTCGCCCTAGCCTTCGACCCGCAGGGCGCCGCCCCCGCCCGCCGCCCCGTACGGCTGGCCGGGCGCCCGGAGGTCGAGGTGGCACTCGACTTCGTGCGCGAGGTCAGAGGCGAGCCCGCCGACCCCCTGGAGGAGCGGCTGCTGCGCGAGGCCGTCGAGGCGTCGAGGATCAAGGAGGTCATGGTCTAGATGCGGCCGCACCGGCTGACCCTCACCGCTTTCGGGTCCTTCCCCGGCACCGAGACGGTCGACTTCGACACCCTGTCGGAGGCGGGGCTGTTCCTCGTCCACGGGCCCACGGGCGCGGGCAAGACCACGCTGCTCGACGCGCTCTGCTTCGCCCTCTACGGCGTGGTGCCGGGGCAGCGCAACAGCGCGCGCAGCCTGCGCTGTGACCACGCGCCGCCGTCGGTGGGGCCTTCGGTGACGCTCGAGGTGACGCTGCGGGGGCGGCTGCTGCGCATCCAGCGCTCGCCCGCCTGGACGCGACCCAAGCTGCGCGGCACCGGCGTCACCGAGGAGAAGGCGAAGGTCATCGTCTCCGAGCACGTCCGCGAGGAGGGCTGGCAGGGGCTGACCACCCGCGCCGACGAGGCGGGCGACCTGGTGGGCGGGCTGCTCGGGATGAACGCCGACCAGTTCTGCCAGGTCGCGATGCTGCCGCAGGGCGACTTCGCGCGCTTCCTGCGGGCCGACGGGGAGGAACGGCGGCGGCTGCTGGAGCGGCTGTTCACGGTGAAGGTGTTCACCGCGGCGGAGACGTGGCTGGCCGAACGGCGCAAGCAGACCTGGCGGGAGTCGCAGGAGGGGCGGCAGGAGGTCGAATACGCGGTCAAGCGACTGGAGGAGGCGGCGGGCGACGTCCTCGAGGCCGCCTCGTCCCGACCCGACGGCCTTGCCTGCGCTGCGGACGGCGACGGCCTGGTCTCCGCTCCTGGCACGGGCGCGGGCGGCGACGGTTCGGTCTCCGCTCCTGGGGTCGTCGGCGCCGGTGGTGACGGTTCCGGCTCCGCGCCTGGCGCCATGGGGCGGGTCGTTGACGGCAGGGGTTCCGTTCCTGGCGGCGTGGGTCCCGGTGCCGAAGGGCTCGACCCTGGCTCGCATGTTCCCGCTCCCCGAGCCGCCCGCGGTGCCGCGGTGCGCGCCGTGTCGCCGGGCGCCGTGCCCGCTCCCCGTAGCGGCGCCGACGACCCGCCGACGGCGGAGAGCGACCCGCTGGCGTGGTCCGGCCTGTTGCGCGCGGCGGCCGCGGCGGTGGTGAACCGTGCCACCCAGGCGTGCGAGGCAGGGGAGGCGGCCCTGCGGGAGCACCGCGAGAGGTTCGAGCGGGCGAGCGCGCTGGCCGACCGGCAGCGCCGTCACGCCGAGGCGCTGGCCCAGCGCCGGACGCTCGACGAACGCGCGGAGGAGCGCTCCGACCTGCTCACGGTCCTCGACGAGGCGGCACGCGCCGACCGCGTGCTGCCGCTGATCAACGCCGCCCGCCAGCGCGCCGCCGCCGCGAGCAAGGCTCGGCACCTCGCCACCGACGCGATAGCCCGCGCCACCCCCTTCCTCGACACCCGGGCGCACCTCGCCCCCACGACCCCACCCCCGGGCAGCCGCCCAGCCGTTGATCCGCTCACCTCTTCCGGCGCGCTTCATGGGACAGGCCGGGAAGCGTTCGACGATGGTGGGCGACCCGGCGGCCCACACCTGGACGAACCTGGAGCCGACGCGCACAGGCCCGGCCGTTCCCCAGGCCGACCGGACGCCTACGCGCTCGGGGACGTGGGATTCCCTGGTCGGCCTGGAGCCGGCTCGCCCGGATTCGCGGTTGCTCCGGGCGTGCTGGCGGAGCTCGAGCGGGAACGGCTGGGCGAGATCACCAGGGTCTCGGAACTGCTCGCCGACGAGAGCAGGCTCGTCCAGCTCCGGCACGAGCTGCGCGCCGGCGAGCAGGAGATCGTGGCGCTGTCCACCAAGGAGCGCGCAGCCGCCGCCCGTCTGGAAGAACTCCCGAGCCTGGTGAAGGCGGCCGATGACGCCGCGGCCAAGGCCAGGCTCGACGCGGCGATGATCCCCGGCGCAGAGGCCGCCAGGTCCGGCGCCGCCACACGTCTCGAGGCGATCGAACGCCGCGACTACCTTCTGGCCGACGTCGCCGCCGCCCGGACGGCCCTGGCCGCCCGCCTCCGCGACCCGGCCCTCGCGTATGCGCTCACCGACCTGCTGACCCACTTGACGGGCCCAGCCGAAGCCGGCCCGGGCGATCTGCCTCTGGCTGACCCGGAGGCGGGCCGGATCGGCCCCGGTAGGACCGGTGGGGCCGGTGGCGAGGCGGCGACCCGGCCGGTCATCGACGAGTTGGTGGCCTGGCTGACGGATCCGGCCGGCGCCGAGCACGACATCCGCCGGCGGGATCTCGCGCTCGGCGATGCGCTCGCGAACCTGGCGGACCACCTGGCCGACTCCGGCGACACCAGCGTGGCCGCGGCAGCGACGGGTCTTTCCCGGCAGGAAGCGCCGTGGCGGAGCGTCACGGCGTGGGGGCGGCCGGCCGAACGCGCGATGCGCGACCAGGTCGCCGCTCTCGAAGGGTTGCGCGCCGACGAGGCCAGGCTCGCCGATCTCGACGAACGGCTCGCCGTACTGACCGGAGAGCTCGGCACGCTCGCCGAACGTGAAGCCGCGGGCCGGGCCGCCGTGGACGAGCTTCCCGCCGCGCTTCACGACATGGCGGCGCGGCTGGCCGAGGCGCGTGCCGCCGCCGGCCGACTGCCGTCGGCGGCGGCCGCCCGGGATACGGCGGCGTCCCGGCTCGCGGCGGCCGGGCGGCGGCAGGAGCTGGAAGGCGACCTGGATGCCGCACGCGCCGCCCACGGCATGGCGGTCGAGCTCGCACAGGACCTCCGCGACCGGTTGCAGGAGGTACGGCAGGCCCGCATCGACGGGATGGCGGCCGAACTGGCGGCCGAGCTGGCCGACGGGCAGCCGTGCGCGGTGTGCGGTTCGGCCGAGCACCCCGCGCCCGCCGCCCCAGCCGGGATCGCCTATGCCGCAGATGACGAGATCGAGGCGCAGGCCGCCTATGACGCCGCGCTCGCCGAGCGGCAGGCGTCCGACGGGCTGCTGTCCTCGCTCATCTCGCGGCTGGACGAACTGGCCGAGGCCCCCGCCCCCGAGGAGGCGGAGGCGGAACTGGCCGCCGCTGAGGGCGAGATGGCGGTGCTGGCGGCGCTGGCCGGGGAGGAGTCCGCGTGCGAGCGCGCCGTGCTGGCGCTGGAGGCGGAGCTGGACCAGGCTCGTGACCAGCTCCACGAGACGGAGCGGCGGCTGACGGAGGCGCGGGCGGAGGTGTCGGCGCTGACGGGGGAGCGGGAGCGCATCCACGCTCGCCTGGAAGCAGCGCGGGGCGCCGACGCCGGTCTGGGAGCGCGCAGGCGGCGCCTCGGCGACGAGATCCGCCTGCTGGCCGAGCTGACCAGGACCGCCGAACGGGTGGAGGAGATCACCGCCCGGCTCGACGACGCGCTCGACACCCTCGCCCGGCTCCTTGCCCCGGTCTCGGTCCCCGCCGCGGCTTCGGTCGATTCCAGGGCGGATGACAGCGGATGCAACGGCTCCGGCACCGGACACCACGGCGCAGGGCACTCCGGCACCGAGCACTCCGGCACCGAGCACTCCGGCGCAGAGCACTACAGCGCTGGGCACTCCGGCGTCGAGCACTCCGACGCTGGGCATGCTGGCTCTGGGCATTACGGCGCCGAGCATTCCTGCACGGGGCATTACGGCGCCGGGCACTCGGGCGCCGAGCATTCCTGCACGGGGCATTTGGGGCACTCCGGTGGCATCACGGGCGGTGGCGTCATGGGGGATCCTCCCTCTTCTCTCGCCGCCGGAGCAGCCCTGTCCTCGCCTGACTGGTCGAGGCCCGATGGTGGTGACGGGGCGGTTGAGCGGCAGCCCGAGGTCCCGGCCCGCCAGGCGGATCCGCGGACCTGGGCGGCCCGGGTCACCAGAGCGTGGGCCGCCGCCGAGCTCGACGCGGCCGACCGGGAGGTGGCCAGGCTGAGGTCGGCCGCCTCCGCGCATCCCAGGCTGGCCTCCAGGGCGGCCGAGCTGGCCGCCGAACACGCCGGCACCGCCGACGCCTTCCGCGAGCTCGGCCTGCGGCTGGCCGCCTGCCGTACCAGGTGCGAGGAGCTCGAAGCCGAGACCGTACGGCTGGCGTCCCGCATCGACGCCGCCAGGGGCGCCGACCCGACGCTCACCGCCAGGCTCGAACGGCTGCGGGAGGAGGCGCAGCTCCTGCGCGAGGCCCACGAGGCCACGCAGGCCGCCGAGGCCGCCGCGGCCGAGCACCGCAAGGCCGTTGAGGCGGCGAAGCAGGCGGCCGTGGCCGCGGGGTTCGCGGACGTGGAGGACGTGCTGCCTGCCGTACGCACCTCTGAAGAGAGGGAGCGGAAGGCCGAACGGCTCCGCGAGCTCGACGCCGCGCACGCGGCGGTGACGCGCGCGCTGGCCGACCCCGAGCTGGTGGCCGCCGCGGCGGAGCCGGTGCCTGACCTGGCGGCGATGGCGGCCGCGAGGGAGGAGGCCGAACGGGCGCACACCGCGCTGGCCTCGGCGCGTGACCGGGCGGAGCGGCGCGTGCGCAGGTTGGCCGAGCTGCACGAGGAGCTGGTCGCCTGCCTCGACCGCTGGCAGCCAGCGGCCGACCGGCATCGGCTGGCCGAACGGCTGGCGGCGCTGGCCAACGGCACCTCGGGCGACAACCAGTGGAGTATGAGCCTGTCGTCGTACGTGCTGGGCGAGCGGCTCAGGCAGGTCGTCGACGCCGCCAACGAGCGCCTCGACCATATGTCGGACGGCCGCTACCAGCTCCAGCACGACCTGCGCAAGACGGCGGGCGCGCGTGGACGGGCGGGCGGCGGGCTCGGGTTGCGGGTGCTCGACGCGTGGACGGGTGTCGACCGCGACCCGGCGACGCTGTCGGGAGGGGAGAGCTTCATCACCTCGCTGGCGCTGGCGCTGGGACTGGCCGACGTGGTGAGCGCGGAGGCGGGCGGCGCGGAGATCGGGATGCTGTTCGTGGACGAGGGGTTCGGCACGCTCGACGAGGACACGCTCGACGGGGTGCTCGACATCCTCGACGGGTTGCGCGACGGCGGGAGGGCGGTCGGCATCGTCAGCCATGTGGGGGAGCTGCGCACCAGGATTCCGGCGCAGCTCAAGGTCACCAAGGCGAGGGCGGGATCGACACTGTCGGTCACGGCTCCCTAGTCAAGGCACGGGCCCGGATCGACGCTGTCGGTCACGGTGGCTTGGCGCCGGTGTGGCCCGGCCGTGCGGTCGTGTCCCAGAGGCCGCCGTACCCGGACACGACCGCGGCGATCCCGGCGTTGACGGTGGAGGCGCGGCTGCCCGGTGCCCTCGCCTGACAGGATGGGCGCATGGTGAGCATCGGGCAGGTGGTTCTCGGCGTCACGGAGATGCCACGGGCGGTACGGTTCTGGACACAGGCGTTGCACTACATCCCGAGGGCCGGAGCGGTCACGGACCGATGGACGATCCTCGATCCGGTGAACGGCCTGGGCGTCCCCGTCGCGCTGGGGCTCAGTTCGTCGCCGGTGGAGCCGGTCCCGCGCATCCACCTGGACCTGTTCGCGGAGACGACGCAGGAGCAGCAGCAGGAGATCGAGCGGCTCGTCGCGCTGGGCGCCGAGCGGGTGCAATGGGACCACTACCCGGACGACGCGGACTTCGTCGTGCTCGCCGACCCGGAGGGCAACAGGTTCTGCGTCATCGACCTGAGCCACGGATGAGCACGCCGCCACCGGGCCGACCCGAGCCGCAGGCGGGCATGCCGTCGAACGGATCCGAGCCGCAGGCGGGCATGCCGCCGAACGGATCCGAGCCGCAGGCGGGCATGCTGTCGAACGGGCCCGAGCCGCGGGTGGGCACGCCGCCGCCGACCAGGACCCGCGTCGCCGCCGCCAGCCTAGTCGGCACCGCGATCGAGTTCTACGACTTCTACATCTATGGCACGGCCGCCGCCCTGGTGCTCAACACCGCCTTCTTCCCCGAACTGGACGAACTTGCCGGCACCTTGGCGGCCTTCTCCACCTTCGCCGTGGCGTTCGTGGCACGCCCGCTCGGCTCGGCGATCTTCGGGCATTGGGGCGACCGCATCGGCCGCACGTCCATGCTGGTCGTGTCGCTGCTGCTCATGGGACTGTCGACGGTCGCGATCGGCCTGCTGCCCGGGTACGCGGCCATCGGGGTGGCCGCGCCGGTGCTGCTGGTGCTGCTGCGCTTCACCCAGGGCATCGGCCTGGGCGGCGAGTGGGGCGGCGCCGCGCTGCTGGCCACCGAACACGCGCCGCCGGGCAAACGCGGCCACTACGCGATGTTCCCGCAGCTCGGACCGCCGGTCGGCTTCATCGCCGCCAACGGGCTCTTCCTCGTCCTCGGCGGTGTGCTGACCGACGAGCAGTTCCTCGGATGGGGCTGGCGGCTGCCGTTCGTGGCGAGTCTGGTGCTGGTGGCCGTCGGCCTCTACGTCCGGGTGAAGATCTCCGAGACGCCGGTCTTCCAAGCGGCGATGGACCAGCGGAGGCTCGCCAGGGTGCCGCTCGCTGGCCTGCTGCGCCACCAGTGGCGCAGGGTACTGCTCGGCGCGGGCACGATGGTGATCACATACACCCTCTTCTACACGGCCACCACGTACGGCCTGGCGTACGGCACCGCGACACTGAAGATCCCGCGGACCACGATGCTGGCCCTCACGATGGTCGGCGTGGTGTTCATGGGGATCGGCACGGCCGTCTCCGCGTCGGCCTCCGACCGCATCGGCCGCCGCCGTACGCTCGGCTACGGCACCGCCGCCGCGATCGGGTGGGGGCTGGTGATGTTCCCGCTGATGCAGACGGCCTCCGTGCCGTTGGTCGGGCTGGCGCTCGCGGGCGCGCTGACGCTGATGGGGTTGATCTTCGGGCCGATGGGCGCCTACCTGCCCGAGCTGTTCCGCACCGAGTACCGGTACAGCGGCGCGTCGGTGGCCTACAGCCTGGGCGGTGTCCTCGGCGGCGCGATCCCGCCGTTGGTCGCCACCCAGATGCAGGTCAGCGGGCTGCCGGTGTTCTACGTCGGCGTCTACGTCTCCGCGATGGCCGTTCTGAGCCTGCTGTGCCTGCTCGCCCTGCCGGAGACCGGCACACGGCGGCTCGCCGGAGAATAGCGGTCCGGGCTGGAGAAACACCCCTCAAGGGACGGCGGCGCGATGCTGGGGACGACCGGGGAACGGGGGAGACGCGACAACGGCCCTGCCACGGCGCGACAAGGCCGTCCGGGGAGCGCGACAAAGCCGGCCAGGCCATGGCACGACAAGGCCGCATGGTGGGGGCGAATCAAGCCATGGCTCAACAAGGTCGCATGGTGGACGTGAGTCACAGCCGGCCAGGGAACAGGAGCGGCAGCTCGCGCGGATGAGCGGCGATCAGCCGGAGCTCGTCGTCGGTCAGCGGCCTGCCGGTCATCGCGTTGCAGAGCTGGACCAGTTCGAACGTCAGCTCCTCCTCCTTCACCTCCACCGCCAGACCGTCCATGACGTGCCGGGAGCCGGCCTTGCCGCCGTACTCACTGGTCAGCACGACCCACGCCCGCCGCGCGTGCCGGTCCTCGGGGAACCCCCGGCCGGCGGCACCGCCGTACCGTCACCCGCCCGGTCAGTAGCCGCGGGTGCGGCGGGCGGCGGGACGCGTCCTGCGGGCGATGCCGCGCCCGCGGAACGCGCGCAGGATCTCCGCGCCCAGAATCACTCCCGCGCCGATGCCGACCGCGAGCGACAGTGCCTCGACCAGGTGAAGCAGGCCCGACAGCACGTTGTCGAGGCTCAGCTCCAGCATCCCCCGGTACAGCGCGCTGCCCGGCAGCAGCGGGCCGATCGACGGGATCACCACCACCGCCGACGGCACCCGCACCAGCCGCCCGTACACGCCGCCGAGCAGTCCGACCACCGCTGCCGCGACCGTCGTCGCACCCAGGGCGGGCACGCCGTTGGCGGCCAGCGACACGAACGTCAGCCAGATCAGCCCGCCGCCCAGCGCACCCGGCAGCAGATGGCGGGGCGGCACCAACAACGCCACCGCGAACGTCAGGCTCAGCGCCAGCGCGCCGCCCACCTGGGCAGGCGCCAGCGACAGCGGCGCGGACGGCACGCTTTCCACCGTGATCGGCACGCCCAGCCTGACCGCCGCCGTCAGCGTCGTGCTGATGCCGGCGATGACCGCCGCCACGATGAACACCACCTCGCTCAGCCGCGCGGTCGCCGTGACGTACTCGCCCGCGATGCCGTCCTGCACGCAGGCCACCAGCGGCCTGCCGGGCAGCAGCGCGACCACGGCGCCGACCACCGCGGCTCCCGCCTCGACCGGGACGCGCTGCCAGATCAGCAGGACCGGCACCATCGAGCCGAACATCGCGGCCACCGCCGTCTGGAAGAACTCCGCCACGCCCCTGCGCGCCAGCGCCGCGGCCGCCCTGTCGCCGAGCACCGTCGCCACGAACGCCGCCGCCGCCACCGTCGGGCCGCCGCCGATCAGCACCGCGGCAGACGCCGCGATCAACGCCGACGACGTCACCACCGCCCACTCGGGGTAGACGCGCACCCGCCTGGTGATCTCCCTCAGCCGTTCCTCGGTCTCGGCCAGCGACAACTCCCTCGAGGCCACCTCGCCGACGAGGTGATGCACGGCGATCAGCCGGTCGTAGTCGGGTTGACGCCTGCGCACCCGCCGCTCGGCCGTCGCGGGCGGCCTGCCGTCGGACGGGACGTGCGACAGGGTGATCGCGGACAGGTTCACGTCCGCCTCGACCTGGCGCATGCCGTACCTCTCGAGGATCCTGCGCATGGCGCCCGCGACGTTCTCGGTCGCCTCGCCGCTGCCCAGCAACAGCTCGCCGACCCGCAACGCCAGCGCCATGGCACGATGCCCCTCGGCATCGGAAGCGGAATGTGTCATCGCCTGGCGTCATACCCGCAGCCCAGGCCTTGGATCAACCGGCACCCGCCGCTTTCCGCCCGAGGCCCGGCCCCGGCCCTCGGCATGAAGGCGACGTGGGTGGGCTCGGCGCGCGGGTGAGTGGCCTCCGTCAGGTCGTGGGCTCCAGGGCGCGGGGGCGGCTCACGTAGGCGGCCAGCGCACGTACCCGTTCCGCGTGCTCGTCGTGACCCACGATCACCGGCGGCTCGTTGTACGGCATCGCGTCGGAGCTCCGCCGCAGCTTGATGTACTGCCCGCACGCGTCGATCGCGTACGGCTCCATGTCGTCCTGGAGCGCGCCGATCACCGTGATCCCGTACGTCTCGCCGATCCGGCGGAACAGCGCCACCGCCTCCCTGCGGTGCTCCTTGCCCAGGTTGCGGCCCAGTTCGTCGAGCACCAGGCACAGGTGACCGCCGCCCGAGGACGCGATGGCCGCCGCGCACACCAGCTTGACGGCCTTCTCGTCCATCAGCGCCGTGTTCGCCCTGCGGTTGTACGGCACGAAGCCCTGCCCCTCGCCGCGCCGCCACTTGGGGGTGACCCGCCACTGCCAGCGCTGTTCGGGGTCGGCGGGCGCGGGCGGCACCGGGAACTCCAGGGTCGCGCCGTAACCGCCGTAGGAGGTGTCGAGCTTCTCGAACTCCTCGGCCACCCGGCCCAGCCGCGCCTTGATCGCCGCCGTCAGCGCCGCCCTGTGCACCGCCGTCGACTGCGCGGCCTCCTCGGCGCCCTTGTCCGCCGCCGCGAGGTCTCGCTGCCGGGTCACCACCTGCGACTCGATCTGGCGGCGCTGGTGCTTCTCGTACTCCTCCTGCCCGCGCAGGTAGGAGGCCAGCGACCCGCACACCGCCGCGAACGTGGCCTGCTCCCTGCTGGCCCTGCCCGTGCGCTCGCTCATGAGGAAGCGCAGCTCCTCGGGCACCTCCTCCTCGTCGTCGCCCGGGAAGGTGTCGCGGAAGGCCTGGTCGAGATGGCGTTCGGCGATCCGCCACCACTCCTCCGCGGTGCGCGGACGCTCCTCCTCCTGCAGCGCCGCGATCCAGGCGCGGGCCTCGTCGAGCGCGCCGCCCCACTCCCGGCCCAGCTCGTCGAGCCGTAGCCCCTCGCGCTCGGCGGTGAGCTTGGCCGCCGCGTCGCGAGCCTGGGCGCGCTCCGCCTCGTGCCGGCCCCTGCGGCCCTCCAGCCGCTCGATCTCCATGTCGCGGGTACGCGCCCGGAAGTCGAGCGCGGACGCCTGCTGCTCGGCCACCGCCACCGCGGGCGTCAGCTCCTGGAGCGTCTCGGTCAGCTCGGCCAGCTGGGTCCTGCGCTCGGACAGCCGCTGTTCGATCTCGCCGAGCCGCACACCCGCCTGGGCGCCGTCGAGCCGCTGCTGCGCCTCGGCCACCCGTTCCTCGCCCGCCTTGACGGCCTGCGCCGCCTCTTCCTGGGTGTCCTTGGCACGGTTGAGCCGCTGCTCGGCCGCCTTGATGCGGGCCTCCCTGCCCGTGGCGACCCCGTCGAACGCGCCGACCACGCTGACGCCCGCCGAGCTGACCAGCACCGAGCCCGGCAGTTCGCGCAGCGCCTCGGCGGCCACGCCGAGCTGGGCGGCGTCGACGATCACCGCGTGTTCGGTGGGCCAGCCCCGCAGGCCCGTGTGGTCGCGGGCCTGCTCGGCCACGTCGAGGGCGTCGAGCAGGCCGGTCGCGCCGACCCCCGCCGCCGCGAGCGCGGTGAGCTGCGCGGCGGCCGGCCCGCCCTCCGCGTCGTCGAGCGCCGCCTGCGCCGAGGCGACCTCACGGTCGGCCACGCCCAGCGCCTTGAGCGCCTCGTTCAGCCGTCCGCGCGCCTCGGCCAGCTCCCGCTCGGCCGCCGGCACGTCACGCCCGTCGGCCAGGCGCCGCCGCTCCTCCAGCGAGGGGATCATGCCGCGCAGCTCGTCGGCGGAGTTCTCGGCCACCGCCCGGTCGGCTTCCAGCTTGGCGGCCCTGGCCTGCAGCACCGCCAGCTCCTTGCGCGCCTCGGCCACCCTGCGGTCGAGCGTGTCGTCCTTCAGCGTGGCGATCTCGGCCTTGACCGTCGCGATCGCCTCGGTCGCCGTCTCCCCGGCGACCTCCAGGGTCTCGAGCTGGGCGGCGAACGCCTCGTCCCGGTCGGCGGCGTCGGCCAGCCTGCGCGCCTGCCGTCCCCGCCAGCACCGCAACGCCTCGGCGAGCCGCACCCTGGCCTGGTCGCGCCGGTCGAACGCGGCCAGCAGCGCGCTCGACTCCGTCTCGAACTCCGCCAGCCGTTCGACGGCCTGCGCCGCCTTGACCCGCTTGGCGTGCTCGTCGCGGCGGGCCTCCCGCTCCTGCTCCAGCTCGGCGTCGAGGCCGGTCAGCGCGGCGATCGCCTCGAACACCCGCTCGGGGGAGATCTCGTTGAGCGGTTGGGACAGCAGGTTGGTGGCCACCTTGCTGCGCACCGAGGTGGACAGGAACGACACGCAGCGCACGCGGTCGCCGTACAGGACCTTGGTGAGGTCCCGGGCGACCACGTCGCGGCGGCCCGCCGACCTCGGCAGCGCCGACCACACCTCGTCCGCCCTGGCCACCCGCTCGGCCTCCGAGCTCGCGGCGGCCAGGTGGATGCCGTCGCGCCAGCGGATCTCCAGGTGCGGCGCCTCCTGGTTGACCCGCAGCCAGACGGTGATCGGGCCGTTGGCGGTGTCGGGCGCGGGGAAGAGCCCCTCCCCGTCGTCGTCCGGGCCACCCAGCTCGGCCTGGAGGCCGTCCGGCAGCGCGCCGCCGCCCTTGCCGGAGTCCGTACCCGGCACGCCGCCGCCCTTGCCGGAACCCGCGCCAAGCGCGCCGCCGCTCCGCCCGGCGCCCGCGCCCGCTGTGCCGGGCGCGCCGTCACTCCGCGCGGAGGGCGCGCCGTCAATTCGCGCGGAGGGCGCGCCGTCAATTCGCGCGGAGGGCGCGCCGTCAATTCGCGCGGAGGGCGCGCCCACGGCGGGTGCGCCGCCGCCCTGTCCGACGCCCGCGCTCACCGCCTCCGACACGCCCTGGGGGGCCGTCTCGGAGGCGCCCGCGCCCGGGAGCGCCGTCCGGGCGGACGGCCCGAAGACGCCGACGATGTAGCCGTGGTCGGCGCTGGCCCACTGCCGTCCTCCGGCCCCGCTGGCCAGCTCGGCGTTGAACAGCAGCTCCGACACCGCCTTCGCCCCGGACGCGAACCGCCACTGCTCGTCACCGAGCAGCGCCGTGATCGACGCGATGAACGACGACTTTCCCGCGCCGTTGGAGTCCTTCGGCCCGGCGCCCGCCACGACGATCAGCGTGCCGGGCACGGTCGGCACCGGATGGGTGGACAGCCGCGAGATGTTGACCGCCTGGACGGCGATCAGCACCCTGTCCCCGACGACGTTCTCCACCAGTGCCACTTACTCGTCCCCCGTCTTCCGCTGTGCTCGAACGGCCGCCGCGAGCGGCGTGTGCGGCCCCGCGGCGAGAATCAGCTCCTCCTGCAGGCGCCGCCGCGCCGCCTGCGTGAGCCGGTGGAACTGCGGGCCCGGCACGTAACCGCCCGCCTCCTCACCGGCCTTGACCTGCGACAGCAACCCGGCATGCCGCAGGGTCCGCAGCGCCGCCTCCAGCTCGCCGATGGGCAGCTGGGTGTGGCGGCGCAGTTCCTCGACGGGCGTGGCGTGCGGTGACAGCCAGGTGTCCTCGGGCAGCAGACCCTCCGCCCGCGGGATCGCCACCGAGTGCACCAGCACCAGCGTCAGAACGGCCCGCTCGCTCTCGCCGAGCGTGCTGCCCGCCCGCGCGGCCACGCCGGCGTCGTAGCCGGAGATCCACCGCTCCCGCAGCTGGATCAGCGTGCGCCCGCGCCTGGCCAGCATCTCGCCGAGGGTACGGCGGAGCGCAGGGTCTCGCAGCGCGGCGAAGCGTGCCTCCTGGACGGGCTCGGCGGCGAACTCGACCGCCATGAACGCGGCCACCAGTTCGGCCCTGCGCCGCTCGTCGAAGGCGTCGAGCAGGTCGTCGAACTCGGCCCGCGCCGCCTCCACCCGGCCACCCAGCAACTCCTGCGCAGGGTCGTCGACGATGTCCGCACGGTCGTCCACATGGTCGGTGCCCGGTCGCGCGGCGGCGCTGTCGTCGCGGGTGGAGCGGCGCGATGTGTCGGCGCCCCCGTGAGGGGAGCCGGGCGGCGCTTCGCCGCTCTCGCGGGCGCGGCCCGCCGGTGCGGTGGCGTCGCCCCCGACGGCGGAGGCGAGCGGCATGCCCTCAACCTGCGCGGGGGCGGCCTGCGGGCCGGTCACGCCGTCCCCGGGGGTGGGCCCGTGCGACGTGGCGACGTCGGAAGGCCCGTGCGACGTGGTGGCGTCGGACGGTCCGAGCTGTGTGGTGGCGTCGGACGCTCCAAGCGACGTGGTGACGTCGGACGGTTCGGGTGGTGTGGCGACGTTGGACGGGCGGTCGCTCGCCGGCGGCGCGGTCGGGTCGTCCATGCCGGGCTCCGCCGGGTCTTTCCGGCCGGTCATGACCGAGGCCGCCGCGGCCACCAGGTCGGCGTCGCGTACCACGGTCAGCGCCGTCCGGTCAGCCTCGGGCAGCCGCCTGACCAGCTCCTTCAACTGCCCGTAGGACTCCACGGGCCAGGTCGCGCACCGCGGCCCGAGCCGGACGAACCCGTCGGCCATCACCACCCACGACGAGTCGTGCAGCCGCCGCAATGCGCCCACCGCCCAGTTGCGCATCAGGTCGTCGGTCCGCCCGATCAGCGCCCGGTACGTGTCGAGCACCAGCTCGACCGGCGCGGTCGCCCCCGGCCACGGGTCGCCGGACAGGTCCACCCAGCAGCATTTCAGGCACGCCGCCAGCACCCGCCTGGTCTCGCCCGACCGCTCGACGGGAATCGGGGCGACCTGGTGCTCCTCCAGCAGCGAAGGCGTCACGCCGTCGGGCCAGACGGGGACGGCCAGGTCGGCCAGCCGTACCATGCCCGCCGGTGTCGCCTCTCCGGAGCCCAGCCGCAGCGGACCCTCCGCCCTGGCACGGGCGTGGGCGAGGGAATCCGTCATGAGGTGCGCTCCAGGAAGCCGTGCGACAGCCACGCGGGCTCGTGGGCGGGGTCGGCCGTCAACTCGTCGGACCAGGTGAGCCGGTAGGGCAGCTCCGGGCGCAGGTCGATGCTGGTCAGGTCGGCCAGCAGGCGCCGTGCGGCGGCCCAGTCGGAGCCCAGCAGCCCGGTCAGCGCCACCCGGTCGGCGCCGCCGAGCACCGACTCGGCCACCGCCGCCAGGCGCTCGACCGCCGCCCCCGGCGACTGGTCGAGGGAGTCGGCGGGCCCAGGGTCGGGCAGGTCGGAGCGCGGGGGAGTGGGCTGGGCGGGCGCGGGCCGCGGGCTCTCGTCGACCGCGCGCGCGATCGCCGCCGGATCGTGCCACGGCGCGGGGGCGTCGAAGACGAACCCGTCGAGGACGGCCGCGAGCCGCTCCTTCGAGGCCGTCTGCGCGAAGGTGCGCCAGGTCTCCGACGGCAGCAGCGTCAGGTTGCGGGTGGTGCCCGCCGAGTCGGCCAGTCGGCCGGCGGCGCGGCGCGAGGCGTCGCTGTAGGCGTAGATGGCCGCCCGCAGGTCGGTGCACACCTTGTCGAGCTCGGGCCAGCGGGTGAGGATCGTGCCGTGCAGGTTCTGCGCGCGGCGGGCGATCTCCTCGGTGCCCCACAGCTTGGGCGCCTGCTCGCGCAGCTCCTCGATCGTGCCGGTGGTGAGCGTGATCAGCTCGAGCGCCCACAGGCGGAAGGCCCGCGCCAGGTTGGCGGCGCTCTGCCTGGCCTGCTCCATCGTGGTGCGCGGGTCGGCGACGTTGAGGTCTTCGAGGGCCAGCAGGCGGTGCATCTCCGACTGGCCGCCGTCGTCCATCATCCGCCTGATGAACATCAGCCCGACCACGCTGGTGAAGGAGGCGCGGTAGCGCAGCTGGTTGGGCTTGGGGAACACCTCGCGGATCGCGCCGAGCCCCTTGAGCACCCGCAGCCGGTTGTCGAACTGGTCGGCCGGGTAGGCGCGGCAGGCGAACCGCATCTGCTCGTGGGTCAGCCACTCCTCACCCGCCTCGGCGAACGCGGCGAAGAGCGTCTCGGCGATGTCGACCATCGCGGGATCGTCGACCACCGCACCGCTGTCGCGGGCCAGGGCCGCGAACATCCTGCGGTAGGTGGACAGCACCGCCTCCTCCGAGAGGGCGGCGTCGAGGGTCAGGGGCGGTTCGGGCACGCGCTCTAAGGTAGAGGTTCCCGCCGACACTTCGCGCGCGGACGCGTCGTGGCGGCAGGCGGTCCGGCGGCCGGGCACGCCGCGGAGAGGGAAGGGTCCTCAGGCCCGCGCAGGCCCGAGGAGCCCGAAGACCCTCCCGCGACAGACCCCGCCGCGACAGGTCCGGCCGCGGCAGGTCCCGCGACAGACCGTCCCGTGACAGGTCCCGCCACGGCAGGTCCCGCAGTCATGGACTCTGCCGCCGTCACGGACCTTGACGTCACGGACGCCGCCGTCACGGACGCCGCCGTCACGGACCCTGACGGCACGGGCCGCGCCGCGACCTCCGCGAACCCGTGTCACGTGCAGCGCTTGCCGTCCGCGGGCGGGCGGCCGTCGACGAGGTAGGCGTCGACAGCGTCGTTGACGCACGCGCTGCCGTCCTTGCCGTAGGCGCCGTGGCCGTCGCCGTCGTAGGTGAGCAGCACTCCCGAGGAAAGCTGACCGGCCAGCCCCCGCGCCCACCGGTACGGCGTGGCCGGATCCTTGATCACGCCCACCACCAGGATCGGCGCCGCTCCCCGGGCGGCGATCGCATGCGGTTTCCCGACCGCCTTGACCGGCCAGTACGCGCACTGCAGACCGGACCACGCCTTCTGCTCCCCGAAGATGGGCGCCACCTTCCTGATCGCCGGCAGCACCGCCTCCACCTGCGCGGTCGTCGCCAGGCCGGGCGGGCCGTCCAGGCAGAAGTTCGCCGTGGAGGCCTCCACGAGGTTGTTCTCGCCGGCCTCCCCGGACCCGCCCAGGTCGAGCAGAGCCGTGCCGTCGCCGCCCATAGCGTCCGCGAAGGCGGCCCGCATCGCGGGCCAGGACTTCTTGCTGTACAGGGCCATGCCGATGATGGCGACGGCCGTCCGCCTGTCGAGCCGGTCCGCGCCGGCTCCCGGCAGCGGGGTGCGGTCGAGTCGGTCGAGCAGCGCGACCAGGTTCCGCTTGGCCGCCTTCGGCTCGGTGCCGAACGGGCAGTCGGCGCGTCCGGCGCAGTCGGTGACGAAGGAGTCCAGGGCCAGCTCGTGGCCCATCGCCTGGGTGAGGGGCGCGCCCGAGGGCCACGCCCGAGGGTCGACGGCACTGTCCAGGACCAGCCGGCCGGTCCTGGACGGGAACAGGTCGGCGTAGACGGCACCGAGCAGGGTGCCGTAGGAGTAGCCCAGATAGTGCAGCCTGGTGTCGCCGAGCACGCCGCGCAGGATGTCCATGTCCCTGGCGACCTCGACGGTGGAGACGTGGCCCAGGAGCCTGCCGGAACCCGCCCGGCACCTGGCCGCGAACTCCTTGAAGGCCGTCACGTAGTCGCTCGCCGTGGGCTCGGCGGCGATCCGCGGGTTGCGCACGACCGGCGTGGCCATCGTGCCCGCCGTCTGCGCGGGGCAGCTGATCGCCGCGCTTGCGCCGACGCCGCGCGGGTCGAAGCCGACGACGTCGAACCGGGCGCGCAGCCGATCGGTGAGGACCGAGCCGGACTCCTGCGCGAAGGCCAGCCCGGAGGCGCCGGGACCGCCCGGGTTGAGCAGCAGCGAGCCGATCCGCCGGTGCTGGTCGGCCGCCCGCCTGCGGTTGACGGCCACGGTGATGGTGTCCCCGCCGGGATCGGCGTAGTCGAGCGGCACCCTGATGCGGCCGCACTCGAAGCCGTCCTCGCACGCCTTCCAGGAGATCCGCTGCTCGTAGAACGGGCGCAACGCCCCGGCGTCGGCGGGGACGGACGGCGGTCTGGCGTCGGTCTGCCCGCCGGCGGCGCAACCGGCGGCGAGCAGACCCAGCAGCACGCCCCCTGCACCGAGCAGGCGCAGGACGCGCGGGCCCAGCGGCACGCCCCCGGCGCCGGGCAGGCGCAGGACGCGCGGGCGCGAGGTCGCCGAGGGCGCCCTCGTCATGCGTCCCGCCGGTGCGTCAGGTGGATCGCGAGGGCGAACATCGCGGCGGCCCACGCGCAGCACAACCCGAACCGCAGCCACGGAAGCTCGGCGGTCATGTTGACGATCGCCGATCCGGCGGGGAAGGGCAGGAACTGGACCGCCGTCTCGCCGACGATCGGTGCCAGGCTGACGAACGCCGGCAGCAGGTAGGCCAGGCCGATGCCGGCGAGCACGCCGACCGCGGCATGGCGCACGATCGCGCCGACGGCCATCCCGAACAGGGCCAGCACGGCCAGGTAGGGGGCGAACCCGAACAGCGCCCGCAGCATCTCGGGTTCCAGGCCGCCGAGCGTCTCGCCCGTGGCGTACTGGATCGCGAACGAGGCCCACACCACGACCTGGGAAGCCACGGCGACCACGGCGGTGAGCACCAGCGCCTTGGCCAGCAGGAGCCGTCCCCACCGGGGGACG
This sequence comes from Nonomuraea sp. NPDC003727, assembly GCF_053586935.1. Lineage (NCBI taxonomy): Bacteria > Bacillati > Actinomycetota > Actinomycetes > Streptosporangiales > Streptosporangiaceae > Nonomuraea > Nonomuraea sp. NPDC003727. Next base: position 92,259 of record NZ_JBSFNE010000014.1, read on the forward strand.
CTCATCAGCGAGACGCGGATGGTCCCCGTGCGGTACTCGCTGGTGGCCATGAGGACGCCCAGCATTAGGCTCATCAGTTCGGCGAACCCCATCCCCAGCTGGACCATGCTCACCGTCTCGCCCATGGTGACCGTCTCGGGGCCGTGCGGCGAGAGGGCGCCGGCCACGGCGACGATGACGCTGGTGCCGACGGCGAGCAGCGCGAAGACCGCGAGACACCAGCGGAAGGACCGGACGGAGCGGAACTTGGTCCACTCGGCCCGGACGATGGTGCGGAACCGGGGCTTCACCGGCGCCGGGAGTGTCAGTGTCGTCATGTCGTCCTGCTCCTCACGCCCGGGCCGGGGCCGGGCTCGCCTGGTAGTCGAGGCTCTGCCGGGTCAGCTTCATGAACACCGACTCCAGCGACTCCGTCCGGGTCCAGAGCTCGTGCAGCGCCGCCCCTGCCGCCAGGGCGAGGTCGCCGACGCGGGTCGAGGAGAGGCCGGTCACGGTGAGCGAGCCGTCCGGCTCCACGCTCACCCGCGCCCCCGCCTCCACCAGCACAGGGCCGAGCATCGACGCGTGCGGGGAGCGCAGGCGCACCGCCTCCAGCGAGTTGCCAGCGACGAAGTCCTTCATGGACGCGTCGGCGATGAGCCGTCCCCTGCCGATGACGACGACGTGATCGACCGTGTCCTGCATCTCGTTCATGAGGTGGCTGGAGACGAAGACGACCCGGCCCTGCGCGGCGAAGGACCGGATGAGCGTGCGGACCCACAGGATCCCCTCGGGGTCCAGGCCGTTCATCGGCTCGTCGAGCACCAGGACGCCGGGGTTGCCGAGCAGCGCGCCGGCGATGCCCAGGCGCTGCTTCATCCCGAGGGAGAAGCCGCCGACCCGCTTGCCGGCCACGCTTGACAGCCCCACCAGGCCGAGGACCTCGTCGACCCGGGAGCGGGGGAGGCCGTTGGTCTGCGCCATCCACAGCAGGTGGTTTGCCGCCGAACGGCCGGGATGGACGGCCTCGGCGTCCAGGAGCGCGCCGATCTCGCGCAGCGGGTGGCGCAGCTTGCGGTACGGCCGGCCGTTCACCGTGGCCGATCCGCTGGTCGGGCGGGCCAGGCCCATGATCATGCGCATGGTCGTCGACTTGCCCGAGCCGTTGGGCCCGAGAAAGCCGGTGACCTTTCCCGGCTCGACGGCGATGGACAGGTCGTCCACCGCCACGGTCGCGCGGAACCGTTTGGTGAGCCGCTGTGTCTGTATCATCTGATCTCTCCGAGGTGTGGCGCCGGTTGCCCGCGTGAGGCTCAGGACGCCGGGGTCTTCCGTGAAGGCGGCCGTGGTGATGCACCGCCGACCCCCAAGGGGGGCGTATATCGGACATAAAGTGACAAATCACACTTTCGGATTGGTTGCGTTTCACTTGACGTGACCGCCCACCCGCCGGCGGCTACCGGATGGCGCCAGGCCCGGTACCAGGGGGACATGGGCGTATGTCGCGGCGACGCGCGGCTTTGTCGGTGCCCGCCTCTAAGCTCTCGCCCGTGCCCGACGACCTGCGCAGCGCCCGCCTGTCCGCCCAGTTGCTGCACCGCCCGCCCGGCCTCGGCGCCGGTGAGATGGTCGGCCACCTGCTCGCCGTCCAGGCGCAGGACGTCCCCTCGGCGTTGCTGGCCTTCCGCGCCCGATCCGCCACGGTCACCGTCGAGGAGGTCGAGGCCGCCTGGCAGGCGCGCGAGATCGTCAGGGTGTGGGGGCCGCGCGGCACTCTCCACTTCGTCCACCGCGACGACCTGCCGTGGCTGCTGGCCCTGACCCGCAACGACACCGGCACCCTGCGCAGGCTGGCCCAGGAGGGGGTGGCGGGCGACGACCTGCTCGCCCTGATCGACCGCGCCCTCGCGGGGCAGGGCCCGCTCACCAAGGCCGAGCTCGAGGACAGGCTCGCCGGCCGGGCCACCGGGCAGGGCGTCGTCCACCTGGTGGCGCTGGCCGCCTTCCACGGCCTGGCCGTCCTCGGGCCGCTCCGCCGTGGCAAACCCACCTACGTGCACACGGCCGACTGGTTCGGCGCGCCCCTCGCCTTCGAGCCCGACCGCGACACGGCGCTGGCCGAGCTGGCCCGGCGCTACCTGCGCGCGCACGCCCCCGCCACGCCCGACGACCTCGCCGCCTGGTCGGGCCTGCCACTCGGGACGGCCCGCGCCGCCTTCGGCCTGGTCGCCGCCTCCCTCGAGGACGCCCCGCGCGGTGGCGCCCGCCTGCGGACGGTCCCCGCCGCCGCCCGTCCAGGCTCAGCGCCCTGCCCCGCCTGCCCGCGCCCAGGGCCGGGCGGGCAGGAGGGCGCCCCTGCGGTACGGCTGGCGCCCGCCTTCGACGAGTACCTCCTCGGCTGGGCCGACCGCACGCTGATCCTGGACGAGCGGCACCGGCGCGCGGTGTTCCCCGGGGGTGGCATCCTGCGCCCGGTCATGCTGGCCGACGGCGTCATCGAGGGCACCTGGTCGCGCAAGGGCGAGCAAGTCACGCTCGCCCCCTTCGAGCAGCCGGAGGCGGCGGCCCGGTGGGCGGCGGAGGCGGCCGACGTCCGGGCCTTCCTCAGCGGCTCACCGCGCCCCTGACGGGCGGCGGCTTCGACCAGGCGAGCAGCGGTCAGCCGCTGTGGGGCCTCTCGGTCACCACCAGGCGAGCTCGGTGACGGGGATCATGAGCCACGCCCCGCCCGCCACGGAGGCGGCGCCCACCAGCAGGAAGAACAGCACGTAGAAGCCGCCGGGCAGGAACGTCAGCCGGGCCAGCTGGTCGGCGTCGGAGTCGGGCGCCTGCCCTCTGCGCCGCTTGTGCTGCAGCTCGAGGATCGGCCGGACCCCGCCGAACAGCAGGAACCACACCGCGACGTGCGCCACGACCATCTGGATGTCGTCCGGCGCGTACATCGACAGGGCGAACACCGCGCCGCCGGTGACCAGCAGGATCAGCGCGCCGTACAGGTTGCGGATCAGCAGCAGCATGCAGACGAGGAAGCCGAGCACGCTCCACACCAGCAGCGTGACCCGGCCCTCGGCGGTCAGCCACGCGCCGGCCAGGCCCAGCAGGGAGGGGGCGAGGTAGCCCGCGAGCGCGGTGAAGATCATGCCGGGGCCCGTCGGCCTGCCCCGGGTGAGGGTGACGCCCGAGGTGTCGGAGTGCAGGCGGATGCCCTGGAGCCGGCGGCGGCTCAGCAACGCCACCAGCGCGTGGCCGCCCTCGTGGGCGATCGTGACGAGGCCGCGTGAAAGGTGCCACGAGGGGCGGTAGGCGACGATCGCGAAGGCGGCCAGGGCCGAGAGCGCCACGACCCACAGCTCGGGTGGCGGCTGTGCCTCGACCAGGTGGGCCCATAGCTTGTCCATCAAGCCAGACCCTATCCGGTCGGCCCTCTTCCTGTTGATCGGATGCTCACTCGACCTGACAGGGCCGTCCGGCCGGCGAAGGGGGGCGGAGGTGACCAGGGGTAAGGTCGCCGATGTGGCGATAGAAGAAGATTCTGCCGTTCCGGCCTGGTGGCAGGCGCTCGGCCTGCCCGGTCTCATCGACCTGCACGTCCACTTCCTGCCCGAGCGGATGGAACGCCGCGTCTGGCATCACTTCGACCACGGCGGCCCCCTCATGGGCGACGGCTGGCAGATCCGCTACCGGCAGCCGGTCGGCGAGCGCGTGGACCTGCTGACCGCGATGGGGGTGCGGGCCTTCCCCGCCCTCGCCTACGCGCACCGGCCCGCCATGGCCGCCGACCTCAACGCCTGGACACTGGACTTCGCCCGCAAGGTCCCCGCGTGCCTGCCGTCGGCCACCTTCTTCCCCGAGCCCGGCGTCCTGGGCTACGTCCGGCAGGCGCTCGACGACGGCGCCGCGATCTTCAAGATCCATCTCCAGGTCGGCGCCTTCGACCCCCGCCTGCCCGAACTGGACCCCGTCTGGGGGCTGCTGGCCGAGGCCGGCGTCCCCGTCGTCGTGCACGCCAGCTCCGTGCCCGTCGCCGGCGGCTGCGTCGGCGTCGAGCCCGTCGCCGGCGTGCTGCGCCGCCACCCGCGCCTGCGCATGGTCATCGCCCATCTCGGCATGCCTGAGTACGAGGACTTCTTCGCGCTGGCCGAACGCCACGAGCGCGTCGCGCTCGACACCACCATGGCGTTCACGGACTTCGCCGCCCGGCCGGCGCCGTTCCCCGACGCGCTCCGGCCGCGCCTGCGTGAACTGGGTCTTGCGGGGAAGGTGCTGCTCGGCAGCGATTTCCCCACCATTCCGTACGCCTACGCCCACCAGCTCGACGGCCTGGACAGACTCGGTCTGGGCGATGACTGGCTGCGCGCGGTCTGCTGGGAGAATGCGAAACGCATGATCTAAACAGAGGGGACATCATGGACGATCGGCACGTGGCCTTGCTCACCACGTTCTTCGCGGCGCTCAGCAAGGGCGACACCGGCACCATGGAGCGCTGCTACCACCCCGACGTCAGTTTCGGCGACCCCCTCTTCCAGGAGCTGCAGGGCCGCGACCGGGTGATGGCCAGGTGGCGGCTGCTGCTTGCCACGGGAAGCGGCATGGTGGTCACCTACCGCGACCTCGCCGCCTCCTCCTCCGCGGGTAGCGCCCACTGGATCGCCCGCTATACCTTGACCACCACGGGCCGCGAGGTCGTCAACGAGGTGAAGGCCTTCTTCCGCTTCGAGGACGGCCTGATCGTCCGCCACCATGACGACTTCGACTTCCGCCACTGGTCCAAGATGGCGCTCGGCAGGCCGGCGGGGCCGCTGCTCGGCTGGACGCCCGTGTTCCGCAAGACCATCCGCGATCACGCCCACCAGGCTCTCAACGAGTTCCAGCTGTCCTAGGAGGTCCGGTATGGCACGGATGAGGAGCTTCCTGCGCAGCGGTGTCCGCGAGCCCGCCCCCGAGCACTCGATGGACCCGCGCTCCGGCGAGGCTTCGCCGTACCGGCCGACCGTGATCGACAACGCCCTCTACCTCGACGGGCACCGCATCGGCACCCCCGCCTCGCTCGCCGACGCCTTCGACAGCCTGAAGAAGACCCCCGGCAGCATGGCGTGGATCGGCCTCTACCGGCCGAAGGACTGGGAGCTGGCCAAGCTCGCCGAGGAGTTCGGCCTGCACGAGCTGGCCCTCGAGGACGCCATCGTCGGCCATCAGCGTCCGAAGGCCGACCGCTACGGCGAGATGCTCTTCGTGGTGCTGCGCGCCGCCACCTACCTCGACGACGTCGAGGAGGTCGCCTTCGGCGAGGTGCACGTCTTCGTCGGCAGCAACTTCGTGATCACCGTACGGCACGCCGAGTCGCCCGACCTGGCCGCCGTGCGCCGCCGCATGGAGTCCGACCCCGAGCTGCTGCGCCAGGGCCCCCAGGCGGTGCTCTACGCGATCCTCGACGCCGTGGTCGACGGCTGCGCCCCCGTCGTGGCCGGGCTGCAGAAGGACATCGAGGAGATCGAGGTGCAGGTCTTCGGCGGCGACCCCTCGGTCTCCCGCCGGGTCTACGAGCTGTCCGGCGAGGTCATCGAGTTCCAGCGGGCGACCAGGCCGCTGCTGCCCATGATCGACGGGTTCATCGCGGGGGCGCCGAAGTACGGGGTCAACGAGGAACTGCAGAGCTACCTGCGCGACGTGGCCGACCACGCGATCACCGTCTCGGAGCGGGTGGCCGGATTCCGCCAGCTCCTGCAGAACATCCTGGTGATCAACTCGACGCTGGTGGCGCAGGAGCAGACCAGAGCGAGCTACGCGCAGAGCGAGGAGGTCAAGAAGATCTCCGCCTGGGCGGCCATCCTGTTCGCGCCGACCCTGGTCGGCACGATCTACGGCATGAACTTCGACCACATGCCGGAGACGCACTGGGCGGTCGGCTATCCGTTCGCGCTGGTGCTGATGGCGGCGGTGTGCCTGGTCCTCTACCTGGTCTTCAAACGCCGCGACTGGCTGTGACCGGCGAGCCTCACCCTGTCGGCATGCCGCGGAGCCCGGGGGTACGGCCCGCGCGGGCCGCCTGCCGTACCCCCGGCACGCTCAGCTGAGCAGCTTCCTGGCCGCCTGCTCGATCTCCACCTCCGACAGCAGTACGTGGTTGGCGGCCTCGCCCAGCGGGATGAAGCTGTCGGCCGAGGTCACCCGGGCGATCTGGCCGGTGAATCCCGCGTCGAGCATCTCGGTGACGATGCCCTCGGAGACGCCGCCGGTGCGCCTGCACTCGTCGGCGATCAGCACCTTGCCGGTCAGCTCCGCCGCCCGCATCAGGTCCTCGACGGGCAGCGGCGCCAGCCAGCGCAGGTCGAGCACCCGGCAGCTCACGCCGTCCTGGGTGAGCCTGACCGCGGCCCGCAGGCTCATCCGCACGCCGTTGCCGTACGTCACGATCGTCAGGTCGCGGCCGTCGCCGTAGCCGCGCGCCCGCCCGATCGGCACGTGCGTCTCGGCCCACCGGGACGGCGGCGCGTACGGCGCGAGCCACCCGTTGTCGCCCTCGTCGAACAGGTCGCGCGTGTTGTACAGCGCGATCGGCTCCAGGAACACGCACACCGAGCCCTCGGTGCGCGCGGCGGCCAGGCAGGTGCGCAGCATCGCCGAGGCGTCGTCCGGCCTGGACGGCGAGGCGATGACCACCCCGGGGATGTCGCGCAGCGCCGCGATGGAGTTGTCGTTGTGGAAGTGGCCGCCGAACCCCTTCTGGTAGGCGTATCCGGCCACCCGCACCACCATCGGGTTGCGGTAGGCGCCGCGAGAGAAGAACGACAGCGTCGCCGCCTCGCCGCGGATCTGGTCGAGGGCGTTGTGCAGGTAGGCGAGGTACTGGATCTCGGGCACCGGCAGCAGCTTCGACACGCCCGAGCCGAGCGCGAGGCCGAGGATGGCCTGCTCGTCCAGCAGCGTGTCGAAGACCCTGGCGGCGCCGAAGCGCTTCTGCAGGCCGCGCGTCACGCCGTAGACGCCGCCCTTCTTGGCGACGTCCTCGCCGAAGACCATCATCTCGGGATAGACGGCCAGCGCGTCGGCCAGCGTGCGGTTGATCGCCTGGGACAGCGTGAGCGGCTTGTCCTTCTCCGGAAGCTGGCCGGCGAAGGCCTTCTCCCTGACCGAGGGCTCGGCGGCGACCGGGCTGATCTTGGCGATCAGTTCGGACCGGCGGGGTGCCAGCGGTTCGACGATCTGGCGGGCGGAGGTGAGCTTGGCGGTGCGGGTGGTCTCCAGCGCCGTCCGCAGCACGTGCTCGCGCTCGGACTCGTAGCGCTTGATCAGCTCCTCGGGCGTGGCCAGCCCCGCCTCGACCAGCAGCGCCGCGGTGCGCAACAGCGGGTCGCGCTCGTGGTCGGCGCGGATCTCGCGCTGGGTCCGGTAGGAGGACTCCACGTCGGAACCGGCGTGGCCCATCAGCCGCACGGTGCTCAGGTGCAGGAAGGCGGGCGAGCGGGTCGAACGGACGTGGTCGGCCGCGCGGACGGCGGCGTCGTAGGTCTCGGCCAGGTCGCAGCCGTCGGCCTGGAAGTACTCGATGCCGGGACGGCGGGCGGCCGTCTCCACCCATCCCCTGGGTGTGCGGACCGAGATGCCCAGGCCGTTGTCCTCGCAGACGAACAGGATCGGCAGCGGCTGGCCCTGGTAGGTGGCGTAGGCGGCGGTGTTGAACCCCGACAGCGCGCTGGCGTGGTTGGTGGAGGCGTCGCCGAAGCTGCAGATCGTGATCGCGTCGGCGGGCCAGGCCGTCTCGAGGCCGATCGCCTTGGCCCGCTCGATGGCCAGCGCGACGCCGACCGAGCGCGGCAGATGGCTGGCGATCGTGGAGGTCTGCGGGATGACCGCGAGGTCGGGGTGGCCGAAGACCTTGTGCCGGCCGCCGGCGATGGGCTCCTCGGCCGAGGCGGTCAGCCCCAGCAGCACGTCGCGCAGCCCCTGCTCGGGCAGGCGTCCCGCCATGACCGACCGGGTCAGGTAGAAGGCGCCGGAGCGGTAGTGGAGCAGGGCGGGGTCGGTGGTCCTGACGGCCGCGGCCACGGCGGCGTTGCCCTCGTGCCCGGCCGATCCGATGGTGTAGAAGCCCTCGTTCTGCGCCCGCAACCATCTGGCCGCCACGTCGAGGAGCCTGCTGCCCAGCTGCCGGTCGAACAGCTCACGGCAGCGTTGGCCGGTCAGGGTGGTGCCGTCTCTGACGGGTTGGGCCGGATCTCGGCGAGCGCCCGCCTTGAGCGTCGCAACCGCTTCGGTGAAATGAGTCTCAACAGTGTCGCGCGCCACAAGCCCGATTATGTCCCGCGCATGGGGTCTTCGTCTGCCCGAACGCGAGGACCAGGTTCTTGTCTGACTGATCTGAATGACAGTTTGTCAACATCTCAAACGCTTTGCCTGTCCAAAACGTCTACTTTACGTACGACGTGGCACCCTCATGCCGCGTTCAACCACGGGTAAAGGAATGGAGTGCCCGAATGTTGCAACGCTTCCGAGCGGCCGCCGTGGCGCTGGCGGTGGGAGCAGGGGCCCTGGCCCTGACGTCCCCCGCGACCGCGGCGGCGGCACCGAGCATCTCGAAGGTGGACGTCTCGCCTTCACCCGTCGTCGTGACCGGGGACCAGCAGGTCACCGCGACGTTCTCGTTCACCACCAAGGGCGCGGGCAAGGCCGAGCTGCAGCTCAAGCCCCCTGGCGACGTGAGCGTCGGCTCACCGGTCGACCTGACCGCCTCGCCGCACGGCGAGTGGACCAGGTGGACGGGCAAGAAGACCTTCGACGCCAAGAGCGAGGGCCGGTGGAGCTTCCTGGCGATCGCCCACGACGGGCAGGGCGGGGAGAAGTCCACTGACGGCACGTTCGGCGTCGAGGTCAGAAAGACGGCCTCGGACACCAGGCTCGTCGACTTCGGCGCGCACCCCGACCTGGTCGCCAAGGGCGAGCGCATCTCCGTCTCCGGCCGGCTGCAGGTCGAGCGCGGCGGCTGGCAGGGTTACGGCGGGCAGCGCGTCACCATCACCTTCCGCGAGAAGGGCACCGACGCCTACCGGCACGTCACCACGGTCGACACCGGTCGCGGCGGCTGGTTCGCCACCAAGGTGACGGCCGAGGCCACCGGCTGGTGGCGGGCCGAGTTCGGCGGCCACGCGAGCGCCAAGAGCTCGGTCAGCGACACCGACAGGGTCGACGTCAGGGCCGGCTCCCGCGACAGCAGGATCGTCGGCTTCGACGCCCGCCCCGAGCCGGTCGACAAGGGCGACAGGCTCGTCTTCACCGGAGCCCTGCAGGCCGAGGGGTCGCGCGGCTGGTACGGGCTGCCCGGCCAGCACGTGGTCATCCTGTTCAAGGCCGACGGCTCCAGGCGCTGGGAGCGGGTGACCGCTGACCGGACCGGCCGCGACGGCCGCTTCTGGGCCGACGCCACCGCGCAGGCCTCCGGCTGGTGGCGCGCGGTGTACGAGGGCACGCGGGGCGTGGACGGCTCCAGCAGCGCCGGCGACTGGGTGAGGGTGGCCGAGCCGCCCCCGCCGGCGAAGGACAGGAGCAAGCTGGTCGCGTTCAACGCCTACCCCGAGCCGGTCACGTACGGCAAGTACCTGCGGTTCAGGGGCGCGCTCCTGGTCGACGGCGGTGGCTACGAGGCCAAGGTCGCGCTGTACTTCCTGCCCAAGGGCTCGAGCAAGTGGCAGTACGTCAAGACCACCCGCTCGACCGGCAGCGGAAAGCTGTACACCAAGGTGAAGGCCTACAGGTCGGGCTACTGGAAGTTCGTCTTCAGCGGCGACTCCGACACCTACGGCTCGCAGAGCGGTAGGGACTACGTCCGCGTCAAGAGGTAGGCGACGGCGGAACGGGGCCCGGTCTCCTGACCGGGCCCCGTTCCATGCCGTGGTCCCGCCGGCCGGTGGCCGCCCGGCTACTCGGCCTTCCTGAACTGGGCGACCGCCAGCCCGAGCAGGGTCAGTCCGATCAGCGCGATCAGGCCCAGCTCCACGGGCACCGGCACCTGCCAGTCGAACCACCGCACGCCTGGGTTGAGCACCGCCTGCGCCTGCGCGGGCACGGACAGGTGGGAGAAGACCGCCTGCCGCATCGGGTCGACCGCGTAGGTGAGCGGGTTGACGGTGGTCAGCACGTGCAGCCACGACGGCAGGTTCGCCAGCGGGAACATCGCGCCCGACAGGAACATCATCGGCATGATCGCCATCTGCATCAGCCCGAAGAAGGTCTGCATGTTGCGCATGCGGGCCGCCAGCGTCACCCCGAAGGCGGTGATGGTGAACGCGGCGAGGAACATCTCCGCCAGCAGCGTCACCATCAGCCCCGGCGAGTACGGCACGCCCACCAGGCCGGCCATCGCCAGGATGACGACACCCTGACCGACGGCCACCACCGCGCCGCCCAGGCACTTGCCCACGACGATCGAGCCGCGCGAGACCGGGGCCACCAGCATCTCCCTGAGGAAGCCGAACTCCCTGTCCCACACGATCGACCCGGCGGAGAACATCGCGGTCATGATGACCGTCATCGAGATCATGCCGGGGTACATGAACGTGCGGTAGTCGACGCCGGGGATCGAGCCGCGCACCAGCGTGCCGAGGCCGGTGCCCATCACGAACAGCCACAGCACCGGCTGGATGAGCATCGACAGCATGCGGGTGCGGTCGTTGACGAAGCGCAGCATCTCGCGGTGCAGCACCACCTTGATCGCGCGCAGGTCGTGCGCCAGGCCGCGCGCGGGCATCCGCACGCTCACCACGTCGTCGCGGGTGGAGGGGTCGGTCGTCGTCATCGTCTCACCATCGCCTTCATCCACTCGTTGCCGGTGCCGGACTCGGCGTCCCTGATCGTCGAGCCGGTGTAGGACATGAACACGTCGTCGAGCGAGGGCCGCGACACGCTCACCGCCCTGATCGGCAGGCCGAGCTCGGCGAACAGCCGCGGCACGAACTCCTCGCCGGAGGCCACCGCGAACGTCACCGCGCCCTCGTGGACGGCCGCCTCGATGCCGAACCTCTCGCTGAGCGCGGTGATCGCCGTGTCGTCGTCGCCGGTGTGGATCTGCACCCTGTCCTTGCCGACACTGGCCTTCAGCGCCTCGGGGGAGTCGATGACGACGATCTCGCCGTGGTCGATGATGGCGATCCGGTCGCAGTACTCGGCCTCGTCCATGTAGTGCGTCGTCATGAAGATCGTGATGTCCTCCCTGTGACGCAGCTTGTTGATGTAGCCCCAGATGGCGGCCCGGGTCTGCGGGTCGAGGCCGACGGTCGGCTCGTCGAGGAAGAGCACGCGCGGCGAGTGCAGCAGGCCGCGGGCGATCTCCAGCCGGCGCTTCATGCCGCCGGAGAAGGTCATCACCTTGGCGTCCTTGCGGTCCCACAGCGCCACCATCTCCATGACCTGCTGGATGCGCCCGGCCACCAGCGGCTTGGGCACGCCGTACAGCTCGGCGTGGAAGCGGAGGTTCTGCTCGGCGGTCAGGTAGCCGTCCAGGGTGGGGTCCTGGAAGACCAGGCCGATGTTCTGGCGGACCTGGTCGCGCTCGCGCACCACGTCGTGGCCCGCCACCGTGGCGCTGCCGCCTGTCGGATTGACCAGCGTGCACAGCATGCTGATCGTGGTGGTCTTGCCGGCGCCGTTGGGGCCGAGGAAGCCGAACACCTCCCCGGACCGCACCTCGAAGTCGATGCCCTTGACGGCCTCGACCTTGCCGTAGGTCTTGGTCAGGTCTTTCACCGTGACCGCGCTCATTCGCCCTCCGCCAGAATCTTGAAGATCGACTTGCGGGTCTGCCGGAGCAACTGCGAGGCCGCGGCGACCTGGCGGTCGTCGGCGGTCTGCGCCAGGTGCCCGAACGCCTCGCTGACCTGCGCCCACAGCAGCCGCAGCTGTTGCCGGTCCTCGGGCACGGAGCCCGCCACCTGCTCCCACGGCGCGAGCGTCGCCTCCCGCTCGCGCAGATGCCTGCGCCCCTGCTCGGTGAGCCGGTAGGTACGGCTGCCGCCCGCGTCCTCGCCGGCCAGTAGCCCCTCGTCCTCCAGTTGCTGGAGCGCGGGGTAGACCGAGCCGGGGCTCGGCCGCCACACGCCCCTGCTGCGCTGCTCGATGTCCTGGATCATCTGGTAGCCGTTCTTGGGCTCCTCGCCCAGCAGGCTGAGCAGGGCGGCGCGCACGTCGCCCTTGCGCACCCTCGGTGCGAAATCCGGCATGGTCGCACTCCAACTATCGAGATACCTAAACGATATATCTAGATATTTGGCGCAACAAGCGGTTTTCTAGAAAGGGAAGAGTGTTAATGTCCGCTAACCAAGGGTGTCGAAGGCGGCCAGCGCCATCCCGCGCAGCAGCGCGCGCATCGCCTCGGCGGGTAGCTCGCCGGCGCTGTGCGGCGTCGAGTTGAGCAAGCCGAACACGGCGTGGGTCGCCGCCCGCAGCCGCGGGGGCGGGCAGGCGGGGTGCAGCTCGGCCAGCACGGTCACCCACTCCTCGACGTAGAGCCGCTGCAGCCGCCTGATCTGGCGCCGGTGCGGTTCGGGCACGTTGCCCAGCTCCCTGTCGTGCACCGTGATGAGCGCGGGCTGCTCGAGCGCGAACGTGATCTGCACGTCCAGCAGCGCCTCGAGGGCGGTTCGCGGGTCGTGGGCGGTGGTGACCACGGCGGTCGCCGCCTCGCGCAGGCGCGTGCTGACGCCGGTGAGCATCTCCACCAGCAGCGCCTCCTTCCCGCTGAAGTGGCGGTAGAGCGCGGGACCCGACACGCCGACCGCGCCGCCGAGCTCCTCGATGGACACGCCGTGGTAGCCGCGGGCGGCGAACAGGGTCGCGGCGGCCTCCAGGATCTCGCCGCGGCGATTGCGGGTAGGAGTGCTCACATCTCACATTCTAGACACAGACGTTAATGATGATTAACCTACGTGGCATGTTCAAGCGCAACGCCGAGGTCAACGAGCGGCTGGCGGCCGAGCTGCGCGAGCGCCTGGCCGAGGCCGCGAAGGGTGGGCCCGAGCGGTCGAGGCAGCGCCACGTCGAGCGCGGCAAGCTGCTGCCACGCGACCGGGTCGACGGGCTGCTCGACCCCGGATCCCGCTTCCTGGAGCTGTCGCCGCTGGCCGCCAACGGCCTCTATGACGACCAGGCGCCCGCCGCGGGGATCATCACCGGCGTGGGCAGGGTGTCGGGACGCGAGTGCGTGATCGTGGCCAACGACGCCACCGTCAAGGGCGGCACGTACTACCCGATGACCGTCAAGAAGCACCTGCGCGCCCAGGAGGTGGCGCTGCAGAACCACCTGCCCTGCCTCTACCTGGTCGACTCCGGCGGCGCGTTCCTGCCCAGGCAGGACGAGGTCTTCCCCGACCGCGAGCACTTCGGGCGCATCTTCTACAACCAGGCCACCATGTCCGCGCGCGGCATCCCGCAGATCGCCGCCGTCCTCGGCTCCTGCACGGCAGGCGGCGCCTACGTGCCCGCCATGAGCGACGAGGCGGTCATCGTGCGCAACCAGGGCACGATCTTCCTCGGCGGGCCCCCGCTGGTGAAGGCCGCCACCGGCGAGGAGGTCACCGCGGAGGAACTGGGCGGCGGCGACCTGCACGCGCGCGTCAGCGGCGTCACCGACCACCTGGCCGAGGACGACGCTCACGCGCTGGCGATCGTCCGCGACATCGTCGCCACGCTCGCGCCCAAGGCCGCCCCGCCGTGGGAGCGCCGGGCGGCCGAGGAGCCGCACCTCGACCCGCAGGAGCTGTACGGCATCGTGCCCCCCGACACCCGCACGCCGTACGACGTGCGCGAGGTGGTGCGCAGGATCGTCGACGGCTCGCGCTTCCTGGAGTTCAAGGCCGAGTACGGCACGACACTGGTCACCGGCTTCGCCCACATCCACGGCCACCCCGTCGGGATCATCGCCAACAACGGCATCCTGTTCGCCGAGTCGGCGCTGAAGGGCGCCCACTTCATCGAGCTGTGCGACCGGCGGCGCGTCCCGCTGGTCTTCCTGCAGAACATCAGCGGCTTCATGGTCGGCAAGGCCTACGAGGCCGGCGGCATCGCCAAGCACGGCGCCAAGATGGTCACCGCGGTGGCCTGCGCCCGCGTGCCCAAGTTCACGGTGGTGATCGGCGGCTCGTTCGGCGCGGGCAACTACGCGATGGCGGGCAGGGCCTACTCGCCGCGCTTCCTGTGGATGTGGCCCAACGCCCGCATCTCGGTCATGGGCGGCGAGCAGGCCGCCAACGTGCTGACCACCGTCGGCACCGCGGACGCCGACGCCATCAGGGCCCAGTACGAGCACCAGGGCAACCCCTACTACTCCACGGCCAGGCTGTGGGACGACGGCGTGATCGACCCGATCGACACCCGTACCGTCCTGGGGCTGGGCCTGTCCGCGGCGGCCAACGCGCCGCTCGAACCCGTCGGCTACGGCGTCTTCCGGATGTGATGATGTTCAGCACCGTACTGATCGCCAACCGGGGCGAGATCGCCGTCCGGATCATCAGGACGCTCCGCGCCATGGGGGTCACCTCCGTGGCGGTCTACACCGAGTCCGACGCGTCGGCGCTCCACGTGCGCATGGCCGACCAAGCCCTCCAGATCCCGAAATATCTGGACATAGAGGCGTTGGTGGCGGCGGCCAGGGCCACCGGCGCGCAGGCCGTCCACCCCGGCTACGGCTTCCTCGCCGAGAACGCCGCCTTCGCCCGCAGGTGCGCGGCCGAGGGGCTGGTCTTCATCGGGCCGCCCGCCGAGGCGATCGAGGCCATGGGCGACAAGATCCGCGCCAAGCGGACGGTGGCGGCGGCCGGGGTGCCGGTCGTGCCCGGCGGCACCGGCGCCGACCTCGAGACGTGGAGCGCCTTCCCCGCGCTGATCAAGCCGTCCGCGGGCGGCGGCGGCAAGGGCATGGTGCTGGTGCGCTCGGCGGCCGAGCTGCCCGACGCGCTCGCCTCGGCCCGCCGTACGGCCGAGGCCGCCTTCGGCGACGGCACCCTGCTGATCGAGCGCTACATCGAAAACCCCCGGCACATCGAGATCCAGGTGCTCGCCGACGCCCACGGCGGCACCGTCCACCTGGGCGAGCGCGAGTGCAGCCTGCAACGCAGGCACCAGAAGATCATCGAGGAGGCGCCCTCGCCCTTCGTCACCGAGGCGATGCGCGAGGGCATGGGGGCGGCGGCCGTCGAGGCGGCCCGCGCGGTCGGCTACACCGGCGCGGGCACCGTCGAGTTCATCGTCGACGGCGTCTCCGGCGACTACCACTTCATGGAGATGAACACCCGCCTGCAGGTCGAGCACCCCGTCACCGAGCTGGTCACCGGCCTGGACCTGGTGGAGCTGCAGGTGCGGGTGGCCGCGGGCGAGCCGCTGCCGTTCGGCCAGGAGTCGGTACGGCTGCGCGGCCACGCCGTGGAGGCGCGCGTCTACGCCGAGGACCCCGCCCGCGGCTTCCTGCCGACCGGCGGCAGGGTCCTGGCGCTGCGCGAGCCCTCGACCGCGAGGGTCGACTCCAGCCTGGCCGAAGGCGTGGTCGTCGGCAGCGACTTCGACCCCATGCTGTCGAAGGTGGTCGCCTGGGGCGAGGACCGCAGGGCCGCCCTGCGGTCGCTGGACAGGGCGCTGGCCGAGACGTGCGTGCTGGGCGTGACGACCAACATCCCCTTCCTGCGGGCGCTGGCCGCCCACCCCGACGTCGTGGCGGGAAGGCTGGACACCGGCCTGGTCGAAAGGGTGCTGCCCGAGCTGGCGCTGAGCGCGGACGTGCCCGCCGACGCGCTGGCGGCCGCCGCGCTCGCCTTCCATACCACGCCGCCCGCCACCGACCCGTGGGAGATCGCCGACGGCTGGCGGATCGGCGATCCTGCCTGGACGACCTGGCGGCTGGAGTCGCGCGACGGGGTTCACCAGGTGGAGGTCCGCGGTCTGCCCGCCTCCGGCGCCGAGGTGCGCCTCTCGGACACCAGCCCCGGAGCGCGCCTCTCGGGCACCGGCGCCGAGGCGCTCCTTCCGGGTGACGGCGTCGTGGCCGCCAGGGCGGTGACCGAGGGCGGGGAGCTGGCCGTCACGCTCGGCGGCCGCGCCCTCCGGTTCGTCATGGTCCGCGACGGCGACACCCTCTGGCTCGGGCGCGACGGCGCGGCCTGGACACTCACCAGGCACCGCATCGGCGACCCCGGCGACCGGCCGGGCGGCGCGGGCGGCGGCGACGGGGTCGTCCGCAGCCCGATGCCGGGCACCGTCCTGCTGGTCAAGGTGGCGCCGGGCGAGCAGGTGAGCGAGGGACAGCCGCTGGTCGTCGTCGAGGCCATGAAGATGGAGCACACCGTCACCGCCCCTGTCCAGGGCACCGTCACCGAGCTGCCGGTCAGGGCGGGCCAGCCCGTCGACATGGACGCGGTGCTGGCCGTCGTCTCTTCCGAGGAGTGAGCCGCATGCCGTATCGGCTGGACGGCCTGCCCGAGCGGGTCACCGTCTACGAGGTCGGGCCGCGCGACGGCCTGCAGAACGAGAAGGCCGTCATCCCCGTCGAGGTGAAGGCCGCCTTCATCGACAGGCTGGCCGACGCCGGCCACACCGTGATCGAGGCGACCAGCTTCGTCCACCCCAGGTGGGTGCCGCAGCTGGCCGACTCCGGCGAGCTGCTGGCCACGCTGCGGCGGCGGCCGGGCATCCGCTACCCGGTGCTGGTCCCCAACGAGCGCGGCCTCGACCGGGCGCTGGAGTGCGGCGTCGACGAGGTGGCCGTCTTCGCCAGCGCCACCGAGACCTTCGCCAACAAGAACCTCAACCGCGGCCTGGACAGCCAGTTCGAGATGTTCGAGCCGGTTGTCGCCCGCGCGCTGGAGGCGGGGGTCAAGGTGCGCGCCTACGTCTCCATGGTCTTCGGCGACCCGTGGGAGGGGCCGACGCCGATCGAGCAGGTCGTGCGCGTCGGCACCAGGCTGCTCGACCTCGGCTGCCACGAGCTGTCCCTCGGCGACACCATCGGCGTGGGCACCCCCGGCCACGCCACCGCGCTCATCGAGGCCTTCCCCTCGCCAGAACGGCTCGCCGTCCACTTCCACGACACCTACGGCCAGGCACTGGCCAACACGCTCGCCGCGCTCAGGGCCGGCGTCACCGTCGTCGACGCCTCCACCGGAGGTATCGGCGGCTGCCCCTACGCCGAGTCCGCCACCGGCAACCTCGCCACCGAGGACCTGGTGTGGATGCTCAACGGGCTCGGCGTCGACACGGGACTCGACCTCGGCAAGCTCGTCGCCACCAGCGTCTGGCTCGCCGAACGGCTCGGCCGTCCCAGTCCGTCCCGGGTCGTCCAGGCCCTCTCGAAAGGCTGAAGAACCATGCTCACCGACGAGTACGAAGAGCTGCGCAAGACCGTCGAGGCCTTCGCGCGCGACGTGGTCGCCCCCGTGATCGGCGACTTCTACGAG
Source organism: Nonomuraea sp. NPDC003727 (assembly GCF_053586935.1). NCBI lineage: Bacteria > Bacillati > Actinomycetota > Actinomycetes > Streptosporangiales > Streptosporangiaceae > Nonomuraea > Nonomuraea sp. NPDC003727. The sequence continues at coordinate 109,667 of NZ_JBSFNE010000014.1, forward strand.
CGCGAGGAGTTCCCCTACGACATCGTCCGCCAGATGGGCGCCATGGGCCTGTTCGGGCTGCCCATCCCTGAGGAGCACGGCGGCATGGGCGGCGACTACTTCGCGCTGTGCCTGGCCCTGGAGGAGCTCGCCCGGGTCGACTCCAGCGTCGCCATCACGTTGGAGGCCGCCGTCTCCCTCGGCGCCATGCCCATCTACCGCTTCGGCACGGCCGAGCAGAAGGCCCGGTGGCTGCCCGAGCTGACCTCGGGACGCGTGCTGGGCGCCTTCGGCCTGACCGAGCCGGGCGGCGGCAGCGACGTACCCGGCGGCATGCGGACCACGGCCGTGCTCGACGGCGACGAATGGGTGATCAACGGCACCAAGGCGTTCATCACCAACTCCGGCACCGACATCACCGGCGTCGTGGCCGTCGCCGCGCTGACCGGCGAGCGGGAGATCTCCACGATCCTGGTGCCGTCCGGCACCCCCGGGTTCACCGTCTCGAAGAAGTACTCCAAGGTCGGATGGAACGCCTCCGACACCCGCGAGCTGTCCTTCGCCGACTGCCGCGTGCCCGCCGCCAACCTGCTCGGCCAGCGGGGCAGGGGCTACGCGCAGTTCCTGCAGACCCTCGACGAGGGGCGCGTCGCCATCGCCGCGCTCAGCGTCGGCCTCGCGCAGGGCTGCGTGGACGAGTCGCTGCGCTACGTGCGCGACCGGCGCGCCTTCGGCCACCCGATCGGCCACTACCAGGCCATCCAGTTCAAGGTCGCCGACATGGAGGCACGCGCCCACACCGCCAGGCTGGCCTACTACCACGCCGCGTCGCTCATGGAGGCGGGCAGGCCGTTCAAGAAGGAGGCGGCCATCGCCAAGCTGGTCTCCTCCAACGCGGCCATGGACAACGCCCGCGACGCGACCCAGATCTTCGGCGGCTACGGCTTCATGAACGAGTTCCCCGTGGGCCGCTTCTACCGCGACGCGAAGATCCTGGAGATCGGCGAGGGCACCAGCGAGGTGCAGCGCATGCTGATCGCCAGGCAGCTCGGCATGGCGGATCTCTGAGGTCCGATAAAGGACATATGCTCGTGTTCCCGGAGTTCCGGATTGGACGACCCAGCGGGAACGATCTATGGTCCACCTCATGACCTCAGACGATCTGCACATACGGAGGGCGGAGCCGAGCGACGCTGACGAGATCTTCGCGCTGGCCCGCGAGTTCGGGCTGACCTTCAGGCCCGAACGCGCGGCCTTCGACAAGGCCTTCCCGCAACTGCTCGCCAACCAGGACGCGTTGGTGCTCACCGCCGTCGTCGAGGGCCGCGTCCACGGCTACCTGCTCGGCTTCGTGCACCTCACCCTGTTCGCCAACGGGCCGGTCGCCTGGGTCGAGGAGGCTATGGTGCAGACCGGCTTCCGACGGCAGGGCATCGGGCGCGGCCTGCTGGAGGAGTTCGAGGTCTGGGCGCGCGAGCGCGAGGCGGGCTACGTCGCGCTCGCCACCCGCCGCGCCCCCGAGTTCTACCGGGCGCTGGGGTACGAGCAGTCGGCCAGCTTCTACCGCAAGGTGCTGCGCTGAGTTCCGTCTGCGGCTGATGGCATCCTGTTGGGCGTGAGCATCAACACGGTGAGCCCCCTGTTCGTCGGCCGCGCCGACGAGCTGGCCGCGCTGCAGGCGGCGCTGGGCCGGGCCCGCGCCGGCATGTCGTCGACCGTCCTGATCGGTGGCGAGGCCGGCGTCGGCAAGACCAGGCTGATCAGGGAGTTCACCGAACGCGTCACCGAGGCGCGGGTGCTGGTCGGCGGCTGCCTCGAGCTCGGCACCGACGGCCTGCCGTTCGCCCCCTTCACCGCCGTGCTGCGCAAGCTGGTGCGCGACCTCGGCCGCGACGCGATCGCCGCCATGGTGCCCGGCGGCTCCACCCGGGGCCTCGGCAGGCTGCTGCCCGAGTTCGGCGAGCCGGAGGGCGACGGGCCCGAGGCGCGCGCCAGGCTCTTCGAGCAGGTCCTCGGGCTGCTCGAAGGGCTGGCCGAGCGGGAGCCCACCGTGCTCATCGTGGAGGACACCCACTGGGCCGACCGCTCCACCCGCGACCTGCTGTCCTTCCTCGTCCGCTACCAGCGCTCCGATCTGCCCCTGCTGATCGTCGTCACCTACCGGGCCGACGACCTGCACCGCACCCACCCGCTGCGGCCGCTGCTGGCCGAGCTGGGCAGGGTCGAGTGGGTCGGCCGCCTCGAACTGCGCAGGCTGAGCCGCCGCGAGGTGATCGAGCAGGCCGTCGGCATCCTCGGCGGGCTGCCCGGCCGGCTCGACATCGACGACGTCTACTCCCGCAGCGAGGGCAACCCGCTGTTCGTCGAGGCGCTGCTGGCGGGCGACGGCCACGACAGCGTCCCCGACTCGCTGCGCGACCTGCTGCTGGCCAGCGTCGAACGGCTGCCCGACGACACCCAGGAGCTGCTGCGGGTGGCCAGCGCGGGCGGCGCGCGGATCGACCACGCGCTGCTGACCGCGGTCGCGGGGCTCGACGACGGGGCGCTGTCCAGGGCGCTTCGCCCGGCCGTCGCCGGAAACGTGCTGGTCGTCGACGGCGAGGGCTACGCCTTCAGGCACGCGCTGATCCGCGAAGCCGTCCACGACGACCTGCTGCCGGGCGAGCGCACCCGCCTGCACACCCGCTACGCCAGGACCCTGGAGGACCACCCGGCGCTGCTGCCCGCCACCAGGGCGGCGATCGAGCTGGCGCACCACTGGCACGCCGCCCACGAGGTCAGGCCCGCGCTGCTCAGCGCATGGCGGGCGGCGGCCGCGGCGCGGAAGGCCACCGCCTACGACGAACAGCTCAGGATGCTCAGCAGGGTCATCGACCTGTGGGAGCAGGTGCCCGACGCCGCCGAGCTCATCCAGACCTCCTACATCGACGTGCTACGCGCCAAGATCATGGTCTCCCACCTGGCCGGCGAGTTCGAACGGGCCATCTCGCTGTCGCGGGCGGCCCTGCGTCTCGTCGACGCCGAGACCGACCCGATCACCACCGCCAGGCTGCTGCGCCACCGCGGCCTGGCCCGCTACGACCTCGGCCGCCGCGGATACGTCGACGACCTGCGCGAGGCGGCACGCCTGGTGCCCGCCTCGCCGCCGACGGCGTTGCGCGCCAAGACCCTCGAAGCGCTGGCCCGCATGCTCAACACGCCCGACCTGTGGGCCGAGAAGGTCGCCCACGCGGAGGAGGCGCTGCGCATCGCCCGCCAGATCGGCGACGCCACCACCGAGGCCCACGCGCTCATCACGCTGACCTGGGCCGACAGCCACAACGCCGAGGCCGACCAGCAGCTCGACGGCTACACCGAGGCCAGGCGGGTGGCCGGCACGGCCGGCGCCTACAACGCGCTGATGAGGGCCGCCATCTCGGAGTCCGACACGCTGGAGGGCTGGGGCCGGCACGAGGCGGCCACCGTGGTGGCCAGGCGGGGCATCGCCGGCGCCGAGGACTACGGCCTGGCCCGCACCTCGGGCGCGTTCCTGGCGATCAACCTGGCCGAGCCGCTGGTCTCCCTAGGCCGCTGGGACGAAGCGCTGGAGGTCATCGAGCACGCACTCGACCTGGCGCCGCCGCCGCCGTACCGGGCCAGCCTGCTGGGATTCACCCTCGACATCACGCTCGCCCGCGGCGACACCGCACGGGCGCGGGCCCTGTTCGAGGAGGCCGCCGGGCTGCTGTCGGTGGGCTTCTACCGCGACCAGACCGTGCTGCCCAACCTCGGCAGGGAACTGGCGATCCAGCTGGCCGAGGGGCGCCAGGAGGCCGCCCTCGAGGTGATCGCACGGGCGCTGCGCACCCAGGACCTGCCGGGCAACCCCCGCTACGCGTGGCCGTTCATGCTCACCGCCATCCAGGCCCTCACCACCCCACCGCCCCACGGCCTGTCCGGCCACACCGGCTCGACCGGTGCCCCTGAGTCGGCGGCGCGCTATGGTGCCGGGGCCAGTGGCGCGCCTGAGTCCGGCGCGCGCATCGGCGGTGCCAGGGCCGGCGAGACACCGCAGGCGGGGGCGCGGTATGGCGGCGCCGGGCGTGCTCCTGAGTTCGGGGCGGGGGTCGGCGGTGCCGGGGCGACCGGCTCTGGGGGGCGGCGGTATGGCGGTGAGGTTGCCGAGGGTCCTGTGCCGTCCGCCGACGAGTTGCTGGCGTCGTTGCTGGAGATCGCGGCCGAGGTCGACGCGAAGGGCGACCTCCAGCGGGCCTGGCGGCTGACCTTCGAGGCGTGGCTGACGCGTGAGCTGACGGTGTGGGACGCAGCGGCGCAGGTGTGGGGGGCGCTGGGCCAGCCGTACCGGCAGGCCATGGCGCTGCTCGGCGCGGCGCGCGCCGCCGTCGCCGACCCCGCCACCAACCCGGCGGGTGCCACGGGCACCCGTGCGGGCGGATTCGTGGGTGGCCACTCAAGCGGTCTGTCAGGCGGCCACGCGGGTGGTCTCTCAGGCAGCCACGCCGGCGGTCCGCCGGGCGGCCAGGCGGCAGGTCTCTCGGACGGCCACGCCGGCGGTCCGGCGAGCAGTCTCCCAGGTGATCGCCCGGGCGATCTTTCGGGTGGCCACGCCGGCGGTCCGGCGGGCGGCCACGTGGGTGGTCATGCGGGAGGCCTCGCGGGCGCGAGGGAGGCGGCGGCCGAGCGGTTGTCGGCGGCCCGGCCGCTGGCCGAACGCCTGCTCGCCGCACCGCTGGTGGCCGAGATCGACTCGCTGGCCAGACGCGCCCGCGTCTCGCTGACGGGGGAGGAGCCGGTCGAGGACAACCGACTGGGGCTGACCGCCAGGGAGTTCGAGGTGCTGAAGCTGGTCACGGACGGGCAGAGCAACAAGGAGATCGCCGGCGAGCTGTTCATCTCGGTGAAGACGGTCAGCGTCCACGTCTCCAACATCCTGGCGAAGCTGGGCGCCTCGTCCCGCGGGGAGGCGGCGGCCACCGCGCACCGCCTCCACCTGTTCGACGCCCTCGCCTCCTGACCGCTCCCTGCCAGGCGTCGTCGTTTCCCGGTCAGTGTCCTGCCGCGGGAGCGGGGACGGTTCCATCGGTCTCCGAACCGTGTCGAAGGGCGTCCTTGTTCGGTGTTCGCGGAGGTGGGTGACGCCATGGGCTTCTGGCTCTGCTCTTCGGGCGCGGAGGTTCTCTCGCTCCTCGGGTGTCGTGCCAGAGGAGGCGCCCGTACCTGGCCCATATCCGCGGCGGCGCCTTCGTGCCTGCGTCGCGCCTCCGGCATGGGGAGAGTCACGTCCGTCGCAGGCGGAATGGCCCCACCGCCCTACTGTGTCAGGCACATCGACCTCCTCTTCAGCCATCCCTTCGGATCTTCGCGGCTGACCGCCGAAGCCACCTCATCATGACCGCCGGCTGGGTCGCCGAACCCGAAACCTGGTCCAAGCAACCCGTTGACTGGGCGCCGCGCCATGGAGGAAGCCATGACATCCAATGTCGGTACTCCGCAAGGAGGCCCCAGGGCCGCGTACTCATGCAGGCGTGCCGATAGCCGCGCGGCTATCTATGCAGGCCTGTACGGCCGAAAATCGCTTGCCTGGCATGGCAGGGCTCAGAGAATGTGGTGTCCATGAGGCTCTGACGGACAGCACCCCGCTACCTCGAGATGCCACGGCGCCGACTCGTGCCGTGATGCCGCATGCCCATACCCTGTTCAGCGAAGAGAGCGTCTTTGTCTCAACAACACTCCCGGCAGGAGTTCCTGTCGCCGTCCACTCCGGCCACGGGGTCGGCCACCGTCACGGTGTTCGCCTCCTCCACAAGCTGGATCGAGTCCGATGCCGTCGCGCAATGCCATCAGGTGGCTGCCCTCGACGGCATGATGCACGTCGCCGCCATGCCGGACCTGCACCCCGGCAAGGGTGCCCCCATCGGCGCCGCCATGGCGTCGGCCATCTTGTACCCGTTCCTGGTGGGCTCCGACATCGGTTGCGGCATCGCCGTGTTCCCCGTCAAGCTCAAGCGCGCCGTACCCGAGAAGCTCGCCGCCCGGTTCCCCGATCTCGATCACGCGCTGCACCCTGAAGGAGATGCCGACGATCCCGCCTGGGCCGTCGTGAAGGGTGGCATACCCGCTGGTTACGTCGAGGGGCTTGGAACGGTCGGCCGGGGCAACCACTTCGTCGAGCTGGCGCGGATCGGGGCCGTCTTCGAGCCGGGCCACGCGAGCCGTCTCGGCCTCGCCGCCGGTGACCTGGTTCTCATCGTCCACAGCGGTTCCCGGGGGCTCGGCGAACGGATCCTGCGGGAGCACACTGCGGTCCACGGCGCGGGTCCCGCCCCTGATCCCGGCGCCTACCTGGCGATGCATGACGAGGCCGTACGATGGGGGTCGCTCAACCGGCGGCTACTGGCCGCCCGGGTCGCCCATGCGCTGGGGACAGAGCCAACCGAGCCGATCCTCGACCAGTGCCACAACCTAGTCGAGCTCCGCGACGGGATCTACCTGCACCGCAAGGGAGCGGCGCCGGGTGACGGCCGCGACGTGCTCATCGCCGGTACGCGCGGCACCCCGTCCTACCTCGTGGCCGCCCACGCCGGGCCGGACGCCGGCCACTCCGTGGCGCACGGCGCGGGCCGCAAGATGTCGCGCGCGGACGCCCTGCGCCGCGGGCGGGCCAAGCACACGATCGAAGAGCTGCGCCGCACACCGATGGGGTCGCTGGTGGTATGCGGCGACCGCCAGCTCCTCTTCGAGGAGGCGCCAACGGCCTACAAGCGCATCGAGCAAGTGATCGCCGACCTTGTCGACCACGAGCTGGCCACGCCTGTGGCCACCACGATTCCTCTGGTCACCTACAAGACACCCGACCTCGGGTCGGCGCCCCAGAGGGACCACAGGGACCATCGCCGCAAGCGAGGCCGGCCGTGAGCGTCCACCTGCTCCTGTCGGCCGGGCGTGGCCCGCAGGAGTGCGCCTGGGCGCTGGCTCAACTGCTGCACCGCCTGGAAGGCGACGCCACCCGGCAGGACCTGGAAACGCATCGGGCCCACACTGTTCCCGGTGACCGGCCCGGCACCTACCGATCGGTCCTCATCCGAATCGCAGGAGACGACGCCGAGGCGTTCGCCGCCTCGTGGACCGGAACCCTGTGCTGGCAGGCCCCCAGCCCCTACCGGGCCAACACCGGCCGGAAGAACTGGTACGTCATCGCCCAACCATGCCAGGTCGACACCCCACGCACGACGTTCGCGGAAGCAGACGTCGACGTCGTTGCCTGCCGCACCGGCGGCCCCGGCGGACAACATCGAAACAAGGCCAGCACGGCGGTACGGGCGACCCACCGGCCCACGGGGATCGTCGTCGTGGTCGACACCGAGCGGCAGTTCAGCCTCAACCGCCGCATCGCCATGCGGCTGCTGCGACAGCGCATCGAGCACGGCGACGAGGCGACAGAGCGCGCTGTCACCACCGCCCGCTGGCGCATCCACGACGAACTTGTACGCGGCAACCCCACCCGCATCGAACGTCCGGAAACGTCGAATCAGGACCTGGCCCCGCAGAGGCAGACGCGTCGACGGCAACGGCAGTTCACTGGCCCCCGCTCACCACGGGAGGAGAGCCTCATCCGACAACATGAAGATCGCTAGGGCAAGAGCGGGCGGTGCCGCCGTCCAGCTACGCCACTTGCCCACTGTAAGCCTCCGACGCTGGTCAGCCGTTCGGACCGCCGAAGACCGCAGTGAGTGTCGGGGTCTCCAGTGACACTTAGCGATCTTGGGCGTTGAAGTGGCATGAGAAGGCCACCACGTGATCATTCGGAGTTTTGTGGCGCAGGATCCGGCTGAAGAGGGCCGAGCTGGGCCGCTCCCGGGGTGGGCTGACCAGCAAGGTTCACCTGTCGGCCGACCGGCGATGCCGTCCGCTGTCGTTCGTGCTGACCCCGGGCCAATCCGGAGACAGCCCGCAGTTTCGCGCCGTGCTGTCTCGTATCAAGGTCCGCCTGCCCGTTGGCTGCCCGCGCATCCGCCCGGGCGCGGTGGCCGCCGACAAGGCCTACTCCTCCCGCGGCAACCGCGCCTATCTGCGTCGACGCGGTATCAAGGCCGTCATCCCGGAGAAGGCCGACCAGGCGGCCAACCGCAAGAAGCTCGGCTTTCGGGGCGGCCGGCCGGTCGGCCATGATCCAGATCTGTACAAGCAGCGCAACACGGCGGAACGCTGCATCAATCGGATCAAGGACTGGCGTGGGCTGGCCTTCCGCTTCGACAAGACTCCCGATAGCTATCTGGCAGGCATGCATCTACGCGGAGCGATCTTGTGGATCCGAAGCCTCCAACCCGCCTGAAGATCCGAAGTCCGTACAGGCCCTTAGACGTGTGGGCGGATACCCGAAGTGATCCCACGGACACGTAAGCGCTTGTCACCGCCGAAGACAGGATCGAGCGTGAGGGCATTCCGTACAAGCATCCCGAGGCGTACTCGATCCGGGAGCAGGGGAGCGGGGCATTGCGGGGGCGTGGCAGGACCTGGCCCTCACGGGAGGCGGGCGTCAGCTCGTCAGCTGGGCCTCGAGGCGGTAGCCGTCGACGGTGACGTAGACCTGGTCGCCCGGCCTCGCGTTCAGGCGCATCAGGACCGGCTGCAGCGAGTCGAACACCGGCTGCTGGTCGCGCCAGACGAGCACGATCGCGTTGTCGCCGGGGCCCGTGACCGACAGCAGGGTGCCGGGCCGCATGCCGAGCTGGGCCGCGTACCCCTCCGGCACGGCCACGGGGCCGCCGCGCAGGTGCTCGGGGGTGACGTCGATGCGCTGCCAGCGCCGCGGGTCGGAGGCGGGGCTCGGCAGCGGAGGCGGGGGAGAGGAGGGCGTGCCCGCCAGCAGCGGGGGTGGTGTGCCGGCGCCGGCCAGCAGCGGCGAGCGTCCGCCCGAGAGCGCCGACAGGGTCGCCAGCGCGGCGCTGGGATCGATCGGGCCCTGCGGCGCGGGCGGGACGGGCTGTCCGCCCCTGTGGTGGTGGCCGTTGGCCCCCGGCGTACGGCGTGGCAGCGGCTGCTGTACGGCGGGCGCGGCCGCGGCCGTCTCGACGAGGGCTTCGGCGGGCAGCGCGTCGAGCCATGCCTTGGCCGAGTGCCGCCTGATGCCGAGTTCGCCGAGCAGTTCCTCCACGTCCGCGTCGGCGGGATGGGCGGCCAGCAGTCGCCTGGTGCGCGCCTGCAACCCGGCCAGGTCGCCGACGACGAGCCAGCCGTCCTGCAGGCGACGGTCCGGCATGAGCGTGACCAGTACCCGCCACAGCGGGCTGCGCAGGGTCGGCACGATGACGGGGTGCGCGGGGTCGGCGCCGATCAGCTGGTCCTCGGTGGCGGCGGTGCCGAGCCACTCGGTGAGGCGGAACATGTGGCCCGTGACGGGCGCGGACTCCGAGGAGCGCAGCCAGTGCAGCACGCGTTCCTCAGCGGTGCGCTGGGCCTGGGACAGCACTTCCCTGTCGACCAGCAGCTTGTGGGCGAGGGAGCGCAGGGTGTCGGGCTCGGCGGCGAACAAGCGGTTGACGGCGACCGCCAGCTCCAGACGGTCGAAGGAGCGGAACAGGCCGTCGACGACGCGGACCATCGGGTAGTCGTCGTCGGGGCTCCCCGCGGCCGGCGCGGCCAGCGGCGGTTTGGGGTAGGCCGAGCCCTGGGGCTGGGCGGCGAACGGCGAGGTCTGGTTCGGTGCGGCAGGCTGCGCGCCACCGGGCTGGCCGGCGGAGGGAGTGCCGGCGCCCTGCCCCGGAGCGCCGGGCTGGCCTGCGACTGCGCCGGGCTGGCCCGGGACTCCGCCGGGCCGGTCCGCGACTCCGCCCGGCTGGCCGGCGACTGCGCCGGGCTGGCCGGCGAAACCCGGCGCGCCGTTCGCCGGAGCCGCCGCGGCGCCGGGCTGACCCGGGGCAGCACCCGGTTGACCGGCGGCGCCCTGCGCGGCCGCGGCTCCTGGCTGGCCCTGAACAGCACCCGGCTGGCCCGCGAAACCCGGTGCGCCGCCTGCCGGGGCCGCCGCGCCAGGCTGACCTGGGACAGCACCGGGTTGACCCGGGGCAGCACCAGGCTGACCGGGAGCGTTCGGGGCCGCCGCACCGGGCTGACCCGGCGCCCCTGGCGCGCCCGCCGTGCCAGGGGCACCGGCGACAGGCTGGGCGGGGAAGGAGCCGGTGGAAGGGTGTCCGGTGCCGGGTTGGGCGGGGAAGGAGCCGCTCGACGGAGGTCCGGCGACAGGCTGGGCGGGGAAGGAGCCGGTGGAAGGGTGTCCGGTGCCGGGTTGGGCGGGGAAGGAGCCGCTCGACGGAGGTCCCGCGACGGGTTGGGCGGGGAAGGAGCCGGTGGAAGGGTGTCCCGTGCCGGGTTGGGCGGGGAAGGAGCCGGTGGAAGGGTGCCCCGTGCCGGGTTGGGCGGCGAACGAGCCGGTGGAGGTCTGGCCGGGCACGGCAGGGAAGGAGCCGGTCGACACGCCGCCGGCCGTCGGCCCGGAACCACCCGGACGCTGCGCCGCGGCGGCGGGATCCTGCGCGCCGGCCCCGTGCTGAAGCCCCTGCCCCTGCCCCTGAGCCTGAGCCGGTCCATGCCCCTGGCTCTGGCCGCCAGGCCGCTGGGGCAGCGGTGCGCTCGCGCCCCTGTCCTGCGGGGCGGCCTGGTGCCGTGCGAAGAAGCCGCCTTCAGGCGGCTGCGAGAGGCCCTGGGCGGGTTCGGCGCCGGGGCGTTGCGGGAGCGCTCCCGCGGGCCGTACGGCCGTGGCGTCGGAAGTCGCGGGGATCCTGCCGAGCACTTCCCTGAACACCGACTCCACCACGACCTCGGTCGAGGCGGACGAGGGCGGCGAGCCCAGGTCTCCCGTGCTCAGCCGGCGCAGCACGCGCCATCCGCCCAGGTCGGTGATGACCGTGCGGGCGGGCTCCGGCCAGCCGGGCAGGGAGGGGTCCACGTGATGCACGTGCAGCGCGGGAAGCACGTCGGCCAGTGGCAGATGGTCCCACCGGGAGGCGGCCAGGCGCGCCAGCCGTTCGCACATCCACTCGACGCCGGTGGTGCCGAGGGCCCGTGACAGCGAGAGCGAACCCCACCAGCCCGCGGGGAGGCGAGGGTCGGCCAGGGCTTCGGCGACCTGCTGAGGACGGCTCCAGCGCAGCGCTGGGACCAGGTCGCTCAGGCAGATCGATGACTCGACGTCCATCGGCGGACCGCATCCTCCCCAGAGAGTTGTGACGCGTGTGGCTAATGGTGCAGCCTACGCCGCAAGCTATCAATCGGTGTGAATAGGGTAAAGCTGGTTGGAACCCAAACCGTACCGGGGCCGACCCCCCACGATGGCCACGGCGTCGGCCCCGGCATCGCATCCCGCCTCGAGAGATGCCAGGTCACCGGCGCCGGCGAGCTTCGCCGTGAGGAATCCCGCGGCGAAGGCGTCTCCCGCTCCGGTGGAGTCGACCACGGCGCGTTCCCTGCCCTCGGTCGTGGCGGTCACACGTCCGTTCCTGGCGAGGATCGCGCCGCTCGCGCCGAGCTTGACCACCGCCGTGCCGTAGCGGTCGCTGAGCTGTTCGGCGGCGGGCTCGGGGGAGCCGGCGCCGGTCAGCAGGAGCGCCTCGTCCCTGTTGGGGATGACCAGCCCGGCCCGCGCGGTCTCGGCGAGGAAGCGCTCGACGCCGAACTCGCGCAGGAACCCGGTCGAGGCGGGGTCGACGCTGATGGACAGGCCCAGCGCCGCGGCTGACGTCATGGCGAGCCTGGCCAGTTCGAGTCCCGGCTCGGCGAACAGCGTGTAGCCGGAGATGTGCAGGTGGCGCACGCCGTCCAGCAGGTCGGGGGACCAGTCGTCGACGGAGATGTGGCCGCCGGCGCCGCGGTTGGTGAGCATGGAGCGCTCGCCTGTGACGTCGACCATCGCGATCACCACGGCGGTCGGGTGGTCGGGGTCGACGCGCACGTGCGGGCGCACGCCCACCTTGGTCAGCTCGGCCGTGTGCCATTCGCCGGTGTCGAAGCCCACCCTGGTCAGCAGGCGCGAGTCGGCCCCCAGGTGGGCGGCCCACGAGGCGGTGTTGGCGCCCGAGCCGCCGGGGCGCAGCACGATGTCGGCGGCGGTGTCGGTGCCCGTGCTGACCGGGGCGTTGTGGATGGCGACGACGTCGGTGACGACGTCGCCGATCACCAGGAGTCCCGCGCTCATCCCCGCGCCCAGGCGACCGCGATGTCGCCGGCGACGCGGACGTTGCCGCGGACGGCGGCGAGGTTGGCCTCCAGGGACGCGCCGCCGGTGCCGCGCACCAGGTACGACAGCAGGAACGGGGTGATGGCCTGGCCGGTCACGCCCTCACGCTCGGCGGCGGCCAGCGCCTCGGCCAGCACGCGGTCGTGCAGCTCCGGGTCGAGCTGCTCGGCCACCGGCACCGGGTTGGCGATGATCAGCGCGGTCTCGGGGCCGCCAAGAGCGTCCTGGCCGCGCATGATGGCGGCGGCCTGCTCGGCCGACTCGATCCGCCAGTCGACCGGCTCGCCCGAGCTGTGCAGGTAGAAGCCGGGGAAGGTGTCGGTGCGCAGGCCCGCGATGGTGACGCCGCGCGTCTCCAGGCGCTGCAGCGTGGCCGGCACGTCGAGGATCGACTTCACGCCCGCGCAGACGATGGTGATGCGGGTGCGGGCGAGCGTGTCGAGGTCGGCCGACTCGTCCTGGTCCTGCGTCCAGCCGCGGTGCACGCCGCCGAGGCCGCCGGTGGCGAAGATCCGTACGCCCGCCCTGGCGGCCAGGAACGAGGTCGCCGACACGGTGGTCGCGCCGCTGGCCCCGAGGGCGGCGGCGACGGGCAGGTCGCGCTGACCGAGCTTGCGCAGGCCGGGCTCGGTGGCGATGCGGACCAGCTCGTCCTCGTCCAGGCCGACCTTGGCCACCCCGTCCAGCACCGCGATCGTGGCGGGCACGGCGCCCGCCTTGCGGACGATCTCCTCCAGCTCCCTGGCGACCTCGAGGTTGCGCGGCTGGGGCAGGCCGTGGGAGATGATCGTGGACTCCAGGGCCACCACGGGCGCTCCGGCGGCCAGCGCCTCGGCGACCTCGGCGGACGGGCGGAGGATGGGGTCAGTCGTGCTGGGCATGGGGTGGTTCGTGCTCCTTGGACGTGCTGGTGCTGGTGTCTTCTGGAACGGGCCAATAGCCGGGGATTGTTCCAAAAAGAGCAGGTTACCCCTGGTCAGATGAGCAGCGCCACGCCGCCCAGCGAGAGCGTGACGATCACGGTGGTGGCGATGCCGCCGAGCAGCAGCGCCCTGCCGCCCCTGACCAGCCTGCGCACGTCGATGCCGGTGCCCAGGCCGAACAGCGCGGCGGCCAGGAGCAGGGCGCTGAGCCGGGGCGCCGCGCCGGTGACCGCCTCGGGCACCAGACCCGTGGCGCGCACCGCGACCATGGCCAGGAAGCCGAGCACGAACGCCGGGACCAGCGGCGTGGCCCTGCGCGGCGCCTCCGGGTCCGATCCCGTGCCCGCCCGCGTGCCGGGCGCGCCGGCCTCCTCGCGGCGCAGGCGCAGGGAGGTCAGCGCCACCAGCGGCGCGAGCAGCACGACCCTGGCCAGCTTCACCGTCACCGCCACGGTGAGAACGGCGGCGCCGCCGGCCGCGCCGATGGCGGCGACCTGGGCGACCTCGTGCACCGACGCGCCCGCCCACACGCCGAGTTGGTGGGAGTTCAGGCCGAGCCACGAGGCCAGCAGCGGCAGCAGCGCGATGAGCGCCGTGCCGTACAGGACGACCACGCTGAGCGCGCCGGCCACGTCGTCGTCATCGCTGACGCCGCGCTCGCCGCCCGTGGCCTCGTGCATGCCCGCCACCGCGGCGGCGCCGCAGATGGACACGCCGGTGGCGACCAGCAGTGACGTGCCCCGTGACAGCCCGAGCCACCGGCCGGCCAGCGGGGTGACGGCGAAGGTGACGCCGGTCGCCAGCGCGACGACGGCGAGCGGCTGCCAGCCGAGTGCCAGCACGTCCGGCACCGCGATCTGCAGGCCGAGCACCACGATCGCGGCGCGCAGGACGGTCCGCGAGACGAACCTGACGCCCGGCGCGAACACGGCGCCGACGCCCGTGGTGTTGGCCAGCGCCGCGCCGAGCACGACGGCCACGATGGCCGCGCTCACCGCGGGCACCAGGCTGTTCACCACCAGGGCGACGGCGACCGCGCCGGCGGTGAGGCCGAGTCCTGGCAGCAGCCCGCGCACGGCGGCGGAGGTGGCGGGAGCGTTGGCGGTGAGGGTCATGCCTCCAGTCTTCGGGCAGGTCGGGGCCGCCAGTAGACCGATCTTGACTGGGAGCCCATAGCCTGTGGCTATGAGTGAATTGCCCGATCTGGAGTCGTTGCGGCTTTTGGTCGACGCGGGTGAGCTCGGCAGCCTCGGCCAGGCGGCCAGGGCCGCGGGCATCGCGCAGCCCTCGGCCAGCAAGCGCATCGCCAGGCTCGAACGCCGGCTCGGCGTGCCGTTGCTCGAACGCACGCCCCGCGGGTCGGCGCTGACCGCCGAGGGCCGGATGGTCGCCGGCTGGGCGGCGCAGGTGCTGGCCGCCGCGCACGAGCTGATGCGCGCGGTCGAGGCCGTACGGCAGGGCGAGGCCGCGCAGCTGCACGTCGCGGCCAGCATGACGGTGGCGGAGTACCTGGTGCCGCGCTGGCTGGGCGAGCTGCAGAGCCGGGAGCCCGACATCCAGGTGGGGCTCGACGTGATGAACTCGGCCGACGTGGCGGCCAGGGTGCTCGCCGAGAAGGTGGAGCTGGGGTTCGTGGAGGGCCCGACGGTGCCCGACGGCCTGGCCAGCAGAGTCGTGGCCACCGACCGCCTGGTCGTGGTGGTCTCACCAGGGCACCCGTGGGCGCGCCGCCGTACGGTGCTGCGGGTGGCGGAGCTGGCGGCCACCCCGCTGGTGGTGCGCGAGCCAGGCTCGGGCACCAGGGAGACGCTGGACCTGGCCTTCGCCGGGCAGCACGTGGCCAGCCCGCGCCTGGAGCTGGGCTCCAACGCGGCGGTGAAGGGCGCGGCCCAGGCGGGTGCGGCGCCGGCGGTGCTGAGCGGGCACGCGGTCGAGGCGGAGGTGGCCACGGGACGGCTGGTGGAGGTGCCGCTGGCGGGGCTCAACCTGGTGCGCAACCTGCGGGCGGTGTGGCGCAGGGGCAGGTCGCTGACCGGGCCGGCCGCCACCCTGCTGGCCATCGCCTCCCGGCCGTGACACCTTGACGGTTCGCTACATATTCATGGACAAATAGGTCGTATGCCATATGACGTCGTGATCGCCGGCGCCGGCCACAACGGTCTGGTCGCCGCGGCCTACCTGGCCGCCGCGGGCCGCAGCGTGCTCGTCCTCGAACGCCAGGACCACGTGGGCGGCCTGGCCATCTCCACCAGGGCCTTCCCCGGCGTGGACGCCCGCCTGTCGCGCTACTCCTACCTGGTCAGCCTTCTCCCCACGAAGATCGTCAACGACCTGGGGCTCCGCCTCGACCTGCGCCGGCGTCGCTTCGCCTCCTACACGCCCGTCGGAGACGGCGGCCTTCTCGTCGACAACGCCGACGACGAACGCACGGCCGCGTCGTTCCGGCGCGTCACCGGCGGGGAGTCCGACTACCGGGCATGGCGGGAGTTCTACGCCATGACGGCCCGGGTCGCCGAGCGGCTGGCCCCCACCCTGCTCGAACCGCTGCGCCCCGCCGACCGGCTGCGCGAGGTGGTCGGCGACGAGGTGGCCTGGCGCGACCTGTTCGAGCGGCCGATCGGGCAGGTCGTCGACGAGCGCTTCGCCGACGACACCGTGCGCGGGGTGGTGCTGACCGACGCGCTCATCGGCACGTTCGCCGACCCCGCCGAGAACCTGCTGGCCAACAGGTGCTTCCTCTACCACGTCATCGGCGACGGCACGGGCGAGTGGAACGTGCCCGTCGGCGGGATGGGCGCGGTCACCGGCGCGCTGGAGGAGGCGGCGAGGAAGGCCGGCGCCACCATCACGACGGGCGCGGAGATCGTGGGGATCGACCCCTCGGGCGAGGTCACCTTCCGCGACGCCGGGGGCGAGCACACCGTCACCGGCGAACGGGTGCTGGCCAACCTGCCGCCCGCCGTCCTCGACCGGCTGATGGGAGGCTCCCCGGCGGCGCCCGAGGGCGCCCAGCTCAAGATCAACATGGTGTTGAGCAGGCTGCCCCGGCTGAAGGACCCGGACGTGGACCCGCGCGAGGCCTTCAGCGGCACCTTCCACATCAACGAGAGCCGCGACCAGCTCGCGCGCGCCTACGCGCAGGCCGCCCGCGGCGAGGTGCCCGACCTGCCGCCCGCCGAGGTCTACTGCCACTCCCTCACCGATCCCTCCATCCTCGGCCCGGGGCTGCGCGCGCAGACGATGACCTTGTTCGGCCTGCACATGCCCGCCAGGCTCTTCCCCCGCCACAAGGACGAGGCGGTCGCCGCGACCCTGCGCTCGATCGACTCGGTCCTCGCCGAGCCGCTGGAGGACTGCCTGCTCACCGGTCCGGACGGCGAGCCGTGCATCGAGGCCAAGACCCCGCACGACCTGGAGGTCGAGGCCGGGCTGCCCGGCGGCCACATCTTCCACCGCGACCTCGCCTGGCCGTACGGCGAGGCCGGCACCTGGGGCGTCGAGACCGAGCACCCGCGCATCCTGCTGTGCGGCGCGGGCGCCCGGCGCGGCGGCGGCGTCAGCGGCATCCCCGGGCACAACGCCGCGATGGCACTGCTGCGGGGACCTTCATGACGTTCTCATGAAGCGGGTCTACCGTGGGTCACCATGAGTGATGGCGCGCGGTTGCTGGTGGTGGACGACGAGCCCGCCCTGCGGGAGGCGCTGCAGTCGAGCCTGGAGTTCGAGGGGTACCTGGTCGCCGCCGTCGCCGACGGCCAGGCCGCCCTCGACGAGCTGGGCCGGCAGAGCTACGACGCGGTGCTGCTCGACGTGATGATGCCGCGCGTCGACGGGCTGACCGCCTGCCGCAGGCTGCGCGCGGTCGGCAACCACGTGCCCGTGCTCATGCTCACCGCCAGGGACGCCGTCGGCGACCGCGTCTCGGGACTCGACGCGGGCGCCGACGACTACCTGGTCAAGCCCTTCGAGCTGGACGAACTCCTGGCCAGGGTGCGGGCGCTGCTGCGGCGCGGCTCGCTCGGCGGGCGCGGCGCGGGCGGCGCCGCGCTGGCCTTCGGCGACCTGCGCATGGACCCGGCCACGCGCGAGGTCACCAGGGGCGGCCGCCGTCTCGACCTGACCAGGACCGAGTACCTGCTGCTCGAGCTGCTGCTCGCGCACCCGCGCCAGGTGCTGACCAGGGAGCAGATCCTCACCGAGGTGTGGGGCTTCGACTTCGAGCCGACCTCGAACTCGCTGGACGTCTACGTGATGTACCTGCGCCGCAAGCTGGAGGCCGAGGGCGAGCCCCGGCTGATCCACACCGTCCGCGGGGTGGGCTACGTGCTGCGGGCCGCCGCGTGAGACGGCGCAGCCTGCGCTCGCGACTGACACTGCTGGTGACGCTGGCGGTGGCGGTCGCGGTCGCGGTCTCGGCGGTCGGCTGCTACCTCATCGTCAAGCACGAGCTGTACGTGCAGATGGACCGCACCTTCGACGAGCAGCGCATGAAGCCGCCCGAGGCCAAGCGGTACGACGTCGAGTGGCTGCTCAAGCACTGCCAGCCGACGGCCCAGAGCACCGGGCACTACGGCCGGCCGCCCCAGTCGACCATGGTCGTCTACGCCGACGGGCGGCCCAACTGCTACGTCGGCCCCGGCCTGACCGTCACCCCCACGGTGCGGCGGATCGCGGCCCAGGGCGGCTCGGACATCTTCAACGGCACCACCGAGCAGGGCAAGCCGGTCCGCGTCTTCGTCGAGAGCCCCGTGCCAGGAATGGCGATCATGGACAGCCGGCCGCTCGGCGAGCTCCTGGGCACACTGCGCACGCTGACGTTCCTGCTGGCCAGCGTCGCCGCCATCGGCGTGCTCGGGGCGGCCTGCGCCGGCCTGCTCGTCTCCCGTACGGCCCTGCGCCCCGTCGGCCGCCTCACCGAGGCCGTCGAGCACATCGCCAGGACCGAGGACCTCAACACCACCATCCCGGTCAACGGCACCGACGAGATCGCCAGGCTCAGCCGGTCCTTCAACGCCATGACCGGCGCCCTGGCCGGCTCCCGCGAGCGCCAGCAGCAACTGGTCGCCGACGCCGGCCACGAGCTGCGCACCCCGCTCACCAGCCTGCGCACCAACATCGACCTGCTGCTGCGCAGCGAGCACACCGGCAGGGCCATCGACCCCAAGGCCAAGCAGCGCCTGCTGGTCAACCTCAAGGCGCAGTTCGAGGAGCTGACCACGCTGGTCGGCGACCTGCTGCAGCTGGCCAGGGGCCAGTCCGACCACGAGCCGCACGTCGAGCACGCCTTCCACGACGTCGTCGGGGCCGCCGCCGCCCGTGCCAGGCTGCGCGGCGCGGACGTCACCACCGACCTCGACCCCTGGTACGTCGTGGGCCACCCCTCCTCGCTCGAACGCGCCGTCATGAACCTGCTCGACAACGCCGCCAAATTCAGCCCGGGCGGCAAGGTCGAGGTGGAGCTGCACGGCGGCGAGCTGACGGTCCGCGACCACGGCCCCGGCATCCCCGCCGAGGAGCTGCCGCATGTCTTCGAACGCTTCTGGCGCTCCCCGTCGGCGCGCGGCCTGCCCGGCTCGGGGCTCGGGCTGGCCATCGTGGCGCAGGCCGTCCAGGAGGCGGGAGGACAGGTACGGCTCGACAACGCCCCCGGCGGCGGCGTGATCGCGCGTGTCGACCTGCCAGGATCGCCGGTTCTCACTCACCCTTAAGAGCGGCCTCAGTCACGTTCAAGACGCTGTCGCAACCGTGGACCCATGAACACTGCACTCAGGACGCGCCTGGTCGAGGTGGTCGTCCCGGTCCACAACGAGCAGCGGGCGTTGCCGGATTGCGTCGCCCGGCTGCACGAGCACCTCACCACGTCCTTCCCCTACGGCTTCCGCATCACGATCGCCGACAACGCCAGCTCCGACGGCACCTGGCGCATCGCCCAGGAGCTGGCCGCGCGCTACCCGGGGGTGCGGGCCGTACGGGTGGAGGAGAAGGGGCGCGGCAGGGCGCGTACGCGGTGACACCGCTGGGCGCGCCGGTCAACGGGACCAACCCGACGGCGGGGCCGTCCGGTGACGCCGGCCGTCTGGGCGGCGCCGACGTGCCGCAGGGCGGAGTCGGGTCCCCCGGTGGGGACGGGCCTTCGGGCGCGGACGGATTTCCGGGCGGGGAAGGCGCGCCCGGACAGGAGGGGACGCCGGGTCACGGGACGCCGGGACAAGGGGCGCCGGGTCACGGGTTGCCGGGACGAGAGGCGCCGGGACAAGCGGGGGAGGGGGGCGACGCAGGGGCAGGACGGGCCGGCGGGACGGGCGGGCGGCGGCCGGATGCCCGCAGGCGGCGGTGGTCCGGGCTGGGAGGCCGGCGATGAGCTGACCGCCTACCTGGAGGCGCACCAGGACGGCGCCACCTGGCTGGTCGCGGTCGACAGCGCGGGGCAGGCGTCGTCGCTCATCCTGAGGACCGGCAAGCCGGCGACCTCGGGCGCCGCGTGACCTCCGGGTGGGCCCGCGCTGCCCCGGCGACCTCGGGCGCCGCCCGCGCCGCGGCATCGGCTAGTCTTGGCCGGTGCGACGTGCGGACGGTGCCCGAGGCAGCAGGGCGGACCAGGCTGACCAGCGCAGGGCCGAGCTGCTGGAGGCCACGCGCAAGGTCGTTCTCGAACGCGGCCTGGCCAACACGAGGGTCGCCGACATCGCCAAGGCGGTCAACGTCAGCGGCGGGCTCATCCACTACCACTTCGCCACCAAGGACGAGCTGATCACCGCCATGCTGCGGGCCACGCTCGACATCGAGAGCGCCCGGCTCGACCAGCTTGTCACCGGTGAGGGCAGCGCCGTCGAACGCCTCGACAGGGTGCTGCGCTTCTACATCCCGCAGTCGCGCTCCGACCAGAGCTGGCTGCTGTGGATCGACGCCTGGAACACCGCGCTCAGGGAGCCGGCCGTCCGCAAGATCGTGCTGGAGCTGGAGACGACGTGGCTGCGCGCCCTGGAGCAGGTGATCTCCGAAGGGGCCGACACGGGCGAGTTCAGCTGTGAGGACCCGGCGGGCGCGGCCGAACGCATCGACGCGATGCTCGACGGGCTGATCATCCGCTACACGCTCCACCCGAACGTCCTGTCGCGGCCCCGGCTGCTGGAGCACGCGCACATGGCCGCCGCCCGCGAGGTCGGCATCTCGCCCGACGCGTTCGCCCGCTCCTCGTGAGCGGCGGGCTCCCGGGCGACGGGGCCTTCGCGAGCGGTGGCGCCGCTCGTTCAGGTTCGATCACCAGGGGGCGTTGCTGCACCAGCGGGAGCTGAAGTAGGTGTCCGGCGTGTCACCGTCCGACCCGCCGTCGTTGTCCGCCCACCAGTCCCATATGTACATCCCGGAGTTGGTGTCCCGCCAGTAGCCGCGGACGTAGTGGTTGCCCGTGTTGTGGGAGTGACCACGGGCATCGGTCATGGGATCTCCGCCGGGGCTGTCGTTGATCCGGATCCACCTCCACTCGCACCGGGTGTCCGCCTGCGCCGACGTGGTCCCACCCGCGACCATGACGCCGGCCAGCAACACGGCCGCGGAGCCGAGGGCGCTCCATCGTTTGAGTGTCCGCTTCATTTCTCTCCCCTTGGGTGAGGCGTTCAGGAAACGTGCGGTGCCGGGTCCGCCCATGGCGATCGACCCGCTCAGTATCCTGACAAGCGGTTGCGGAAGTCTTTACCGCAGCGTGCAAGATTCCTTGGCGATGAGCGCACGTGCGGGCACGAAGGGCGACACCGTCGGCGCGGCTTGATCTCACCCCGCGAGAGGCCGTCCCTGCTACTCCGGACCGCCGGTACGCGTTGTCGCACCCAGGTCGCCGGCGTGTGCCGCATGACGGTATTCCGAAGGGGGCACGCCGTACGCGGAACGGAACGCGCGGCTGAAGTCGGCGGGAGTGGCGAAACCTCCGCGCCGGGCGATGGCGCTGATGGGCAGGGCGCGCAACGAGGCGTCGCCGAGGTCCGCGCGACACCGTTCGAGGCGTCGCCGGCGGATCCGGCCCATGACGGTCTCGCCCTGCTGCTGGAAGAGAAGTTGCAGGTAGCGGACCGATATGTGGTGCTGGGCCGCGATGGCGGCGGGCGTCAGGGCCCGATCGGCGAGGTTGTGCTCGATGAAGGCGTGAATGCGCAGCAGCAGAGACCGCTGGCGCGTCTCCGGCGGGAGGGCGTCGTCGGCGTCCAGGGCTTGGGCGAACAACGCGGACACCAGATCGACCGCGACCGTCCCCAGCCGAGGCCCGTCGGACGGCCGGTACGCGTCGGTTCCTCTCGCCAGCTGTCCGAGGAAATGGGTCAGCAGCGCGCCGAAACCCTCCCTCATCGACAGCTTGCGCACGACCAGGGTGTCGAGCGATTTCCCTGGGAGGTGCAGTAACGCCTTGGGGATCTCCACCCCTATTCCCGCGTGCCGGCCGGGGACGTCACCGGCCTGGAACTCGGCGGGCCGCGAGGTGTCGAAAATGCATAAATCGTATGGGCCGTATTCGATCTCGTGATGGCCGCGAGTGGTCCTGAGAGGGCCTTTCGTGGGCAGCGACAAGTGCACACCCTCGGGGTCGGACTGGCGGATCAGCCGCGGGGTCCGGCGAAAGCGCATCGGCTTGAAGGCCGTCAGCCAGACGGAGACGGCGCCGAGATCCAGCAGACGCTGAGCGGCCCAGAAGTCCTTCCGGTGATCGCTCTGCATGTCCAGGGGTGCGTGCGTCCGGTTGACGAGGTCGTGCCAGTGATCGAACCGATCCGCCGCGGGCACATCGTCACTCCGGAACACCGTCTCGGACAACATCTCCATCTCCTCCACGTCTGGTCAGGACCCGTACCGCCGAACCCCACGCTGCCCGCAGGCTCGGCGCGTCCGGAGCGCCCCACTGATGAGCTCCACCATCACATTTCCGGCAGAGCCGGTCGAGGGTCCCGCCGGCCGGTCCCGGCGCCATGCCGTCCGTCCGTAGCAGGACCGACGGCGAAGGCGCGGGAATCCGGAGCGCGACAGCCGGGGAGAATCCGGAGCGGGACAGCAGGGGAGCGCGGTCAGGGGCGGCGGCCGGTGAAGCAGAGGAAGGCCGTCTGCGGGTCGGCGCCGGCCGGTGGCTCGATCTCCTCGCGGAAGGCGTCGGTCGCCTGGAGCGCGGCATAGTGCGGGCGCAGCGCCTCATGGGTCCTGACGACGGCCTCGAGGTCCAGCCGCTCGTCCCCGCCGACGGCACGGGCCAGGTCCCAGGTGTGCACCAGCAGTTCGAGCGCGCCCACCACGTCGGCCGCCCGCTCCACGGGGACGGGGCCGATCGGGCTGAACGGCAGCGGCGTGGCGGCCAGCTCAGGGTCGGTCAGTACGGCCCGCAGACCGGCCCTGGCCTCGGCGTACGCGGCGGCGAGATCGGCGTGCGGCTCGACCGGCGGCGCCTCACCCATGCCTGAGATCCGCACCCCGTGAGAGGGCCGGGGCGGAACGCCGCGCACGGCCGCGACGATGCCGCGATGCCCGTTGACGACGTGGGCCACGACGTCGCGGGCGGTCCATCCCGCGCAGGGACTCGCCAGGTCCCATCGGTCGGCCGGGGTCGCCTCGATGCGGGCCAGGAAACCCGCCGCGACGCGGTCGACGCGGTCGGCGACATCGGACATGACTGCTCCGTTCATCGGTGTTCGTGAAAGATCCGGCAGAGGGCTTCACCGGTGTTCGTGGGAGATCCGGCAGAGGGCTTCATCGGTGTTCGTGGGAGATCCGGCGGAGGGCGCGGTCGCGCCGTACGGCGTCCGGGTGCGGGCCGTGCGGCGTCCGGGAGAGGAGCGCGCCCCGGCTCAGAGTGAGTCGAGGAGGTCTTCCAGGCCGCGGATGACCGCCGAACGCCAGCCGCCGCCCATGATCCTGCGGGCCCGCTGCTGGAGCGGGTTGTCCGGGTCGAAGCCGTCGTGGCGCAGGAAGAGCCGGGTGCCCGTGCCCTCCGGTTCCAGCGTCCAGGTGATCGTCCAGTCGGTGTCGTCGGCCGGATCGGCGTCCCGCCAGCGCAGGCGGAGCATCCGCTCGGGCTCGAAGGCCAGCACCTCGGCCAGGACCGTGCCCGAGAACCCGGTGGACGGCATGGGTACGGCCCGCATGACGTAACGGTGGCCGACCTCGAGCCGGAAGTCGCCGGGCATCAGCCACCGGGCCAGCAGGTCCGGCTCGGTCAGCGCCCGCCACACCTTGGCAGGGGGATGTGGCAGGAACTGGTCGAGGTGGAGGGCGGTGAGATCGTCGTCGCTCATGGCTCTTCGTCCTCGAGCCGGTCGAGCAGGTCGCGCAGCCCGGTCAGCTTCTCGCGCCAGAACCTCTCGAAGGGCGTGAGCCACTCCTGCACGTCGAGCAGCGGAACCGGCTCCAGCTGGTACAGCCGTTGCCGCCCTGCTTTCCGCTCGGTGACCAGTCCCGCCTCGCGCAGCACTCGCAGGTGTTCGGAGAAGCTCGGCCGGGACATCTCGAAGCGCCCGGCCAGCGCCTGCACCGGTCGCGGGCCCTCCTCCCTGAGCAGCCGCAGCACCTCGCGGCGCACGGGGCTGGACAGGGCCGCGAAGACCTGGTCCTCGGTCGTCCGTTCGGCGATCACGGCAGGTCGGCGGCCGGAGGGAGCGGCGCGGGGATCGGCGACGCGGTCGCGAGGGTGAACCCGGTCCGGGCCCTCTTCGTGATGTGCATGCGCCCACTATAGGTAGGAAATTTCCTACGTGTCACGTCTTCTGTGACCGGCGATGCGGAGAAGGAGGTTCGGCGAGGTCGCTGCTGCCCGTACGCCCGGATGACGGGCCTGTCCTCCAACGGCCGGGCGAGCGCCGGGAACGCGCCCGGAGCGCGAGGACCACGGCCAGGCCAAGGGCCACGAGGAGGGCCGCGACGGCGAAGGTCCAGTGAGTCCCGCGGGCCACCTTCGCCGACGCCGCCGTCGTGACCTCGCTCGTCCCTGAGGCGAAGGCGAAGATCGCGCCCATGACCGACGCGCCGGTGATGAGGCCCAGGTTCCGGGACAGGTTCACCATGCCCGACACCAGGCCCCGCTGGTGCGGGGAGACGTCCTTCATGACCGCGGTGTTGTTGGCCGCCTGGAACAGCGCGTAGCCGGCGGTGACGGTGACCAGCGGCAGGACGTATCCGAGGACACCGGCGGCCACTGGCATCAAGGAGAGCGCCGCCGTGCCGCCGATGACGCCGCCGAGCCCGACGATCACCATGGCCTCGGGCCCGAAGCGATCGGTGGCGCGGCCCGCCGGGACGCCGGCGAGGGCGGCGACCGCCGGACCGGCCGACATCGCCAGTCCCACGGAGGCCGGGTCCAGCCCGAGCGCCCGGGACAGGTGGAAGGGGCCGACCACGAGGGTGGTCATCATGACGGTCGAGACCAGCGCGCTGGTCGTCAGGCCGGCGGCCAGGACGGGATCGCGGAACATCGAGAGGGTCAGCAGCGGGGAGGCGACCCTGCGCTCGATGATGACGAACAGGCCGAGGGCCGCCCCGGAGACGACGAGCAAGCCGATGGCCGGCGGGCCGAACGCCGTGGCTTCGATCGTCATGGCCAGCGCGTAGGCGCCCAGGGCGAGGGCCAGCAACGCCGTACCCGCGGTGTCGAACCGCCCGCGCGCGGCGCTCGTCGCAGGTGCGGACGGCAGTCGCAGCGTCAGCGCGAACGCGAGAAGGCCCAGCGGCACGCCGATGAGGAAGATCGCCCGCCAGCCGGACACCGCGATGAGGACGCCACCCAGGGAGGGCCCCAGCGCGGTGCCGACCGCCGACATCGTCCCCAGCAGCCCCATGACGCTGCCGGTGCGCTCCTTGGGCACGCTCTCGCCGACGAAGGCCATCGTCAGCGCCATCATGCACGCGGCGCCGGCTCCTTGGAGCGCCCGGGCGGCGACCAGGAGGGGAAGGTTCGGGGCCAGACCGCACAGCAGCGTCGCGAGCGTGAACACGGCGATGCCGCCGAGCAGGAGACGGCGCCGGCCGGCGATGTCGCCGAGCCGGCCGGCGCCCACGATCAGGGTCGTGACGGCCAGCAGATAGGCGATCACGACCCACTGGACCTCGTTGAAGGCGGCCTCGAAAGCCGCGGCCATGGCCGGCAGGCCGACGTTGGCGACGCTGGTGCTCAGCGAGGGCAGGAGCATGGACAGCGACAGCGCGGCCAGCGTCCAGCCCAGTGGTGGCCGGCGCGCCGGCGATGTCCGCCGCGGTTCGGTGCCCGCGGGTGTCGATCGTCTCAAGACAAAGCCTCTTCCTGGAGTGGGAGGGGGTCGTCATGGACGGTAGGCCCCACATCGGGCCTGGCGGAAGGCGCACAGATGGAAAGTCATATGTGCATGCAACGCCATATATGGGGCGGCCTGTGAGATCGTGTGCGCATGGCACGGCCCGATCTGAACCTCCTGGTCACCCTCGACGTCCTGCTCGAGGAGGGGAGCGTGACGCGAGCGGGAGAACGGCTGGCGCTCAGTCCTTCCGCCATGAGCCGCGCGCTCGCGCGGTTGCGAAGAGCCACCGGTGACCCGCTGCTCGTGCGGGCCGGGCGCGGGCTGGTGCCCACGCCGCGCGCCCTGGAACTGCGTGACCGGGTGCGCGGGCTGGTGCAGGACGCCGAAGAGGTGCTGCGGCCGGCCAGGACGCTCGAACTGGCGACGCTGGAGCGGACTTTCGTGTTGCGCAGCAGCGACGGGTTCGTGGAGCGGTTCGGACCCGCGTTGGTGGCCAAGGTCGGCACCGAGGCTCCTGGCGTGCGGCTGCGGTTCGTGCGGAAGACCGGCAAGGACACCGGTCCCTTGCGGGACGGCGGTGCCGACCTGGAGACGGGCGTCGTCGAACACGATCCGCCCCCGGACGTGCTGACCACGCCCCTGTTCACCGACCGGTTCATCGGGGTGGTGCGGAGCGAGCACCCGCTGCGCACCGGGAAGGTCACGACGGCCCGGTACGCCTCCGCCCGGCACGTGCACGTCTCGCGGCGTGGCCTGACCGAGGGGCTCGTGGACGAGGCGCTTCGCCCGACAGGCCGCCACCGGCAGGTCGTGACGGTCGTGGACGGCTTCAGCGCCGCCCTGGCACTGGCGAAGGCCTCGGACCTGGTCGCCACGGTCCCGGCGCGTCACACCGCGAACATGCGGCGCGGGATGTACTCCTTCGAGCTGCCCTTCCAGGCTCCCGAGGTGACGGTGTCGCTGCTGTGGCACGTCCGGCTCGACGCGGACCCGGCGCACCGGTGGCTGCGCGCCTGCGTGCTCGAGGTGTGCCGGCACGAGAGCGGACCGGAAGGGCCGGACGAGGAGCCCGGCCACCCGGGTCCCTCCCGACGGGCCCGCATCGACGCGGTGGACTGACCGCGATCAAACGGAGGCGAGGCGGCGGAGCTCCCGGGGGGACACGCACAAGCGCCTCCCCGTCGCGGGGAGGCGCTTGGCGGACAGGTCAGTACTCGGTCGTGAGGCGTACGCCGCTGAAGTCGGACACGCCGTGCAGGCTGATGAAGTTGTCGGTGCCCGGCGCGAGGTCGGTCACCGTCAGGGTCTCGCTGTTGTCAGGGTTCGTGGACCGGCTCTGGTGGGCTTGCGTCGTGGCCCATGCGCTCTTGTTGAAATAGAGGTCGGCGTTGCCGCTGCCGCCACTCGCGGTGATCTTGAGCTGTGTCACCCCTTCGGGGATCCTGATGTAGAAGTAGGCGTAGTCGCCCTTGACCGCCGTGATGTCGGTGCGGGTGCAGTCACGGCCCATGGCTCTGGTGTCGGGGGCGCTACAGGGCGTGGACGGATCCTGCTCGCCGCCGCAGGCGCCCGCGGCGCACTCGGTGAGCCAGGCGTCGAAACCGGCGTCGTGGTCCAGGGACTTCAGGAACGTGCGGGCGGTGTCCCACTCGCCCTTGCGGTAGTGCCCCAGCAAGGTCGTCACCTCGGCCGGGTTCTTCTCGAACATGTAGCGCACCGCGAGGTAGCCCCACGGGTAGACGCGGGTCTGGCCGTCGCCGTACGCCGTGTCGAACAGCGTGCTCAGCCGGTAGGTGCGCTTGCCCGCCTCGGCGGCGGCGTTGGCGTTGTCGAGCTCGCGGTAGGAGTACGAGACGTACTCCGCCACCCCCTCGACCCACCAGACCGTCGGCGTCTTCATGCCTTCGCCGAAGTCGCCGAACATGTCGAACCGGCCGTCGAGGTAGTGGGTGTACTCGTGGTTGAGGTTCCAGATCTCGAAGTCGGGACGCGCCCACTCGGCCTCGTAGGCGATGAACCTGGGCTGGTTGCCTGCCGCGGCCGGGTCGCCCTCGAGGTACATGCCGCCGTTGTTGGTGTCGATGCCGTAGATCACGCCGGCGTAGGTCTGGTAGTCGGTGGAGGAGTTGAAGACGACCACCTCGAGGCTGGTGTTGTTGTCGTCCGCGACCGGCCCGGAGTCCTTGACGAGGTTGTGGAAGAAGGCGTCCTGGCTCTGGAGGCTGGTGCAGGCTCCGGCGAGCTGTTCGGGGGTGATCTCCTGACCCAGGACGCGCAACGACGAGCCGCAGGTGTGGGCGACCGGCAGCACTGCTTCCTTCACCCGCTTCTGCAGGTCACAGACTCCGTAGTCGCCGCAGTGGGCCTTGTCGTAGGCGTCGGCCATCTCGGCCAGGCCCACCCACAGCCGCGCGGTCGGCCCCGAGATCGAGGTCTGCCCGAGCAGCGAGATCACCTTCGGCTTGGCCGTGTCCAGCAGCGTGGCGTGCTGGAGGAAGCGGCCGAGTTCCCGGCCCGCGTTCGCGGTGAGGAACGCGGACTCCGTGCCGAGCAGATCCAGGTGCTCGGCGGCGAAGTCGTGCAGGGCGTCCAGCACGCTGGTGTCGGCCTGCACGGCCGTGACGAACTCCGGCACCTGGTGGCCGCGGAACAGCACGGTGAAGACCGAGTTGACCGCGTTGCGCATCCACCACAGCTCGTTGTAGGAGCTGTCGTAGGCCTTGAGGAAGCGCTTCACGACCGGCAGGAAGGCGGCGTTCTGCTGGGCGCTGTCGATCAGGACGATCGACTCGCTGAGCGTCTCACCGTTGGCTTCGGTGACGTCGCCCGAGTGGCTGTTGGCGAAGAACGCCTCGAGCGCGGGTCTGATCGCGTTCTTGAGCGCGTCGCCGTAGGGGCCGACGTCGTCGGGGTGGTACCACTGCACGAAGTAGCCCGCACGGAGGTAGAGCACGAGCTGCGCGGTCGACGTGCTGTTGTCACCGGGGTAGCCGGTGGCGTTGGCGCGGTAGGCGTTGGCGACCGTGACCATCTGGGACTCGGCGAAGGCGCCGCGCGCGTCGCCGCCGGTCAGGGTGAACAGGGTGTTGACGCACCTGGTGTCCGCCGCTTTGATCGCCGCCACCAGCGCATCGCCGGTCTTGCCGGTGAACTCCGAGATCACGCACTCGGCGGCGGCTTTCCTGCGCAGCGACGGCCGTTTGTCGGTCTTCAGCGTGTGGGGGGCGTCGTAGTCGCGGCGGGCCTCGTCGCCGGACGCGGGCAGCGGGGGCCGCTCGTCGACCGGCAGCGGCTTGGCCTGCCGATGGTCAGGTTCGCCGCCGAAGTCACGTACGGGCGGGGGGTCCGTTCGGCCCGCCGTCGCGACGGCGCGGGCCGGGGTGGGGGTGTGAGTCGCCGCGATCGCGGTGGCCGGCATGCTCTGCGCCGTCAACGTGATCAAGGCAGCGAGGACTAATGGGGTGGCGATCCGCATCACCGCTCCTGGGGGGATTGGGGGTTGGTCCGTAGGGGTGCTGTTCGGGCCAACTTCACGGTGTGATATGTAAAATGTCACATTGGGTATGTCATGGCAAGAGTCAATTTATGAACGTTCATACCGCCAGGTCACAGCGGCCGACCGGCGTCCTGGCCCCGTCCCCACCGCTCCGCCGCCACCGGAGCGGCTCAGCTGAGACCGCTCCGGTAGGCGAAGACGACGGCCTGCACCCTGTCGCGCAGCTCGAGCTTCTGCAGGATCCGGCCCAGATGGGTCTTCACGGTCGCCTCCGCGACGTGGAGCTCCCTGGCGATCTCGGTGTTGGACAGGCCGCGCGCCACTTCGGCGAGCACCTCGCGTTCGCGCCTGGTCAGCAGCCGCAGCCGTTCCTGCCGGGTCGCTTCGGCACCGGTGGGCAGCCGGTGGGCGAACGTCTCCAGCAGGCGGCGGGTCACGCGCGGCGACACCACGGCCTCACCGGCGGCGACCTCGCGGATGGCAGCGAGCAACTGTTCCGGCCTGGCGTTCTTGAGCAGGAATCCGGACGCCCCGGCCCGCAGCCCGGCGAAGGCGTACTCGTCGAGGTCGAAGGTGGTCAGGATGAGGACGCGGGCGGGCAGGCGGTCGGCGGCGATCCGGCGGGTGGCCTCGATGCCGTCGCAGCCCGGCATGCGCACGTCCATCAGCACGACGTCGGGCCGCAGCCGTCGTGCCAGCCGTACGGCCTCGGCGCCGTCGGCGGCCTCGCCGACCACCTCCATGTCGTCCTGCGTGCCCAGGACCATGGTGAAGGCCATGCGCAGCAGCGGCTCGTCGTCGGCGAGCAGGACGCGGATCGTCACGGCGCCGCCGTGCCGAGGTCGAGGGTGGCGCGGACCTGCCAGCCACGGCCGGGCAGCGGCCCTGCCGCCACCGTCCCGCCGTAGGCGCAGGCCCGCTCGCGCATGCCGATGATCCCGTGGCCGGCCGCCCGTACGGGAGCACGGCCGGAAGCAGTGCCCGAAGCAGTGCCGGAAGCAGGGCTGGAAGTACGGCCGGAAGCAGGGCCGGAAGCAGGGCTGGAAGCACGGCTGGGGACACGGCTGGGGGCACGGCCATGAGCGGGGCCGCCGGTGTGGCCGTCGTCGGTGACCTCCACCGTGACGGAGGTGGGCGAGCAGTCCACCACCACCTCGGCGCGCGTGCCCGGCGGCGCGTGTTTGAGCGTGTTGGTCAGCGCCTCCTGGACCAGCCGGAAAACGGTCAGCTGGGCCCCAGGGGAGACGCGAGCCGGGTCGCCGCGCAGGTCGAGCCGGGTAGGCAGCCCGGCGGCGCGCATCTGCCCGGCCAGGTGGTCGAGCTGGGCGATGCCCGGCATCGGGTCAGCGGGCGGCGCCTCCTCGCCTCCGTGGCCGGCCTCGCCTCCGTCGCCGGTCCCGCCTCCGTGGCCCGTCGCGCCTCCGTGGCCGGCCTCGGCGGCGCGCAGGATGCCGAGCGTGCGCCGCATGTCGGTCAGCGCCTGCCGTCCGGTCTCCGCGATCTGGCGTACGGCGGCCGCTGCCGTGGCGGGCGCGCCTTCCTGCGCGTACGCGGCGGCGTCGGCCAGCGCGACCATGACCGACAGGTTGTGGGTGACGACGTCGTGGATCTCACGCGCGATGCGGGCGCGCTCGTCGGCCACGCGCTCGCGGGCCAGCCGCGCCGCGCGCTCTGCCCGGATCCGCGCGTTCACGCCGGCGATGGTGACGGCGGCGGCGACGGCCGTCAGGAAGACCGCCGAGGGCAGGAAGCTGCCGTACGGCGCGGCCCACCGTACCGAGGCCAGCACGACGCCGGCCTCCAGCACCAGCCATGCGGCCAGGGTGTGCCGCCAGGTGGAGCGCGCGGCCACGGTGTACACGGCGACCAGCAGCGCCACGTCCGTCACCAGCTGGACACCGGCCAGCCACTGGGCGAAGGCCGCCGCGCAGACGGCGCAGAACACGCTCACCGGTGCCCGCCTCCGCCATACGAGCGGCAGCGCCAGCGCCACGTGCAGGAGCAGCGGCCCGGCCGGGTCCCGGTAGACGGCGGCGTTGAAACCCGCTCCGGCGAGGAAGACGGCGCCCGCCACCGCCACGTCGAACAGCAGTGGCCGATTCATGGTCGCACCCTAGCGGCCGCGGGGAGCGGCCCGCGTCATACCGCAGTCGTACTTTCCCAGGTCAGCACCGGTGCTCGGGAGCCGGGACGACCCCACCGCGGGCTGATGTGCGGTGATCGCCGCCGCATCTAGCGTCGTGGCATGCGCACAAGACACATGGGCCTGGTGATCCTGCTGGCCGGGATGACGCTGACGGCGGCGCCGCCCGCTCACGCGGACGTCCGGCAGATCGCCTGGCACCGCTGCCAGAACGGCCAGGACGACGAGGCCGGCAAACAGCTCGACGAGGCGGGCGCCCAGTGCGGCGAACTCGCTGTCCCGCTCGACCACCGCCGTCCCGGCGGCCGGACCATCACGATCGCCATGTCCCGCTTCAAGGCCACCGATCCCGCGCGCAGGCGCGGCACGCTGCTGTACAACCCCGGCGGGCCGGGCGTGCCCGCGCTCTCCCTGGTGCAGCGGGTCAGGCAGGTGGCGCCCGCTGTCGCGGCGCGCTACGACCTGATCGGGATGGATCCGCGCTTCGTCGGCCGTAGCAGCCCGCTGAACTGCGGCTGGAGCACCGTGGCCGTCGGCTCGGCCGGTCCGGACCGGCGTGGCTTCGAGCACGCAGCGGCGCTGGCCAGGCAGATGGCGGGGCGCTGTGCCGTCCACGCGGACCTGCTGCCGTACGCCTCCACCCGCAACACGGCCAGGGACATGGACGCGATCAGGGCCGCGCTGGGCGAGGAGCGCATCTCCTACCTCGGCTCCTCGTACGGCACCTACCTCGGCGCGGTGTACCTGCAACTGTTCCCCAGGCGCGCGGACCGCTTCGTGCTCGACAGCGCCGTGGACACCGACCTGTTCGGGCCCGACCTGAGCCGGACGCAGGGGCCCGCCGTCAACGCGGCCCTGCGCGCCTGGGCGGCGTGGGCGGCCCGCCACGACCGGCGCTATCACCTGGGCGCCACCACGGCCGCCGTCCTGGCCACGGTGGACGAGATCGTCACGGCCGCCGACCGCGCCCCACTGCGGATCGGCCGGCACCAGGCCGACGCCCGGGTGCTGCCGCTGATCCTGTTCGCCGTCACCGCGGGGGACGACGACGCCTCCTACGGCGCCTTCGCCGCCGACGTCCGCGTCCTGAGCCAGGCCGCGCGCGGTCGCCAGGTCACTGCGACACCCGTGCTGGAGCAGGTGCTGGCCGGCCTGGCGGCGCCGGACGCCGACGGTTCGGCGAGCGCGCAGACCGCGATCATGTGCGCCGACCGGGCGGCCTCGCGTGATCCTGAGACGTACTACCGCGACATCCAGGCCCATCGCCGTGACGAGCCGGTCTTCGGGGCGCTCACCCGCAACCTGACGCCGTGCTCGTTCTGGCCTGCCGCGCCCGCCGAACCGCCGGTCAGGGTCGCCAATGACGTGCCCGTTCTGATGGTCGGCGCCACCGGCGATCCCGGTGCCCCGTACACGGGACAGCTTGTCACCCATCGGGCGCTGAGCGGCTCCCGGCTGGTCACGGTGCGCGGCGCCTTCCGCCACACGGTGTACGGCGGGCTCTTCGCGCCCAGGAACGCGTGCGTGGACGAGACGGTCAACCGCTATCTGGCCGACGGGGTGTTCCCGGCCAAGGACATGACCTGCTCCGAGCCGCATTCCGCCAGGTAGGCGGTGGTGAGGAGGTGCGGCCGGGCGGACAGCGGCCGTGCGTGACCGGCATGAACCGCGGCGAGGCAGCAGAGGAAACCCCGTTTACAAGCTGTAGTCATCTCGTTACGGTGTGTAAGTCAATGATCCTCTGGCGGAAGGCAGGACATGGCGTTCAGGACGCTCATCACCCTCGCGGCCGCGGCGGCGTTCGCCGTCACCCCCCTCACCCCCGTCTGGGCGGGTACGGTGACCGCCGCCCAGTGCGGCTACATACCGAGGACGCTCACCGACGACCCGGCCTACGAGCACTGCGCGACCGACACCAACGTGTGGATCCGCGTCGACCGGCTCTTCCGCGGCGACTACGAGCGCTGCGTGGGTCCCGGCCGGACCAAGCTCGACAAGGACGCGGTCGGCGCGTGGTACATCGGCCAGCTGTGCTCCCACCCCGGCGACACGCGCGGGGTGAGCTGACCGGCGTTCGCCGGTGGCCGAGGGCGGGCGGATCGAGGCGCCGTCCGCCCGAGGGTCAGGCGGGAAGGGCGGCCAGCAGGTAGGCCAGGCGGGCCGCGGCGCTGTCGACGTCGTCGACCGTGCCGAGCCGGTAGCCCCAGGAGGTGACGAAGGCGCCCTCGGGCGAGCAGGTGACGGTCTCGGCCAGGGTGAGCGAGAAGCGGTTGACCACGGAGACGAATGCCGGGTCGCTGGCCAGTGCGAGGCTCTGCACGCGCAGGTCGGCGTGGGTGCCGGCCGCCCTGGCGAATACCTCGAGGCACAGCATGGTGTCCAGCATCGTGCATCACCTCCGCATCAACTGGCGCTAGAGTTGCACGATCTTGGTCTGAAATGCAAGCAATTGTCGCGACAAATGTGCGGATTGTTTGACTTATCCGTTAAGGATGCGCATGATCAGCGCGCGGCCCGCCTCGTCGAACTCCGCCACCTTGCAGTAGTCCTCGAACAGGCGGCCGTAGAAGCCGATCTCATGGAGCTCGGTGAGCCGCACCTCCTTGGTGCGCGTCGGCACCAGCACGATCTCGTCGTCGAACATCCAGAAGCCGGTGATCGGCGCCGACGGCATCTCGTGCTCGAAGGGGATGATGCCGAGCCGTACGTTGGGCAGCGTGCTGACCGCGAGCAACCGGTCGTACTGGCCGCGCATCACGTGGTCGGGGGCCATCCTGGTGCGCAGCGCCCCCTCCGTCATGACGAAGCGGAACGTGCGCGAGGGATCGTAGAGGATCTCCTGCCGCTGCATGCGCACGCGGACGGAGACGTCGACCGCCTCGCTGGTCTGGAAGGCGTGCTTGAGGCGGAGCAGCACGTTGCGGGCGTACTCGGCGGTCTGCAGCAGGCCCAGGACGATGCCGCCCTCGAAGACCCGCATCGCCGTGGCCTTCGACTCCATCTCGCGGATGTCCTCCTGGATGGAGGCCATGCCGCCGCGGTCCTGCTGGCCCCAGTCGGCCTGGCGCACGCCGAGGGAGACGGCCAGCGCGAGCAGTTCGTCGATGCCGTCGGCCGGCGCGCCGACGGCATCCGCCCAGGCCAGGACGTCCTCCTCGGTGGCCGTCTGGCGGGCGTTCTCCAGTCGCGAGACCTTGGAGGCCTGCCACTGCAGCCGGGCTGCCAGGTCCTTGCCGGACAGCTTGGCCGTCTCGCGTAATTGCCGCAATCGCAGCCCGAGGTCGATGCGCGCCTGCTGGAACGTCGTCACGCCGACAGAGAGTAGCCCCGGGCTCGGCTGTCGAACCAGGGGCAGTTTCGCAATCGTGATCAAGCGGTCAGAGCACGCGGCGGGCGATGTCGACCAGCAGCTCGCGTGGCACTTCCACCGCCCCTTCGCCGTCGAGGACGTCCCTGAGGTCGGCCAGCGCCTCCGGATCGGTGACCTGCAGGCCCTGGACGACGATGGTGCCGCGGTCGGTCTCGTAGAGGGTGGGGCAGGCGCCGCCCTCCGACGTGGATCCGAGGAACCGCATGCGCATGATGATCCTTCCCCGAACTGCTCGACAATTGCGCGCAATTGTAGGGGGTGGATGTCTGTTTAGACCGAAAAATCGCCGTATTTGGTCTTAAGTGGTGGTCAGTGGGTCTCCTATCCGCGGGCCGGCCGGGACGCCTACCGCGACATCCAGCTCTGCGCGCCGGCGAACAGGTCGAGCGCCGTCTGATGCAGGAGGTCGCCGATGTCCTTGGGTGCCCTGCCCGCGCAGGCGCGCGCGTGCGTGCCCTCCAGGACGATGCCGAGCTTGAAGCAGGCCATGACCACGTACCAGTCGACCGCCGACAGATCCCGCTCGGACAACTCGGCGTAGCAGGCGATCAGCTCCTCGGGCGCGGGCAGTCCGGGCACCTGCTCGCGCGCCGACGGCAGGGTGGCCACCAGCCAGCCGAGGTCGAGCAGGGGGTCGCCGATCGTGCACATCTCCCAGTCGACGATCGCGGCCACCCACGGCCCCTCGCGGGAGTACATCAGGTTGGCCAGGTGGTAGTCGCCGTGCATGATCCCCGGGGTGAACGTCGCGGGTCTGTTGCGCTCCAGCCACTCGGCCGTCTCGCGCAGCCGGGGGATCCGCGGGCCGGGGTAGCCGTCCAGCCTGCCGTACGAGTCGAGCTCGCCCATCCAGCGCGGCACCTGCCGTTCGAGGAACCCCTCCGGCCGGCCGAAGCCGGGCAGCACGTCGGGGGAGACCCTGCCGAGCGAGGCGAGCGCGACCGCCGCCTCCAGCCCCATCCGCTGCCTGATCACCGGATCGGAGGCGTGGGGCTCGGGCAGGCCGAGTGTCGGGTTGACGCCGTCGACCGGCTCCATCAGGTAGAAGACCGGCTCGCGCGCCGTCTGCGCGGCCACCAGTCGCGGCGCGGGCACGTCCGTGCCGCGCAGCGCCGCCAGCACCCGCGCCTCACGGCGCAGCGCCTCGTTGCTCTTCGCCCGCGCGTGCTGCGGCGGCCTGCGCAGCACGTACGGCACGCCGCCGCGCTCGAAGCGCACCATGACGTTCTGGGTGCCGCCCTGGACCGGCCGGACGTTCTCCAGGCGCCCGCCCGGCAGCCCCTCGGCGTCCATCCACGTGCCGAGCGCGTCGAAGTCGATCAGGCTGACGTCGATGTGCGAAGAGCTCGATGCCATCCCAGAACCGAACCATGTTCTGGTTTTCGGGTCAACCCAGCGCCTGCATCGTCGGCGTGAACAGGCGCGTGAAGTCGCCCGGCAGATCGCCCCCGTGGACCATCGCGGTGGTGGTGAAGAAGTGGCCCACGCCGTTGGCCTCCGCCCATGCCACCAGCTCCGGGTGGCGCACGTCGAGATCGAGACGTACCGGCAGCTCGGCGCCCGCCACCAGGTCGGCGATGAGCTCGCGTGCGGTGGCGGGGTCGTCGGCCACGACCGGACCGACCACGAGCGTGTCGTCGTTGCGCCACACGCCGCCGAACCCGGTCAGCTGCCCGTCGCGCTCGGCCACCCTGACCCGTTCGTGGAAGACCGGCATCGCGCGCAGTACCGCCGAGCGGTCGGCCCCGAAGCGCCCGGCGTCGAAGGCGACGACAGCCTCCAGGTCGGCGGGGTCCTTCACCTCGCGGGTGGTACCAGACGCCTGGCCGGTGAAGCGGCCCCGGTGGGTGACGACGGGGGTGACCGTGCGGAAACCGGCCTGCTCGTAGAGGGGGCGGCCGTTCTCGGTCGCGTGCAGCGAGACCGTCCTGCCGCTCGCCCGCCGCATCACGTGGTCCATGAGCCCGCGGGCCAGACCCTGCCTGGCGTACCTGGTGGCGGTGAGGACCATGCTGATCACGGCGTGGTCGTCGCCGTACAGGGTGACGATGTTGGTGGCGGCCAGGCCGTCGCCGTCGGGGGCGTCGATGCCGTAGGCCTCGCCGACCTCCAGCAGGAAGCGCCACTTGTGCCGCTCGGGGCCCCAGTCGCGGCTCACGGCGAGGGCGGCGCAGGCGTCGAGGTCGGATTCGTCGAGGCGGCGGATCTGCATGCGGTTCACCCTGGCGGACGCGGCGATCGGTGACAAATCGACGGTGCGCCCTTCATCGACCGGACGAACGCCGCCGGCCGTCGTGGTTGTTCCGCTCGTATCGCCAGACGACGCGCCTCGCCCTGACCCATGCGGGCAGCCATGAGGGGCGCGCCGTCGGCCTGGCCGCCCCACCGGTCCCCGCGCCGACGGCCGCGCTACCCGCGGCGATGGCGGCGGCGTGGAAGGCGGGGAACCAGCCGACCGCCTGCAACAGCGCGAACGGCACGGCGGCCAGCAGCACGGCGATCGGGTACAGCGCCGCGGGACTGTCGTCCCCCCACTGTTTGACCACCAGCGAGGCCAGCACCAGCAGGGCGGCGGCCGGGGTCAGGAACAGCGCGCCGAACGACGCCGCGGCCTCCACCGCAGGCGGAAGCGAGACCGGATTGCCGCCCTGCCCCCCGTCGCCCCGCGGCCAGTCGTAGGTGGCGAGGAAGGCCGACGCGCACCCGATGACCAGCACCGAGAGCCAGGTCAGCCACGGCCAGACCGGTCGACCGTCCGGGAAGAGGGAGGGTGACCAGCAGCAGCGGCGCCATCACCTGGGGCAGCCAGATCCAGAAGTGCAGCCAGGTCTCCAGGCCGACGTCCTGGCCGGAGTCGAGGCGCACCCCCGGCAGGTCGCTCACCAGCCCGACCAGCCCCAGCAGGCCGCCGAACATGAAGATCATGCCGATGGTCCTGGTCTCCCGCCGCGCTCCGGTCCACGCCCCGGCCAGGAGCATGACCGCCGCGCGTGCGGCCTCCGTCCACCGCTCCTCGGTGAGGAGGCCGTGTCCGGCCTGGATGGCGCAGCACGCCACCACCGTCGCGATGCCGAACGCCGTCACGATCCAGAACCGCATATCGTTTTTATAGCAAATGAGTAACGATATGCGAATGAAGTGTGTTGTAGCAGTTGATGTCGGTGGGACGACGATGAAGGGCGGGCTCGTCCGCGACGGCACCGTCCTCCATGCCGAGAGCCGCCCGACACCGCGGGCCGACGGGCCCGAAGCGGTGATCGCCGCGATCTCCGCCTTCGTCTCCGACCTGGCCGCGCCGCGCGGCGGGCTGCGGCCCACCGCCGTGGGCCTGGCCGTCCCGGGCCTGGTCACGCCCACGCACGCGGTCTTCTCGGCCGCCATCGGCTGGCGCGACGTGCCCGCCGCCGCCTTCACGGACGTGCCGCTGCCCGTCACGCTCGGCCATGACGTGCGCGCGGCCGGCGCGGCCGAGCTGGCCTACGGCGCCGCCCGCGACGAGCCGAACGTGCTGTTCCTGCCCATCGGAACAGGCATCGCGGGCGCGATGGCGCTCGACGGAGCCCTGTACGGCGGAGCGAGCGGATGGGCGGGGCAGATCGGTCACATCCCGGTCCATCCGGACGGGCTGCCGTGCGGCTGCGGGCAGCGTGGCTGCCTGGCCGCCTACGCTTCGGCAGCGGCGATCGCCGCCCGCTGCGGGGAGACCTCGGCCGCGGCGGTGCTCGCCCGCACCGACGCGGTGGCGCGCCAGGTGTGGCAGGAGGCCGTGGCGGCCCTCGCCCTGGCCCTGGCCACCTACACGCTGCTGCTGGACCCGGCGATCATCGTCATCGGGGGAGGGCTCGCGCAGGCGGGGGAGGCGCTGGTCGCCCCGCTGCGGGCGGGCCTCGCCGGCCGCCTGGCCTTCCGGCACCCGCCTCGCGTGGAGGTGTCGGCGCTCGGCCCGCGTGCCGGACTGCTCGGCGCCGCCCTCCTCGCCGCCCGGGCCACCACCTGACGCCACCGTCCAACGGGCCAGACGGCTCTCGCCGCGCCGGCCGGCACGCCCTGCGGACCGATGGGTCTGGGCTTGTCGGCTGGCGCGTCCTGCGGACCGATGGGTCTGGGCTTGTCGGCTGGCGCGTCCTGCGGACCGATGGGTCTGGGCTTGTCGGCCGGCACGTCCTGCGGACCGATGGGTCTGGGCTTGTCGGCCGGCACGTCCTGCGGATCCATGGGTCCGGCCCCGTCGGCCGGCGCGTCCGGTGGAGCCTCGCCGGCCGTTCAGCCGGGCGCTGGAGAACCAGGCCGTCAGGGGCCGCTAGCGGTGGGCGCGCAGGAAGCTGTCCGGGATCTCCACCACCTGGGCGCGCAGTTCCTCACCGAGCGCCTTGGCCTGCGGGTCGAGCCGGGTGCTCGCCGCGACACCCCGGCCCAGCAGCCCGTGGACGACGAAGTTCAGCGCGTTGAGGTTGGGCAGCTCGTACCGCTCGATCGGATGGTCCCGCAGCGCGGGCAGCAGGGCCCCGAGCCGCTCGACGGTCAGCGTCTCGGCCAGCCACCGGTACTCCTCGGGGGTGCGCACCCACACGCCGAGGTTCGCGTTGCCGCCCTTGTCTCCCGACCTGGCGCCGGCCATCCGCCCCAGCGGCGCGGCGACCGTCGGCCTCCCGCCCCCGTCCCACCGCGACGGCCCCGCCTCGGCGCGGGCCCCGACGGCGGTTGGCTGGCCGGCCGGGGTATCCCCGGTGAGCGGCGTGTCGGCCGGACTGCCCGCGGTGAGCGGTCTGCCGGCCGGGGCATCGACGGCGGGCGACGGGCCGTCCCCCGGTGGGAGCTCGACCTCCTCACCGCCGACGAAGACCCTGGGACGCACCTCGGCCGCGGGGACGAGCGTCGGCCAGTACACGCCGTACGGCGTGGCGTCCCCCGGCGGCGCCAGGCCGTAGAAGCCCGGATAGCTGGCCAGGCCCGTCTCCACCACGGCTGAGGAAAAGGCCCGCCCCACCCGGCGGGGGTCACGGTCCATGACGGTGATCCGCAGCAGCGGCGGGTCGAAGGAGACGTCCACCGACTCGAACGACTCGCGCGGCACCCTGGCCCAGATCGCCTCCTGCGCCACCCGGACCTTGTCCTCCAGGTCGAGCCCCGTCAGCACGAGCGTCATCGTGTTGCGGTACCCGGCCAGATAGTTCACGGCCACCTTCAGCGTGCCGGGCGGCGGCTCGCCCTTCACCCCGGACACGCGCACCCGGTCGGGCCCCTCCTGCGCCAGCTGGACGGTGTCGAAGCGGGCCACCACATCGGGCCCGAGGTAGCGCGGCGCGCCGATCTCGTACAGCAGTTGCGCGGTGACCGTGCCCACCGAGACCGTGCCGCCGGTGCCGGGATGCTTGGTGATCACCGACGAGCCGTCCTCGTGCAGCTCGACGAGGGGGAAGCCGCAGTGGGCCAGGTCGGGCACCTCGTGCAGGAAGGCGTAGTTGCCGCCCGTCGCCTGGCAGCCGCATTCGATGACGTGCCCGGCCACGACCGAACCGGCCAGGGCGTCGAGGTCGCCGGGCCGCCAGCCGTAGTGCCAGATGCCGGGACCGGTGACCAGTGCGGCGTCGGTGACCCTGCCGGTGACCACGACGTCGGCGCCGGCGGACAGTGCGGCGGCGATGGGCCGGGCGCCGAGGTAGGCGTTGGCGGTCAGCACGGGCTCGGCGAGCTTCTCACCGGTGTCGAGGTTGACCAGGTCGAGGTCGTGCCCCGTGACGTCGTCGCCGGTGACGTAGGCGACCTTGGCGCCCAGCCCCAGGTTCTCGACCGCCGCCGCGCACCCCTCGGGATCGAGCCCTCCGGCGTTGGAGACGACCTTGATGCCGCGTTCGAGGCAGGTGCCGAGGACCTGCTCCATCTGTTTGACGAAGGTCGGCGCGTAGCCGGGGCGGCCCTTCGACCGGTTGCCCGCCAGGATCAGCATGGTCAGCTCCGCCAGCCAGTCGCCGGTGAGCACGTCGATCGGCCCGCCCTCGACCATCTCGCGGGCCGCCGACAGCCGGTCGCCGTAGAAGCCGCTGCAGTTGGCGATCCTCAGCACCACCTCGGCGGCCTCTTCTCCATGAAGGCGGCGATGCCCTCCTGGCCCTCCTCGGAGGTGAAGCGCTGGGCCGACAGCGCCGTCATCTGCCTGAGGCCCTCCTCGAAGGAGACCTGGGGCAGGTCGCGTACCAGGCGCTTGGTGATCGCCAGCGCCTCGGGGCCGCCCTTGACCAGCATCTCGGCGTAGTGGGCGACGGTGGCGTCGAGCTCCTCCACCGGCACCGCCCGGTTGATGAGGCCGATCTCCCTGGCCCGCGCCGCGTCGAACACCTCGCCCGTCATGAGGTACTCGGCCGCGGCCCTGGCCTCCAGGCGCCGCAGGACCGGCACCGAGATCATCGCGGGCACCACGCCGAGCCGTACCTCGGAGAAGGCGAACGACGCGGTCAGCGGGGCGACCGCGAAGTCGCAGGAGGCCACCAGGCCCAGGCCACCGGCGCGGGCGGTGCCGTTCATGCGGCAGATGACCGGCTTGGGGCTCTCCCAGATCAGCGTCATGATCTCCGGGAACGACGCGGTCACGGGCGCGTCGCTCACGCCGCGCGCGGGCTCGATGCGCTGCTCCTTCAGATCGGCGCCCGAGCAGAACACCGTGCCGGTGCCGGTCAGCACGATCACCCGCACCTCGGGCTCGGCCAGCGCCCAGTTCAGCCGGTCCTCGAGATCGCCCAGCAGCCGCACCGACAGCGCGTTGCGGTTGGGCGGAGAGTCGAGGGTGATGGTGGCGATGCCATCCTTCAGCTCCTTGTGGACCAGGCGCGTCATGCTTCCCCTTCCTCGATGACCGCCAGCACGGCGTCCGCCTCGACCTGCGAGCCCTTCTCCACCATGACGGCGGCGACGACCCCATCGGCGGGTGCGGCGATCTGATGCTCCATCTTCATCGCTTCGAGCGCCAGGACCACCTGCCCCTTGACGACGGCGTCGCCCTGCTCGACCTCGACGCGCAGCACGCTACCCGGCATGGGGGCCAGTAGGGAGCCGGGGGCGTGGTGCTCGGCGGGTTCGGGCAGGCGGGGGAGCGGCGTGAGCCTGGTGTCGCCGACGTGGACGCGGCCGCCGTGGTGGGCGACGGCGAACGCGCGGCGCACGCCGTCCACCTCGACGACCACCTGGTGCGGCGTCACGCTGACGACGGTCACCTCCTCCGGCACGGGGTCGTAGCAGACCTCGATCTCCTCGAACCTGGCCACCTGCGGCTGCGACCTGACGTTGCGCCATCCGGACGGCAGGCCGCGCTGCACGGTGGCCGCGCTCCTGTTGCGGGCCGCCATGGCCAGCGCCGCCGCCAGCGCCTCAAGGGCGGTGGGCGCGGCGGGACCCGGGAAGTCGTGCTGGTCGAGGAAACCCGTGTGCGTCTCTCCCGCCACGAACGCCGGGTGCCGCACGATGTCCAGCAGCAGCGACCGGTTCGTGGCCAGGCCGTGGACGCGGGCCTTGCCCAGCGCGGCGGCCAGCTTCCTGATCGCCTCGGTACGGCTCCCGCCGTACCCGATGATCTTCGCCAGCATCGGGTCGTAGTGCGTGGAGACGACCGTGCCGGACTCGACGCCGGAGTCGACCCGGACCGGCCCCGGGATGTCGAACAGCTCGACCACCCCCGACTGGGGCAGGTGGGCGGCGTCCTCCGCGTACAGCCTGACCTCGACCGCGTGCCCGCGCGGCGCCGGCCTGGCGTCCGGCAGCCGCTCGCCCTCGGCGACGCGCAGCTGCAGCTCCACCAGGTCGACGCCGTAGACCAGCTCGGTCACCGGGTGCTCCACCTGCAGGCGGGTGTTCATCTCCAGGAAGGCGATCGTGTCGTCCTTGACAAGGAACTCCACCGTGCCCGCGCCGACGTAGCCGATCGTCGTGGCGGCCGCGACCGCCGCCGCCTCCAGCCGCTCGCGCAGCGCGGGAGTGACGGCGGGGGAGGGGCACTCCTCCACCACCTTCTGGTGGCGGCGCTGGATCGAGCACTCCCGCTCGCCCAGTGCCCACACCGTGCCGTGGACGTCGGCGAGCACCTGCACCTCGATGTGGCGGGCGCGCTCGAGCAGCGGCTCGACGAACACGGTGCCGTCGCCGAAGGCGGACTCCGCCTCCCGTTCCGCGGACGCCAGGGCCGCCTCCAGCTCGCCGGGCGCCCTGACGACGCGCATGCCGCGCCCGCCACCCCCGGCCGACGCCTTGACCAGCAGCGGGTAGCGCCAGCCCACGCACTCCTGCGCCCGGGCCGCGTCCTCCTGCGTCCCGGCTTCGCCCTCCTGTGCCCCGGCCGCGTCCTCCTGTGCCCCGGCTTCGCCCTCCTGCGCCCGGGCCGCGTCCTCCTGTGCCCCGGCTTCGCCCTCCTGTGCCCCGGCCGCGTCCTCCTGTGCCCCGGCTTCGCCCTCCTGCGCCCGG
>NZ_JBSFNE010000014.1:152592-287265 GCF_053586935.1 Nonomuraea sp. NPDC003727
ACGGGCCGCGTCCTCCTGTGCCCCGGCTTCGTCCTCCTGTGCCCGGGCCGCGTCCTTCCGTGCCTGGGCCGTGCCGGGTGTCAGCGACGGCAGGACGGGCACG
The DNA here is from genome assembly GCF_053586935.1 of Nonomuraea sp. NPDC003727. NCBI lineage: Bacteria > Bacillati > Actinomycetota > Actinomycetes > Streptosporangiales > Streptosporangiaceae > Nonomuraea > Nonomuraea sp. NPDC003727. Next base: position 152,696 of record NZ_JBSFNE010000014.1, read on the forward strand.
CCCGCCCCGGCCATCAGCCGCTTGGCCTCGATCTTGGAGCCCATCGCGGCGATCGCCTCCGGCGGCGGGCCCACCCAGGTCAGGCCCGCCGCGATCACGGCGCGGGCGAAGCCGGCGTTCTCCGACAGGAACCCGTAGCCGGGGTGCACCGCGTCGGCGCCCGCCCGCCGCGCCGCCGCGACGAGCGCGTCGGCGTCGAGGTAGGCCGACGGCCTGCCGAGCCGTACGGCCAGGTCGGCCTCCGCCACGTGCGGAGCGCCCTCGTCGGCGTCGGAGAAGACCGCGACCGTCTCGATGCCGAGCTCGCGGCAGGTGCGGAAGATCCTGCGGGCGATCTCGCCCCTGTTGGCCACCAGCAGCCTGGTGATGGCGGGCCGCCCGTTCGCGGGATGGGTCATGGCCGGAACACCCCGAATCCCGCCGCCTCGGGGACGGCCGCGCTGTTGATCGCCGACAGGCACAGCCCGAGGACCGTGCGGGTGTCGCGCGGGTCGATGACCCCGTCGTCGTAGAGCCGGCCGGACAGGAAGAACGGCAGCGACTCCTGCTCGATCTGCGCCTCCACCATGGCCCGCATCGCCGCGTCGGCCTCCTCGTCGTAGATCTGCCCGCGCGCCTGCGCCGCCTGCCTGCCGACGATCGACAGCACGCCGGCCAGCTGCGCGGGACCCATCACGGCCGACTTCGCGCTCGGCCAGGAGAACAGGAAGCGGGGCTCGTAGGCGCGCCCGCACATGCCATAGTTGCCCGCCCCGTAGGAGGCGCCCATGACGACCGTCAGGTGCGGGACCGTCGAGTTCGACACCGCGTTGATCATCATCGCGCCGTGCTTGATGATGCCGCCCTGCTCGTAGTCCTTGCCGACCATGTAGCCGGTCGTGTTCTGCAGGAACAGCAGCGGCGTGCGCGTCTGGTTGGCCAGCTGGATGAACTGCGCGGCCTTCTGCGCCTCCTCGCTGAACAGCACGCCGCGCGCGTTGGCGAGGATGCCCACCGGGTAGCCGTGCAGCATCGCCCACCCGGTGACCAGGCTGGGCCCGTAGAGCGGCTTGAACTCCTCGAAGTCGCTGCCGTCGACCACCCGCGCGATCACCTCGCGCGGGTCGAAGGGCACCTTGAGGTCCTCGGGGACGATCCCCCTCAGCTCCTCCTCCGGGTACGCCGGCTCCCGTACGGCCCGCGGGCCGACGCCGAGCTTGCGCCACCGCAGCGACCTGACGATGCCCCGGCCGATGCGCAGCGCGTCGTGCTCGTCGGCGGCCAGGTGGTCGGCCAGGCCGCTGACGCGCGCGTGCATCTCGGCCCCGCCGAGCGACTCGTCGTCGGACTCCTCGCCGGTGGCCATCTTGACCAGCGGCGGGCCGCCCAGGAACACCTTCGCGCGCCCCTTGACCATCACCACGTAGTCGCTCATGCCGGGCACGTAGGCGCCGCCCGCCGTGGAGTTGCCGAAGACCAGCGCGATCGTCGGGACGCCCGCGGCCGACAGCCGCGTCAGGTCCCTGAAGATCTGCCCGCCGGGGATGAAGATCTCCTTCTGCGTCGGCAGGTCGGCGCCGCCCGACTCCACCAGGTTCACGTACGGCAGGCGGTTGCGCAGCGCGATGTCGGCCGCCCGCAGGGTCTTCCTGAGCGTCCACGGGTTGGACGCGCCGCCCCTGACGGTCGGGTCGTTGGCCGTGATCACGCATTCGACGCCCTCGATGACGCCGATGCCGGTCACCACGCTCGCGCCCACGGGGAAGTCGCTTCCCCAGGCGGCCAGCGGGGACAGTTCGAGGAAGGCGGAGTCGGGGTCGATGAGCAGCTCGACGCGTTCCCTCGCCAGGAGCTTGCCCCGTCCGCGGTGGCGCTCCACGTACTTCTCGCCGCCGCCCGCGACGGCCTTGGCGTGCTCGGCGTCCAGGTCGGCGAGCTTGGCGAGCATGGCGCGCCTGCGGCCCTGGTAGTCCGGATCGGTGGGATCCAGCCTGCTGATGATCACCTGTCCTCCTTTCCGCCGCTGCCGGACATGCATCCTCCGCCGCCGCCGTCCGCCGGCCGGACGAACGGCGGCTCGGGCTCGGAAGCCGACGTCCCCTTCGATGGGGGGCCGGGCTCGTTCGATCGGGGGTCGGGCTCGGAAGCCGACGTCCGTGTCAGCGGCGGGTCGGGCTCGGAAGTCGATGTGCGTGTCAGCGGCGGGTCGGGCTCGGAAGTCGATGTCCGTGTCAGCGGCGGGTCCGGCTCGGAAGTTGACGGCCGCGTCAGCCCGATCGCCCTGGCCCAGAGCCTGGTCAGGTGGTCGACGGCGGTGCGCTCGTCGGCGCGCTCGCCGAGGTCCAGCCACACGTGGGCGAAGTGCTCCACCATGCCGCCCAGCATGATGGCCGTCAGCCTGGGGTCGAGGTCGGGATCGGCCAGCCCCTGCTCCTGCAGGCGGCGCAGGCCCTCGGCGCCGCGCCGGACGAACACCTCCCGCAGCTCCAGCAGCAGCCCGCGGAAGCGGTCGTCGCCGGTCGCGATGTGCTCCAGCATCCTGAGCAGGCGCGAGTTGGCCGCCCATGCCCGCAGGTAGAGCTGGTTGGCGGCCTCGACGCGGGCGTAGGGGTCGTCGGGGGCGGCGGGCCCGACGACGCTGGCGGCGAACATCTCGCCGACCGCCGCGCCCGCGACCTCGCCGAACAGCGTCTCCTTCGAGTCGAAGTAGGTGTAGAAGGTGCCGTGGGAGACCCCGGCCCTGGCGCAGACGTCGTCGATGCGCACGGCGTCGTAGCCGTGCTGCTCGAACGCCTCGCGCCCCGCCTGCAGGAGCGCGGCCCTGGTCCGCCGCCCGCGCGCGGTCAGCGTCTCAGACTTGACGATCACGTCAACAATGTAGCAACGGGGTGATGCCCGTGGAAGCCCCCGGCAACGCCGAGGGCCCGGCGGACGCGGGTAGGCGTCCGCCGGGCCCTTCAGCGGGTCAGCGGGGGTGGCTCAGCCGCAGTGGCTCCAGCCGCTCTTCCACGACAGCGTGCCCCAGGAGCCTCCCCAGATCACGCACTTCTTGACCGCCGCCAGCCGCAGCGGCCCGGCGTAGGCGGTGTACGAACCGGGGTTGGCGCCGCTGGCGCCGCCCTGCACCTGGAGGACGGCGTTCATCGACACCTTGGCGGGCACCACGTACTTGGACATGGTGATCACGCAGTTCTTGCCCGCGCTGGTGTTGTACAGCAGGTAGACCGTGGCCTTCGTGCCCAGCGCGTGCGAGTTGATCACCTTGTAGCCCGCGCCGCAGACGCCGGTCGCCGTGTAGGGGTTCGGCTTCGGCGACGGGCTCGGCTTCGCCGTGGTCGTCGGCTTCACCGTGGGCTTCACGGTGGGCTTCACCGTGGGCCTGGCGGTCGGCTTGGTGCTGGGCTGGCCGTAGGCGACGCCGGTCGTCGGCTCCGTCAACCCCGTCGGGTCGGGGTCGGGGTCGACCAGCCCGGTGCTCTTGGTCGGCTTGGCCGTCGGCCTCTTCCTGGTCGGCTCCGCCGTCGGCCGCGGCTGCTGGCGCTGGGTGGGAGGCGCCGTGGCGTGCGGCACCGTGGTGTGCGGCACCGACACCGACGGCACGTCCCGCTCCTTCGGCCCGGACGCGGTCGCCTCGGGCCCGGGCGTGGCCTCCACCAGCTCGGGGATGACGTCGGTTTCGGTCGGCTGCGCGTCGGGCGGCAGCACGTCGGTGGGCGCCACGGTGGTGTCCTGCCCCGGCTGGTTCTGCGCCGGCTGGTTCGGGCCCGCCTGGTTCCTGGCCGCCGGGTCCTGGTCGGTCCCGCTGGCGGGGGAGTCCACCGCGACAAGCTCCGCCGGGACCGCCTTGCCGGCGTTCGCCCACACGACGGTGCCGCCCAGCAGGAGCGCGCCGGCGGCGGCGGCCGACAGCGCCACGGTCACGGTGCGGCGGCGGGCGCTCGGGCCGCCGGAGGGCGCCGTGTCGCCGGACGGCGGGCGCTGGCCGGGGACGGCGGTGCCGGGCGGGGGAGCGCCGGGCGCGAAGGGCTGCGGCGGCACGGCGGGGCCGCCAGGCGGCACCGGCGGGCCCCCGGGCGCGCCGGGCGGCGGCACGGGCTGGCCGCCGACAGGGGCGGGCCGGCCGTTGGCCGGGGCGGGCTGGCCACCGACCGGGGCGGCCTGGCCGCCTGCCGGTGCCGGGGGGTGCGCGGCGGGTTGTCCGGGCTGTCCGGGCTGTCCGGGCTGGGGGAACGGCGGCGGCAGCGTGCTGCCGGTCTGGTGGACCCCGAGCGCCGTCTCGCCGGTCGTCTGGCCGGTGAGACGCGCGACCAGCTGCTCGGCCGTGGGCCGCAGCGAGGGGTCCTTGGACAGGCAGGCCGCCACGAGCCCGCCGAGCACCCCGTCCAGCCCGCTGATCTCCGGTTCCTCGTTCAGGATCCGGTTCATGACCACGGGGATGGAGTCGGAGCCGAAAGCGGGCTTGCCCGTCGCCGCGAACACCATCGTGACGCCCCAGGCGAACACGTCGGCCGCCTCCGAGACCGGCGCGCCGCTCAGCTGCTCGGGGGCGAGGTAGGCCGGCGTGCCCATGGCCATGCCCGTGGCCGTCGCGCCCGGGGAGTCCAGGGCGCGGGCGATGCCGAAGTCGATCACCACGGGGCCCTCCGGCCCCATGAGCACGTTCGCGGGCTTGAAGTCGCGGTGCAGGATGCCCGCGCGGTGGATGGCCGCCAGGGCGGTGGCCGTGCTGATGCCCAGCCGCTCCAGGGCCGCGCCCCTGCGCGGTCCCTCCTGGTCGACCAGCTGCCGCAGGGACGGCCCCGGCACGTAGTCCGTCACGATGTACGGCCGGCTGCCCTCCAGATCGGCGTGCAGCACGGGCGCGGTGCAGAACCGGGCCACCCGCTGCGCCACCGCAACCTCGCGCAGGAACCTCGTGCGCGCGTCGGCGTCGGCCACCAGCGCGTTGTGCAGGAGCTTGACCGCCACCTGCTCGCCTGCCGGGCCCTTGCCCAGGTAGACCACGCCTTGCCCGCCCTCGCCGAGCCGCGCGGTGATCTCGAACACACCCAGCCGACGCGGGTCGTCAGCCGCCAACGGCTGGAACTGAGTCACGTCGAACCCCCGTATTCCGTCATAGGTGGGGCAAAACGTTATCAGTGTGGTTCGTGGGTCGTCCCCCGGGTTTGACGATGTGTCCGGATTGCGATCGACTGGGTGCAGTCAGAGGCCGGCACGAACTCCGTACCGGCCTCCACCTCGCAGGTCACGCCCGCCCGGCGTCCGGCGCGACGACGCTCAGATCGCCTTGCCCGGGTTGAGGATGCCGAGCGGGTCGAAGACCTGCTTGATGCCCTTCTGCACCTCGGTCACGACCGGGCCGGCCTCCAGCCCGAGCCAGCGCCGCTTCAGCAGCCCGACGCCGTGCTCGCCGGTCAGCGTGCCGCCGAGCTCCAGCGCCGCCTTGAACACCTCGTCGGCCGCCGCCCACACGTTGGCGGGCGGCTCCAGCGTGCCGTGCTCGAAGATGAAGACGGGGTGCAGGTTGCCGTCGCCCGCGTGGGCCACCGTGCAGATCATCACGTCGTGGCGCGCGGCCGCCGCCTCCACCGCTGTGATCATGTCGGGCAGCTTCGACCGCGGCACGCACACGTCCTCCACCAGGCAGGCGCCGAGGCGCTCCTTGGCCTCGTAGGCCATGCGCCTGATCCCGATGAGGTCCTCGGTCTCCTCGGGCGAGGACGACACCGCCACGAAGGAGGCGCCGTTCGCCTCGCACAGCTCCTGCATCACCGCCGCCATCGCCTGGCCGTCGGAGGCGTCCGACTGGCCGATCAGCATGGCCTGGGTGGCGTCCTCGAGGCCGATGTTGCGCCAGTCGTCGATCGCCTTCAGCGTGGCCCGGTCCAGCAGCTCCATCAGGGACGGCTGGCAGCCGGCCGCGATGATCGCCGAGACCGCCGCGGCGGCGTCGCGCAGCGAGCCGAACTCCGCGGCGATCGTCGCCGGCGGGGCGATCGGGGCACGGCGCAGCCGTACGGTCGCCGAGGTGATGACGCCGAGGGTGCCCTCCGAGCCGACGAACAGGCCGGTCAGGTCGTAGCCCGTGACGCCTTTGACGGTGCGGCGGCCGGTGTTGAGTATCCGGCCGTCGGCCAGCACCACCTCGAGCCCGAGCGCGGAGTCGCGGGTCACGCCGTACTTCACGCAGCGCAGCCCGCCCGCGTTGGTGGCCAGGTTGCCGCCGATGGTCGAGATCTCGTAGGAGGAGGGGTCGGGCGCGTACATCAGCCCGTGCTGCCTGGCCGCCCTGTCGAGGTCCGCGGTGATCACGCCGGGCTCGACGACGGCGATCTCGTCGGCGGGGTTCAGCTCGCGGATCGCGGTCATCCGGGCCAGCGACAGCACGATCGAGCCCTCGCTGGCGGTGGCCGCGCCCGCCAGGCCGGTGCCGGCGCCGCGCGGCACGACGGGCACCCGGTGCTCGGTGGCCCACCGCATGGTGGTCACGACGTCGTCGCGGCAGGTGGCCAGAACCACCCCGAGAGCCTTGCCAGGCTCGAGGAACGTGCGGTCGCGTGCGTAGGAGTCGACCACGTCGGGGTCGGTCAGCACCCTTCCCTCGGGAAGGCTCTTCACAAGTGCCTCAATCACGTTGAGGACTTTACGGCCCGATTTGCGCCAGCCGTACGTCAGGGCCAGACTGCCCGGATGGATCTGTCCTGTCCGGAGTGCGGCTCTGCCGACAGGGTGACGTCGGTGCCGGGGGCCGTGGCCGAGGGCACGAGCTTCCACCTCGGGCGCGCCAGCATGCCCAAGGAACGCGCCGTCGTCGACCTTCCCGCCGCCTCGCTCATCGGCACCAGGAAGCACCCCATGACCAGGACACAGCTGGCGGTGTGGCTGTCCTTCCCTGCCAGGCACGAGGTGCCCCGCGCCCGCCACCAGGGTTACGTCATGCTCGGCTTCGCCGCGCTGGCGCACGTGGTGCTCGCGCTGACCCTGGCCATGACCGAGAAGACGAACCTGCTGGTGGACCTGCTGGGGCCGTTCTGCGTGACGGGCGTCTTCTGGTGGTTCGGGCTGATGTTCGTCCTCGGCGCGCACGGCGCGCGCAAACGCGACCAGGCCGAGGCGCCGGCCCGCGAGCAGGCGCTCCTGGTGTGGCAGGAGCTCTTCTACTGCTCGCGGGACAACGTCGCCTTCGAGCCGGGGGTCGGCGTCGCCTTCCACCCGAGCGAGACCCGTGAGTACATCTTCGGCTTCAGGTACGGCAAGCGTCCCCGCACCTGAAGCCGAAGCGGCCGTCAGCCGCGCGCCAGCAGCTTCTCGGTCGCGACCAGCCGGACGCACACGGTCAGGCCGGTGATCGCCTCCTCCAGCTCCGCCAGGTCGGGGTAGGTGGGGGCGATGCGGATCGTGCGGTCGGCCGGGTCGTCGCCGTAGGGGTGCGTCGCCCCGGCAGGGGTGAGCGCGATGCCCGCCGCCTTCGCCTTGGCGACGACCTCGCGGGCGCAGCCCTCGGGCACGTCCAGGCTGATGAAGTAGCCGCCCGTGGGCGCCGACCAGGTGGCCAGGTCCGTGCCGCCCAGCTCCTTGGTGAGGATCCTGTCGACGGTCTCGAACTTCGGCCAGACCAGCTCGGCGTGCCTGCGCATGTGCGCGGCCAGGCCCTCGGCGTCGCGCAGGAACTCCACGTGGCGCAGCTGGTTCATCTTGTCCGGGCCGATGCTCTGCTTCGACAGGTTGCCGAGGTACCAGGCGACGTTGGCCGGCGAGGAGCCGAAGAAGGCCACGCCGCTGCCGGCCAGGCTCACCTTGGAGGTCGAGCCGTAGACGAAGGCGCGGTCGGGGTTGCCGTGCTCCTCGCACAGCGCCAGCAGGTCGGCCAGCTCGGCGGGCGTGTCGGTGAGGTGGTGCACCGCGTAGGCGTTGTCCCAGAAGATGCGGAAGTCGGGCGCGGCGGCCGGCATCGCGGCCAGGCGGCGCACGGTCTCGTCGCTGTAGGTGACGCCCGAGGGGTTGCTGTACTTGGGCACGCACCAGATGCCCTTGACCCGCGGGTCGTCGGCGACCAGCCGCTCGACGGCGTCCATGTCGGGGCCCTCAGCGGTCAGCGGCACCTGGACCATCCTGATGCCGAAGCGCTCGCACAGCGCGAAGTGCCGGTCGTAGCCCGGCACCGGGCACAGGAAGACGATCTCCTCCTCGTCCGCCCACCGGCGCGTGGCCCCCGGCAGCACGCTGAGCATCGAGAAGACGATCGTGTCGTGCATCATCGCCAGGCTGGAGTTGCCGCCCGCGAGCAGCTGCGCGGCGGGCACCTGCAGCGCAGCGGCGAACAGCTCGCGCACCTCGGCCAGGCCCTGCAGGTTGCCGTAGTTGCGGCAGTCGCTGCCGTCGGCCGCCAGGTGCGTCGAGGGCAGACCGGTCATCCCGTCGGCCAGGTCGAGCTGGCGCGGTGAGGGCTTGCCCCTGGTCAGGTCGAGCTTCAGGCCCCGCCGCACGAGGGCGTCGTAGTCGCTGGCGGCCTGCTCGCGCTGCGCGGTCAGCTCGTCGAGGGTCACGGGATGTTCCTTCCTAGGCTGGGACAACGAACAATAGTGGGTGTCGAAACGATAACGACGCACCAGCCCGGTCACCGGGTCAGCCGCCACAGCGAGGTCACCTCGGCGGCGCGCGCCGCGTGCAGCGGGTCGGCGGCGTCGGCGGCGCGCCGGTGGCGCGGCCGGGCCTCCAGCCGTCCCGCCACCCGCAGGCCCGCGCCGTCGAACGCGGCCAGCAGCTCCCGCCTGGTGCGCAGGCCCAGGTGCTCGGCCAGGTCGGACAGGATCAGCCAGCCCTCCCCGCCCGGTGACAGGTGCCCGGCCAGGCCGCTGAGGAAGCCGTCGAGCATCCGCCCGTCCCCGTCGTAGACGGCGTGGTCGAGCGCGGTGCGCGGCGTGGCGGGCAGCCACGGCGGGTTGCAGACCACCAGCGGGACCCTGCCCTCGGGGAACAGCGAGCGCCTGCCGACCTCGACCCTGTCACCGAGGCCGAGGCGGTCCAGGTTGTCGCGGGCGCAGGCCACCGCCCGCTCGTCCACGTCGGTGGCCACCACCCGCCGGACGCCGCGCACGGCCAGCACGGCGGCCAGCACGCCGGTGCCGGTGCCGACGTCGAACGCGGCCGTCCGCGAGGGCAGCGGCGCGCGGGCCACCAGGTCCACGTACTCGCCGCGGACAGGGGAGAAGACGCCGTAGTGCGGGTGGATCCGGGCGCCGAGCGCGGGCACCGGCACGCCCTTCACGCGCCACTCGTGCGCGCCGATCACGCCGAGCAACTCGGTGAGGGGCACCAGCACGGGGCCCGCGGGGCGGCCGTAGGCCTCCGCGCACGCCTGCCGTACGTCGGGGGCCCGGCGCAGGGGGACCGACAGGTCGGCGGCCAGCGGCACCAGCAGCCTGGCCAGCAGGCGGGCCCTGGCGGCGCGCGCCCGCCGGTACTCGTGGAAACCGGCGGGCGGCGTGCGGCCCGTGTCGGCGCGACGGGCCAGGGCGCGCAGCAACTGCCTGGCGTTGTGGTAGTCGCCCCGCCACACCAGCCCGGTGCCCTCACGGGCCAGGCGGTAGGCGGTGCGGGCGTTCATCGTGTCGTCGGCGGGCACCAGGACGGCGGGCGGCGGCTCGGGCGAGCGCCATCCCGCCGCCTGGAGGCGGCCGTCCTCGGTCCAGTGGACGTCGAGCATCGCGTGCTCCTCTTGATCGATGGGAGATGTCGATGAAGAGCACTTCGACGCGGAGGGGACGGGTCAGCGGGTCACGGACCTCCGCGAGGAAGCGCGAGCCGCGGCGTCACCGAGAACACTGCCCAGCACGGCGAACGACATGATCAACCTCCTTGGGGTCCGTCTCATGCTAGCCGTGCCCGTGCCCGTGCCCGTGGTCCTGTCCGGCGGCCACGTCGTGTCGCACATGCCCGTGCCCGTGGCCGACGAGCGCGGCGGGCCGGCCCGCGGGCACCAGGGCGATCGCCGCGGCGGCCGCGACGGCCGCCGCGCCCGCGCACCAGGCCAGCGCCGAGGGGAAGCCGCCCACCGCGAGGCTGGAGACCAGGGCGACCCCGATCGAGCCGCCCAGCTCGTGGAAGATGTTGATCACCCCCGAGGCCACGCCCGCCTCGCCGGGCGGGACGTTGGCCATGGTCGTCGCCGTCGCGGTGACGAAGGCGGGGCCGATCCCGAAGGCGGCGATCACGAATCCCGGCAGCAGCGTGGTGAGGACGCCCGCCTCGGGCGAGACGCGGGTCATGAGGGCCGCGCCCGCCGCGGTGAGCACGAAGGCGCCCACCGCGACCGGACGGCCGCCCACCCTGCCGACCAGCCGTCCGCCCAGGTGCGCGCCGAGCGTGATCGCGATCGCCACCGGCAGGAACAGCAGGCCCGTCTCCAGCGCGCCGTACCCCAGCTCCCGCTGCAGGTAGAGCGAGCTGAGGAAGAACAGCCCGAGCATCAGGCCCGTCGCCGTCAGCATGACGAACGTGCCCGACAGCACCGGGCGCCTGGCCAGCGTCCCCGCGCGCATGAGCGGCGCCGCGGACACCCGCTCCACCCACACGAACGCCGCGTAGAGGGCGGCGGAGGCGGCCAGCCACAGCCCCGCCGTCCCCCATCCGGCCTCGCCCGCGGCGACCAGCCCGTAGATGAGCAGCGCCGTCGCGGCGGTGACCAGCAGCGCGCCGGGCACGTCCAGCCGTCGCCCGGCCGGGCGGGCGGGCGCGGACGCCGGCAGCACGGCGGGCAGGGCGGCCAGGACGGCCAGGCCGACGGGCACGTTCACGAAGAACGCCCAGGCCCACCCGGGACCGGCGGTCAGCAGGCCGCCGAGCAGCACGCCCACGGCGGCGCCCGTGCCGCCGATGGCCGCCCACACCGCCAGCGCCCTGGTACGGCGCTCGCCGTGGAAGGCGGCGGTGATGACGGCCAGCGCGGCGGGCGACAGCAGCGCCGCGCCGACCCCCTGCAGCGCGCGCCCGGCGATCAGCGGGCCGCCGCCGGGGGCCAGCCCGCACAGCAGCGAGGCCAGCGTGAAGACGGCGAGCCCGGTCATGAGCGTCCGCCGGGCGCCGAAGGTGTCGGCGAGCCGGCCGCCGAGGACCATCAGCCCGCCGAAGCACAGGGTGTACGTCGTGACGACCCAGGTCAGCGCCTCGCGGCCGAGCTCCAGGTCGGCCCCGATGGACGGCAGCGCCACCTGCACGACGGTGATGTCGATGATCAGCATGAACTGGGCCAGGCAGAGCAGGACCAGCAGCATGGGGGAACCCCTCTCCGCTAACTCGTACAGTAGTGTTCGAGTTATGAGGCAAGCATACGGAGGGCGGGTATGTCCAGCGTGATGTCAGGCGGCGAGCACCGAGCGGAGCGTCCTGGTCAGCACATCCGCGGCGACCTCACGCGGCAGGCGGCCCGCCTCGATCTCGCCCGCCGCGTTGTGCAGCAGCCCGAAGAACGTCGTGACCAGCCACGACAGCGGCAGGTCGGTGCGGAAGGCGCCCTCGTCCATGCCGCGCTCGACCAGCCGCTCCACCCGGGCGAGCGGCCTGCCGTGGCGCTCGCGGATGCGCTCGGCCGGCAGCGCCCTGTCGGCCGCCACGAACAGGCGGCGGTGCCGGTCGAGGATCTCCCACGAGGAGCCGATCAGCCTGTCCATCGCCTGCGCGGCGGGCAGGGCGTCGAGTTCGAGGCCGGACAGCGCCGCCTCGGCGTTGTCGACGGCCTCCTGCAGGACGGCGTCGACCAGCGACTCCCTGGAGGGGAAATGACCATAGAGCGTGACCCTGCCGACGCCCGCCTCCTTGGCGATCTCCGCCACGCTGACGTTCGGGTCGGCGCTCAGCAGCCGCGCGGCCGTGGCCAGGATCGCCGCGATGTTGCGCTCGGCGTCGGCCCTGCGCGGCGAGCCCGCCTTTCCCGGTGTCTTCCCCGTCGTCGTCCCCATGGTCAAACTGTAGGACCCGGCGTACGCCGCGCCCCACGGTCGTCGCGTTCGCGACCGTGATGGAAATGACCGCCATGGAGACGACCGCCATGGAGACGACCGCTGGGGCGGGGCAACCTCGGGGCGGGGCGCCGCCGATCGCTGTTCGGCTGATGCCCTGGCCGGCGGCATGAGCGCCGGCGAGGCCGTCAGGTGATGTCCCCGGGCGCCCGCCACGAGGCTTGACGAGACCGGCGCGGACGGGGCGCCGGCCGAGGTCGCCGCGTTCATGGCCAGGCGCCGGAAGGAGGCGCGGTCAGTGGAGGGGCGCAGGGAACAGACGCGTTCGTCGACCAGGCGCCCGGAAGGAGGCGCGTTCATCGACGAGGCGCCCGGGAGGCGGCGCGGTCGGTGGCCGGGCGCCCGGGAGGTGGCGCGGTCAGTGGGTGGCGAAGTCCGTCCGGCCCTGCCAGGGGGTGGCGGGCAGGCCGGTGATGCCGGCGTCGGCCGCGAACAGCCCCCCGCCCGCGGTCGTGACGACCAGGGTGGTGCCGACGAAGGCCGCGCTGGAGGTCTTCGGCGCGCCGACCTTCACCGCGCCGAGCAGCCGCCCGCCGGGTGAGTACCGGCGGACCTCGCCGACGCCCCAGACCGCGATCCACAGGTTGCCCTCGACGTCGACCGCCATGCCGTCGGGCAGCCCGTCGTTCACCTCGAAGGCCACCGCGCGCGGGCCGACGCGGCCCGACTCCACGTCGTACGGCTGCGCCCACACCACGCCCGGGATGCTGTCCACGTGGTACATCGTCCGCCCGTCGGGCGACCAGCCCAGGCCGTTGGAGACGGTCAGGCCGTCGGCCGGCACGCTCACCGTGCCGTCGAGCTCCAGCCGGTAGAGCCGTTCCTGGCCCTGCCGGTCGTCCTTGGCGAGGCTGCCGGCGAGGAAGCGTCCCGCCGGATCGCACCGGCCGTCGTTGAGCCGGCTGGCCACCCCTTCCGGCAGCACCCTCGGCCCCATCGTGATCCGCTCGCCGATCGTGGCGAAGCCGTCCCGGGCCGCGACCAGCAGGGAGCCGTCGGCGGCCGGCGTGACCGCGCCCACGGTGCCCGGCAGGGTGTGCGTCCTGGCCACCCGCAGGTCGCCGGCCGTGAAAGCGCCCTCCAGGACCCTGCCGGTCGGGATGTCGACCCAGAGCAGCCGCTCGGCCACGGGGTCCCACAGCGGCCCCTCGGCCAGCTCGTAGGTCTCGGTGGACAGCCGGTCGGCGATCATCGCAGCTCCTTCACGATGGCGTGGATGTCGGGCAGCGCCTCCACCAGGGAGGTCAGCGGGGTGCGGTAGGCCAGCGCGCTGACGCTGACCGCTCCGCTCGGCGTGGTCGCGGAGGTCAGGAAGGCGGGGACGGCCACGCAGGTGACGCCCTCCTCGTTCTCCTGGTCGTCGAGCGCGTGGCCGCGCTCGCGCACCGCCGCCAGCTCCGCGCACAGCTCGGCGAGGCCGGTCCTGGTGCGTGCGGTGCGGCGCTCCAGCGGGGCCGCGCGCGCCCAGGCCGTCACCGCGGCGTCGTCGGGTAGCGCCCAGGCCAGCAGCAGCTTGCCGACGCCGGTGCTGTGGGCCGGGTTGCGGCCGCCGACGGTGGAGGTGAGCCGCACCGGGCCGGACGGCGGATCCACCTTGGCCCGGTAGACGACCTCGTGTCCGTCGAGCACCGCGTAGTGCGCGGTCTCGCCGAAGCGGGCCGCCAGCCGCTCCAGCGCCGGCCTGATCCTGACGTGGTCGGGCCGCGCCTCGTGGTGGGTGAAGGCGAGCCTGAGGAACTCGTCGCCCAGCAGGTAGCGGCCCCGGCCGTCCTGGACGGCGAGCCCCGCGCGGCGCAGCGCGGCCAGCGCCCGGTGCGCGGTGGGCTTGGGGCTGCCGACCGCCCTGGCCATCTCCTCCAGCCCGACACCCTCGGGCCGCTCGGCCAGCAGCCGCAGCACCGCCAGCACCCGGTCGGCGCCGACGAGGCGGTCTTCACCTGGCGGCGTTCCAGGGTCGATCATGTTCCGAAGATTAGACCAGTGTTCCGACTGATGGAAGACGGCCGCCGAGACGGTCATCAGGCCCAGGTCCGCCGCCGGAGTCGCACAGAGGGAGTCGCACAGAGAGTGTGTCGTCACGCATCCCCCGTGACCGCCGGGGTAGTGAGGAAGCCCAGGTCAGCACGACCACGAGAAAAACGAGCAGATGGCTTCCGGTACGGCGGGCATTGGCGTCAAATGGAGTGATCGGGGCAACACTCCGCGTGGAGGGGGAGCAACCGTGACGACAGTTCGCGAGACCTCGATGCAGCAGGTCAGACGACGCCACACGGGCACCGTCATCGCCGCGTGGCTCTCGACGACCGACCACAAGGTCATCGGGTACCTCTACCTGATCACCTCGTTCGTCTTCTTCCTCGTCGCCGGCGTCATGGCCATGATCATCCGGGCCGAGCTGGCCCAGCCGGGCCTGGAGTTCGTCACCCAGCAGGTGTACAACCAGCTGTTCACCATGCACGGCACGATCATGCTGCTGCTGTTCGCCACGCCGCTGTTCGCCGGGTTCGCCAACGTCATCATGCCGCTGCAGATCGGCGCGCCCGACGTGGCCTTCCCGCGGCTGAACGCCGTGGCGTACTGGCTGTTCCTGTTCGGCGGCATAATCGTGCTGGCCGGCTTCGCCACTCCCGGCGGCGCGGCCGACTTCGGCTGGTTCGCCTACGCCCCGCTGTCCACCGCGACGTTCTCGCCGAGCCCCGGCGGCGACCTGTGGATCATGGGCCTGGCGATGTCCGGGCTCGGCACGATCCTCGGCTCGGTCAACTTCATCACCACCATCATCGGCATGCGAGCGCCCGGCATGACGATGTTCAGGATGCCGCTGTTCACCTGGAACACGCTGCTGACCAGCATGCTCGTGCTCATGGCCTTCCCGGTGCTGGCCGCCGCGCTACTCGTGCTGGAGTCCGACCGCAAGCTCGGCACCCACGTCTTCGCCCCCGAGAGCGGTGGCGCGATGCTGTGGCAGCACCTGTTCTGGTTCTTCGGCCACCCGGAGGTCTACATCATCGCGCTGCCGTTCTTCGGCATCGTCACCGAGGTCATCCCGGTCTTCAGCCGCAAGCCCATCTTCGGCTACATCGGCCTGGTGGGGGCCACCATCGCCATCGCGGGCCTGTCGATGACCGTGTGGGCGCACCACATGTTCGCGACGGGCCAGGTCCTGCTGCCGTTCTTCTCGTTCATGACGTTCCTCATCGCCGTGCCCACGGGGGTGAAGTTCTTCAACTGGGTCGGCACGATGTGGCGCGGCCATCTGAGCTTCGAGACCCCCATGCTGTTCGCGATCGGCTTCCTCGTCACCTTCCTGCTCGGCGGGCTGACCGGCGTCATCCTCGCCTCCCCGCCGCTGGACTTCCAGATCAGCGACAGCTACTTCGTCGTCGCCCACTTCCACTACGTGGTCTTCGGCACCGTCGTGTTCGCCATGTTCTCCGGCTTCTACTTCTGGTGGCCGAAGATGACCGGGCGGATGCTCGACGACCGGCTCGGCAAGGTGCACTTCTGGTCGCTGTTCATCGGCTTCCACACCACCTTCCTCGTCCAGCACTGGCTGGGCATGGTCGGCTTCCCCCGCCGCTACGCCGACTACAGCCCCACCGACGGCTTCACCACCCTGAACCTCATCTCGTCGGTGGGCGCCTTCCTGCTCGGGGCCTCCACGTTGCCGTTCCTCTACAACGTCTGGAAGACCTGGCGCACCGCACCCAAGATCACCATCGACGACCCGTGGGGCTACGGCGGCTCACTGGAATGGGCCACCTCCTGCCCGCCGCCCCGGCACAACTTCGTGAGCATCCCGCAGATCCGCTCCGAACGGCCCGCCTTCGACCTGCACTACCCGCGCGTGGCCGCGCAGTCTCGCCAGGTCGACGAGGTCCGGGCGGCCGAGCTGGGCGCCGAGGAACGCGGGCCCGGCGGCCCACCATGACGTGGCGGGCCGTACCAGATCGGGGCTAGCCCGATCCCCGGCCCGGTGCTTACGTGGAAAAGGACGTTTCGCCAATCTAGGGAGATCGGCGATGACAGGTACACGCACTCCCTTCAGTCCGGAGACCGCGCCCTGCGGTCGCCAATCCGGCGGTGAACGGCTGGTCGACGACGACGGCTACGGCCTGGTGATCAAGGACCAGTACTTCGACTGCGGATGCCGCAGGATCCGGCACGAGTATCACGACGGCAGCATCCACCTCAGCGTCATCCGCCACGACGGCAGGCGCATCCGGGATCAGGACCAGCCCGACCACGGGAGCTGACACATGATCGACGTGCTCATTGTCGGGGGAGGCGGGGCCGGTCTGCGGGCGGCGATCGCGGTCGCCGAGACCGACCCCTCGTTGACGGTGGCGGTCGTGTCGAAGGTCTACCCCATGCGCAGCCACACGGTCTCGGCCGAGGGCGGCGCGGCCGGGGTGATCGGCATCGGAGACACCCTCGACGAGCACGCCTACGACACCATCTCGGGCGGCGACTGGCTGTGCGACCAGGACGCGGTGGAGGCGTTCGTCGCCGAGGCGCCGCGCGAGCTCATCCGGCTCGAGCACTGGGGCTGCCCGTGGAGCAGGGAGCCCGACGGGCGCGTGGCGGTCCGGCCGTTCGGCGGCATGAAGCGCCTGCGCACCTGGTACGCCGCCGACAAGACCGGCTTCCACCTGCTCCACACCCTCTTCCAGACCACGCTGAAGTACCAGGAGATCGTCAGGTACGACGAGTGGTACGTCACCCGGCTCATCGTCGACGACGGCCGCGTCCACGGCGTGGTCGCCATCGAGATCAGGACGGGCCGGGTCGAGGCGATCGCGGCCAGGACCGTCATCCTGGCCACCGGCGGCTGCGGGCGGGTCTTCCCGTTCACCACCAACGCGGCGATCAAGACGGGCGACGGCATGTCGCTGGCCTACCGGGCGGGCGCGCCGCTGAAGGACATGGAGTTCGTCCAGTACCACCCGACCGGCCTGCCGTTCACCGGGATCCTCATCACCGAGGCGGCCCGCGCCGAGGGCGGCTGGCTGGTCAACAAGGACGGCTACCGCTACCTGCAGGACTACGACCTCGGGCAGCCCACCGACACGCCCCGGCTGCGCAGCATGGAGCTCGGCCCCCGCGACCGCCTCTCGCAGGCCTTCGTCGGCGAGCAGGAAAGGGGCCGCACCGCCGAGACGCCCTACGGCCCCGTCGTCTACCTGGACCTGCGCCACCTCGGCGAGGCGAAGATCGAGGCGCGGATCCCGTTCGTCAGGGAGCTGTGCAGGTGCTACCAGAACCTCGACCCCGCCACCGACCTGATCCCGGTCCGGCCCGTCGTGCACTACATGATGGGCGGCGTCCACACCGACCTCGACGGCGCCACCCCGATCGCGGGCCTGTTCGCGGCGGGGGAGACGGCGTGCGTGAGCATCAACGGGGCCAACCGGCTCGGCTCCAACTCGCTGCCCGAGATCCTCGTCTTCGGCGCGCGGGCGGGCGCGGCGGCGGCCAGGTTCGCCGCAGCCCACCGCGGCGGCGAGGTCGCGGCCGTCCGCGGCCAGGGGGAGGACGAGCGGCGGCGGCTGCGGCGCGCGCTGGACGGCGGCGGCACCGGGCCGAGGATCGCCGACCTGCGCGAGGAGATGCAGCAGACGCTGGAGGGCGCGGCGGGGATCTACCGGACGGGCGAGACGCTCGCCAAGGCGGCGCAGACGCTGGCGTCGCTGCGGGAACGCGCGGTGGACGCCCGGGTGGACGACGACAGCACCACGTTCAACACCGAGCTGCTCTCGCTGCTCGAACTGCACGCGATGCTCGACGTCGCCGAGACGATCGTGGCGTGCGCGCTCGGCAGGACCGAGTCCAGAGGCGCGCACCAGCGGCTCGACTTCCCGGCCCGCGACGACGCGCAGTTCCTGGCCCACTCCCTGGTCCAGCGCGCGCCGTCCGGCCTGCCGTCGGTCGGCCTGCTGCCCGTCACGCTCACCCGCTGGCCGCCCGGCCGGCGGGTGTACGGCCGTGACTGAGCCGCCGGTGGCGGAGCGAAGGGTCGACAAAAGACGGGGCGATTGAAGACGGGGCGATTGAAGACGGGGCGACGAAGAAGGGGCGATGGGGAAGGGAGGCCGATGAGCACCAGGTCGAGCCAGGAGCCGGCGCCGGCCGGCGGGGACGGCACGCAGGACACCGCGCGGGACACCGGGCTGGACACCGGGTCGGACACCGCCCGGCCCGCCGTGCGGGACGCCCCGGCCACGATCAGGCTGGAGATCAGCCGGTACCGCCCCGAACGGGACGAGAAACCGGTGTTCGAGTCCTTCGACGTGCCGATGCGCGACGACTGGGCCGTCCTCGACGGCCTCAACCACGTCAAGGACCGGCTGGACGGCACGCTGACGTTCCGGTGGTCGTGCCGGATGGGCGTGTGCGGGTCGTGCGGCATGAACGTCAACGGCAAGCCCAGGCTCACCTGCGGCACCTTCCTCACCGAGTTCGGCGGCGGACCGGTCAGGATCGAGCCGCTCAAGGGCTTCCCCGTCATCCGCGACCTGGTCGTGGAGATCGACGACTTCCTCGCCAAGCTCTCACACGTGCGGCCCTGGCTGATCAGGGAGGGCGAGGAGCTGCCGCCGACCGCCGAGTACGCCCAGACGCCCGAGCAGCTCGAGGCATACAAGCAGTACTCGATGTGCATCAACTGCATGCTGTGCTACTCGGCCTGCCCGGTCTACGTGCTCAACCCCGACTTCCTCGGCCCGGCGGCCATCGCGCTCGCCCAGCGCTACAACCTCGACTCGCGCGACCAGGGCGACCGGCTCGACCTGCTCGGCGGCGACGAGGGGGTGTGGGGCTGCACGTTCGTGGGCGAGTGCACCAGGGTCTGCCCCAAGCACGTCGACCCCGCCGAGGCGATCCAGCGCTACAAGGTCACCGCCGCCATGCGGTCGGTCCTGCCGTGGAGCAGGCGATGACGGCCGCCGGCGCCTACCGGCCGCCCCGCGACCGGCTGTGGTTCCTGCGCTCGCGCTCCTACGCGCTCTTCGTCGCCAGGGAACTGACCAGCCTCTTCGTCGCCTGGACGGTCGCCTACCTGCTGCTGCTGGTCGCCGCCGTCACCGGCGGCACGCTGCAGGAGTTCGCCGCCCTGGCCGCGCGGCCGTGGATGATCGCGCTCAACGTGCTCGCCCTGGCCGCCACCGCCTTCCACGCGGTCACCTTCCTCAACCTGGCGCCCAAGGCCACCGTCGTCAGGCTGGACGGCTGGCGGGTGCCCGCCTTCATGATCCAGGGCGGCAACCACACCGCGTGGCTGCTGGTCTCGGCCGTCCTGGCGTGGGCGGTGCTGCGATGAGACGCACGCCGGAGCCGTACCTGTGGCTGCTGTTCAGCGCCGGCGGCGTGGTCGCCGCGCTGCTGCTGCCGGTGCTGGTCCTGCTGTTCGGGGTGCTCATGCCCCTGGGCGTGCTCGACTGGCCGGCGCAGGCGCGGCTCGCCGCGCTGCTCGACCCCGTCCCGGTACGGCTGGCGCTGGTCGTCGTCGTGGCGCTCTGCCTGTCCCACGCCGCCCACCGCATCAGGTTCACCAGTGAGGAGATCCTCGGCATCGCCAGGTTCGACCGCGCCCTCGCGGTCGCCTGCTACGGCGCCGCGATCGCCGGCACGGTCGTCGCCGCCGTGCTGCTGTGCTGACAGGGCTGTTGTGACAGGGCTGTTGTGACAGGGCTGTTCTGACGTTGCTGTTCTGGCGTTGCTTCTCCGGCGGGGGCTGCTCTGAGAGGGCGCCGGCGGCGGCCATGCCGGGATCCCCATGCGCACGCGGCGATCACCGGCCGCCGGGCCAGGCGCCCGGCGGCCCTACCATGTCAACCATGACCGAGCTCCGCAGCAAGGCTGAGCACACCGAGGCCATCCGCAGGGACCGCAGGATCGCCGTGGTGATCAACACGCGCTCCCGCCGTGGCCGCCGCCATTACTTCGAGGTGCTGGACCAGATCCACGCGCTCGGCTTCGAGCCGCTGGCGGAGTACTCCGTCGTCAACCCCAAGCGGCTGCGCGCGCACCTGGACAGGGCGCTGGAGACCAAGCCCGACCTGCTGGTGGTCGGTGGCGGCGACGGCACGCTGTCGTCGGCGGTCCGCCACGTCGCCCACCGCGACGTGGCCCTCGGCGTGCTGCCGCTCGGCACCACCAACAACTTCGCCCGCAGCCTCGGCCTGCCGCTCGACCTGGCGGGCGCCATCCGGGTCTTCGACACCGGCAAGGTCGCCGACATCGACCTCGGTATGGCCGAGGACCGGCCGTTCGCCAACCTGGCCAGCTTCGGCGTCTCGGTCGAGGTCGCCGGCACGGTCAAGCCGTGGCTCAAGCGCATCCTCGGCCGCCCCGCCTACCCGCTGACCGCCCTGACGATCATCCCGGGCCACAAGCCGTTCCGCGCCGTCCTGACCGTCGACGGCAAGCGGCACGAGCTGCTCACCGACCAGCTCAACATCGCCAACGGCCGCTTCCACGGCGGCTGGCAGGTGGCCCGCGACATCAGCATCGACAACGGCATGCTGGTGGCCTACCAGCTCGGTTCCGGCAAGAAGCTGCGGCTGCTCGGCGAGACGCTGGTGCGCGCCACCACCGGCAGGTGGCGCAGCCTGGCCGGCGGGCCGTTCGTGATGGGGCGCGAGATGCTGCTGGAGACCGAGCCGCCGATGGCCGCCGACGTCGACGGCGAGGTACGGCTGCGCACCCCGATCAGGCTGCGCGTGGTGCCCAACGGGGTGCGCGTGATGGTGCCACCGGACTTCCAGGACAGCTGAGCGCCGCCCGCCGCCCGGCCGGACCCGCGGCCTGCCGGGACGGGATCGCGGTCCCGGCAGGCGCGGCCACGAGGGTCAGGCGCCGGGCGAGATGCGCCGGTACCAGTCGAACGTCCGCCTGACCCCCTCCTCCAGGGGCACCCGCGGCTCGAAGCCCGTCAGCTCCCGCAGCAGGGAGATGTCGGGACAGCGGCGGGCCACCGAGCCGGCCGGCGCGGGCACCGGGTCGATGACCGGGTCTCCGCCCGCCAGCCGCAGCACCAGCTTGGCCAGGTCGGAGATGGTCGTCTCGTCGGTGTCGTCGCCGATGTGCACGATCCGCCCGAAGGCCGCGGGTGTCGCCATCAGCCGCACCATCGCCTCCACCGCGTCCTCGACGTGGCAGAACGCCCGCGTCTGCTCGCCGCCGTACAGCCGGAACGGGTTCTCGCCGCGCAGGGCGCGCAGCGCGAGCTCGGGGATCACATGGTCGGCGCCCATCCGCGGCCCGTACACGTTGTGGAAGCGGCCCACGACGGCGTGCGCGCCGTGCAGGACCGCCGCCTCGCCGTGCAGCTTGCTGATGGCGTAGGAGAAGCGCGGCGCCGCCACGTCCTCGATGACCAGCGGGACGCTCTCGGGCGTCGGCACCGGCACCAGCCCGGCGGTGACGCCGCCCGCGTACGCCTCGCTGGTGGAGGCGTAGAACAGCGGCTCGCCGGGCCTGATCCAGTCCAGCAGGTGCATCAGCGCCAGGGTGTTGACGCGCAGCACCCGGGCGGGGTCCCGCTCGACGTTGCGGACGCCGACGACGGCGGCCAGCAGGTAGATCTGGTCCCAGCCGTGCTCCAGCGCCCGGTAGGAGGCGGGATCGGTGAGGTCGGCGTCGCGCACGTCCAGCGGCATGCCCTCCAGGTCGCGGTCGCGCCTTCCCCTGGAGAAGTCGTCGACGACGGTGACGGCGTGGCCGTCGGCCAGCAGGCGCCTGGCGAGGTGGAGCCCGATGAAGCCGGCGCCGCCCAGCAGAAGGACTCTCATCGCGTGTATCCGATCCCCGCGTAGCGGATGCCCCGTCCGGTGAGCCCGTCGGCGTCGAGGATGCGCCAGGAGTCGAACAGCACCCTGATCGGGGTGTCGCCGACCGTCATCCCGCGGTAGTCGGGGTGGTCGTTGACGATCAGCATCGCGTCGGACTCGGCGAAGGCCTTGTCGAGGCTGACGGGTCGCCCGCCGTACCGGGCGATGACCTCGTCGGCGACCAGCGGATCGTGGCCGAGGACGGTCAGCCCCGCCCTGGTGAAGACCGGCATCATGTGCTCGACGGGGGTGCCGCGCATGTCGTCCGTGGCCGGCCAGCCCTTGTAGGCCCAGCCGAGCACCGACAGGATGACGCCGTCCGTCTCGCCGAACGTCTCACGGATCAGGGCGACCAGCCGTTCGGCGACATGGGACGGCAGGCGCTCGTTGAGCGCGCGGGCGTGGCCCACCAGCGAGGTGGTGGCGCTCGCCCGCATGAGGTACGGGTCCTTGGTGAGGCAGCCCCCGCCCACGTAGCCGGGCTTGGCCAGGTCGGGGCGCGGATAGCCGAGGTTGGCCGCGCCGATGACCTCCAGCGGGTCCAGCCGGTGCTGCTCGGCGATCAGCGCCAGCTCGTTGCCGTAGGCGTAGATCAGGTCGGTGTGGCAGTTGTTGGCCAGCTTGACCATCTCGGCCGCCTCGAGGCTCGAGACGGGGACGATCCGGTCGGCCAGTCCCTCGAACAGCTCGACCCCCGCATCGAGGCTGTCCTGGTCGAGCCCGCCGATCACCTGGGGCAGCTCGACCAGCTCCCGCAGCGCCTGCCCCTGGATGGTGCGTTCGGGCGCCATCACCAGGCGGGTGCCGGGCTCGAGGCGGGGCAGCACGACCGAGCGGCTGGTGCCGATCGGCACCGTCGATCGCACCACCACCAGGCGCTGCCGCCCGCACGCTTCGGCGGCGGTGGCCAGGCCGTCCAGGCGCGGTGTCCCGGTGGCGAGGTCGACGGGCGTGGACACGCACAGGATCACCGCGTCCAGCGGCTCGCCGGGCAGCGCCGCGCCGATGCGGACGCGGCCGCCGAGGTGCTCGTCGAACACCTCCTGCACGCCCGGCTCGAACACGTGGATCCGCCCGCGCGACAGCGCCTCCACGACGGCAGGGTCGACGTCCACGCCGTGGACCGTGAAACCCTTGCGGACCAGTGCCGCGGTGAGCGTCAGGCCTACGTATCCCATGCCGACAACGCCGACGGTCTTCGGCATCGTCACTCCTTTCCTTCCCGAGGGAAAACCCCGCAGGGGGGACTCACCAGGTCCAGGTCGACCGTGGTGACGTTGCCCGCGAACCCGTGCCGGCGGTAGGCCGCGCAGGCGGCGCGGCGGTTGCCGGGGGCGGCGGCGTAGTCGGTGGCCAGGACGGCCTTGCCCGCGGCGCGCAGGGCGGCGGCCTCGGCGAGGTTGCCGGCGCACCACTCCTTCGCGCAGGCCCGGTCGGTGGCCCTGAAGAACAGCTCCTCCATGCCGATGCCGTCGATGGCGGCGGTGTAGCCGCCGTTGTGCCGCAGCTCGGGCGAGTTCTGCGGGACGACGAGGAAGCCGGGGCGGACGGCCTTGGCGTAGGCGCTGATCCGGACGATCAGATCGGTCATCTTCCTGCCGAGGCTGTGGCGGGTCTCGCCGGGCACGCGCGCCAGGTCGATCTCCTCGTACGCCAGGGGCGTGTCGAGGTAGACGCCGTCGAAGCCGGCCCGCAGGGCCTGGTCGACCCTGGGCCTGATCACCCGGTCCCACCACCACGGGTCCCAGTACTTGACGAAGTGCTCGTCGGGCCAGTCCGGCCAGACGTTCAGCCGCAGCCCGGCGGGCAGGCTCGCGAACTCCGTCCTGAACTCCTCCAGCGAGCCGATCTCGAAGTAGCCCAGCACCGTCTTGCCGCTCTCGCGCACCGCGGCGATCTCGGCGGCGGTGAAGTAGCCGGCGGCGGTGCCGTCGCGCGACAGGTCCACGACGGCCAGCCGGTGCGGCGCGGCGGCCACCGTGTCCAGCCGGCCGCCGGGATAGCCGGTCAGCACGTAGGTGAAGGAGGTGACGTCGAGCAGTCCCCCGGCGCCAGGGGCGGAGGCGCAGGCGCTCACCGTGAGCAGCAGGGCGAGGGCGAGCCGCCTCATCGCTCCTCCGCCATGGCCGCGACCGACGCGGCCAGGCCGTGGACGGGACGCCAGCCGAGGACCTTGATCGCCCGGGTGATGTCGGCCTGGCTCCACGGCGCCGCGCCCGACCGGTCGGATCCCCCCGCCATCTCGTGGATCCCGCCGTCGAAGCCCAGCGCGCGGGCCAGCAGCGCCACGGCGTCGCGGACCGGCACCGCCCGCCCCGACCCCACGTTGAGGATCCGCTCGCCGCCCAGGTCCGCGAAGGTCGCGGCCACCACGGCGGCGGCGACGTCGCGCACGTCCACGAAGTCGCGCATCGCGCCGAGCGGGCCGAGCGTGATGTCGTCCTTGCCCTCGCGCAGCAGCCGGGCCGCCCGGCCCAGCACGTTCACCGGTGTGAGGCCGGGCCCCACCGGGTTGAAGACGCGCAGCGACACGCCGTCCACCGGTCCTGAGGCGACCAGCCCGGTTCCGGCCAGGTGGCTCACCCCGTAGGCGGTGACCGGCCTGGCCGGGTCGTCCTCGCGGACCGAGCTCCCGTACGGCGTGGGCCCGTACTCGGCGGCCGAGCCGAGCCGTACCAGCCTGGCGGCGGGCGCGACCGCGGCCATGGCCTCCACGAGCAGGGCGACCACGCCCGCGTTGCCGCGCAGCAGCTCGTCGGGGCCGCCCGCCATCCGCCCCACGCAGCTGAGCACCGCGTCGGGCCGGACGCGGGCCAGCAGGCCGGTCACGGCGGCGACGTCGGCGGCCAGCAGGTCGAGCCGCTCCCGCCCCGCGCAGACGACCTCCCCGACCCGGGGGTCGTTGTCCAGCAGCAGCCTGACCTGGCGGCCGAGGAACCCCGAGGCGCCGAGCAGCAGCACCCTCACAGCGCCCGCTCCGGCTCCGGGAGCAGCAGCGGCCTGATCTCCTCGAAGCGAGCGTTCGCCTCGTCGTAGTCGTCGGGGCGGCCGATGTCGAGCCAGTAGCCGTCGAACTCGAAGACCGCCGGCGGCCGCTCGCGCGCCAGCAGGTCGAGCACCAGGTCGTCGAAGCCGAAGGCCATCCCCTCGGGATAGCCCTCGATGCAGCCGCGCGACAGGGCGTAGACGCCCATGCTGACCAGGTAGCTGAGCAGAGGCTTCTCCCTGAAGCCCGTGATGTGCCCGCCGGCGGCCTCCAGCACCCCAAAGTCGATCTTGACGACCCGCGGGGCCGTGGCCACCGTCAGCGGCGCCGTCGAGGCGGCGTGGCCGCGCAGCAGGTCGGCGTAGTTCAGCGTGGTCAGGACGTCGCCGTTCATGACCAGGAAGTGCTCGGGCAGCCGGTCCCTGATCGAGAACAGCGGCCCGATCGTCGACAGCGGCGCGACCTCCTCGGTGTAGTCGACGGCCAGCTCCCACCGGGCGCCGTCCCCGACGAACGCCCTGATCAGCGGGGACAGATGGCCGACGGCCAGGGTGACGCTGGTGAAGCCCTGCGCCGCGAGCTGGCGCAGGATGATGTCGAGGATCGCGTACTCCTCGCCGATCGGCACCAGCGGCTTGGGCAGCGCCGAGGTGTACGGCCGCAGCCGCACTCCCTTGCCGCCCGCCAATATGACGACATGCATGAACATCCCTTTCAGGGGTGGGACAGGCGTGCGATGCAGCGAGTGTCGTCGCGCCGGGTTTCACTTCGGTTCCTCTGCGGTTTCTCCCGCGGGGACTAGGGTCGGTAGGCGTGGGGTTCGAGAACGCCGAGGACCGCTGGCGGCACCGTCTCGGCGAACTGCGCAACGTCGTCCGCCAGGAGCTGGTCACCCGGCAGCTCGACAGCCACCTGCCCGCCGCGCCCGCCCGCGTGCTCGACGCCGGATGCGGCCAGGGCACCCAGGCGCTGCGCATGGCCGAGCGCGGCCACGACGTCACCGGCGTCGACACCTCCGCGGACCTGCTCGGCCTGCTGCCCCCCGGCAGGGTCACGACCGTGCGCGCCGACCTGTCCGAGCTGCCGGCGCTGTTTCCGCCCGCCTCGTTCGACGTGGTGCTGTGCCACGGCGTGCTGATGTACTTCGCCGACCCCGGTCCGCTGCTCACCGACCTGGCACGACTGGTCCGGCCGGGCGGGTTCCTGTCGCTGCTGGTGCGCAACGGCGACGCGCTGGCCATGCGGCCCGGCCTGGCGGGCGACTGGCCGGCCACCCGGGCCGCCTTCACCGCCGACGCCTACACCAACAGACTGGGCGTGCGCGCGCGGGCCGACCGCCGCGCCGACCTCACCGCGGCGCTGGTGGCGCGCGGCCTGGAGGTGACGCACTGGTACGGCGTGCGCGTCTTCACCGACCCGGCCCCCGACGCGACGCCCACGCCGGACGACCTGGACGCGCTGATCGACTGCGAGGAGATCGCCGGCCGTACCGACCCCTACAGAGCAGTGGCCGCGCTGACACACCTCATCGGTGGTAGACAGGAAGCATGAAACGTCCCGGCAACTGGTGCGAGCGGCCGCGACCACCCCAGCCGTGGTGCGAGCGACCGGCTCCTCCCGCCCCGTGGTGCGAGGTGCCGGGCTCCTCGGTGCTCGGCGTGCTCGACGCGCTGCTGAAGGCAGCCAAGCGCTGAGGTTTCCCCGCCGCGGGGCGGGTAGTCGCTCCCTCCATGAACACCGAGCGGCACCGTTGCACGGCTGAGCCGGCCGGCGACGCGCCCGTGTCGCCGGCGTCGTCGGTGTCGTCGTCGTCGCGCTGCCGCCGCCACGGGCCACGGCCGCAATCGTGGCCGGAGTTTTGCTCATCCTTGCCGCCGTACTTGGTCTTATCGGTAGGAAGCAGGGCGAACAGGTGGCATCGCCGGCGCCCGTGGCGGCGAACGAGAGCGTCAGGACCGACATCGACGTGGATCGACGTGGTGAGAGAGAGGGGACGACGATGACCGAGACCGATCCGGGCTTCAGCGACGCGCACGCCGGCGACGTGGGCGCGCGCAGGGCCACGGTGGGCACCCCGACCGACCACGAGTCCGTCAACGTCCCGCCCACCAGGGCAGGGGCGGCGGAGAACGCCGAGGCCGCGGCCGAGGCGCGCAGGCCGCACGAGGAGTTCGTGCCCGAGGGCCCGATCCCCGATGACAGGGCCGGCGAGGCGGACAAGTGGGACGACGAGCCCGCCGAGGTCTCCGGTGGCCAGGCCCCCGGCGAGCAGGTTCCCGGTGGCCAGGCTTCCGGCGGCCAGGACTCCGGTGGTGACCAGGTCGCCGGCGGGCCGGGCCCGGGCGGCCGGAGCGGCGCGAGCGCCGCGGCCACGCCGCGGCCGAGCACCGACCGGCTGGTGGCGGGCGGGCCCGGGCAGGGCGGCGGGCGCGACGAGATCGCCGGGACCCGCGGGGAACTGGGCGGCACCGTCGAGGCCATGGTGAACAAGGCCGACCTCAAGGGCAGGGCGAGCGGGGTGGCCGGCGCGGCCAGGGACCGGGTCGTCGCCGTCACCGACCGGATGCCGGACCCCGTCAGGGACGCCGCCGACAAGGTGGGCGCGCAGGCGCGGCGCCGGCCGGGCCTGGCGGCCGTGGCCGCCGGCGTCGTGGCCCTGCTCGTGGCCCGGAGGCTGATGCGGCGAGGCAAGAAGTAAGCGTATGTGGTGGAGCGCGCTCAGGCGGGCGTTCGCCGAGTTCCGGCGCGACGGCGTGCAGGACTGGGCGGCGGCGCTCACCTACTACGGTGTCCTGTCGATCTTCCCCGCCCTCATCGTGCTGGTGTCGCTGCTCGGCATGGTCGGAAGGGACGACGCGGCCACGGTGCTCGGCGGCATCGCCGTCCTGGCCCCGGCCGAGGTGCGTGACCTGCTGCTCCAGGGGCTTGCGGGGGTGCGCAGCACCGGCGCAGGAGCGCTGGCGATCGTCGGCCTGCTCGTGGCGCTCTGGTCGGCCTCGGGGTACATCGCGGCCTTCATCCGCGCGGCCAACGCGATCTACGACATCCGGGAGGGCCGTCCGTTCTGGAAGCTGACGCCGCTGCGCCTCGGGCTGACGCTGCTGGTCATGGTGCTGCTGGCGGCCGGGGCGGTCGCCGTCACCCTGACCGGCCGGGTGGCCGAGGTGGCAGGCGACCGGCTCCGCGTCGACGACACGCTGGTCACGATCTGGGACATCGCCAAGTGGCCGGTGCTCGCCCTCATCGCCGCGGGGCTCATCATGGTGCTGTACTGGGCGGCGCCGAACGTGCGCCAGCCGGGGCTGCGCTGGATCACCCCTGGCGGGCTGGTCGCGGTCGTGCTGTGGGTGATCGTCTCCGGCGGTTTCGCCCTGTACGTGGCCAACTTCGGCTCCTACAACAAGACCTACGGCACGCTCGCCGCGGTCGTGGTGTTCCTGATCTGGCTGTGGCTGTCCAACATGGCGGTGTTGTTCGGCGCGGAGTTCGACGCCGAGCTGATCAGGGGCAAGCGCATGGCGGAGGGGCACCCCGCGGACGCCGAGCCCTATGCGGTTCCGCGGGACCCGCCCGCGCCCGATACGCTGCCGACATGATTCGTCGTGCGGTGGTGGCCGTGATCATCGCGCTCGGCCTGGCCGGGTGCGGTGGCGGTGGCGCGGTCAGCGACCTCGGCAAGGTCGTCGAGGGCGTCCCGGGCGCGACCACGCAGGTCCAGGTCGGCAAGGGGCAGCGCTTCTCGGTGGCGCTGCCGCACGGCGACTGGGAGCTGAAGCAGGTGCCCGACGCCAAGGTGGCCTCCTTCATCAGCGAGGAGCACGCCGACGACCGCTCCTACTTCGTCTTCAACGCCAAGCACCCCGGCAGCACACGCGTCGAGATCACCGGTCAGGGAGCGGCGACGGTGGCGATCACCGTGCAGTAGGGTGCCGCGCATGAGCGATCTCCGGGAGTTCATGCGCGTACGGGCCAGCGCCGACGGGGCGGAGACGGTGACCTGGTGGACCGGCGACGTCTACGCCTATCTGCCCGACGACGGGCCCCGTCACCTGTTCGGCTTCGAGGGTGTCAACGTGGCGCGGGCGGTGGAGGGCGACGGCGGCTGGGAGCTGCTGACCAGGGAGGCGGCGGCCTACCTCGACCCCGTCTCGCGTGAGCCCCTCGACATCTGGGACAACCCCTTCACCGGCCGGTCCGTCGACGTCCAGCACGTCTACAACGATCCGGTCAACCAGCGGTTGCGCGGCTTCACCGTGCCCACCACCAGGCTCGGCGACACGGTCGTGTTCAACACCGACATCCTGCTGGCCTACCCGTCGCCGCTGAAGGTGGCCGACCATCCCGACAACTCCTTCAGCGACACCTACCGGGCCATGGAGCTGTTCCAGTTCTTCGCCCCCGCGGCCGATCTGGACGGCCAGGCCCCCTCGGTGCCGAGCACGCTGTCGTGGTGCCGGGTCTCGCCGTGGCTGCCGTGGATGGCGATGGCCCAGCGGCCGGGCGCGCTGGTCTACCACTGCAGGGGCGCCAAGGTCGACGAGGTGCCGGGCAACCTCGAGGCGTTCTTCGGCCCGATCAGCGCGCCCGTCGAGTGGAGCGCGCCCAACCAGACGAGCTGGACGACCTTCGTTGACCGAAGAAAGTTCTAGTCGTAGATTGCCCAGGTGACGGTGCACCAACCCGGCCTCGGCCGGTACTACGAGGACTTCGTCGTCGGCGACGTCTACCAGCATCCGCTGGGCCGCACGATCAGCGAGGCGGACAACACCTGGTTCACCCTGCTGACGATGAACACCAACCAGAACCACTTCAACGCGCACTTCGCCGCGGGCGCCCCGGCCGGGAAGATCATCGTGAACTCCGGCCTGTCCGTGGCGATCGTGCTCGGTCTGTCGGTGATCGACGTGAGCCAGAACGCGATGATGAACCTCGGCTGGGACGAGATCAGGCTCACCCATCCGGTGTTCGTCGGCGACACCCTGTACGCCGAGTCGAAGGTCCTCGACAAGCGCGAGTCGAGGTCGCGCCCCTACGCCGGCATCGTCACCTGCGCCACCCGCGGCCTCAACCAGGACGGCGACGAGGTCATGTCGTGGCGGCGGACCGTCATGGTCTACAAGCGGGACGCGCCGCACGACAAGGGCTACTTCCCGACCGCGAAGAACGGACCCATGTGATGGACTTCGAGCTCGACGAGGACCAGCAGCTGTTCCGCGCCACCCTGAGAGAGTTCGTCGACAAGGAGATCGTGCCCGTCGCCGGCGAATGGGAGCGGTCGGGCCGCTACCCGGCGGAGATCGTCGAGCGCTTCAAGGAGCTCGGCCTGTTCGGCATGACGATCCCGGCCCGCTACGGCGGCCTCGAGCTCGACCGCGTCTCCTACGCCCTGGTCTTCGAGGAGATCGCCCGCGGCTGGATGGGCGTGGCGGGCGTGCTCGGCTCCCACTCGCTGTCGGCGTGGATGATCGACCAGTACGGCACGCCCGAGCAGAAGGAGCGCTACCTGCCCGGCCTGGCCGCCGGCACCCGCCGTACCGGGATCGCGCTGACCGAGCCGGGGGCGGGCACCGACCTGCAGGGGATCACCACCCGCGCGGTCCGCGACGGCGACCACTACGTGATCAACGGCGCGAAGACCTGGATCACCAACGCCCGTCACGCCGACCCGATGCCCGTCCTGGTGAAGACCTCGATCGAGACGCCCGCCCACAAGGGCATGTCGATGCTGCTCGTCGAGGCCGGCACGCCCGGCTACACCATCAGCCGCGACCTGCCCAAGCTCGGCTACAAGGGCACCGAGACCTGCGAGATCACCCTCGAGGACGTGCGGGTGCACCGCGACCGGTTGCTCGGCGGCGTCGAGGGGCGGGGGATGCAGCAGGCGCTGTCGGCCCTCGAGCTCGGCAGGGTGAACATCGCCGCCCGCGCGGTCGGCGTCGCGCAGTGCGCCTTCGACGCCGCGCTCGCCTACGCGGGACAGCGGGAGGCGTTCGGCAGGCCGATCGGCGACTTCCAGGCCATCCAGCTCAAGCTCGCCGACATGGCCACCGACATCCAGGCGGCCAGGCTGATGACCTACTGGGCGGCCTCCAGGTCGGCCAGGGCGGAGGCGGCCATGGCCAAGTACTTCGCCTCGGAGGTGGCCCTGCGCGTCACGATGGAGGCCATGCGCGTGCACGGCGGCTACGGCTACTCGCAGGAGTTCGTCCTCGAACGCCTCTACCGCGACGCGCCGCTGATGGCGATCGGCGAGGGCACCAACGACGTGCAGCGCCTGCTGATCGCCAGGGAACTGCTCAAGGGAACGGTGAGGGTCGGCTGGTGAGCTGTCCGTTCTGCGAGATCGTCGCGGGGGAGCGGGCCGCCTTCGTCGTCTCCTCCGACGAGGTGGCCGTCTCCTTCCTCGACGCCAGGCCCGTCTTCAAGGGGCACCTGCTGGTGGTGCCGCGGCAGCACGTCGAAACGCTGACCGACCTGCCCGAGGTGGGCCCCTTCTTCGAGCGGGTGCAGCAGCTGGCGGGCGCCGTGGAGAAGGGTCTGGAGGCGGCGGGCACGTTCGTGGCGATGAACAACCGCATCAGCCAGAGCGTCCCCCACCTGCACGTCCACATCGTGCCGCGCAACAGGAAGGACGGGCTGCGCGGCTTCTTCTGGCCGCGCGTGAAGTACGACTCCGACGAGGAGGCCGCGGCCTACGCCGCCGCCATCAGGGGGAGCGGCTGAGCGGGCGGCCCCCGCGCGCCCGCCGGGTCCGCCCTTCAGCACCGCGAGTCCGCCTTGAGGACCGCGGGCCGCGCCCCGCGGCGGCGGGACGGCGGTAGGCTCCGGCCGTGGAACCCGTGGTCGTCGCCCTCCTCCTGGCTCTCCTCGTGGGCGGTCCCGCCCTCGTGCTGTGGCGGGTGCTGCGCGGGCGCCGCGAGCTCGGCTCGGGCCCGGCCGAGCGGGCCACGTTCGAGACCCTGCACACCGCCTCGCTGGCCGCGCCGCCGCTGCGCGCCGGCCTGTCGGAGGAGGGGGCGCAGCGGGCCTCCAAGCACCTGCGCGAGCTGCTCGGCTCCCCGGCGATCGCCATCACCGACGGCGAGCGGCTGCTGGTCTACGACGGCGCGGGCGAGCACCACGCGGCCGAGGCGTTCGCCCACGCGGCGGGCACCCTGAAGGACGGCCGTACCCAGGTGCTCAACCTCGACTGCGAGCTGCTCGAGTGCCCGATCAGGCACGCCGTGGTGGTGCCGCTCACCACGGACGACAGGGTGGTCGGCTCGCTGGCCGCCTACGGCGAGCACAGCTCGGCCGGGCTGGTCCGCGCCGCCCAGGAGGTGGCCCGCTGGGTCGACTCGCAGCTCGAGCTGGCCGAACTCGACCGCAGCCGCACCCTGCTGATGGAGGCCGAGGTGCGGGCGCTGCGCGCCCAGATCTCCCCGCACTTCATCTACAACTCCCTCACCACCATCGCCAGCTTCGTCCGCACCGACCCCGAGCGGGCCAGGGAGCTGCTGCTGGAGTTCGCCGACTTCACCCGCTACAGCTTCCGCAGGCACGGCGACTTCACCACCCTGGCCGAGGAGCTGCGCTCCATCGACCGTTACCTCATCCTCGAACGCGCCCGCTTCGGCGACCACCTGCGCGTCACGCTGCGGATCGCGCCTGAGGTGCTGCCCGTCGCCGTGCCGTTCCTGTGCCTGCAGCCCCTGGTCGAGAACGCCGTCCGGCACGGCCTGGAGTCCAAGGACGGCGTCGGCCGCATCACGATCATCGCCGAGGACGCGGGCGCCGAATGCCGCATCAGCGTCGAGGACGACGGCCTCGGCATGGATCCCGAACGTCTGCGCCGGATCCTGGCCGGCGACGTCCCGGCGGCCGGCGGCGTCGGCCTGGCCAACGTCGACGAGCGGCTGCGCCAGGTCTACGGCGACGAGTACGGCATCGTCGTCGAGACGGCGCAGGGGGCCGGCACGAAGGTCAACGTCAGGGTCCCCAAGTACCACCCCGGGGTGTCAGCCCGCTGATCTACTTTGTAAAGGCGTGGCCCTGGTAGCAGTGGCCGTACGGTCCTCCTCGCACACATGGCGGAGCCCGCGACGATTTCGCGAGCCTGTGATCGGGTCGTGACAGGCTTGACGCCTGATGTCTGTTTCATCACTCTCAAATGACCGGAGGGAGAGCCGTGAACGGGCTGCGGGTGCTGGCGGTGGACGATGAGCTCCCCGCGCTCGAGGACCTGGCGTACCTGCTGCGCGCCGATCCCCGGATCGGCGAGGTCGCCACGGCGCGCGACGGGGCGGCGGCGCTGCGGCTGCTCGACCGGGCCATGGCCGAGGGCAGGCCGATCGAGGCGGTCTTCCTCGACATCAGGATGCGCGGGCTGGACGGGGTGGTGCTGGGCAGGCTGCTGTCGCGCTTCGCCGACCCGCCCCGGGTGGTGTTCGTGACCGCCTACGAGGAGCACGCGGTCGACGCCTTCGAGATCAAGGCCGAGGACTACCTGCTCAAGCCGGTCCGCCCGGAACGGCTCGCCGAGGCGATCAGGCGGGTGTGCGTCTCGTCCGACGTGCCCGCCGAGAACGCCGAGTACGACACGATCCCCGTCGAGCTGGGCGGGGTGACCAGGTTCGTCTCCACCGCCGACGTGGTCTACGTGGAGGCGCACGGCGACTACGCCCGCCTGCACACCTCCGGCGGCAGCCATCTGGTGCGCATCCCGCTGGCCACGCTGGAGGAACGGTGGGCCTCCTCGGGCTTCGTCCGCGTGCACCGCAGCCACCTGGTCGCCGTCAAGCACATCGAGGAACTGCACATCGACTCGGGCCGGTGCACCGTCAGGGTGGGCGAGACCGAGATCCCCGTCAGCCGCCGCCACACGCGCGAGCTGCGCGACCTGCTGCTGCGGAAGGCGAAGCGATGAAGGGCCGCGTCACCGTCACCAGCCCGCGCACCGCCGCCGCCCGCCGTCCCCGCTACCCGGCCAGCAGGGAGATCGACGAGCAGACCCGCCTCGGCGAGGTCTACATGCGCTCGCTGCTGCGCACGCAGTTCAGGCTCGCCCTGTTCGTCTGCACGGTGCTGGCCTGCGTGGTGCTCGGCCTGCCGCTGCTGTTCCTGCTGGTGCCCGAGCTGCGCGCGGCCGAGCTGGCCGGCGTGCCGCTGCCGTGGGCGGTGCTGGCGGGGCTGATCTATCCGCTGTTCGTCGCGGGGGCCTGGCTCTACGTACGGCAGGCCGAACGCAACGAGCGCCACTTCGAAGACCTGGTCGAGCGGCAGTGAACGGCGCGTCCGCGGGGCGGGTGACGGTCGGGTGAGCCTCGCGGCCGTCGGCCTGGTGATGGCCGCGGCGATCCTCATCGGGGCGTTCGGGTTGCGGCTCTCGCGCACGACCTCCGACTTCTACGTCGCCTCCCGCACCGTGACCCCGCTGTGGAACGCCTCGGCCATCGGCGGGGAGTACCTGTCGGCCGCCTCCTTCCTCGGCATCGCGGGCCTCATCCTCACCCACGGCGCCGACATGCTGTGGCTGCCGGTCGGCTGGACCGGCGGATACCTGGTGCTGCTGGTCCTGGTCTCCGCGCCGCTGCGCCGCTCGGGCGCCTACACGCTGCCCGACTTCGCCGAGTCGAGGCTGGAGTCGATGGCCGTGCGCAGGACCGCCAGCGTGCTGGTCGTGCTGATCGGCTGGCTCTACCTGATGCCGCAGTTCCAGAGCGCGGGCATCGTGCTGCGGGCCATCACCGGGGCGCCGGGCTGGGTGGGCGGGCTGCTGGTCGCGGTGGTCGTGGCGGTGAACGTGCTGTCGGGCGGGATGCGGTCGATCACCTTCGTCCAGGCCTTCCAGTACTGGCTGAAGCTGACCGCGCTCGCGCTCCCGCTGGTGTTCCTGCTGCTGGCCTGGCGCTCGGGCGGCGCGCCCGGACTGCCGGCGCACGACGCGGCCCACTGGCAGCTGCCGCTGGCCGGCGCCAAGGAGTACGGGCTGTACTCCACCTACTCGCTGATCCTGGCGACGTTCCTCGGCACGATGGGGCTGCCGCACGTGCTGGTG
The DNA here is from genome assembly GCF_053586935.1 of Nonomuraea sp. NPDC003727. NCBI lineage: Bacteria > Bacillati > Actinomycetota > Actinomycetes > Streptosporangiales > Streptosporangiaceae > Nonomuraea > Nonomuraea sp. NPDC003727. The sequence goes on from NZ_JBSFNE010000014.1 coordinate 187,544, forward strand.
CGCTTCTACACCAACCCCGACGGGCGGGCGGCGCGCCGTACGACGCTGGTGGTGCTGTCGCTGCTGGGCGCCTTCTACCTGCTGCCGGCGCTCTACGGGTGGCTGGGCCGGATCTACGCGCCCGACCTGGCCGGCACGGACGCGGTGGTGCTGACGCTGCCGTCGCGGATGATCGGCGGCACGCTCGGCGACCTGCTGACGGCGCTGGTCACCGCGGGCGCGTTCGCGGCGTTCCTGTCGACGTCGTCGGGGCTGACGGTGTCGGTGGCGGGCGTGATCGCGCAGGACCTGCTCGGCGGCGGCGCGGTGCGCGCCTTCCGCCTGGCGACGCTGCTGGCGGTGACGGTGCCGCTGGGCCTGGCGGTGTGGGCCAGGGCCCTGCCGGTGGCCGACGTGGTGGGGCTGGCCTTCGCCGTGGCGGCCTCCTCGTTCTGCCCCCTGCTGGTGCTGGGCATCTGGTGGCGCCGCCTGTCGTCGACGGGCGCGCTGGCGGGGCTGCTGGTGGGCGGCGGCCTGGCGTGCGCGGCGGTGATGGCGCAGATCACCGGCGGCCCCTTCGACGGTCTCGTGGGCGCGCTGCTGGCCCAGCCCGCGGCCTGGACGGTGCCGATCGCCTTCGTGGTGATGATCGCCGTGTCGTTCCTCACCCCGCACCACGTGCCCCCGGGCGTGGCCCGCACCATGGTGCGGCTGCACACGCCCGAGACCCTCAACCTGGACCGCGGTGACTGGCGTCCGCGCTCGTCCTGACGGGCAGCTCGCCCGAGCCGCGCACCACCAGCTCGACCGGCACCCGCACCTGCTGCGGTGGCCCGCCGCCCAGCAGCAGGTCCACGGCGGTACGGCCGAGCAGACCGGTGTCGTACCGCACCACGGTCACTCCTGGGTCGAAGACGTCGGCCAGGGCGAAGTCGTCGAACCCCACGAAGGCCGGCCTGTCGGGCCGCCGCCGCAGCGCCTGCAGGATGCCGATCGCCGCCCTGTTGTTGGTGGCGAAGAAGGCCGTGGGCGGGTCGGGCAGCGCCAGCAGCCGGTCCACCTCGCGCGCGGCCCGCCAGGGGTCGAACACGCCGCGCGTCACCAGCCGCTCGTCGAGCGTGCCGAGCGCCTCGCGGTAGCCGCGCGCCCGGTCGTGCACCGAGCTGACCGTCTCGTCGTCGGAGATGAGGGCGATCCTGCGGTGCCCGCGCGCCATCAGGTGCTCGGTGGCCAGGCGCCCGCCCGTGAAGTCGTCGAGCAGCACCGCGCCGGAGTGGGGGACGCCCGGCGGCAGCCGGTCGACGAACACCGCGCGCAGCCCGCCGGCGACCAGCTCGCCGAGCCAGTCGTGCCGGCCGGCCGACGGCACGAGGATGAGCGAGTCGACGCCGCGCGCGAACATCGACTCCACCAGCATCCGCTCGCGCTCGGGCCGTTCCTCGTAGGAGCCGAAGACCACCAGCGCCTCGTGCTCGGCCGCCGCGCTCTCCACCGCCGCGGCCAGGTGGGAGTAGAACTGGTTGGAGATGTTCTCCATCACCAGGCCGATCGTGAGCATCGCCGCGCCCCTGGCCAGGCGGCTGGCCGCCTCGTTACGGCGGAAGCCGAGCGCGTTGATGGCCTCCTGCACCCTGCGCTGGAGCGTGGCGCTGACGTGCGGCTCCTGGTTGACCACCCGGGAGACGGTCTTCAGGCTCACCCCCGCGTGCCGGGCCACGTCGGCCATGGTGGGCGGCTTGCGCCCCTCTGTCATAGTGTCCCCCATGAACGATGACTGGATCTGCGGCAGGCTGGGCGAGGACGCGCCGTGGACGCTCGGCGCCGTCAATCCCCCGATCTACGAGAACTCCCTGTTCACCTTCGAGACGGTCGGCGACCTGGCCGAGGCGATCAAGGACGAGGACGAGCGCTACGTCTACTGGCGGGGCACCAACCCGACCGTCGATCTCGCGCAGCGCAAGCTGGCCGCGCTGGAACGAGCCGAGCGGGCCAAGTGCTTCGGCTCGGGGATGGGCGCGATCTCGGCGACCATCTCGTCGCTGGTGTCGGCAGGCGACCACGTGCTGGTGCTCGGCGCGATCTACGGGCCGACCACGCAGTTCCTGCGCTACCTGGAGAAGTTCGGCGTCACGCACACACACGTCGGCGACCCCGCTGGTCTTGACAGCGCTATCAGAGAGAACACGCGAGTACTCTACTTCGAGTCGCCGTCCTACATGAGCTACCGGCTGGTGGACATCGCGGAGGTGACCCGGTGGGCCGCGGGCCACGGGCTGGTCTCCGTCATGGACAACACCTGGTCGACGCCGCTGTTCCAGAAGCCGCTGACCATGGGCGTCGACCTGGTGATCCACTCGTTGTCGAAGTACGTGGGCGGCCACAGCGACCTGGTCGGCGGGGTGGTGGCCGGCTCCGCCGAGCTGATCAGGCCGATCGCGCTGACGGAGTACCAGCTGTACGGCGCGGCCATGTCGCCGCACGACGCGGCCAAGGTGATCAAGGGGTTGCGCACGCTCCCCGTGCGGATGGCCGCCCACCAGGAGCGCGGCCTGGCCGTGGCGGCCTTCCTGGACAAGCACGCGGCGGTGCGGGCCGTCCACCATCCGGGCCTGCCCTCCCATCCCGACAACGAGCTGGCGGCGCGGCAGATGTCGGGCTTCTCCAGCGTCTTCGGCTTCGAGGTCGACAGCGACGACCGGCGGGCGGTGTCGGCCTTCCTGGACCGGCTCAGGGCCTTCAGGATCGGCGTGTCGTGGGGCGGGTTCGAGAGCCTGGTCATCGCGCCCGCGCTGACCATCGAGGAGTCGGTGCGCGCCACCATGGGCATCCCCGTCGGGCTGGTGCGCCTGTCGGTGGGTCTGGAGCCGGCCGACACACTCATCGAGGATCTGGCTCTAGCGCTGGAGGGGGTTGTGCCCCTAGCTTGAGTGACAGCGCTGTCACCCAGGAGGCACCCCATGAAATCCCCCCTCCTCGCGGCCCTGGCCGCCGCCACTCTGACGATCGCCGCGTGCGGTTCGGACTCCTCGTCCGATGGCGGCGGCACGATCAGGCTCCGCATGATCGAGAGCCTGACCAGCCCCGACAGGACCAAGCTGATCAAGGGTCTGCTCGCCGAGTTCGAGAAGGCCAACCCCGGTGTGGAGGTGGAGCTCGTCTCGCCGCCCTTGGACAGTGCGGACCAGAAGATCACCCAGATCCTGCAGACCAAGAAGGACCTGGACGTGCTGGAAGTGCGCGACCACACGGTCAAGTCCTTCTCCAACAACGGCTGGCTGGCCGAGCTGCCCACCACCCAGTGGGCGGGCTGGACCGACCTGACCGAGCTGGCCAGGAAGAAGGCCGTGGAGGTGGGCGGCAAGCCGTACCTCATCCCCTACGGCTTCTACCAGCGGGCGCTGTTCTACCGCACCGACTGGGGCATGACCAAGCCGCCGGCCACCTGGGAGGAGCTCTACCAGGAGGGCAGGAAGATGACCACCGGCGAGCGGTACGGCTACTCCTTCCGGGGCGGCAAGGGCGGCGCCGACTACGCCGTCCAGATGATCAGCGCCTACAACGGCGAGGCGCTGGACCCGCAGAAGTCCTTCTACCTGAAGGACAAGAAGACGATCTTCTCCACGCCCGAGGCCGCCCAGGCCATGGAACTGTTCGTGAAGATATTCAAGGAGGCCTCGCCGCCCGACTCGGTCGCCTGGGGCTACCCGGAGATGGTGCAGGGCTTCACCTCGGGCGTGACCGGCATGCTGATCCAGGACCCCGAGGTGATCAAGACGGTGGAGGAGAGCGGGCAGACGGCCTGGTCGACCGCGCCGATCCCCAAGGGCCCCACCGGCTACGCCTTCCAGCCCGTCGGCTACGCCGGATGGGGCGTCACCTCCTTCAGCGCCCATCGGGCCGAGGCGGTCAAGCTGGTGCAGTTCCTGTCGGAGGCCAAGCAGAGCATCGCCTTCGCCAAGGGCAACTCGCTGATCCCGATCTCGGTCTCCGCGCAGCAGGACCCGCAGTTCTCCCAGGGCGCCTGGAAGGCCTACCTGGAGGCGCAGCAGGACCCCAAGCAGGTGATCACGATCAGGCCGGTCGACTCGCCCGGATGGAGCCAGTTCCTCGTCGACTCCGACCGTGACGTGCAGGCGCTGCTGACCGGTAAGAAGAGCGTGGCCGACGTGCTGAAGGGCTGGGACGCGTTCTGGGCGGGTCAGGCTTCGTGAGCCGTCCCGCCTTCACCACCCGCAAGGCAGGGCTGATCGCGCTCTGCCTGCTGCCCGGAGTCGTCTTCGTCGCGCTCTTCACCTACTACCCGATGGTGCGCGGCAGCGTCATCGCCTTCCAGCGCTACAACCTGTTCGACCTGACCTCGACCCCGTTCGTCGGGCTGGACAACTTCAGGGCCGTGCTGGCCGAGGACAGGTTCTGGACGGCGCTGCGCAACACCGGCACGTGGGTCGCCGTCTCGCTGTTCTTCCAGTTCTTCCTCGGCTTCGCGCTGGCCCTCCTGCTGCGCCGCCAGTTCCGCGGCAGGGGGCTCTACCAGGCGTGGGTGTTCTTCCCCTGGGCGATGTCGGGGTTCCTGATCGGGCTGCTGTGGCGGTGGATGTTCAACGGCCAGTTCGGGGTGATCAACGACCTGCTGCTGCGGACCGGGATCATCGACACCCGCATCGGCTTCCTGTCCACGCCCGGCTGGGCCATGACGTCGGTGATCGTCGCCAACGTCTGGTACGGCGTGACGTTCTTCGCGATCATGATCATGGCGGCGCTCCAGTCGGTGCCGCGCGAGCTGTACGAGGCGGCCGCCGTGGACGGGGCCTCCAGGCTGCGGCAGTTCTGGCACGTGACGCTGACGCACATCCGCCCGACGCTGGCGCTGATCGTGCTGCTGCGGGTGATCTGGATCCTGAACTTCCCCGACCTCATCTACTCGATGACCGGCGGCGGCCCCGCGGGCTCGACGGACATCGTGACGACCTTCCTGATCCAGCAGGTCATGGGGGGCGACTACGGCAGGGCCGGCGCGGTCGGCTTCCTGGTCCTCGGCCTCCTGCTGGCTTTCAGCGTCTTCTACCTCAACGCCACCCGCTTCGAGAGGTCACGATGATCGCGCGGCGCGCCGCCAAGGCGATCGTGCTGGGAGCCTGGCTCCTGATCACGGTCTTCCCGCTCTACTGGGTCGTCGTCACCTCGCTCAAGCCCAAGAGCGAGATCTTCTCGATGCCGCTGCGGTACTGGCCGGGGGAGCCCACCCTGGAGCACTACGCCGAGCTGTTCTCCTTCGCCGACTTCGGCCGCTACCTGGCCAACAGCCTGGTGGTCGCGCTGGTGTCGGCGGCGGTGGTGACCGTCATCGGCGTGTTCGGCGGCTACGTGCTGGCCCGCTTCGACTTCCCCGGCAGGGGCGCGCTCATGCTGGCCTTCCTGGTCACGCAGATGATCCCGCTGTTCATCGCGCTGGGCCCGCTCTACCTCCTGATGTCGGACCTGGGGCTGCTCAACCGGCTGCCGGGGCTGATGGTCGTCTACGTCGCCATGCTGGTGCCGTTCTGCACGATCATCATGCGCGGCTTCCACGAGCGGGTGCCCGCGGCGCTGGAGGAGGCGGCGCAGGTGGACGGCGCGTCCAGGCTGCAGGCGATGGCGCGGGTGATCATCCCGGTGATACTGCCCGGCGTGGCGGCCACCTTCATCTTCGCCTTCGTCCAGGTGTGGAACGAGCTGTTCCTGGCGATCACGTTCATCGACAGCGAGGACGCCAAGACCGTCCCCGTCGCCATGAACTCCTTCATCACCCAGTACGACATCGACTGGGGTGCGATGGCGGCGGCCACCGTGGTGTCGGTGATCCCGACGCTGGTGCTGTTCGCCGCGATCCGCCGCTACATCGTCGAAGGGCTCACCGCGGGCGCGGTGAAGGGCTGACGGAGCGGGCACGCGACCGCTCAACCCGCAAATCAGACCTTTCACCGCAAGTGGCCGCCAGTTGGCCGCCGCGGCGGCGCGCCTCGCCGAACGGCCGGACTCGCCCCCTCCACGAACGGTAGCTTCCCCTCTTACCTTGTGCGTGATCCGCATCACACCCGGAGGGCGTCGAGCCGTGACTACCAGAGAACATGACACATCGGTCTACGAACAGATGCAGGCCAGCGGTGAGTTCCAGGAGCTGAGGCGGCGCTTCAGGGCGTGGACCTTCCCCATGACGGTGGCGTTCCTGGCGTGGTACCTGCTGTACGTGGTGCTGTCGGCCTGGGCGCGCGACTTCATGGGCATGAAGCTCTTCGGCAACGTCAACGTCGCGTTGATCTTCGGTCTGCTCCAGTTCGTCTCCACGTTCTGGATCGCGTGGGCCTACGCCAAGCATGCGGAGAGGAAGCTCGACCCCATCGCCGACAAGCTCCGCCACGAGGTCGAGGAGAAGATCCAATGAACCTCTCCGCCATCCTGTTCCTCACCTTCGTCGTCGTCACGCTGGGCATCACCTTCTGGGCCAGCCGCCAGACCAAGACCGCCGCCGACTACTACGCCGGCGGCCGGTCCTTCAGCGGCTTCCAGAACGGCCTGGCCATCGGCGGCGACTACATGTCGGCCGCCTCCTTCCTCGGCATCGCGGGCATCATCGCCCTGTCGGGCTACGACGGCTTCCTCTACTCGATCGGCTTCCTGGTGGCGTGGCTGGTCGCGCTGCTGCTGGTGGCCGAGCTCATGCGCAACTCGGGCAAGTTCACCATGGCCGACGTGCTGGCCTTCAGGATGAGCCCTCGCCCGGTGCGCACCGCGGCGGGCGTGTCCACCATCGTGGTCAGCATCTTCTACCTGCTGGCCCAGATGGTGGGCGCGGGCGCGCTGGTCGGCCTGCTGCTCGACATCCACTCGCCCCAGGGCAAGGTCTGGACGATCATCGGCGTCGGCGTCCTGATGATCATTTACGTGGTGGTCGGCGGCATGAAGGGCACCACCTGGGTCCAGATCGTCAAGGCCGTCCTGCTCATGGGTGGCGCGGCCCTGGTCACGCTGCTGGTGCTCGGCAAGTTCGGCTTCAACCTGTCGGCGCTGCTCGGCGACGCGGCCGCGCAGAGCGGCAAGGGTGACGCCTTCCTGAACGGAGGTGGCAAGTACGCCACCGACGCCCAGGGCCTGGCCGGCAAGATCGACCTGATCAGCCTCGGCCTCGCACTCGTCCTGGGCACCGCGGGCCTGCCGCACATCCTCATCCGCTTCTACACCGTCCCGACCGCCAAGGACGCCCGCAAGTCCGTCCTGTGGGGCATCGGCATCATCGGCACGTTCTACCTGCTCACCCTCGTTCTCGGCTTCGGCGCCGCCGCCCTGGTCGGCAGCAAGGCCATCGCGGCGGGCGACAAGGCGGGCAACACCGCCGCCCCGATGCTCGCCGAGCGGATCGGGCAGGCCATCTTCGGCCCCGTCGGCGGCACGATCCTGCTCGCCCTCATCGGCGCCGTGGCCTTCGCCACCATCCTGGCGGTGGTCGCGGGCCTGACGCTCGCCTCCTCCTCCAGCTTCGCCCACGACCTGTACGCCCACGTGTTCAAGCACGGCAAGGCGACCGAGCGCGAGGAGGTCGTGGTGGCCCGGCTGTCGGCGTTCGTCATCGGCGCCATCGCCATCGGCCTCGGCATCCTGGCCCAGGGACAGAACGTCGCCTTCCTGGTCGCCCTCGCCTTCGCGGTGGCCGCCTCGGGCAACCTGCCGGCGATCCTCTACAGCCTGTTCTGGAAGAGGTTCAACACGGCCGGCGCGGTCTCGGCCATCTACGGCGGCCTGATCTCCGCCCTCATCCTGGTGATCTTCTCGCCGGTGGTGTCGGGTTCGGCGACCGCGCTGTTCAAGGACGCGAACTTCGCCTGGTTCCCGCTGTCGAACCCGGGCATCATCTCGATCCCGCTCGGCTTCTTCTTCGGCTGGCTCGGCACCGTACTGAGCAAGGAGTACAACGCCGCCAAGTACGCCGAGATCGAGGTCCGCTCCCTGACCGGCGTCGGTGCCGAGAAGGCCGTCCAGCACTGACCCTCCCGCCGCCAGGGCCCGGCTCCTCAGGGAGCCGGGCCCTCCGTCATGCGGGCGGCCGCGGTACGGCCGGCGCGCTTCAGCGGGAGGCCGCGTCCAGCAGGGCCAGTTCCTCGCCGCTCAGCCGCAGTTCGACGGCGTCCAGCAGCGGCTTGAGCTGGGCCGCCTCCCGCACGCCTGCCAGCGGAGCGGCGACGGTCGGCTGCGCGAGCAGCCAGGCCAGCGCCACCGACGCCTGCTCGACGCCCCGGCCGGCGGCCACGGTGGCCAGCGCCTCCAGCACGCGCGGTCCCCGCTCGGTGTTCAGGTACTCCCCGGCCCTCTCGGCGCGCGGGCTGTCGACGACCGCCCCGGGCGTGTACTTGCCGGTCAGGAAGCCACGGGCCAGGCCCGCCCACGGCGTGCTCGACAGGCCCTCGCGCGCCACGACGTCGCGCAGCTCGCCCTCGTAGCCGCGCTCCACGAGGTTGTAGTGCTGCTGCAGCGCCACGTACCGGGCCAGCCCCTCCTCGTCGGAGACGCGCAGCGCCTCGGCCAGGCGGGGCGCCTCGTAGTTGGACGCGCCGAGGTAGCGCACCTTGCCCTCGCGCACCAGCGCGTCGAAGGCGGCCAGCGTGTCGGCCAGCGGGGTGTCACGGTCGTCGACGTGCGCCCAGTACAGGTCGATGCGGTCGGTGCGCAGGCGGCGCAGCGAGTTCTCGACGGCGGTGCGGACGGTGGCGGGCGACAGGCCCTGGAAACCGGCCAGCATGCCCACCTTCGTGGCCAGCACGATCGAGTCGCGGTTGCCGCGCTCGGCCATCCACTCGCCGATGATGATCTCCGACGTGGGCTCGCCCGTCGCCCAGCTCGGATACACGTCCGCGGTGTCGATGAAGTTGCCGCCCGCCGCCACGTAGGCGTCGAGGATCGCGAAGGACGCCTCCCGGTCGGCGGTCCAGCCGAAGGTGTTGGTGCCCAGGCAAAGAGGGAACACGGACAGGGCCGTGGTGCTGATCGTTCTCACCGGGCTATTATGCGCGGGTCTCATAAGGAGGCCGGATGGCGGGCCGGGTCATGGTGGCGGGCGGCCTGATCGTCCTTGCCGTCCTGACCGTCGTGGTCGCGGCGGGCGTGCTCCTCGGCGGTGCCCGGCGACCACCCGAACGGCCGCCGCCGAGAACGCCCGCCGTACCGGAGGCCTCCGCCGGGATCGGCAGGGTCACCGAGCAGCGGCTCGACGAGCGGCGCATGGAGCTGACGATCGAGTCCACGGCGCTGGAGGCCACCACCAGGGTCCGGCTGCTGCTGCCCGAGGGCTGGTCGCGCGACGCCGACCGCACCTGGCCGGCGCTGTGGCTGCTGCACGGCGGCCTCGACAGCTACACCTCGTGGACCGCCAGGACCGACGTCGACCGGCTGACCAGGGACACCGGCGTCATCGTCGTCATGCCCGACGGCGGCAGGTGCGGCAGCTACTCCGACTGGTGGAACGGCGGCGCGGGCGGCGCCCCCCGCTGGGCCACCTACCACCTGAAGGAGCTGCTGCCGTTGCTGGAGTCCCGCTACCGCGCGGGCAAGCAGCGCGCCATCGCCGGGTACTCGATGGGCGGGCAGGGCGCGATGCTGTACGCCGCCGCGGGCCATTTCCAGGCGGCGGCCTCCTTCAGCGGCGCCGTCCACATCCTGGAGCAGGGAGTGCCGCAGGCGGTGATGGCGGGCACCACGGTCGGCTGCTTCGGCACCGACTGGAAGCGGATCTGGGGCGACCCCGACGCCCAGCGCGACATCTGGCGCGCGCACAACCCCTACGACCAGGCCGGCAGGCTCAGGGGCGTGACGCTGTACGTCGCCTCGGGTACGGCGGAGTTCTGGCAGGATCCCGCCGAGCACCTGGCGGGCAAGGCGGCCAAGGCGTTCGCCGCCCGGCTCGACGAGCTCGGCATCCCCACGCGGACGCACTTCTATCCGGGCAGGCACGATCACGCGCACTGGCAGCGGGAACTGCACCGTGCCTTCCCGCTGCTGATGCGCGCCATCGGCGCTCGCTGAGCCCCTGTCGCTCGCCGTGTCCCCGCCGGTCGCCGTGTCCCCGCCGGTCGTCGTGTCCCCGCCGGTCGTCGTGTCTGTGTCGCCTGCCGTGTCCCTGCTGCTCGGCGGGCCCCGGCTGCTCGCCGTCTCCTCACCGCTCGGCGGGCTCCTGCCGCCGGCCGGACTCCTGGGGACCCGGCTCGGCGTGGTCGGTGAGGGCGAGCGCGCGGGGCGTGAGCCACCACACCACGACCCCGGCCACCAGCATCAGCGCGGCTCCCGCGGCGCCCGTGACGGCGAGCGAGTCGGTGAAGGCGGCCTGCGCCTGGCGCGCCAGCGCCGCCCCCGCGGCGCCCGCCTCGCGCGCCACCTCCAGCGCGCCGCCCAGTGACTCCTGTACGGCATGCGCGGGCAGGCCGTCGGGCACCACCAGATGGGCCCGGTAGACGGCCGCCGCGACGCTGCCGAGCACGGCCACACCCAGCGCGGCGCCCAGCTCGTAGCTGGTCTCCTCGATCGCGGCGGCGCTGCCCGCCTTCTCCGGCGGCGCCCCCGCCATGATCACCGCCGAGGCGATGGCGAGCGACCCCATGCCCGCGCCCACCAGCAGCAGCGACAGCGCGACGGGACCGTAGCCGAGCGGGCTCGGCGCCACGAAGAGAACCAGGAAGCCCACCCCGGCCACCAGCAGGCCGCCCGCCAGCACCGTCCGCGCGCCGATCCTGGCCGCCAGCGCGGGCGCCAGCGGCGACATCACGAACGCGCCGACGGCCGTCGGCAGCATGCGCACGCCGGTCTCCAACGGTGAGTAGCCCATGACGAGCTGCATCCACTGCGCGAGCAGCAGCATCATCGCGGCCATCGCGATCGAGGTGGTCAGCGCGGCCACCGTACCCGCGCCGAACGACGGGCTGCCGAACAACCGGATCTCCAGCAGCGGGTCCCTCCTGGTCAGGCAGCGTCGCACGAACCAGGCCAGCGTCACCGCGGCCGCCGTGAGCGCGATCCATCCCACGGGCTGCCCGGCGTGCTTGATGCCGTAGACGAGCGCGACCATGCCGACGATCGACAGCAGCGTACCCAGGGCGTCCCAGCGTCCGGGGCGCGGGTTGCGCGACTCGGGCAGCAGGATCAGCCCCGCCAGGATCGCCAGGGCCATCACCGGGACGTTCACCAGGAACGCCGCGTGCCAGCTGAACGCCTCCAGCAGCAGCCCGCCGAGGATGGGGCCGAGCGCGCCGCCCAGCGCCGCCATCGCCGACCAGACGCCGAGCGCGGTGGCCCGTTCCTTCGGGTCGGTGAAGACGGTGCGGATCATCGACAGCGTCGACGGCATGATCATCGCGCCGCCCACGCCGAGCAGGGCCCGGACCGCGATCAGCCCGGCGCCGCTGTCCACCAGCACCACCGCGACCGACGCCGTCCCGAACAGCGCGAACCCGCTGATCAGCATCCGCTTGCGGCCCCACCGGTCGCCGAGGGCGCTGACCGTGACCAGCAGCCCTGACACGGCCAGGGAGTAGGCGTCGACCATCCACAGCAGCTCGATCGCGCCGGGGCGCAGCTCCTCGGAGATGGCCGGCAGCGCCACGTTGAGGATCGTCAGGTCCATGACGACGAGCAACAGGCTCGCCGACAGGACGGCCAGCGCCGCCCAGCGGCGTTTGGTGGTCATCGGGCTGTTCCTTTCAGCCGGTCCGGTGGTCGCAGGGTCTCGCGTCGGCCGGGGGACAGGCCGTTGCCCGCCGGGATAGTTGCCCGCCGGGGCGGTGGCCCGCCCGGGACCCGTTGCCCGCAGGTCCCGGGCGGAGCTGGTCCGCTGGCCGGCCGGTCCCGGGGAAGCCGGTCAGCCCGACCCGGGGGAGCCGGTCAGCCGGCCCCGCGGAAGAAGGTCTCGACCAGCAGCGCCGGCATGTCCCTGCGGGCCACGTCGCCCCTGCGCAGGCTCTCCCGCGCGCCGACGAGCAGGCCGTACCAGGCGTTGCTGATCCAGCGCACCGGCAGCCCGGCGCGCAGGACGCCGGCCCGCTGGGCGGCGGCGAAGAGCGCGATCTCGCGATCCTCCAGCTCGTCGGCGCGGCGCAGCAGGCCGGGGTTGACGCTCATGGCGTGGTCGGTCAGCGCGAACCCGTGCTCGTCGGCCACGTCGACCAGCGCGGTGAGCAGGTCGCTCAGGGTGCCGCGCAGGCGGTCGGGGTCGCTCTCGGCCGCCGCGGCGGTGATGCCGACGGAGTCCTGCGCCGCCTCCCAGCACGCCAGTGCCCGGCTGCCCAGGGCGACCAGGAGGTCGTCACGGCTGGAGAAGTGCCGGTGCAGGGTCGCCCTGCTGACGCCCGCGGCCTCGGCCAGGTCGGCCATGGAGGCGGTGGGCCTGGTGTTGAGGTGATGGATCGCCGCCGTGACGATCTGCTCCTCGGTCACCGCCATCGTACGCCTCCGTCTCGTTTGCGACACTAATGTCTCAAACGCTACACCATCTCGTCAAAAACGGTGATCTCCCCTTGGCGGCAGGGCTCGCGCGGCGGGGCCTTGGTTATGTTCGGGCTGTGCACGAGACCTCCTCGCCGCCTGACGCGGCACCCATCCACCAGGCCATCGACGCAAGCGACTCGAGGACGCGGATCCTGGACGCGGCGGAGGAACTGTTCGCGGGCGGCGGCTACGCGGCCACGCCGACCTCGTTGATCGCCAAGCTGGCGCAGGTGCCGAAGGGCCTGCTGTTCCACTACTTCCCGCGCAAGATCGACGTCCTGGTGGCGCTGGTGGACGAGCGGACGCTGGTGGAGGAGGTGAAGGAGGTCGACGCCGTCCCCGGCGATCCGGCCCGCACGCTGTCGAAGCTCGCCCGGCGGCTTCCGCTGCGCGCCTCACCGGCGATGCGCCGCATCCTGTTCAGGGAGGCCGACACGCACGGGTCGGTGCGCGAGCGGCTCGGGAGGCTGAACGGCGAGCTGATCGGCCGGGCCAGGTTCGCCCTGGAGCTGGCGCTTCCCGGCAGCCGAGGCGACAGGGCGCGGCTGGAGGTCGCGGCGGCGACGTTCGCGGCGGTGCTGCTCTACCAGGAGAACCTCTGCCAGCTGACCGGCCACCAGATCGATCCGGACGCCGTCGCCGAACTCATCGCCCACTCCCTGGTCTGAACCCCCGCCACCCCGTCCCTGCCCCGCCGTGCGGACACCGCCAGTGTGACTTTGTGGCGTTTTGTCCGAGATGATGGCGGTTCGGGCACGCGGACGCGCCCGGTCACACGAAACGGGGGCAGCACAGGTGGGACAGCGGATGACGCTGGTGGGCCGGCGGGCCGAGATCGCTCGGCTCGTCGACACGATCGACGCCGGGCGCAGCGCGGCCGCTGCCATGCTGCTGCTCGGCGAGGCAGGCACGGGCAAGACGGCGCTGCTGGAGGTAGCGGCCGAGCACGCGCGAGACGCCGGCACCCTCGTGCTCGCCGCACGGGGATGCGAGGCGGAGGCGGAGCAGTCGTTCGCCTCGCTGCACCAGCTGCTCGTGCCGCTGCTGCCCAGGGCAGGGGATCTGCCCGCGCACCAGCGGGAGGCGCTGGAGACCGCCTTCGGGATCGTCCCCGCCACCCGGCCGCACGACCCGATGGTGCTCAGGGTCGGCGTGCTGGGTCTCCTGGCCGGGGTCGCCCGAGAACGGCCGGTCCTGCTGGTCGTCGACGACGTCCAGCACTTCGACCGCGACTCCCTCGACGTCCTCGCCTTCGTGATGCGGCGGCTCGGTACCGAGCCCGTGACGGTGCTGCTCGGCGCGCGTGGGCACACCCGGCCGGACGGCCTGGCCGCCGACCTGCCCACTCTCGCGCTGGCGCCGCTGAGCCGCCAGGCGTCGGCGCGGCTGCTGGACGCCCAGCCGGAGCCGCCCACCGGACGGGGCCGCATCGACCTGCTCGACCAGGCCGCCGGCAACCCGCTGGCCATCATCGAGCTGTGCCACGCCGTACGGGCCGGGCACGCGTGGCCGGGCGGCGGGCTCCCGCAGTCGCAGCGCATCCAGGAGATGTTCGCCGCGCGGCTGCGCGCGCTGCCGGCGGCAACCCAGCGGCTCGTCCTCTACGCCGCCGCCTCCGAGCACGGCGACCTGGACACGATCATGGCGGCGGCCGGGTCCGGCCAGGACCTCGGACCGTGGGCGCCGGCCGAGGAGGCGGGGCTCATCGTCATCGCCGACGGCCGGGTGGCGTTCCGTCACCCGCTCGTGCGCGCGGGGTCCTACTACAGCGCCCCCGCGCATCAGCGGCAGCGGGTGCACACGGACCTCGCGGCCGTCCTGGGCGCCGATCCCGGGCGCCGCGCCTGGCACCTGGCCTTCGCGTGCCAGGGACGGGACGAGTCCGTCGCGGCGGCGCTGGAGGACAGCGCGGAGCTCGCCGAGCGGCGCGGCGGCCTCTTCGCGGCCGCGCGGGCGCTGGAGCGCGCGGCCGAGTGCAGCCCGGCGACAGAGGACCGCGCGCGACGGTACGCCAAGGCGATCAGGGTCATGAACAACGCGGGCGACTCCTCGTGGGTCCGCGAGCTCTATGAGAAGGTCACGGCCCTGACGCGGGACCCCGACCTGCTCGGCATGGCCGCCGGTTGCGCCGGCATGGCGCTGTCGCTGCTGGGCCGCCAGCGGGAGGCGTTCCGGCTGCTGATGCAGCCGTTCGAGCGCGACCGGCCCACGGACGGCAGGACGGCGCTCGCCGTGGCGTCGGCGCTGGTGGCGGTCGCGTTCCAGTCCGGGCTGCCGGAGGTGCGGCGGGTGCTGGCGCACCTGCTCGACGGGGTCGAGGCCGGGCCGGACGAGTCGCCCTACGCGGAGCTGGCGGAGGCCGCGAGCTTCGACGCGGTGCGCGCCGTGGTCCAGGCCGCGGTCGACCCGGTCGCCATCGCCCCCGTCATGGCGCAGCGGCTCGGCCGGCGCAATCCGCCGCCGGCGTCGACGGGCGTGGTGGAGGCGACCCGGCTGCACGGGCTCGGGGGGATCAGCTACTGGGCCGACGAATCGGACATGTGCGTCGCGTCCTTCCGCCAGGCGTTCGCCATGTACCGCGCGTTCGGCGCCATGGGCGTGACCGCGCAGTCCCTCACGCCGATGGCCTCGGTACTGATCGACACCGGCCGCTGGGCGGAGGCCGACGAACTGCTCGCGGAGGCGGCGACGCTCGCGACCGTCCACAAGTGGCGGCACGTCGAGATCGACGTCGAGGCGCTGCGCGTCACGCTGCGCGCCCTGCGCGGCCGGCCCACCGGCGGCATGCCGGAGGACCCCGAGTGGACGGCCGTCGCCCTGGAGGAGAACCGCGCCACCCACGCCCGGCTGCTGCACGCCGCCGGGACGGCGGCCGCCGCGGCGGGCGACTTCGACGGCGCGTTCCGCCACTTCCGGCAGCTCTTCGGGACGGACGGCGCGCCGCTTCACTACTTCCTGTCGCCCCGCTCGATCACCGACCTCGCCGCCGCCGCCCAGCGGATCGGCCGTCAGGAGGAGGTGGCGCCGATCATCGACGCGGTGCGCGAGGCCGCCGGCCCCCAGCCGACCACCCGCATGACGCTGCTGCTGCACCACGCCGCGGCCCTCGCCGGTGACCCGGAGCAGGCCGAACGCGACTTCCGGCTGGCCGTCGTCAACCCCGCCGGTGACGAATGGCCGCTGGCCCGAGCCAGGGCCCGGCTGCACTACGCCCAGTGGCTGCGGCGCAAGCGGCGCCCCCTGGAGGCCCGCGGGCTGCTCACCGTGGCGCTGGAGGCGTTCACCCGGCTCGGCGCGTCCGGCCTCGCCGACGAGACGCGCGGAGAGCTGCGGGCGGCGGGCGCCGCCGCCACGCCCGCCGACCCCGATCCGCTGTCCGAGCTGACCGCCCAGCAGCAGCAGATCGTCCGGCTGGCCGCGCGCGGGCTGCGCAACCGGGAGATCGCCGAGCAGCTCATGCTGTCCCCGCGCACGATCAGCTCGCACCTGTACCAGGTGTATCCGAAACTGGGTGTGAGCAGCCGCCACCAGCTGCGCGACTTCTTCGACGACCTGTGATCGAGCCTTCGCAGCCGTGACGAACGAGAGGTGAGCCCGTGGGATCCGCTTCCGAGGATCGTCGCGTCGTCCTCGATCCGCTGGTGCAGCGGCTCGTGGACGCGTCGTCCGCGCCGCCGTACCTGCACCAGCTGGGGCCGGTGGACGGCCGGCAGGCGCTGCTGGAGAGCCAGGGACACCCGCGCGACGACTTCGGGGTGGAGGTCGAGTTCCGCGTCGCGCCGGTCGGGCCGTCCGGGCTCGTCGGCTTCTGGGTGTTCCGGCCGGTACGGCCGGCCGGGCACCTGCCGGCGGTCCTCTACGTCCACGGCGGCCGGTGGATGCTCGGTGACGCCCAGACGCACGCGCGGCTGATCTGCGAGCTGGCCGAGCGCAGCGAAGCGGCGTTCGTCGTGCCCGAGTACAGCCGCACCCCGGAGGCGCGATACCCGGTGGCCGTCGAGGAGTCCTACGCCCTGCTGACCTGGGTGGCCGAGCACGCCGGTGGCCTGGGGCTGGACGGGCGGAGGCTGGCGGTCGCCGGTGACTGCGCGGGCGCCACCATGGCGACGGCGCTGACGATGCTGGCCAAGCGACGCGGCGGGCCCCGGCTGCGGGCGCAGGTGCTGTACTACCCGCTCGTCGACCCGCGCGCGGACACCTCCTCGCGGCGGGTGTTCGCCTCCGGTTACCTGCTGACGCGGGAGGCGCTGGAGTGGTACTGGGAACAGTACCTGGACGATCCCCGGGACGCCGCCGAGCCCACCGCCTCGCCACTGCGGGCGAGCATCGAGGCGCTCGCGGGCCTGCCGCCGGCGTTGATCGTCACCGCCGAGGCCGACGTGGTGCGGGACGAGGGCGAGCTGTACGCGCGGCGGCTCCTGGCGGCCGGCGTACGGGTGACGGCGGTGCGCTACCAGGGAACGGTGCACGACTTCGTGTCGCTGAACGCCGTGCGGGACAGCCCGTCGGCGCGTACAGCGGTCCGGCAGGGCGGCACCTTCCTGCGGGAGTCCCTGGGGACGGGGCGCTGAGCCCTGGTGGAGCCGCTCGGCGGCCTCATCCGAAAAGGACAGTCAACATACTGATGCGTCCCGCATGAAGGATCGCCAGGCTGAGCTTCATGCACGACATCAAGCCCGTCCTCGAGGACGCCGCGCAGGCGTTCGTCGAGGCGACCAAGAACCCGCCGTTCCTCTACGACCTCGGCCCGGTCGAGGGACGTAAGGCCGTGGACTCCGTCCAGGACGGCGACGTCCCCGTGCCGGACGCCGACATCGAGGACCTGACCATCCCCGGCGGGCCCTCGGGCGAGGTCTCGATCCGCGTCTTCCGCCCGGCCGGCGCCCAAGGCGTCCTCCCCGTGGTCCTCTACATCCACGGCGCGGGCTGGGTGTTCGGCAACGCCCACACCCACAACCGGCTCGTGCGGGAGCTCACCACCCGTGCGGGGGCCGCGACGGTGTTCGTCAACTACAGCCTCTCGCCCGAGGCGAAGTACCCCACCGCGATCGAGGAGATCTACGCCACGCTGGTGTGGATCTCCGAGCACGGCGCCGAGCACGACCTCGACCCCACCCGGATCGCGGTCGCGGGCGACTCGGTCGGTGGCAACATGACCGCGGCCACCACGCTCATGGCCAAGCGGCGCAACGGCCCCAGGTTGGCCGCGCAGCTGCTGTTCTACCCGGTCACCGACGCGAACTTCGACACCGGCTCCTACGAGCAGTTCCAGTCGGGATACTTCCTCAGCCGCGACGGCATGAAGTGGTTCTGGGACCAGTACACGACCTCGCCCGAGGAGCGCGCCGAGATCACCGCCTCGCCGCTGCGGGCCTCCCTGGAGGACCTGGCAGGGCTGCCGCCCGCGCTGGTGATCGTGGCCGAGGCCGACGTGCTGCGCGACGAGGGCGAGGCGTACGCCGCCAAGCTCCGCGCGGCGGGCGTGCCGGTGACGGCGGTGCGCTACCAGGGGATCATCCACGACTTCGTGATGGTCAACGCGATGCGCGACACGCACGCGGCGACGTCGGCGACCCGCCAGGCGGGCGAGTTCCTCCGCGACGCCCTGCACCCCTGACCTCTCCGCTTCGTACGGCTCGCGTCCGCGCGGGCCGTGCGCCCCTGACCTGTCCGCTTCGTACGGCTCGCGTCCGCGCGGGCCGTGCGCCCCTGAACGGCGTGCGACGCCGCACGCCGGCGCGTTCCTGACGGCCTGCGCCCCCCGTGCCGCACCGGCCTCGGCCGGCGCGCGGCTCCGCGTGCCGTACAGCACAGAAAGGAAACCTTCATGGCAAGCACCACCCCCACCGTCGTCCTCGTGCACGGCGCGTTCGCCGACTCCTCCAGCTGGTCGGGCGTGATCGCCGAGCTGCAGGCGCAGGGCGTCCCCGTCGTCGCCCCGCCCAACCCGCTGCGCGGGCTGGCCGCCGACGCCGCGTACATCGCCTCCGTGGCCGCCCAGATCGAGGGGCCGGTCATCCTGGTCGGCCACTCGTACGGCGGCGCGCTCATCACCGTCGCCGGCGTGACCGAGAACGTCGTCGGCCTCGTCTACATCGCCGCGTACGTCCTCGAAGAAGGCGAGAGCCTCGGCGAGCTGCAGGGCCGCTTCCCGGCCTCGCCGCTGGTCGCCAACCTGCGGCAGGCCACCTATCCGGTCGCGGGTGGCGACCCGGCGGTCGAGGTCACCATCACCCCGGAGGCCTTCCCCGAGATCTTCGCCGCCGACGTCCCGGCCGAGGCGACGAAGGTGCTCGCGGTGACCCAGCGCCCGCTGGCCGCCGGCGCCTTCGCCGAGACCGCCTCGGCGGCGGCGTGGAAGACCAAGCCCTCCTGGGCGCTGGTCGCCTCCGCCGACCAGGCGATCAACCCCGAGGTCGAGCGGTACGGCGCCAAGCGCGCGGGTGCGACGATCGTCGAGGTCGAGGGCGCGTCGCACGCCGTCGCGGTCTCCCGGCCGCGAGAGGTGGCCGCCATCATCCTCGACGCCGTCCGCGGCACCTCGGCCTGACACGACTCAGGCCGGCTCCGGCCTGCCCGACAGGAGCCTGGCCGGCCCGGCCCTGTCTGACGCGAATCCCGCCGGCCCGGCCCTGTCTGACGCGAACCCCGCCGGCCCCGGCCGGCCTGACGCGAACCCGGCCTCGCGCGGCGCCCCGCCGCGCGCTGGTTCGACCGTGACCTTCACGCGCCGCCGTACGGGGAGGCGGGTCGTGCCGCCGAGGTGACGGTCACACCGGGGCGAGGTCGCGGGTGAGCGCGGTGAGCTCGTCCATCGCCGTCCGCAGGTGGTGCATCAGCCGCCACGCGTCGTCCACCCGGTTCGGGCAGGCGACGACGCCGAAGTCGAGCGCCCCGTCGTAGGAGAAGCAGGTGATGTTGACCCCGCCGCTGACATCGGTCAGCACCGACACCGGGTAGTACGACAGCACCCGCCCCCCGCACAGGTACAGCGGGAACTGCGGCCCCGGCACGTTGCTGATGATCAGGTTGATCGCCGGGCGCGCCACCGAGGCGAGCTTGAACACCGTCGGCGTCAGGGCCGAGATCGGCGCGGGCAGCATCGCGCACAGCTCGCTCAGCCAGCTCGCCGGCGACATCGCGAACCTGCGCTTGGCCGTGCGCATGGTCTCGCCCGTCTCGAGCAGCCGCTCGCGCGGGTCGGCGACGTGGGTCGGCAGCGGCGTGATCATGGCGGAGATCTGGTTGCGCGCGCAGTCGCGCCCCGCCGTCCGCACGGCCACCGGCACCGCGGCGATCAACGGCTGGCCGGGCAGCGCGCCATGCTCGTCCAGCCACGCCCGCAGCGCCGAGGCGCAGATCGCCATCACCACGTCGTTGACGCTCAGGCCGAAGCTCTTGGCGACCTGCTTGACCTCCTTCAACGGCACCGAACCGAAGGCGAAGCGGCGCTCGCCGCTGATGGGGCCGTTCAGCGGGGTGCGCGGCGCCGACAGCGACGGCAGTTCGGGGCGCGGCCGGTCGTCGCCCGTGACGAACCTGGCGGCCCTGGCGATCAGCCGGGAACCCGGCAGCGTCGCGACGACGGGGATCGCGTCGAGGTCGCCCGCGGCCCTGGCCAGCGAGCGCACCGCCTTGACCGGATGGGCGGCGGTCCGTACGGCGGCGCCCGCCAGCATGTCGAGCAGCCGTGGCGCCGGAGGCGGCGGGCACGAGGGCGGCTCGACCGTGCGCGGCTCGGGGGAGA
This sequence comes from Nonomuraea sp. NPDC003727, assembly GCF_053586935.1. Lineage (NCBI taxonomy): Bacteria > Bacillati > Actinomycetota > Actinomycetes > Streptosporangiales > Streptosporangiaceae > Nonomuraea > Nonomuraea sp. NPDC003727. The sequence goes on from NZ_JBSFNE010000014.1 coordinate 207,771, forward strand.
GGTCGAGCAGCGCGGCCAGCGTCTCGGCGCCGGACACGCCGTCGATGGCGGCGTGGTGGACCTTGGTGTAGACGGCGACCCTGCCATCGGCCAGCCCGGTGATCAGGTGCATCTCCCACAGCGGATGCTCGCGGTCGAGATGGCGCATGTGGAGCGCGGCGACGGTCTCGGCCAGCTCCGCGTCGCCGCCCGGCGCGGGCAGCTCCACCTCGAACAGGTGGTTGTCGATGGAGAAACCGGGGTCGGGCGCCCAGTAGGGCAGGTCCAGCCCGAACGGCACGCCGGTCACCCGCAGGCTCAGCGCCGGCGACAGGTGCAGCCGCTCCAGCAGCAGCTCCGCCAGGCCCGCACGAGTGATCGCACCCGACGGAGCGCAGCTGGGGTCGAGGATCGCCACCCCCGCCACGTGCGCGGCGGTCGTCGCGGACTCGGCACTCAGGAACTGCGCGTCGAGCGCGGTCAGCTGCGTCATCGGGCCTCCCTCTGCACGATGCGTCCATCGTGCCTCTTCAGGATTTCAGGAACGTTTCCGCAAAAGTCTTCCAGATGAATTCCATGACGCAGACCAGCGATTGTCCGGAGCTTTATGACCTCCCAGCTCAGGTAATGGAAGTGACATTTACCTATCCGCTGGTCACCAGAATAGGGTGCCGGACGACCGCGTCGAAGTGGTAGCCGAAGGGGTGCCAGGACCGCTGGAGGGGCTGGCAGGCGCCGCTGTCGTCGCGGGCTCTGGCGAGCAGGGCGTGCGGGCCCTCCTCTCGCGGCGTCCAGGCGATCCGCCAGGGCAGCCAGGCGTCGTCCTGCAGGCCGCGCCGCTCGGCGGCATGCCAGGTCAGACCGTTGTCGGCGCTCACCTCGACATGCGTGACCCGGCCGGTGCCCGACCACGACCTGCCGTACAGGACGTGGCGCACGCCGGCCTTGAGTATGGCCGGCCACGGCAGCTCGAACGCGCTTTTCACGGTCATGGTCGTGACCCCTGGGTAAAAAAGAGTGTTCCACGGCGTGAACAACTCCTTGGTCGACACCTCCAGGTCGCCGAGCCATTTGACGGAGGCGATTCCGGCCCAGCCGGGAACGATGAGACGGGCGGGGAAACCGTGGTCGGGAGGGAGGGGCGCGCCGTTCATCTCGTAGGCCACGAGGACGTCGTCGAGCGCCTTTTCCACGGGCAGCGGGCGGCGCACGTGGCCGAGGTTCACGCCCTCGTGCACGAACGGCTGGTCGAGACCCGTCGCCAGCACGTCGACCGCGCCGGCGCGCAGGCCCGCCAGCTCCAGCAGGTGCCCGAGCGGCACGCCCTTCCACCGGGCGACGCCCACCGCGCCCAGGCCCCACTGCATGCCGGGGGCGGCCTGGCGCTGCTGGGTGCTGTAGAAGCGGCGGCCGTTGCCCGCGCACTCCAGCGCGATGTCCCTGGTGCGGGACGGCATGGCGCGCAGCTGGTCGTAGCCGATCAGCAGGTGGCGGCGCAGGCCGCCGCCGTGCAGGCGCAGCCGCCAGGAGGCGGCGTCCACGCGCGGCGTGGAGGTGTGGTTGCGGACGAAGAAGCGGTCGGTGGGGGTGTGGTAACCCTGGCCCGCCATCGCTTCCCAGCGCGTCTCGGCACTGCCATCGTGGAGGGTGAACAGGTGAGCCGGCAGGGGTTTGACGATGGTGTCGGTGGCTAGCCTCATGGTTCCACTAATTCCCTACCTATTAACCATCCAATCCTCCGTGCGCGCACCTCGTCAGGGTCAGCGGATCGCCACCAGGATGACGTCGCCCCCCATCCGCCACGCGCGGCTCAGCGGCCGAGGAACGCCAGCAGCCTGTCGATCGGCCACGTATTGATCACGTCGTCGGGCGTCAGCCACGCCCGCTGCGCGAGGCCCACGCCGAAGCGCTGGTTGCCCAGGTGCGGGATGGCGTGGGAGTCGCTGTCGATGGAGAACTTCACCCCGTGGTGCTTGGCCAGCCGTACCAGGTCGGCGGGCAGGTCGGAGCGGTCGGGGAAGGAGTCGATCTCCATGGCCGTGCCGGTGCGGGCCGCCGCGCGGAAGACCGCCTCCCAGTCGGCGTCGACGGGCTGCCGCTTGCCGATCTTGCGGGTGGTGGGGTGGCCGATGATGTCGACGTGGGGGTTCTCGCAGGCGGCGATGAAGCGCCTGGTCATCTCCTCGCGGCTCTGGGTGAAGTGGGAGTGGACCGAGGCCACGCACACGTCGAACTGGCTCAGCACCTCGCCCGGCCAGTCGACCGAGCCGTCTGGCGCGATGTTGAGCTCGGTGCCGTGCAGCAGCCGCATGCCGGGGTAGGCGTCCTGCAGCTTCCGCAGGGCGCCGCGCTGCTCGATCGCCTTGTCGAGCGTCATGCGCTGCATCGCCAGGTCGGGGGCGTGGTCGGTGACCGCGTAGTAGGCGTAGCCGAGCGCGTGGGCCGCCGCCACCATCTCCTCCAGCGAGGCGATGCCGTCGGTGAGGTCGGTGTGGGTGTGAAGGTCGCCCCGCAGATCCTCCAGGGTGACCAGCGCGGGCAGTTCGCCGCGCAGCGCCGCCCGCACCTCGCCGCCGTCCTCGCGCATCGTCGGCGGCACCCACTGCATGCCGAGCGCGGCGTAGATCTCCTCCTCGGTCTGCGCCGCGATCACCCGCTCGCCCTCGAACAGGCCGTACTCCGACAGCTTCCAGCCCTTCTTCACCGCCATCTCGCGGATGGCGACGTTGTGCTCCTTGGAGCCGGTGAAGTAGATCTGCGCGGCCCCCCACGACTCGGCCGGCACCCTGCGCAGGTCGATCTGGATGCCGCTGGTCGTGCGCACCGAGGTCTTCTTGTCGCCGGCGGCGATCACCTCGGCCACGTACGGCTGCGCCCGGAACTCCTCCATGATCGACTCGGGCGCCACGGCCAGGATGTCGATGTCGCCGATCGTGTCCTTCATCCGCCGCAGCGACCCCGCGTAGGCGATCCGCTCGGCGCTCAGGCTCGCGATGATGCTCTCGGCCAGCGACATCGCCACCCCGATGTGGACCCGCCGCCCCGCCTGCTCCAGCTGCTCGATGCCCTTGACCAGGTTGGCGAGCGTCTTGGGCCCCAGCCCCTTGACGCCGTCGAGCCGCCCCGCGCCGATCGCCTCGGCCAGCGCCGCCGGGGAGTCGATGCCGAACTCCTCGAACAGCATGATCGCGGTCTTGGGGCCGAGCGTCGGCACCCTGGTCAGGCTCCGCACCCCCGCGGGCACCCGCTCGCGCAGCGCGTCGAGCTGGCGGAAGCTGCCGCGCTGCAGGAACTCCTCCATCTTCAGCGCGATCGCCTCGCCCACGCCCGGCACCTTGCGCACGTCGACCTGCGCGATGTCGTCGGGGAACCCGGCGATCGCCTTGGCCGCCTTCTGGTAGCTGCGCACGCGGAAAGCGTCGCCACCGGTGAGCGCGAAGAGCTCCGAATACTCCTGAAGGGCGGCTGCCGCCTCGTCGTTAGCCCGTGCCATGCGCCCCAGCGTAGGGGAGCGCTCTGACACTTCCAGATCACGGATCGGCCTGAATTGAATGTCGCCCCTTGTGTCAGGTCAGGTGCGTTCAGTACGAACGGATCTGAACCATCTGGAGGAACTTCGTGCGCTTACGTGTTCTGATCCCTCTGCTGTCCGTTCTGCTGCTTCCCTCCGGTACGGCCGCCGCCGACCCCACGCCACCCGTCAGGGACTTCGGCAACGGGGCCGACCGCAACGAAGAAGCCGCCGGAGTGGGGCGGTCCGCAGCCGAGTCCGCCAAGACCCTGCGTGACGGCGCGCCCGAGCTGACCTGGCGCGCCGACCACAGCCGCGGCTACCCCCGCACGAACACGCTGCCGATCCCGCCGGAGAACCCCGCCGACGCCTCCATCAAGCTCGGGCTCGTCCCGCACCACGCCATCGCCGCGAGGCTCAACCGGCTCCAGGCCGTCGGCGACAGGGTCAGCGCCGAGGTCGTGGGCCGTTCGGCGGGCGGGCGCGAGATGTACCTGGTCACGGTCACCGCCCCCGAGAGCGCCGCCGAGACGCGCAGGCAGGAGCGGCTGCGCCGGCAGATCGCCGAGGGCAGGCAGGTCGACGCCAGGCGGTACAAGGCGCCGGTCTTCGTCAACGGCAACATCCACGGCAACGAGTGGGAGGGGACCGACGCCAACCTGCGCGTCATCGAGGAGCTGGCCACCAGCACCGAGCCCCGGATCAAGGACCTGCTCGAGCGCACCCGCCTGTACTTCAACATCACCGCCAACCCCGACGGCCGCGTGCTCGGCCAGCGGCCCAACGCCGACGGCTTCGACCTCAATCGCGACTTCGTCACCGCCTCCCAGCCGGAGACGCGGGCGATGCGCCAGATCATGATCGACAACCAGCCGGTCGTCATGATCGACCTGCACGGCTACGTCAACGGCACCCTGGTGGAGCCGACCACCCCGCCGCACGGCGCCAACTACGAGTACGACCTGTTCATCAAGAACGCCTACGCCAACGCGCTGGGCATCGAGCAGGCCATCCTCGCGCTCGGCTACACCCCTGAGAAGGACGGCACGTTCCCGCCGCAGATCCCCTTCCGCGACTCCGCCGAGGGCTGGGACGACTGGCCGCCGATCTTCACACCGCAGTACGCCCCCTTCCACGGCGCGGTCGCCTCGCACACCATCGAGTTCCCCATGCGGGTCAACGGCAGCGAGTACACCAACCAGCCCGTGGCCGAGCTGCAGCGCCGCAGCCGCATCAACGTCGACATCGCCGCCGCCGCGATCAGGGCCACCTACACCTTCGTCCAGAACAACAGGGAGAAGCTGGTCGCCGACCAGATCGAGGTGTTCAGGCGGGGCGCGGCGGGCGAGCCGTCCAGGCAGGTGCCGCTCGGCATCGTGCCGGGCTTCGGCCCCGAGGACGTCTACAACACCACCTACCCGCGCGCCTACGCCATCCCCGCCTCGGGCCCGTCGGCCGCGCGCCTGGTCGACCACCTCATCGCCAACGACGTGCGGGTCGACAGGGCGCTGCTGTCCTTCCGCGCAGGCGGCAGGACCTACCCGGCCGGCACGTACGTCGTGGACATGCGCCAGCCCAAGCGCGGCCTGGCCAACGTCATGCTGGAGGCGGGCGCCGACATCAGCGGACGGGTCGACGCGATGTACGACATCTCCGGCTGGAGCCACGGCCTGCTGTGGGGCGCGACCGCCGACCCGGTCGCCGACCGGCGCTTCCACGTGGCGTCCGTGCCGGTCAAGGTCGCCTCTCCCACCGGCGACGTGCCGCGCGGCGGCGGGCCGCTCGCGCTGAAACTGGACGACGCCAAGGCGGTGCGCGCGCTCAACGACCTGCTCGGCCAGGGCGTGGCCGTCACCCTCGCGGCCGACGGCAGCGCGATCGTGCCGGCCTCGGCGCGCCAGGCCGCCACCACCGCCGCCGACCGGTACGGCGTGCCGTTCACCAGGGCCGCGCAGACCACGGGCACCCCGCTGTCCAGCGTGCGGATCACCGCGGCCGCCTCCGCCGACGAGCTGTTCACGCTGCGCGAGATGGGCTTCGCCGTCACCCCCGTCTCGACCACCGTGCTGAACGCGGGCTTCGACTGGAGCGGCACCGACGTGCTGTACGTCTCCAGCGGCCTGTCGTTCCCGGCGCTCAACCCCCAGGCCAGGGCGGCGCTCGAGGCATTCCTCGCCAAGGGCGGCGTCGTCACCCGGGGCAGCACGGGCGCGAACTTCAACGCCGCGGCCGGGCTGCTGACCGTGACCGCCGTGGCGGGCCGCGGCGACGCCAACGGCGTGGTCAGGATGAACGCCACAGGCTCCACCGGTCCTGGCGCCGTCGGCGCGGGCTCGCCCGCGCACTCCTTCGTCTACTCGCCACGCTGGTTCACCGCGCTCGGCCCCGAGGTGAAGGTCGAGCAGTCCTACGCCGCCGAAGGGCCGCTGGTGTCGGGCCACTGGCGGGCCAACCCCGACGGCAGCGGCGGCCCCGAGGCCGCGCGCGGCCAGGCGGCGGTGGTCAGCGGCAGGGACGAGCGGGGCGCGGCCGTGGTGCTCTTCGGTACCGAGCCGATGTTCCGCAACCACCCCAAGGGCCTGTTCCCGCAGGTGGCCAGGGCGCTGTTCTGGACCTCCGCGTCGGCGAAGGTCCTGACCCCGTAGACGGGCTGCGTGGGCGTCCCCCCTCGCCCACGCCGCACACCGCGAGAGCCGGGCCGTACCCCCCTGACGGCCCGGCTCCCGCCTGTCCGGGGGCACCCGGCATGACGGCGTCCCGGAGCTGACGTGAGTGAGGCGGCAGGGTCAGGGCAAGCCGATCCACGCGGTGAGGACCGCTGGAGGATCCCCGCCGCGTGGGCCGGTCAGAAGCGCACCTCGCGCGGCCGGTAGGGCTCGGCCAGGAAGGCCGGTTCCTTGTCCGTCAGCTCCACCGCCACCGCGTCGCCGACGTGCCTGTCCTTGGTGGCGCCGATGTCGACAGCCGTACGCCACCCTGCGCATCGCCTGCTGTCTTCGATCACACAAGCCCTGGCTTTGGTGCTTCACATCGCCTTTGACTTGTTATCGCCTTCCACTGTGGTGATCCGGGCGTAGGAATAATGTGCTGCTCGAGTACACCTGGAATGCGGACGAGGCCGAGGAGTGATGCATGGGGGTGTCCGAGGGGCTGCAGGCGGAAGATCCGCGGCAGGTGGGCCCGTACCGGATCGTGGCCCGGCTGGGCGCGGGCGGAATGGGCCGAGTCTACCTGGGGCGCTCAAAAAGCGGCCGGGCGGTGGCGGTGAAGGTGGTCCGGCCCGATCTGGCCGAGGATCGCGAATTCCGGCGCCGGTTCGCCCGTGAAGTGGCTGTGGCCCGTACGGTGAACGGCTTCTTCACCGCGGGCGTGGTCGCTGCCGACCCTCATGATTCACCGCCCTGGCTGGCCACGGCATTCGTGCCGGGGATGTCACTGGATGAGGCGGTAGCCGACCATGGGCCATGGCCGGAGGCGTCGGTGTTGGCGTTGGGAGCGGGGCTGGCCGAAGCGCTGGAGTCGATCCACGCCGCCGGCGTCGTTCACCGGGACTTGAAGCCGTCGAACGTGTTGCTGGCCGCCGACGGGCCCCGGGTCATTGACTTCGGGATCTCGGTAGCGGCCGAGGACAGCAGTCTGACTCAGACGGGCGTGGCCGTGGGAACTCTCGGGTTCATGTCTCCGGAGCAGTTGACCGGCGCCCCGGTGGGACCGGCCAGCGATGTGTTCTGCCTTGGGGCGGTGCTGGCGTTCACCGCCATGGGAAAGGGACCCTTCGGGACCGGCTCGTGGCAGATGCTGCTCTACCGTACCGTGTACCGGGAACCCGACCTTGCGGCGCTTACGCCCACGCTGCGGTCGGTGGTGGCGAGGTGCCTCGCCAAGCAGCCTGAACAGCGGCCAAGCGCGCCAGCCCTTCTGGATGAGCTGGCCGAGAACATCACCGGCGCATCCACCATCGTCGAGTTCTTCACCGAGTCCGCCTGGCTGCCCGACAATGTGGCACGGGTCGTACAGACCCACGTCGCCACACCGCCGCCCGCCACACCACCGCCACTTACGCCCTTCGGCCCGCACCGAACACTGCCGCTCACGGACACGCCTGGGGCTTCTGAAGCACAGGCCAAGCCGGTCGTACAGCCGGCGGCTCAGCTCCCTGACAGTAACGCGCAGGCACATCAAGCCGCCAATCGCCCAACCGAGGGACTCGGCAGCCGTGGTCTGTCACGCCCCTCCAACGAAGGCAGCCCCCGCCGAGAAGCAGCCGCAGACGGCCCGGCGGATGGCCGCACAGGGATATCACGCCGGACGGCCCTGCTCGGGCTTGCGGGCATTGGCGCCGCAGCGGCCGGCGTCATCGGCTCGCGACTCCATGATCAGCGCCCCTCCCTCGGGGCGCAGCAGTGGGCCTTCAGTACAGGCGGCAGGGTGCGCTCGTCTCCCACGATCGCCGACGGGGTGGTCTACATCGGCGACGAAGCCAACAAGCTGTACGCCGTCGACGCCACCACCGGACGCGAGCGCTGGTCCTTCGCCACCGGCGGCTCGGTGCACTCGTCTCCCGCGGTCGCCGGCGGGATGGTCTACGTCGGCAGCTACGATCACAAGCTGTACGCCGTCGACGCCACCACCGGACGCGAGCGCTGGTCCTTCACCACCAGCGACATGGTGTCCTCGTCTCCCGCGGTCGCCGGCGGGGTGGTCTACGTCGGCAACGAAGCCAACAAGCTGTACGCCGTCGACGCCACCACCGGAGGCAAACGCTGGTTCTTCACCACTGGCGACTCGGTGCGCTCGTCTCCCGTGGTCGCCGATGGGGTGGTCTACGTCGGTAGCTGGGACGACAAGCTGTACGCCGTCGACGCCACCACCGGAGGCAAACGCTGGTCCTTCGCCACCGGCTATTTGGTGCTCTCGTCTCCTGTGGTCGCCGGCGGGGTGGTCTACGTCGGCAGCCAGGATCACAAGCTGTACGCCGTCGACGCCACCACCGGACGCGAGCGCTGGTCCTTCACCACTGGCGACTCGGTGCACTCGTCTCCCGTGGTCGCCGGCGGGGTGGTCTACGTCGGCAGCTACGATCACAAGCTGTACGCCGTCGACGCCACCACCGGACGCGAGCGCTGGTCCTTCGCCACCGGCGGCTCGGTGCACTCGTCTCCCGTGGTCGCCGATGGGGTGGTCTACGTCGGCAGCTACGATCACAAGCTGTACGCCGTCGACGCCACCACCGGACGCGAGATCTGGTCCTTCGCCACCGGCGGCTCGGTGCACTCGTCTCCCGCGGTCGCCGACGGAGTGGTCTACGTCGGCAGCAACGACAACAAGCTGTACGCCATCACCGCGTGATTCCGTGCCGGCCGAAGAATTTCGCGTCCGCGTCTTATCTGGCGACGGAGCGGCCGAAAGGACGCGTTCCCGTTCATCGGCCGATCGGAGCGACGCGCGTTTCCCGCTGGGATCCGGACGATTTCGGCCGGATCCCGGCGCACTTCATCGGAGTGTGGACATTATGATTTCTTACCCTTGTCCAGCTGCGGGCGTCGCGAATTTCGCCTCGTCGGCCACGAAGTTCAAGCAGGCGAGCGCCGAACTGCTCGTCTCGCTGAGGCCGCGCTTCGTATTCACCTCAACCCAGTTGCCCCGCTGGTTGTAGAGGTCTATTTCTTTCTGGAGTTCCTTGGCCTGGTTCTGCAGGGCAACCTTGATCGGATCGGGGATGTTCGGCTGCTTCAGGTCCTCCTCGGTCAGGTCCTTCATCTTCGTGAGCAGCGGCACCACTGCGGTGCTGCCGCTGTAGCCGGAAGACCTGAAGGGGTTCTCCGAGGCCAGTTGGGTATCGATGTGCTGGAACTCTGTGACGTGCTGGCAGCCGGCGACGTTCCTGATGTTGCACATGCCGGAAGCTGGGTTCCAACCCCCCTCGGCGCCGTCCGTGCAGTAGGCCGGTATGTTCGCCGCCGACTTCCCGACGCCACTGCTGTTCACTGTCGACGTCCCGTCGCCACTGCCGAGAGCCGCCCACGCTCCTACCCCGATCGCCGCCGCGACCGCCACGCCGTAAGCGATCAGGACGAACTTGTTCTGCCGCGCCATGTCCACCCCTGTATATTCGTATGGTTGAGAAAAGCGGGAAAATGAATGAAACGGCTGCTGAAGCCAGGCTTCCGTTTCGTCGGATTGATGGTCTGATCGGATTCCCACGCCGGGCGCTCCTCACTCCCAGCAGAGTGAACCCAGATCTTTCGCGTCCTCGCTCAGCTGTCTCATGGCGAGCCTGGTGGCGTTGGTGTCGGGGGTACGTCCGGCCTCGATGTCGGAGAGTTGAGCGTCGAACGCGTCGGCCTGAGCGGTCAGGTCTCCGGCCATGTTGTGGATTTTCGCCTTGACCGCCGGTATCGTGGCGCGGCCGGCGAGATACGAGATCTGCCTGACACCATCACGCAGAGCCGCACTGGTAGCGTTCGCCTTGTCGGCCCGACCGCGATTGGAGTCGCCCAGTGCGATGGCAGACAGTCGCAGGGCGTTGCCAGCCGTCTGGACCGCAGCCGTGCACAAGCTCGCGTCCGGTCCGGGGCTGCGGCTGATGGTCGGTTCGGCAGTGGACGACGAACTGTCACCGCCGCTTCTGCTCGGCGTGATGTCCGCCGATTCCGCCCCTGTGTAGGGTGTCTCGGCGGCCTTCCCGCGGAACTGGGAAGCGACAGCGAAAGACAGCAGCCCGGCCATCCCGACGCCGAGCAGTGACAGTATGGGCCGCACCCAGGTACGCCTTGGACCGGTCTCTGTCAGCGGCGGCAGTGTTGCCGTCAGCGTGGGCGGCGGTGTGCCGTCCAGCATCCGTAGTACCGAGTCGACGCCGGGCCGGGTTTTCGGATCCTTGTCCAGCAGCGCGATGATCACCGGTGCCAGGTGCCCGGCACGGACCGGATCGTCCGGTTGCTCGTGGGCGATGGCGTGCATCGTGGGCAACATTGCGCCCCGCTCGAACGGGGAGACGCCGGTGGCCGCGTGGTACAAGGTCACCCCAAGCGACCATAGATCCCCGGGCGGACCTTCTACTCCATCCAACCGCTCGGGGGCGATGTAGGCGACCGTGCCGATGACGGCTCCGGTCTTGGTGATCTGGGTGTCGGCGTAGTGCTTGGCGATCCCGAAATCCGTGACCAGAACGTCGCCGCCGTCGGTGACCATGATGTTCGGCGGTTTGATGTCCCGGTGGATGATGCCGATGCCGTGTGCTGCCCCGAGCGCGGCAAGGACGCCCTGGGCGATCCGGTTGATCAGCGCGATGGGAAGACCGTCGGGCTCGGCCTCCAGTAACTCGGCAACCGACCGTCCACGGACGAGGCGCATCACCGTCCACGGCAGCCCGGCATGCTCGACGACATCGTGAACTGCCACGATGTTCGGATGCTCGCGTAGCGAGGCGGCGTGCTGTGCCTCTTTGCGGGCGTATGCGAGGACGGCCGGGCGGGTGGTGCTCGGGGTGTCCAATCGGACGGACTTGACCGCCACGTCGACGTTCAGGCTCAGGTCCCGGGCCTCCCATACCTCACCCATGCCCCCACTGCCCAAGCGCTTGATCAGTTCGTACCGGCCAGCGATGAGCGTGCCCGGTGAAGTCTCGCTCACCAAATCCGCGGCCCCGCCATGAGACTCGATATTGACTCCTGTCCGAGAGCGTAGCGTAAGGGCGAAGTCAGGTGTTTGAAAACGGTTCTGCTGACAATCCTTGCTCGACGTCGATTTGTCGGCGGGTTTCGGTCGCCGATCGACACAGGTCACCTTTGCCCTCTTAAAGGGCGTTTTGTTGCGAAAAGTGGTGAAAGGTGCCTTCATTCAACGGCTTCACCTTGGGCGACCGGTCCGGCATATCACTGATGGGTGACCGACGGAGAGATGGCCACCGTCTGTCGCAGCCTTCTCCGACGCGCCACCAAGGAGGGCCGAGGGTGCAGAGGGGCAGAGCCTCATGCGTTCCCTTCTCTCCGGGCTGCCCCGGCGAGCTGGATCACGTCGTCCTGGTGGCGGTGGTTTCCGATCGCCTGGTGGTCTGTCTCGGTGATTGGGAGCGCGCGGGCGGCGCCGGCAGGGACCAGCCGAAGAGCCGCAGCCCGGCCGGCCGGCCGACGCGCGCCCCTGATCGTGCAATGAAAGTCCACGCCGGATCGGCGCTTGCGTGATGATCGTCAGATCTTCGGCCGGTGGGTGAGGTGGTGTGCCCTGGAGCGGATCGGCAGCTCAACGGGGCTTCCTCGACCAGGGTGACGCCGGCCTCCGCTGCCCGCCGGACGATCGGTTCGGCCTGCTCCTCGGCGAGCACCCACTCCCACGCCGCGGGATCGCCGTAGCTCATCACGCCGAGGCAGATCCTGGAGACCGCGAGGCCACTGGTGCCAAGACGTGCGTATTCCATGTTTGCCACCTTATGGGGAATGGTGCGCGGAAAAAGGATCAGAACTAGTCAGGAGAAATGCACATCTAACCCGGCAACGACTCGGGGGCATACACAGGTGAGGTGTCGATGGTCTCGGTCAAGCGCAAGGCAGCCAGGCTCCTTTTCGGATCCCGCTACGAGAAGGTGCCATGGGGACAGCGGGTCTACGTCCGTCCTGGTGAGAGGCTGATCCGCGAAGCGCAGTGGCGTATCAAGATCGCACGGGCGCGGACCGTGTCACTGGACGAATACCGGCGTGAGGTGCCGCTCGGCGAGATCGAGGAGTTCCTCTCCTGCATGATGTGCGGCGAGTCGCGCCAGCAGCCGATGTACGAGCCGACCGGCGGGAACGGCTGGCGCTACCGCGTCGTGCGCTGCCCGTCGTGCGGCTTCCTCTACCGCAACCCCAACGTCAGGCCCGAACGGCTCGGCGACCTGTACGCCAACGCCTACAGCAGCTTCCTGACCGGCAAGTACGCCGAGAACAGGCAGCGCCGCTACACCCTCACCATGGACGCCTTCTCCCCGGTGTTCGACGACGGGAAGGGCAGGCGGCTGCTCGACTTCGGCTGCGGCGCGGGGCTGTTCCTCGAACTGGCCGAGCGGCGCGGCTTCGACGCCGTCGGGGTCGACCTGTCGCCCGACTCGGTCGAGCAGGCCAACGCGAGGCTGTCACGCGCCAAGGCCTACTTCGGCTCGCCCCAGGACGTGCCCGAGATCGCCAGGGGCGGGTTCGACGTCATCACGCTGTGGTCGGTGCTGGCGCACCTGCCCAGGCCGCTGGAGGACTTCGAGCGGTTCAGGGGCCTGCTGGCGCCGGGCGGGGTGCTGCTCATCCTCACGGTCAACGCCGGATCGCTGCTGCTGAAGGCCTACGAGTCGGCGTGGAGCGGGTTCACCAAGAACCACCTGATGTTCTACTCCTCGCGGACGCTGCCGACGCTGCTGCGCCGTACCGGCTTCGCCGGGGTGTCCTACGCGCCGCACTACGGCGACACGATCGAGGCGGGCACCACGCAGCTGCCGGAGGCGATGCGCGCCCGGCTCAGGCACGCCGTGGACACCAGCGACGGCGGCAACATGATGCGCGCCCTCGCCTTCGCCGACGACAAGGCGGTCGAGACGTGGGGCGGCAGGCTGCCGATCCGCCGGATCAGGGCGTGATCATCGTCACGCCCGGCACCGACCCGATCGAGGCCAGCGCCTTGCCCGCGTCGGCGAGCCCGATCGTGCGGGTGACGAGCTGGTCGGGGTGGAGTGTCCCCGCCCTGATCAGCTCCAGCATCGGCCCGTAGGCGTGGGCCGCCATGCCGTGGCTGCCGAGCAGGCGCAGTTCGTGGGCGATCACCCGGCCCATCGGCAACGGCGTGCGCTCGCCGGGCAGCAGGCCCACCTGCACGTGGCGGCCCCTGCGGCGCAGACTCTCGATGGAGGCGGCGGCCGCCGACGCGCTGCCGAGCGCGTCGATGGACAGGTGGGCGCCGCCCCTGGTCAGCTCCATGACCTGGGCGGCGGCGTCGCCCGACGAGGCGTTGACGAAGTGGGTGGCGCCCGCGAGCTCGGCCAGGTGAAGCGCCTCGGTGCTGATGTCGACGGCCACGACCCTGGCCCCCGCCGCCGTGGCGATCATGATGGCGGACAGGCCCACGCCGCCGCAGCCGTGCACGGCCACCCACTCGCCCGGCTTGGCCGCGCCGACGTGCGCGACGGCCCGGAAGGCGGTGGCGAAGCGGCAGCCCAGGGCGGCCGCGGTGGTGAAGGCCATCTCCTCCGGCAGCGCGATGAGGTTGACGTCGGCGTGGTCGATGGCGACGTAGTCGGCGAAGGAGCCCCAGTGGGTGAAGCCCGGCTGCGTCTGGCGCTCGCACACCTGCTGCTCGCCCGCCGCGCAGGACCCGCACGAGCCGCAGGCGCAGATGAACGGGACCGTGACCCTGTCGCCCTCGCGCCACTCGCGTACCTCCGCCCCGACCGCGGCGACCACGCCGGCCAGCTCGTGACCCGGTACGTGGGGGAGCGTGGTGATGTCGGGGTCGTGGCCCTGCCAGCCGTGCCAGTCGCTTCTGCACAGTCCCGTCGCGGCCACCTGGATCACCACGCCATGAGGGCCGGGGGAGGGGTCGGGCGCCTCCCGCAGGTCGAGATCGCCGCCGAACAGGTCGAACATCACCGCGCGCATCTCATGAGCTTAGAGTGAGCTCCCGCGATGCGCGCAAGGGCAGCTCCGGCGCCGGGCCGCCCGGAGCCGGGATCCGTCGCTCACCCGGGGCCGCCGCGGCGCGACGGGCCGCCCTCCGCGGTGAGGTGTGGAGCCTGGCCGCTCGGACAGTAGGGGGGCATGGGACAAGAGGTTGACAAAGAGCGGTTCTCCGAGGCCGAATACACGCGCTTCGCGGAACGCCTCAACGACCAGCTGGCCGAGCTGCGCCGGCTGCTCGATAGACCTGGCTTCGGTGCGGGCCCCACCACCATCGGTGCCGAGCTCGAACTCTTCCTGGTCGACGGGCGCGGCCGGCCGCTGCCGCGCAACGCCGAGGTGCTGGAGCGGCTCGGCGACGACCGGCTGACCGTGGAGCTGGGCCGCTACAACGTGGAAGCCAACCTGACGCCGCTGCCGCTGGCGGGCCGCCCCTTCGAGCGGCTGGCCGACGAGATGCAGGAGCTGATCAGAGCCGTCGACGGCGCGGTCGGCGAACTGGCCGGCGGCGGGGCGGTGCCGATCGGCATCCTGCCCACGCTCGGCACCGGCGACTTCACGCAGTTGGCCATCAGCGACGAGGCCCGGTACCGGGCGCTGGCCCGAGGGATGCGGCGGCTGCGGCTCGAGCCGTTCATCGTCAGGATCGACGATCTCGAGCTGGAGGTGCAGGACGTCATCCTGGAGGCGGCCAACACCTCGTGGCAGGTCCACCTGCGCACGCCGGCCGCCGACTTCGCCAGGACCTACAACGGCGCCCAGCTCGCCATCGGGCCGGTGCTGGCCGCGTGCGGCAACTCGCCGTTCTTCCTGGGCAGGACCTTGTGGGAGGAGACCAGGATCGCGCTGTTCGAGGAGGCGGCCGACGACAGGGACATCGGCCGCCGCTTCCGCAGGGACGGCCGCGCCACCTTCGGCTCCGACTGGGTGCGCGAAGGGGCCTACGAGCTGTTCGAGCGGTACGCGCGCGACTACGAGCCGGTGATCCCCGCCCTCGACCAGGGTGGCGAGCTGGCCGAGCTCAGGCTGCACAGCGGGACGGTGTGGCAGTGGAACAGGCCCGTCTACGACCCCGTCGACGGCGGTCATCTGCGCATCGAGTTCCGGGCCCTGCCAGCCGGGCCGACCTGCGCCGACATGGCCGCCAACACCGCCTTCCTGCTGGGGCTGACGCTCGCGCTGGCCGAGCGGGACCTGACCGGGCTGCCGTTCGGCACCGCCTACCAGAACTTCTACCGCGCGGCCATGAACGGGCTGCAGGCCAAGCTGACCTGGGAGGGCCGCGAGGTGCTCGCCGCCGACCTGGTGCTGTCACTGCTGCCGGAGGCCAGGGCGGCGCTGCTCAGGGCCGGCGTCCAGCCGTCCGAGGCCGACCTGGAGATCATCGCCCAGCGGGTACGGCTCGGCCGTACCGGAGCGGTGTGGCAGCGCGAGGCCATGGCCGAGCTGGGCGGCGACAGCGAGGCGATGGTGCGGCGCTACTACGAGAACGCGCTAAGCGGCCAGCCGGTGCACATGTGGCGGTAACCGAACCAGAAGCCACTCTCGTCCGTCAAACTATCCCAAGGGAGAGTAAAGCGAGGGGACGATGGCTTCCAAGGGGATGGTTCCGGCCGAGAAGGCGCCTTTCGCGCTCCGGAGGGTGACGGGGACCCTGCGGGACGGCGCCGCCAAGCTGGCCGCCGACATCGGGGCGAGCGCGGTGGAGGCCGTGCTCGCGCAGGCCAACAGGAAGGCGGTGCGCAAGGGCGCGGCCGCGGCGCTCGGCACGATGCAGCCCAGGCCGGCCGACTGGTACGCCTTCGACGAGAAGGACAACGACACGCCCGACTGGTACCCGCAGGGCCTGACCTGCGGTGAGGACTCCGGTGCCGCGGGCGTGCCGGTGTTCGTGGCCGGCTGGTACTTCAAGCCGGTGCCGCCGGTGGCCGAGCGCGGCGTCAGGGTCACCTTCCTGAGCCCGTCGACGCTGCGCTACCAGCACGCGCTGCTCGTGGAGGCCAAGCCCGACGGGTCGTACGGGCCGATCAACATCCACGCCGGCGGCATCGCGTGGTACGGCGACCAGCTCTACGTCGCCGACACCACGCGGGGCCTGCGGGTGTTCGACATGAACAACCTCCTCGACCTGCGGACGGCGCAGAACGACCTCGGCGACCCCACCCGCATCGGGCGATCCGGCGAGAGGTTCCACGCCTTCGGCTACCGGTACGTGATCCCGCAGACCGACTTCTGGCGCGTGGCGACGCCCGGGGCGCTCTTCTCCTTCGTCGCGGTCGACCGCAGCACGACGCCGCACACGCTGGTGGCGGGAGAGTACGTCCAGGACGCGCCCACCGGCAGGGTGGCCAGGTGGGAGCTGCCCCTCGGCGACGGGGTGCCGCGGGAAGCCTTCACGATGCCGCACGCGAAGATCCAGGGGGCGGTGTCGTCCGGCGGGGCCTGGTACCTCAGCCAGGCGGCCGACGCGCGCACCAACGGGAGGCTCGTCGTGGACCGGGGCGGGGAGGTGACGGTCCGGCCGTTCCCCGTCGGGCCCGAGGACCTGACGGTGTCGGGCGGGAAGCTGTGGAGCGTCACCGAGTTCAGGAACCGCCGGGTGATCTTCGGCGTCCCGCTCTGAGGTCGCCGGGGACGCGCCGAACCGCCCGGCCGGCGAACCTCGCGCTCCCGATGAGGCCCGACGCCGGCCGGGCGGCGGTCACGCCTCGAGGTGCCGGTGCAGCGCCTTCCGGTAGCCGCGGTCGAAGTCGTCGTAGCGCGCCCGCAGCTCCGCACCCGGCCACCCCTCGGGCAGCAGCTCCGGCGGCAACAGCGGGTCGGCCAGCAGGTGGCGCAGCACGGCCGCCGACACCAGGAACCCCTCCGCCAGCCCCTCGGCCCGGTCGAGCGCCGTCAGCAGCCGCCGCGCCTCGGCCGCCCACCCCGCCAGGTCCCACAGCAGCGCCGTCGGGTCCTCCCGCGGCGTGCCGTCGATGAGCGTGCACTGCGCCGTGACGATCTCCGGCCACCGCCTGATGAGGTTCGCCGGGCGCAGCCAGGTGCCCTCGCGCAGCTCGGCCAGGCGCAGCGTGGTCATCGTGTGCCGCAGCGCCGCCCGGTCGGCGGGCGCGCGCCGTTCCGCGGTGACGACGGCGATCTCCCACGTGCCGTCCCACGCCCTGGTGTGCGGGGACCGGCTCTCGTCCTGCCTGGCCTGCCGTTCGCGCAGCCGCTCGGACAGCGCGTAGCGCCCGTCGTCCTGCACCAGGTCGCCGGCCGCGACCATCCGCGACAGGGCCACCCGCACGGTGCCCTCCGCGATGCCGAACACCTCGCCGATGCGCACCAGCGCCCGGCTCGGCAGCCGGGGCGGGTGGCTGCCGAGCAGCGCGCTCAGCACGGCCGAGCGGGCGGTCAGAGTATTACGGTCTTCCATCGCGTGTCGATTATATGTAACACTCCGAGCATGGCGAGCTATCTGATCGAACCCGTCGACGGCCCCAGCGGCCGCTACGACACCGCGCGCTACCAGGGCGCGGCCGGACGCGACTGGTGGTCCTGCGACCCCTCGCTCCAGCTGCTGATGCGCCGCCACCTGGGCGAGGGGTACGACTGGGCCGCACCCCACCTGTCCCGCCTGGGCGCGCTCATGGGCGGGCCGATCGCCGCGCACGCGGAGGAGACCGACCGCAACCCGCCCCGCCTGGAGAAGTACGACAAGTGGGGGCGTGACATCAGCCAGGTCGTCATGCCGCCGTCGTTCCTCGCGGCGCGCGAGGCGCTGATGGCCGACAACTTCACCTCGCCCGCGTTCGCCGAGACCGCCAGACAGCACGGAGCCGACCCCGCCGCGCTGGCCGCGGCCTGGACGTACCTGCTCGACCAGGCCGACATCGGCATGGGCTGCGCCCTGGGCACCGGCGGCGACATGGTGGTGTCCCTGGCCGAGAAGCACGCGCCCGCCGACGTCCGCGACCGGGTCCGCTCGATCTTCGCCAACGGGTTCTACTCCGGCGAGGCCGCGCAGATGTTCACCGAGCGGACGGGCGGCTCCGACCTCGCGGCCCTGGAGGCGAGCGCGGAGCCCGACGGGGAGGCCTGGCGCCTGACCGGCCTGAAGTGGTTCGCCTCCAACGCCAACGGCTCCGCGTTCGTGGTGCTGGGCAGGCTGCCCACCGGTGACGTGGCGCCCTTCCTGGTGCTGTGGGAGCGGCGCGACGGGTCCCGCAACGCCGTACGGATCAGGAGGCTCAAGGACAAGCTCGGCACCCGCTCGGTCGCCTCCGCCGAGGTGGAGTTCACCGGCGCCGAGGCGTTCCTGCTGGCGGGCTCAGGATCAGGCTCGGGGCTCGGCACGATGATGAAGCTCACCAACGCCTCACGGCTCGGCGTCGCCATGATGGGCGCCGGCGTCGCCCGCCGCGCCCTCGTCGAGTCGATCTGCTACGCCTCCGCCCGCGAGGCCTTCGGCCGCCGCCTCATCGACCAGCCGCTCATGCGGCGCAAGCTCGCCGAGCTCATCGTCGAGGTCGAAGCGGCGCAGGCGCTGGTCTTCGACGGCCACCTCGGCCCGCGGCTGCGCCTGGCGCCCGCCCTCGTCAAGCTGCGCGCCGCCCGGCTCGGCGTCACCGCGGCCGGCGACGCCATCGAGATCCACGGCGGCAACGGCTACATCGAGCAGTGGCCGGTCGCCCGCCTCCTGCGAGACGCCCAGGTCAACCCGATCTGGGAGGGCGGCGACAACATCCTGTGCCTCGACGTACGGCGGGCGATGCTCCGCGAGAACGCGCACGAGCCCTTCCTCGACCGCCTGACCGCCGCCGCCGACCAGGCCCCGTCCGGCGACTCCGCGACCGTCGACCTGGTCCGCGGGCGCATCGACGACCTCCGCAAGGCGATCACCGTGTGGTCCTCGCTCGACCCGGTCGTGGCCGAGGCCCGGCTGTTCCCGCTGGCCCAGCTCATGGCGGACGTCTACGCGGCCGCCCTGCTGCTGGAGCAGGCGGGCTGGGAGCAGCGCGCGGGCTTCGGCGACCGCAAGGCCCTGGTGGCCCGGCTCCACGCCGAGGCGCACCTCGCGGACCAGGGGCCGCTGCGCGGCATCGACCGCCCGGCGGAGGAGCTGGAGCGCTTCGACGAGCTCGTCGCCGGGGCGTTCACCCTCTGATCCCGTCAGGCGGTCACCAGGCACCCATCACGCCACGGCCGCCGACGACCAGGGAGGAGCCCGATCCCGACGTCCACCGGAGGACCGGATGACCGTGCGAACCGAGCGGGAAGGCCCCGTCACCACCGTGGTGCTCTCCAGGCCCGAAGCCCGCAACGCCGTCGATCGCGAGACCGCCGACGCGCTGGTCGCGGCCTTCACCGCGTTCGAGGCGTCGGACGCGGCCGTCGCCGTGCTGTGGGGCGAGGGCGGCACCTTCTGCGCGGGGGCCGACCTCAAACGCCTCGACAACCATGTCGGGGAGGAGGGCGACGGCCCCATGGGTCCCACCAGGATGCGGCTGAGCAAGCCCGTCATCGCCGCCGTCGCCGGCCACGCGGTCGCAGGCGGCCTCGAGCTCGCCCTCTGGTGCGACCTGCGCGTGGCCGAGCAGGACGCGGTGTTCGGGGTCTTCTGCCGGCGCTGGGGCGTCCCGCTCATCGACGGTGGCACGGTACGGCTGCCGCGCCTGATCGGTCTCTCCCACGCCATGGACCTGATCCTCAGCGGCCGTCCCGTAGCGGCCGAGGAGGCGCTGCGCATGGGGCTGGCCAACAGGGTCGTCCCCGCCGGGCAGTCACGCCAGGCCGCCGAACGCCTGGCCCACGACCTGGCCCGCTTCCCCCAGACCTGCCTGCGCGGCGACCGCATGTCGGCGCTGGAGCAGGCGGCGCTGCCCGAGCAGGAGGCGATGCGCAACGAACTCCGCCACGGCATCGCCGCCCTGGGCGAGGCGGCCGACGGCGCCGCCCGGTTCGCCGCGGGAGCGGGCCGCCACGGCGACTTCTCCACCCCCTGACCACCCGGCCCCACCCCTTCGGGAGGACCGCCCGCCGGGGTCCTGGTGACCATGATCCCGGGCCTGGGCTTGACCGGCCGCGCCTCCTCCCGGCGCGGCGTGCGCGCGCCGGGATCTTGTCGGTGCGCTCACGTATGGTGAGACCATGCCGGACATCGACGGTGTGACGATCACCAGCCCGGACAAGGTGGTCTTCCCGCAGAGCGGGCGGACCAAGCTCGACCTGGTCCGCTACTACCAGGCGGTCGCCGAGGGCGCCCTGCGCGGCGTCTCGGGGCGGCCGATGATCCTCAAACGGTTCGTGCACGGCATCGAGCAGGAGGCGTTCTTCC
This sequence comes from Nonomuraea sp. NPDC003727, assembly GCF_053586935.1. Lineage (NCBI taxonomy): Bacteria > Bacillati > Actinomycetota > Actinomycetes > Streptosporangiales > Streptosporangiaceae > Nonomuraea > Nonomuraea sp. NPDC003727. Next base: position 228,217 of record NZ_JBSFNE010000014.1, read on the forward strand.
AGAAGCGCGCCCCGGCCAAGCGCCCGCCCTGGATCGAGATCGCCGAGCTGCGCTACCGGTCGGGGCGGAGCGCCGAGGAGGTCGTCGTCACCGACGCCCGCCAGCTGCTGTGGGTGGTCAACCTGGGCTGCGTCGACCTCAACCCGCACCCCGTGCGGGCCGCCGACCTCGCCCATCCCGACGAGCTGCGCATCGACCTCGACCCGGTGCCGGGCGTGCCGTGGGGCCAGGTGCTGGAGACCGCGCAGGTGGCGCGCGAGGTGCTCGCCGACCACGGGCTGGTGGCGTGGCCGAAGACCTCCGGTTCACGCGGCTTCCATGTCTATGCCCGCATCACCCCCGACTGGAGCTTCTCGCAGGTACGGCAGGCGGCCGAGGCCGTCGCCCGCGAGGTGGAGCGAAGGGCGCCCGATCTGGCGACCAGCCGGTGGTGGAAGGAGGAGCGGCAGGGCGTCTTCGTCGACTACAACCAGAACGCCTACGACCGCACCGTGGCCTCCGCCTACTCCGTCAGGCCGGTGCAGGACGCCCGCGTGTCCACGCCGCTGGCGTGGGACGAGGTGCCGGGGTGCCGCCCGGAGGAGTTCACGATCGACACGGTGCCCAAGCGGTTCGCCGCGCTCGGCGACCCGTGGGAGGACATGGACCTGCACGCCGGCTCGCTCACCCCGCTGCTGGAGCTGGCCGAGGCGCAGGGCCCGCCGCCCGAGCGCACCGAGCTCCCGCTGATCGAGATCGCCAGGGCCCAGCACAAGGACGAGGCACTGGCGGGCCTCGAGGCGTGGAAGGCCCGCCATCCCGACGTGGTGGGGTTCCTCGAGCCGGCCGATGTGCTGGTGGACGGGATGCGCGGGCGCAGCAGCGTGTGGTACCGGATCAGGGTCAACCTGCAGCACGTGCCGGAGGGCCTGCGCCCGGAGCAGGAGCCGCTGGAGGTCGACTACAACCCCTGGCCCGCCGACTGGCGCCCACCCGAGCCCTGACTCCAGGCCCGCCGGCGCCCCGACCGCTACCGGCGACCGCCCGTGCCCCCACCCTGCGATCCCGGGTGCCCGCGGCCGATCCGCCCCGCAGGACGGGCCGCCGGGGTCAGCGGCCGTCCTCCAGGACGCGTTCGAGCTCGGCGATCACCGAGGTGACGGGCGTGCACGCCGGCAGGCGGGGCGTGGCGAAGTAGCCGGGTTTGTGCGCTCGCAGCAGCGCCTCGCCGTCCAGCTGCCAGGTGAAGCCGTGCCGTCCGAGCAGCCTGGCGAACACCTCCCCGGCCGGCCGGGGGTCGCGCGCCGCCAGGCGCCTGATCGGCACGGGGGAGACCGCGTCGCCCCTCAGGTACCGGCTGACGGCGTCGCGGTAGCGGCTCCTGGTGACCAGGGACGGGTCGGCGAAGGCCGCCTCGACCGCGGCGAAGTCGGTGTAGTAGCCCAGCCCGTCGCGTTCGTCGAAGATGAGGGCGACGCTCTCCTCCTCGGCGAGATGGCCGGGGAACTCCAGCGAGGCGAACTCGCCCATCCGCTCGGCCACCTCGGCGCCGCGCATGACGACCAGGTCGGAGCCGAAGTGCTCGACGAACTGCCGCCGCTGTGCCGCCTGGATCTGCCACGCCTCGGCCAGCAGAGCCGGGTTGCGGAACACCCGTGCCGGATGGCGCAGCGCGGCCTCGGCCGCCGCGCGCACCAGCAGCGGCCGTGCCTCGCTCGTGTGGACGGCGGGGGTGGCGCTGATCAGCCAGGCGTCGAGGGTGACGGGGATGAGCCGTCCCACCAGGAACATCCCTGGGTCGAGCACGTCGAAGGCGCCCTCGCCCAGATCGGAGTGGGCGGTGTAGGTCAGCTCGTCGATCAGGTTGAACAGGATGATCGCCGGGCCCGCGACCGTGCGGACCTCGAAGACACCTTCCACCACGTCCTTCCAGCCGAGCACCATGGCGCGCTCGGCCTCGGGGAGCTCGGGACGTTCGGCCACGAACCTGTCGATCAGCAGGTCGCCTCCCGGAAGGCGGTACTCCAGCGCGAAGTGGTCGAGCGCGAGCGCCGAGGTCGCCTCGTCGGTGACCACCCCGTCGGGGAAGAAACGGCCGTACACCAGGCCGAGCTCCCGGGTGAACCGCCCTGACACCGCGAACTCCAGCAGCTCCGGCTTGAGCTCCGCGGCACGCGCGAGTAGATCCATGGGGCGACCTTAGCCGCGGGCGTTCCCGGCTTGCGGTGATTTTCGGTAACCGGGCAGGGGCATTCTGTCACTCGGACGGCTGTCCGATGTCCTCGTTCCACACCTCGGGCCAGCGCTCGACGAAGGCCGCCATCAGCGCCCGGCACTCGGCCGAGTCGACCACCACGACCTCGACCGCGTGGGCGATCAGGAGGTCCTCCCTGCCCATGAAGGTGCGGTTCTCGCCGATCACCACGCGCGGGATCTCGTAGAGCAGGATCGCCCCGGTGCACATCGCGCACGGCGACAGCGTCGTGTACATGGTCGAGCGCCGGTAGACGTGCGCGCTCCGTCGTCCGGCCCGCTCCAGCGCGTCCGTCTCGCCGTGGCGGATCACGCTGCCCTCCTGCACCCTGCGGTTACGGCCGGCGCCGAGCACCTCGCCGTCGGCCACCAGCACCGCCCCGACGGGCACCCCGCCCTCGGCCAGCCCCGTGCGGGCCTGCTCGACGGCGATCTCCAGGAAGTCCATGGGCCCACCCTAGGCCGCTGCAACCGGGGTGCAAGGACCGCACCCTACCGTCGGGGCATGTCAAGTCGATGGCTGCTCGGAGTGGCCGCCGCCGCGGCGGCCACCCTCACGCTCCCCACCGCCGCCACGGCGGCCACCACCCGCACCCTCCCCTCGGCCACCCTCTCTTCGGCCTCCCTCTCCTCCGCCGCGGTAGCACAGGCCGCCGCCCGTCCTGCCACCCCGCGTGCCACCCCCGCGCCCGCCGCGCCGGCGAGCACGCCCGCCCCCGCCGCGGCCGCGAACGCCCCCACCCTCGAGACGCCGACCCTCGCCGCCGCTCCCAAGTCCGCGACCACGGCCAACCGGCTGTTCCACGCCTGGTTGCGCGACGACAGGACCGCCGCCGCCAAGGTCGCCACGCCCGCCGCCGTCACGACGCTGTTCGCCTATCCCTTCCGCGCGCCCGACGGGTTGGCCGGCTGTGCGGGCGGCGCCTGCGCGTTCAGGCACACCAGCGTGCGGGTGCCGGGCGAGCTCAACGGCATCCTGATGATCGTCTCCGGCGGCAAGGTGACGCGCGTGTATGAGTCGCGCCACTACTCCAAGGAGAAGGCGGCCACGCACCTGATGGACGCCTGGCGCAAGGGCGACCGCAGGCAGGGCGCCGAGGTCGCCGCCACACCGGCGCTGAAGACGCTGTTCAAGGTCACCTGGGATCCCCACGGCGTGCCGTACACCTTCCAGGGGTGCGAGAAGAAGACCTGCGCCTGGTCGTACGAGGGCGGCGCGCTGCTGTTGCACGTCGCCGGCTCCAAGGCCCGCGGGTACGAGGTCTCGTCGATCAGTTACATCGCCGACTGACCGACCCACCTGTCGGCCCAAGCCATCAGCGGCCGCATGGCCTCGACCAGCGCCGCGCCGCTCTCGGTGAGCGAGTAGCGGATCTGTACCGGCGTGGTCGGCCGCACCTCGCGCGCCACCACGCCCGACGACTCCAGCTCGCGCAGCCGCTGCGCGAGCAGGCGTTCCGACAGGCCGGGGACCGCGTCGCGCAGCTCGCCGTACCGCGTCGCGCCCCTGGCCAGCGCGAGCAGGATGACGCCGTTCCACCTGCGGCCCACCAGCTCGATCGCGGTCTGGAAGTGCGGGCAGTGCCGCATGAGCGCCTCGGGAGAGGACATCACTTACCTTCCGTAAGCCGGTTATGTAATGTAAGACCTATGACGGATTTTAGGCATGACCTGTGGTTCGGTGCCTTCCTTACCCCCGCCGCCAAGGACGCGCACCCGCTGACGCGCCAGGCCATGCTCGCCGAGGACGCCGGGCTGGACATCATCGGCGTGCAGGATCATCCCTACCAGCCTTCCTTCCTCGATACGTGGACGTTGCTGTCGGTGCTGGCGGCGCGCACCCAGCACATCAGGTTCTTCCCCGACGTGGCCAACCTGCCGCTGCGTCCGCCGGCCGTCCTGGCCAGGGCCGCGGCCAGCCTCGACATCCTGAGCGGCGGCAGGGTGGAGCTCGGTGTCGGCTCAGGCGCCTTCCGGGACGGCGTCGCCGCGATGGGCGGGCCCCGCCGTACCCCTGCCGAGGCCGTCGCCGCCCTCGAGGAGGCCATCGAGGTGATGCGCGCGCTGTGGACGCCCGGCGGCCCCGCCAGCTTCGACGGCGCCCACTACCGGCTGGACGGCGCCGCGCCGGGGCCGTTCCCGCCGCACCGCATCGGCGTGTGGGTCGGCGCCTACCGGCGGCGCATGCTGGAGCTGACCGGGCGCACCGCCGACGGCTGGGTGCCGTCCTCCGCCTACGCCCCGCCGGCCGAGCTGGCCGCGATGAGCGCGATCGTCGACCGCGCGGCGGCGGACGCGGGCCGCGATCCCGCCCTGATCCGCCGCGTCTACAACATCAACGGCCGCTTCTCGCGGCTGCCCGGCACCGGCTTCCTCGACGGGCCGCCCGCGCTGTGGGCCGAGCAGCTCACCGAGCTCGTCCACCGGTACGGCATGAGCGTCTTCGTCCTGGCCCCCGCCGACGAGCGCGACCTCAAGATCTTCGCCGAGGAGGTCGCGCCCGCCGTGAGGCAGGCCGTCGGCCGCGAGCAGCAGCGAACCGCCGAGCCGAAGCCGTCCCCCGGCCCGCTCGACGACTCGACCAGGCCCAGGCTGCCCAAGCGCGACCTGGCCGAGCTCTCGCCCGCCCAGCGCCAGCGCGGCCTGCACCTGGTCAAGGTGCACGACGACCTGCGCGACGAGCTGGCCGGGATCCGCGAGGCGCTGGAGCAGGTCGCCGAGGGCAGGGGCGAGGTCGCCGCGCTCCGGTCGATGATCAACCAGCTCACGATGCGGCAGAACTACTGGACGCTCGGCAGCTTCTGCGCCTCCTACTGCCGGATCGTCACCACCCATCACACCATCGAGGACGAGCACCTGTTCCCCACGCTGCGGTCCGCGCAGGCCTCGCTGGCACCGGTCATCGACCGGCTCCAGGAGGAGCACGAGGTCATCGCCGGCCTGCTGACCCGCCTCGACGACGCGCTGGTCGCCATGGTGCAGGACGGCGACGCCATCGACGGCGTCCGCGACCGGCTCGACGAACTGGCCGCGGCCCTGCTGTCGCACCTGGAGTACGAGGAGCAGGAACTCGTGGAGCCCATCGCCCGGCTCGACCTGGACCTGTGATCCCGACCCCCGCCGGCTTCATCGCCCGGTGGGACCTGTGCCCGATCCCGCCCGGTGTCGCCATCCGGCGGGACTGACCGACCTCAAGCCCATGCCGGGCACCGTCCCGCTGCACTCCAGCGTGTGGGGCAGGCTCGTCGAGGGCGAGGAGCTCGACGCCCGCTACTGGTTCGAGAACCTGCGGCTGCCGGTCCGCTTCGCCGACGCCGCCCAAGCCGTCATGGACGGCGCCAGGCCCACCGTCTTCGTCGAGCTGAGCCCCCACCCCCTGCTGCGGTCGTCGCTGGAGGAGGAGATCGAGGCCGGCGGCGGCAAGGGGGCGGTGGTCTCCTCGCTGGAACGCGCCGAACCCGAAGCGGACGTCCTGGCCACGGCGCTGGCCAGGGCCTACGGCCTCGGGTGCCGGCCGGCGTGGGAGCGGCTGCACCCCGAGGGCGGGTTCGTCCCGCTGCCCGCCTACCGCTGGCAGCGGCGGCGCTTCTGGCCCGACTCGGCGAAAAGCGCGCAGCCGCCCAAGCCCGCCGCCTCGGGCCCTTCCCGGCCCGACCTCGCGGCGCTCACCGAGGCGGAACTGGCCGCCTCCGTCGCCCGCCTGGCCGCGCAGGTCCTGGCGGTGCCCGGCCACGAGGTGGCCGTCGACACGCCGCTCACCCACCTCGGCCTCGACTCGGTGCTGGCCATGAGGTTCAGGGACAGGATGCGCCGCGACCTGGGCGTGGACGTGCCGCTGCGCAACCTGCTCGGGCCCGCCACGCTGCGCGAGCTGGCCACCGAGCTGCGCGCGTCGCTCTGACCGCCCCGCCGCCCCCGGGACGCCCTGCCCCGGGTGGCGGTGGCCGTTGGTCGCGGTTGGTGACCCCGGTGGCGGTGGCCTGGGTGGCAGTGGCACTGCCAGTATCAAGCGGCTCTGGGACATGCGCGCCGCAGGCCGGAGGATGGGTGCCATGGTGATCGCCGTGATGACCGCGCTGGCCGGCGGCGCGCTGGTGGCAGCGGTCTGTGCGAACGTCCTGCTCACGGTCTTCACGCCCAGGGGCAGGCCGTCCAGGCTGGTCCGCGGCACCCTGCGCACGCACGCCTCCGTCCTCGTCGCGGTCGGCGGGCGGCTGCCGCGCCGGGTCCGCGAACCGCTGCTCGACCTGTGCGCGCCGCTGGCCGTCCTCACGGTGGCCGCGATCTGGCTCGGCGTGTCGTCGGCGGGCTTCGCGCTGCTGGACGCCACGCCGCTGCGGGAGGCCGAGTGGGCCTCCCACGGCCTGCTGCTCGCCGCCGTGACCGCCTACCTGCTCCGTTTCCTGCACGCCTACGGCAGGCGCGAGCGCCTCGTGGCCAGGCTGGCGGCCAGCGTGTGCAACCCGCGGGACGCCGACGCGCTGCTGGCCGCCTACCTCAGGACCGGTTCCCGTGACCACCTCGACGGCCTGTTCGCCGAGTAGACGGGCTGGATGACCGAGGTGGAGAGCACCCACATCGCCCCTCCCACCCTGGCCTTCCGCCGGCCCGCCGGCGACCTGGACTGGCTGAAGGCCGCGGTCATCGTGCTCGACGTGGCCGCGCTCACCGAGGCGCTGGCTCCCAGCTGGGCCCCCGCCCACACCCGCGCCCTGCTCGACACCGGAACCCGCTGCATGCAGCGCCTGGCCGCCGAGCTGTGCATCAGGCTGCCGGCCGTGCCCGTCAGCCTGCAGGGCCGCGAGGAGAGCAACTTCTCCGACACCCTGCGCGTCGCCCACAACGCCGGCCTGCCCGCCGAGCGCGACGCGCAGGCCGCGTGGGTCGTCTTCCAGCACCGGCGCACGGGGTACGCGCCGCACGCCTACGCCATCGAGGCGCGCCTGCACTACGAGCTGGACTGATCGGGCTCCTTCCACGTCCACAGCGGGACGTCGCGCAGGGGGTGGAGCTCGTCGTCGGTGGCGGCGCGGGAGTTCTGCTGCGCGACGCGCGAGCCGAACTCCAGGTGCTCGCGCACCGCCTCGCGGAACGGCTCGTCGGCCGGCAGGCCCGCCTCGTCGAAGGACTCCATGTACAGCGCCACGAAACGCTCTCGCTGCTCGTCGGTGATGTCGAGGTGGCGGTGCACCTGGATGAGATGGTCGAAGCCGAGCTCGCGGGTGAAGCGGTCGGGCCCGCCGAAGGACTCGGCCGTGAACCAGGTCAGGTGATCGACGTGGGTGGCGCGACGCTCTCGGAACAGCTGCTTGAGCAGGGGATCCTCGAGGACCTTCGCGTAGAAGATCTCCTCGAGCCTGTGCAGCGCCTCGTCGCCGCCTGCGTGCGAGTACAGACTGGTCATGCACCCACCTTCATGGTCACCCGGGAGGATGTCCAGCGCTTTCGCCTGTCGAGGAAACGCGTCGAGCTGCGTTAAGTCAGCCTGTCCGCCGCGCGCGAGCCGTCCTTACGTTGGTCCTCCGGATCGCAGGCGGAGGAGGAGACCGTGCGCGCAGCCGTGGTCACACAACTGAACTCACCATGGGAATTCCAGGAGCTGCCCGACCCCGTGGCGGGGCCGGGCCAGGTCGTCGTCCGCATCCACGCATGCGGCATGTGCTTCAGCTCCTCGTCCACCGCGGGCACTGGCCCGTCCAGCTGCCCATCGTGCGCGTCCGCCTAGGGGCTCAGGCGCGCGACAGCCGGTCGGCCTGCCTGATCGGTTCGGGCAGCCGGTAGGCGGGCGTCATGCGCAGCACATGGGCGCAGGCGTTGTCGAGGCCGATCCGGTTGCCCTGGGACACGTACACCGGTCTCACCCCGTCGCGCGTGCGCAGCGCACGGCCCACGACCTCGCCGTCGAGCAGGATCGAGCTCCACGATCCCCGCTCGGCGGCGGGGTCGTCGCACGCGCCGACGAAGGCGGTCTTGGCCACGCCGATCACCGGCAGGCCGGTCAGCACGCCCAGATGGCAGGCCAGGCCGAAGCGGCGGGGGTGGGCCAGGCCGTAGCCGTCGCAGACCAGCAGGTCCGGCGCCACCGTCAGCCGCTCCATGGCGGCCAGCAGCGGCGGCAGCTCCCTGAAGGCGAACAGGCCAGGCACGTAGGGGAACGCGGCGGGCCCGCGGGCCACCGCGCTGTCGACCACCCGCAGCGTGCCGGCCTCCAGGACCACCACGGCGCCGGTCACCTCGTCGCCCTCGGCGGCGTAGCCGACGTCGAGCCCGGCGACGAACCGCACCCGCTCAGGGCCGGGGTCGGACAGGTCGACCAGCGGACGCAGCCGCTCCTGTTCGGCCTCGGCCTCGGCGATCGTGGTGGGCCACGGATGTGCGCTCGTCATCCCGACATCCAACCGCGTCCCCCGCGCCCGCGCATCCCGTCGCCCTCCGGCCGCCCGGCGACACCGGGCGCGCGTCGAGGCGATGTCATCTCAGCCGCCGGCGCCCTCCGGACGGCGCGCGGCGATCAGGGCCAGCACGCCGATGGCCAGCATCGGCCAGCTTCCCGTGACGGGGAAGTAGAGCACGCACAGCGGGACGCCCATGGCCAGCATGTACCACCCGAGCTGCGCGGGCACCCGCCCCGTCGTCCGTACGGCGTGCCGCGACATCGTGCCGAGCGCCAGGAACGCGATGCCGGAGATCATGAACCACACGCTCGACTCGCGTACCCAGAAGTCGGGCAGCGCCGTGTCGGCGACGCCGCGGAAGAAGCCGTCGGCGGCGATCGCGGCCCAGGCGTTGGGCTGGAGGAACGCCCACCCGAAATGGAGCACCGCCAACCCGATGATCAGCCGCGGGACCCAGCGGTTCAGCCCGTTCATTCGTCGTCTCCCCGGTTCTCCGGCGCCAGGCGCAGGGCCAGCGCGTAGATCTCTCGCAGGTCCTCGGCGGGCAGCGGCGGCACGACCTGCTGGGCCCCGACCAGCACCAGGTACAGCAGGTGGGCCAGCGGGCCGGCGTCGGCCCGCCGGCCGACGAGCCCGCCGCACAGGGCGGTCAGGTAGTCGATGCGCAGCCGGTCGACGCGTTGCTGGAGCGCGTGGACCTCGGCGTCCTGCGCCGCCCACGCGCGCATCGCGATCTCGAGGTCGTGGCTGCCGCCCTTGTCCTCGAGCACCAGGGTGACGAGGTGATCGAGCTTGGCGGACGCGGCGTCCGCGACCGCCTCGGCACTGTCGATGTAGCGGCTGGTGTGCTCGGTCTCGAAGTGCCGCAGCAGGTCGGTCTTGAAGCCCGCCATGCCCTTGAAGTGGTGGTAGAACGACCCCTTGGTCAGGCCGAGGTCGCCGCACAGCCGCTCGATGGTCAGCGCGGGCGCGCCGTCCTCACCCAGCACCCGGAGCCCCGCCTCCAGCCAGTCACGCTTGCTCGCCATGGTGAACCTCTCTTGTCCGCGTCACCGTACCATACGGAATGGTATGTCCCGGACGCCTGCCGTCCTTTGCCGCGCGCATCACGGCGTCACGACGGCATGGCGCTCGGGCCGGGGGCGACGGTCGAGTAGGAGCCGATCTTCTCCTTCACCGGCACCAGCGCCCGCACCGCGCCCGCCCTGCTGAAGGTGAAGGTCATCGGGATCGAGCCCGTCGGCCGCACGCCGGTGACCTGGGCGATCGGCCGGTCGAGCCCGACCGGCCGCCCCGGCGGCACCATGACCGGCGCGGCCAGCTGGACCGATCCGCCGCCGCCGTCCACGGTGACCCGCTCGAGACGGTCGGGCTGCCCCTGGTCGTTGATGATCACCGCGTACAGGGGCAGCGTGGCCGGCGGGGGCTGCCCGGGCGCGCCGGCGAGCAGGAAGACGTTGCGCAGGTGCACGTCGTGGTGGCTGACGTTGGCACCCTCGTTCTGCGGCTGGTGGAACCGCGTGACATCGTCGAGATCGTGGGTCACGCCGGTGCACCCGCCGGTGGCGAGGCCGAGGCAGAGCGCGGTGGCCGCGATGACGCGAAGAGCCGGCACGGCAACCCTCCTGACGCGAGGAGCTGGGACTGTCGCGCTACCCACGCCCGTCCCCCCGTAACCGGAGACCGGAAGGGCCCCGCCGCGGCGGGTCACACCACCTCACGCTCCCCTTGCGGTGTAACCGGTCCCGCGCGGTACACGCGGTCGTCGCGAGGACGCGTCCCGGCTTTCCGGCGGCGCCCGCGCGATGCGGTCGGGCCGGAAGCAGAAGAGTCGGGCACGCCTCCTTCCATGCTTGGACCTGGGCCGTAGGTAGCCGGCGGCTGCCGGGATGGTTCACGTGGCGGTTGGCGGCAGCAGAGCATGCCGACCGTGATGAAGCGGCTTCCGGACAGCCAGGAGCCCCTTTGGGTATCCACCCCGCGCGGCGACAGGTCGGCGGAGATCTTGTCTCCCGCGTCGCGGTGCCGTGAGCCCGTGAGGCGGTCACCCTCGTGGTCCACCTGTACGAGCGGCTCGGCCGCGACCATTGTCATCGCCGGGTCAGTCCTGCGGTGCGATTTCGGCCTGCTGGTTCTGGATCGTCACGAGTGGATCGTCAGGAGGCCGATCCATCCGGGTGGCGACGGCATGTACCGGAATGTCGATCTTCGTGCTCGACCTCGGTGAAGGCCGAGGCCCGGGCGTCCGGGACGAACTGGTGTTCCGCAAGGGGAACGCTCGCAGCTCCTTGGTGCGATCGCCAACCTGACCCGTCGCACGGAGCTGCTTTGCCCGGCAGGCGCGGTCGAGGGCTTCTTGAGGTGTGCCGGCCAGTTGGGGCCAGCGGTCGCGGGCGTGCTGGCGCAGTCGCCGAGCGCGGGAGGTCTTGGAGCCTGCGCTCCGAGCTCGAACGCATGGTGGAGGCGTCCTTCTCGAACTCGAACCCAGGTATTGCATGCGAACCATCGCGGGTAGGCGTTCGCCATCATGTTCCGGCCCAGTGCTACGATCTCCACCTTAATTCGTACATGATTGTTCGAGTTACGGGAGACCTGTCCGATCATGGATGGAGGCGCGCACGGTCGTGGTGCTGAGCATGGATGCCAAGACGGTTCTGCTGGCGGCGGGCCTGATCTTTCTGCTGGCGTTGCTGCTGGGCGTATGGAAATATCGCCAGATGGCCACCTCTGCGGAGCACGTGGCTCACCCCTACGTGGACGTCGCACATCGAACCGCCTTGCTCTATTCGTTCGCGACGCTGCTGCTCGCGGCGTTCGTCGAGTTGAGCGACTGGCCGTCGTCGGTGGACCTGGTGGCGGCGGGGGTCATGATCTTCTTCTTCGTGGCCGCGATCGGGACCTACGTTTACCACGGCTGGCGTCGTGACACCGACAATCAGTTGCGCCATCCCGTACGCGGCACGAGCGCGTTCATGGTCTCTCTGATCGTCGGTGAGATCGGCGGCTTCGCCGTACTGCTGGCTGGATTCGTTCGGGCACAGCTTTTGTGAGTCGGGCCTTCTCGCGAACGCCGGAGCTCCGGCGGTCTCCACCTCGGCCAACGTTGAGGCCCCCTGAGGGACTTACGAACGAGGCCTTACTGACGGCGACTCCGCAGCTGCCAGAGAGCGCCGGCGTCGCTCCACGAGGAGGAAACGGACGACGATGAAGCCGGTACTCGCCGCAGCCGCCATCCATACGATCGTCTTCCCTATGGTCTCGACCACCTCGTTCCTGCCGGGCGGGAGCACGACCATCTGGACGGCGGCGCCGACCGGCACGGTCAAGCGTGCGAGCAAACCGATCGCTCCCGATCGCTTGACGTATGTACCAACGGCTCCCAAGGGCGCTCCGAACACGACACTGGCGACCCACCACAGGGGCGGTTCGGACTCGTACCAGGGGAATTGCCCGCCGCTACGGATGGTGTCCACGATGCTGTAGGCGGCTGTGGCCGCAAGAAGGGCCAGTGCGCCGGCGGCGGCACCGCCCCGCGCCAGCGCGGTGGGGCGGCTCTCCCCGGCACGTGTGACCAGCCACCCCACTGCGACCGCCAAACCCGCCCAAGCCCAGCCGGAGTCGAGCAGCACGCTCATGATTTCCGCGATCGACCACCCGCTGGTGGTGTAGGCACGGCTTGAAAGGTCGGCGTAGCTGTGGGAGAGGGCGTTCACGAGGGAGGTTGCCGCGCCGAATCCCGCTCCGACCGCCAGGGCACTCACCAGGATCTCTACGGGACGGATCACGCGCGAGCGGTCCTGCCATCGACTGCCGTGCCGCTGATCGTTGGTCACGGTGCCTTCCTACCGCACGGATCATGCTGTGCAGGCGGACATTCCATGCGATCCAGTGATCAGCCGCATGTGCCGGTTGGTGGCATGTCCATGAACGGCCAGACCGCGCTCACCTCAATCTCCTGTCAACCGGGTGTCAATCCGAGCGGGCCACAGTCAGGGCCATGAAGACGATTTTCGCCGCCCTCCTGCGGATTACCGGTATCGGCGTCACCGGCTGCGGCGCCTCGCCCATAGGCTGCTTCCGGCAGCAGGGCCGCTGATGGGACCACTCAAACGCCCTCTGGCCAGGCCGATGGCAGGTAGCAGCCCACCGTGGCCGGCGCCTCTAATCCCGCCGGCAGAGGTCTTCGACCCTCAGGAACGCGCGGTGCTTCCACCCCGACCGCTCACCGCCGCCGCAAGGTAGAAGATCGCCGCAGGTCGCAGAGGATGGAGTGCGCCCGAACCAAGGCCGGGTTTCGGTCCGATCAGGCAGTCGGGCGCCCGCTGGGCGATAACGCGCGGGAGACGTGTTTGCCCAGGCCGGGTTGCTCTACTTTGCCCGCCGCGACCCGAGTCGAGGGTCGAGACCCCGTGCGGATACGGGTCACGCCGGAACGCCCCGGCGTGCCAGGCCTTGGGACTCTCCATCCGGGCGGTAACGCCAAGCACTGATCCGCGGGGTCATCCGAACCGCCTGAACAGGCCGGACCGGCCTGTTCAGGCGACGACAGGTTCGCCGCTCAGCGCGACACCGGCCCGGCGCAGTTCGTCCAGTGCGGTGCGCGTGGTGTCGGCAGCGACGCCGGCGGTGTAGTCGAGCAGGACCCGCACCGTGAAGCCCGCGCGCGCTCCGTCCAGTGCGGTGGCCTTCACGCAGTGGTCGGTCGCGATGCCGACGACATCGAGGTCGGTGATGTCGCGGGCCTTCAGCCAGGCGGACAGTGTCGTGCCGTCCTGGGTCGAGCCCTCGAAACCGCTCTTGGAGGCGGAGTGAGCGCCCTTGAAGAAGACCTCGTCGACGTGCCCGGAGTCGACGGCGGGCGCGAAATCCGGATGGAACTCGCTTCCCTCACTACCGACGACGCAATGCGCGGGGAACGAGTCCTGGAAGTCGGGATTGTCGGAGAAGTGGGCGCCCGGATCGATGTGGTGGTCACGGGTGGCGACGACGAAGGCATACTGTCCGTCGGCGCGCCGGACCAGCTGGGCGATGGCGGCGGCTCGATCCGCGCCGCCCTTCACCGGAACGCTGCCGCCCTCGCAGAAGTCCTTCTGCACATCGACGATGATCAGTGCACGACTCACGGAACATCCCCTCTCCTCGGGTGTACCTCTCCGATGATCACTCTTCCGCCGGCGGGCGGGCACGTCACGGGCCGGACGTTCACCGACTGGCGTGGCGCGCATGGCAACGCGGTTCACCGCTCCGGATCCGGACCACATCCACTCGATTGTGACATGGAGTATAATCATACTCACTATGCGTGTTCGCCCTGGGGGGCGGAAGGGGGTCCCGGTATGGCCGCATGAGCTTGACGGAGGTCAACGGCATCATCAACGGCCTGCGGGACAGCCGACAGGCCGACCGGGGAGCCTGTGAGGCATGGCGGATTCACGAAGCCGGCCGAGGCGGGGTTTGCGCTGCCTTCCGGACCGCCCCGGCAGAAACAAGGTCGCCCACTCGGCCAGGCACGTCGCCAGCTCGGTCCCCGGACCGTACGGCCGGCCGAAACCGCGGCCGGTCCCTGAGGGCAGCGCCCGACGGCGGCTGGCCGATGAGCTGAAGGTTGAACGCGAGCGCGGGCAGGCCGCTGGTGGAGGCCCTGCTGAAACAGTTCCAGGTCGACGATCGAAGCGGCGCGACATCGTGCGTAAGCGGACACCGGCCAGTCCGGCAAGACATGCGTCGCCCTCTCCCGGGGCGCCGAAGTAAGTCATTTACCGCGAAATTTGCCTTTCACGGTTTCACCCGCAGCTCTTCATTCCGGAGCCAGATGGATTCCGGAGCCTGATGGAGAGGAGCGGAAGGCTGTTGATGTTGTCCTCAACTGGAGGAGGCACCATGGACGCTGTCCCGCGACCCCGGACATCGACGGGCAGGAGGCCACCGGGCACCCGTGCTCGTTGTGCGGGCACGCTTGCCGCCGCTGGCCTGCTGCTCCTGGGGTCGGTCGCCTGGTCTTCGCCTCGCCCTACAGTCGCACCATCCCTTTCGGCCATGCCCCAGGACCTCAGTGCGGAGGCCGTCCGGGCCTACGTCTACGGCTATCCCCTGGTGCTGATGGAGACCTCCAAGCGGACCCTGAGCAACGTCGCCAAGCCCGATCCCGTCGCCATCAAGGCGCCGATCAACCAGTTCGCGAAAGCGCAGAACGTTCCCGGTCCCGCCTTCAAAGGGGTGGTCTCGCCCAACGTCGACACCCTTTACGCCAGCGCCTGGCTGGATCTGGCCAAGGAGCCCTTGGTGCTGCACATGCCCGACACGCAGGGCCGGTACTACCTGATGCCGATGCTGGACGCCTGGACCAACGTGTTCGCCTCGCCCGGCAAGAGGACCACCGGCACCGGGAAGGGGGATTTCGCCATCACCGGGCCGAACTGGCGCGGCGCCCTGCCTGACGGTGTCAAACAGATCAAATCTCCGACCGACACGGTCTGGATCCTCGGGCGCACCCAGCTCAACGGCCCTTCCGACCTGCCCGCCGTACAAAAGCTCGTCTCCCAGTACACCCTGCTGCCACTCAGCGCCTATGGTCACGGCGCCTACACGCCCGCGCCGGGCAAGGTCGATCCGACCGTCTCCGCGGCCTCCCCGCCGGCGCAAGTGGAGCAGATGGAGGCCCAAGCATTCTTCTCCACGCTGGCCACCGCGATGGGAACCAACCCGCCGGCCCCCGCGGACGCGCCGATGGTCGCCACGCTGGCCAAGCTGGGAATCCACCCTGGCAAGCCGTTCGACCTCAACGCCGTCGACCCGGCCATCGGCAAGGCCCTGCGGGCGGCGGTACCAACGGCACAAAAACAGATCAAGGCGGGTGTGGCCGCGCTCGGCGAGGACGTCAACGGCTGGCGCTTCGCCACCAACCTGGGCAGCTACGGCACCGACTACATGCGGCGCGCCGCCACAGCCTGGCAGGGCCTGGGCGCGAACCTGCCCCAGGACGCCATCTATCCGCTGACCTTGGTCGACTCCTCGGGCCGACCGCTCGACGGGGCCGGCGAGTACGTCATCCACTTCCCTGCCGGACAGACGCCTCCGGTGAACGCGTTCTGGTCGATCACGATGTACGGCCCTTCGGGCTTCCTCGTCGACAACCCCATCAACCGCTACGAGATCGGGCACACCGCAAAGCCGACCGCCAACCCGGACGGGTCGGTGGACCTGTACATCGCGCACGACGCCCCTGCGGGCAAACAGGCCAACTGGCTGCCCGCCCCGACCGGCGCCTTCAACCTCATGCTGCGCATGTACTGGCCCGAGCAGAGCGTCATCGACGGCACCTGGAAGACCCCTCCGGTCACCAAGTCACCCTGACGACAGCGCTCCGCCGCGAGCCACACGAGAGAGGCGGCCGACATGAAACTCGACATCACCCGGACGAACCAGGCGATCGAGCGACTGCTCGAGACGACCGACAATCCGCGGCACCGGTTCCTTCTGCAGGCCTACTATCGTCACCGCTACCTGGAGATCGCCGGGCGCTACCAGGAGATCTTCGCGCCGGACATGATGGTGGAGGAGCCGGTGTACCACTTCCATGCCCTGGGCATGGACGTGACCCTGCGGGGACAGGACGCGATACGCAATCTGTACCGCACCTGGGCGGAAACCGGCGAGTGCGTCATGTACACCGACGACGAGATGATCGCCGTCGGCGACAACATGATCGCCTCCAAGATGACCGGATACCAGTTCAAACCAGGCAAGGTGCTCGCTGCCGCCGGGTTCGACGTCGATGACGAGAACGCCATGTACATCTACAAGGCTCAGGAAGAGATGGTCTGGCCCTACGATGACCGCGGCCGGCTCATCGGCGAGGACGTCTGGGAACTCGACCCCGACCAAGCCGAGATCATCAAGGTCGACCCGGCCGATGTCATCACGACACAGCAGGCCGCCGATCTGCTGAACCCGCTGATCAAGCCCCTACCGTCATACGACGAGGCGGTGCTGGGACACAAAGCTCGGTAGACCGACTTCCCGCCCCAGAGCAGCAGGAGACGGCCGCGATGTGCTGGACAGCCGGGTACCTGCCCAGGTGGACTCCTCGGCGAGCCACGTGGCGAGCAGGGTGTCTGCCGTCATGGCGGGCGCACCTGTCGAAATCAGCTGGAGGCCGGTTCGCAGCCCGAGCGGTGCAGACGAGCGCACCCGCCCTGGCTTGCCAACGGCACCGGCCGTCCGGTTGCTGCCCGCCCCATGGCGGCGGAACTGCCGGACGGAACCGCGGCCGTGCCGTGCTGCCCCGTGAAGCCTTGGCGTCGCGCTTGGCGGTCAGGATGGCTGAAGTTCGTCGAATAGGGCGAGGGCTTCGGTGGGGTCCGGGCTCACGAGGCGTTCCAGCCCGGCCGTCGTGATCTTCGCCCACCTGCCGGCCCGTGCCCACATCTGTTCCTCGAAGGCGCGGACGGCCTCGTCCAGTTCGCCTGGGCCGGGGGCGGCGGCGACGGACTCGGCGAGTTCGGCGCCTTCCAGCATCGCGAGGTTCGCGCCCAACCCGAGTGGGGGCATCAGGTGGGCGGCGTCGCCCAGGAGCGTCACCCCGGGGACGTGGGCCCAGGTGTGGGACACGGGCAGGACGTGGAGGGGGCGGTGGACGAAAGCGGTGCCGTGGCGGAAGAGGTCGAGGACGGGAGCGGCCCAGCCGTCGAACAGAGCCAGCATGCTTGATCGCACGGCCTCGACGTCGGCCAGGTCCAGGCCCGCGTCCATGCCTGCGCGCCGGTTGAGGCCCATATGCCGGTCCAGGTTCGTGTGCCAGTCCAGCGGCGCGCGGAACTGGGCGTACACCTTGACGTGGCCGCCGCTGTTGCGCTGGGCGACGAGGCCGCGGTTCACGCCGTACACAGCCATGGAACCGTCGCCGATCAGCCGGGCGAGGTCGGGGTGGCGGGTGTCGACGTCGTCCAGGGAGGTCTCGACCATGGTGACGCCGGTGTAGTGCGGCGTCACGGACGAGACCGCCGGACGGACCCGGGACCAGGCGCCGTCCGCGCCGATCACGAGGTCGAACGTCTCCTCTCGACCGTCCGCGAAACGGACCAGCACGCCATCCCCGGTCCCCGGCACCACCTCCGTCACGCCCCGCCCCCACTGAACGTCCAGAGGGCCGAGCAGCAGGTCACGGAGTTGCCTGCGGTCGATCTCGGGATTGGCCCGGTCATCAGGACGGGGTTGCCAGTCGCGCAGGACGGTCCCGTCCACGTCCAGGATGCGCATGGCCTGTCCTTCGGGACGGGACAGCGCCTGGAACTCCGCCAGCAGCCCCGCCTTGCCCAGCGCGAGTTGGCCCAGATTTTCGTGCAGGTCCAGCGTGCCGCCCGGGGGACGGGCGTCGGGGGTGGGATCGCGTTCGAGGACGGTGACGGGGTGATCGTGGCGGTGCAGGACGCGGGCGAAGGTAAGGCCGGCGGGGCCGGCTCCGATCACGGCGATACGATGTCTCATATCGATACACTGTATTTTGCCGAGACGCTGTATCGCAACAGCTACGATGTGACCCATGACTGTGTGGGACCGGCCGGAGCCGCCGACGCGCCCCGCGCCGCTCGACCGCGAGCGAATCGTCGCCGCCGCCATCGCGCTGGCCGACGAGGGCGGGCTGGAGGCGGTGTCGTTGCGCAAGGTCGCCGCCCGGCTGGACGCCGGCCCGATGCGGCTGTACGGATACATCTCCACCAAGGAGGAGCTGTTCGACCTCATGGTGGACGAGGTCCATGCCGAGATCCTCCCCGAGGAGCAGCCCGGCGACTGGCGGGAGGTGCTGCGCATCCGCGCCGACCGCACCAGGCAGGCCGCCCTCCGTCACGAATGGCTGGCCGACCTGCTCGGCGGCCGTCCGAGCCTGGGCCCGAACGCCCTCGCCGTGACCGAGGCCACGCTGGCCGCCCTCGACGGCCTCGCCGACCTCGACACCGTCATGCGCGCCGTGGAGACCGTCAGCGCCTACTTCACCGGCGCGATCAGGCGCGAGATCGCGAACCTGCGGGCCGAGCGCGCCACGGGCCTGTCCAAGCGCGACTGGCAGCGCGCCTACGGCCCGCATGTGAGCAGGATGCTGGCCACGGGCCGCTTTCCCGCGCTGGCCAAGGCCGTGCACGACGGCACCGAGGTGGACGCCGAGGAGTCCTTCGCGATCGGACTGGACTGGGTCCTCGACGCCGTGGCCGCCAAACTCACCCGGCCGCCGGCGTGACACGGCACCGTCGGCAAGGCCTGGCCGGTGTCCGTGCCGAGTCGGCCCAACCTGGCGAGCAGCAGTCGACTGGGCCGGCGGCCACGCCCGCACAGGCAGCGGCCCCCACCGCGGGCACTCCGCCACGACAGAAATCACCGGCAGGGGTGGCGAGGTGCGAACCCGCGAGGTCATCCCTCGACGTCACCGCGTAGAGTCTCCTCCATGAAGGGCATGATCACGATCCGCGAGGCGGGGCCCGGCGACGGGGACGTCCTCGGCGAGATCCATGCGATCTCCTGGGGCATCTCGCACGGCCCGTTGTGCACGCCGAAGGTCGCTGCCGCCGGTATCCAGGAGCGGCGCACCAAGTGGGACGCCATCCTGGCCGAGGGCAAGGACACAGTTCTGCTCGCGCTCCTGGATGATCGTCCAGGCGCCTTCGCCCGCTTCGGGGCCTCCTCCTCCCGCCCCGGCCTCGCGGAGATCCACACCTTCTTCGCCCACCCAGACGTCTGGGGCAGCGGCCTCGCGGCGGCCTTGCTGGCCGCCACCTTGGACCGGCTGCGGGAGGTCGGTCATGACCGCGTGCATCTGTGGACGCTTCAAGACTCAGCCCAGGCGCGCCGTTTCTACGCCAAGAACGGCTTCAGCGAGACCGGCAGGCGACACAACCACGACTTCGGAGAGGGCCCTCCGCTTGCCCTCCTGGAGCTCGAGCGAACCGTGCCCCGGCCCCGACTGTGACGGCCGTGCGGCAGGCCGCAACCGAGATGTGGAAGTCGGCCGGTTTGCTCACCCCGCCGGCGACCGAGGTGAACGCGGCCTCGAAGACCGGAACCCGGCCCATCACTTCCAACGGCAGATCCGGCAGGTCGACCCGCCGAACATCCAACACATGTGCCTGACCAGCAGAAACGACTAGGTGAGCCGGTATCGCCGAAGCTACCGCGGGCTCCATGACAGCTCACCGAGCTCCTGAGAGTTCCTGATCAACCCGTGGCCGCCGCCGCGGTCGCGGTCGCCCTGAGCGCAAGAGGCCCGACCAAGCTGGACCCCGGCCGGGCCCGGCTGGCTACTCTCCGCCGTATGTCAGCGGCGGCGTCAGGACGGCGACAGCCCGGTATCAGAGCGGTTGGCGATGGTGGATGTCGACAGAACACAGCACAAGGAGCACATGATGCAGACGTTCGACACCCCCGCCCCGATCTCCGCCGTCCTTGACATCCCCGCCGGACGCGTCCAGTTCATCGCCGCCGACCGGGCCGACACCGCGGTCGAGGTCCGGCCCACGAACGCCGCGAAGAGCCGCGATGTGAAGGCGGCCGAGCAGACCACGGTCGAATACGCCGACGGCGTCCTGCGGATCGGGACTTCGGTGAAGAACCAGTACCTCGGCCCGTCTGGATCCATCGACGTGACGGTCAGGCTGCCCGCCGGGTCCCACATCGAGGCGAAGACGGCCGGCGCCGAACTCAGGACCGTCGGCCGCCTCGGCGACGTCGCCTTCGACGGCGCGTACCACCGGATCAAGCTCGAGGAGACCGCAAGCCTTCACCTCACCGCGACCGACGGCGACGTCGAGGTCGGTCGGCTGGGCGGCCCCGCACAGATCAGCACCGCACGGGGCGACATCCGGATCGCCGAGGCCGTCGGCGGCAAGGTCGTGCTCCGCACCCAGTCCGGCGACATCTCGATCGCCGCTGCCGGCGGAGTCTCGGCCGCCCTGGACGCCGGCACCACCCGCGGCCGCATCACCAACGCCCTCAAGAACGACGGCACCGCCGGACTCGACATCCACGCCACCACCTCCAACGGCGACATCACCGCCCGTAGCTTGTGACCTCTGCGTAAGCGCAGGTTGTTGGATGCGGCGGAGTTCCTGAAGGCCGGCCGACACCGCCCTCCGCGTGCCCGGCACGCCGGACTCAGGAGATCCCTTCTCCTGCTGAAGGCTGGACTCGCGCGGAGTCAGGCCGTGGAAGACCAGGTGGAGCAGGGCGTCAACGACTTCTCAAACTCGGCAGGCTCAGGAATTCCGGTGCGGTACGCACCGGAAGTCGCGCCGACGTGCCGCCCGATCGCGCCCGGGTGGCACGCGGGGACGGGTACCCCCAGCGGTGCCGGCCGGAACCGTCATCCTCTGGTGACGAGGTGGAGGGGCTTGCGGTCCGGCAGGCGCCGGGACGCGGCGGTGGCGCGCTCGCGCCACCACAGGAGACCGTTGGCGTCGGCCTGACGTTCGAGCGTGCTCAGGTGGGCGGCGGCCGTGTCGTGCCTGCCGATCGCCGCGGCCAGCAGGGCCAGGTACCAGTCGACCGGCCCCATGCAGACGACCGCGGAGAGGGCGGAGACACGGCCGCTGTAGGGCAGGAGGGTGTCGTAGATGGCGCGGCATTCGTGCGGGCGGCCCAGCGCGGCCGCGGCGGCGGCGCGCAGGCAGACCATGGACAGCCACGACCAGTCGCGGCGCGGCGCGGGGCGCGGGCCGTCGTTCAGCAGCCTGGCTTGGTCGACGCGGCCCTGGGCGCACAGCTGCAAGGTCCGGACGTCGTGGCCGAGGGTGGGGTGGACGGCGTGGACGGCGTCGATGAGCGGGCCGGCCTCGGCCATCGTTCCCTGGTGGAAGCCGAGGCCGATGCGGCCCATGGCGACGGCCTGGCGGGCGTGCCAGACGCCGAGGTGGGCGGACTGGGCCTCGGCGTCGTCGTACAGGAGGGCGGCCTGGTCGAACCGGCCGTCCATGGCGAGCCGGTTGGCACGCCACAGGGTGTGTTGCAGGCGTGGCCAGGGCAGCGGGAGGCGTTCCAGCAGGGTGTCGCAGCGGGCGGCGGCGCGGTCGGCCGCGGGCAGGGCGAACGTTTCGAGGTGGTGGTGGGTGTCCATCATGTGGGCGAGCAGTTCGAACTCGGGGGTGTTCGTCTGTGCCGCGAGGTCGTGCAGTTCGGCGGCGATGCGCTGCAGTTCTGGGAGATGCCGCGGATGGGGCAGGGCGAGGTGGCGGGCGTTGAGCGCGAGCATGCGCAGGTGCGGGTCGCCCAGGCGGCGGGCCATGGCGACGGCCTCGGCGGACAGGTCGTCGCGACGCGGGTCGCAGGTGCCGTCGTACAGCTCCTGAGCCAGCCCGGCCAGCAGCCTGGCCCGCTCGGGAGAGTCGGTGGCGGGCAGGTCGCGCAGCGCGGCCTCGAAACGTCGCACGAGCCTGAGATCGACAGGCTCGTATGGGTCCCGTAACGTCCACAAGGCCGGGACGTCGAACGCGGTCAGCACGCGGACCACGAGGCCGGTCTCTTGGTCCCCGCGGTCGGCGACGCGGAGCGCCACCGCTCTGGCCCGGCGCGCGGCGATCGGGTCCCCGGCGTTCAGGCACGCCCGGATCCTGCGCAGGAGGAGTTCGACGTGTTCGGCCGGGTCGCCCCCTGAGGCGTCGTGGGCGGCGACCGCCCTGTCCCACCAGGTGGCCGCCTCCTGGTAGGCGAGATGCAGGTCCGCGTGCTCGGCGGCGGTCACGGCCCAGCGGACGGCCTCGCCGTACGCCGCGGGTCCCGCCTGGACCGCGTGGCGGGCGATGACGGCCACCTCGGTGGAGGGACGGGAGGACAGGGCAGTGGCCAGGTCCCGGTGGATGGCCGCCTCGCGCAGGGGCGGGATGCCGCGGCGCACGGCCTCGCGGACCAGGTCACAGGCGAACGCCAGGCGACCGGCCCCGTCTGTCCTCAGCAGTCCTCCGCGGACCGCCTCGTCGAGCAGGCCGTACGCCTCGACTCCGGCGACCTCGGCCACCAGCGCGGGATCGAAAGCGACGCCGATCGACGCCGCGACCGCCAGCGCCTCCGCCATCCCGGGCAGGGGCGCCGGCCACAGCCGCACCAGTTCGGCGACCGCGTCGGGGACGGCGTCCAGGTTCCTCGCCCGGATGCTCTCGCGGACGAGGAACGCGTTGCCTCCGGTGCGCCGGGTCGTTCTCCGGGCGGACTCCTCGTCCAGGTGCACTCCCAGGTCGGCGGCGACGGCACGCACGGCGTCGGCGCCGAGGCCGGTCACGGGCACGCGGACCAGGTCGTAGCGCGCCCAGGTGGTGAGCGGGCCGTCGAAGCCGGTACGGAACGCGGTCACCAGGGTGATCGCGGCGTCCTTCGCCAGGTCGAGAAGGTCCCTGAGGAGATCGAGCGAGGCGGGGTCGGCCCACTGAAGGTCGTCCAGGATGATCACCAGCGGGCGGGACCCGGCGGCGGCGATCAGCCGTCGGGCGACGGTCCGGCTCGCGCCTGGCGATGCGGCGTGCCCGTCCGGCCACCGGTCCTGTGGCGGCTCGACCAGGTGGTGATCCGGCGCCGGGCAGTGCTGCTCCAGCGTGTCCAACACCTGGATCCACGGCCACAGCCGCGGGGTCGTCTCGTCGTCGTGACAGCGGCCCCAGAGGACCAGCTGCCCCAGCCGCGTCGCGCAGAGCTCGGCGAACGCCTCCAGCAGGAAGGTCTTGCCTGCCCCAGGGTCCCCGGTCACCGCCGCGACCGACAGCCCAGCGTGCGCGGCCCGGCCGGCCGGCGCCAGCAACGCGGCGAGCTCGCCGTCGCGCCCGCGCAACACCCGCCCTGGCGTGGGACCGACCTCGGGCATCGGGCGGGGCTCGGGCATCCGGCTGGGCTCGGGCATCCGGCTGGGCTCGGGCATCGGACTGGGCTCGGGCATCGGACTGGGCTCGGTCATCGGGCGGGGCTGGGGCGAGGATGCCAGGGCGGTCTCGGGAGCGGCCAGAAGCAGGACGGCGTCGTGCGCGACGGCGGCCAGCGAATCGGCCTGGTGGAGGATGTCACGTTCCATGGCGCGCAGTTCGGGGCCCGGGTCGAGGCCGAGCTGATCGGCCAGCAGGTCGGCCGCGCGCCGGAGCACGGCCAGCGCCTCCGCCTGACGCCCCGTGCGGTACAGCGACAGCGCGAGCAGGCACCACAGCCGCTCGCGCAGCGGGTTGGCCATCGTCTCGGCCTCCAGGAAGGCGAGCACGGCCTGCGGGCGGCCCAGGTCGAGCAGCGTGCGGGCGTGCCGTTCGACGGCGGTGAGCCGCAACTCGTGCAGCCGGCTCACCTCGGTGAGCGCCCATAGCTGGTCGCCGAACTCCTCGTACGGCGCGCCCCTCCACAACCCCATGGCCTCCTCCAGACAGACCAGCGCGTCCCCCGGCGAACGCAGCTCCGACCGGCCCACCAGGTCGGCGAAGCGGACCGCGTCCACCCGGTCCGTCGCCAGCAGGTAACCGGGCGGGCGGCCGATCAGCAGGGTGGGCCTGGTGCGCGGAGGGCGTCGGGGTTCGAGCGCGCGGCGCAGGTTCGACACGTACGAGTGGAGCGTCGCCAGGGCGCTGGGCGGCTGCGCGTCGCCGTACAGGTCGTGGAGCAGGGCGTCGGCGGAGACCACCGCGCCCCGCGCGATCAGCAGCCGGGCCAGTACGGCGCGCGGGCGCGGACCGCCCAGCTCGACGGGTCCTCCCTCGGCGTCGCGCACCTCCAGAGAACCCAGGACTCGAAATTCCACCTGTACTCGCTCACGCCTTCTCGGACGGGACGAAGGCCACGTGGCCGGGCCGGACGGCAAGCAGCACCCCGAGCGCGGCGTACCCGACGACCAGGTGCCCACCGCCCACCCAGCGCGACACGTCCTCGCCGAGCACCAGGTAGGAGGGGACCGTCACGACGGCCCAGCTCTCCGCGACCAGCGGCCACCAGCGCAGCTTCCCGACCCACCGGCCCGCGACCGCCAGCTTCACGCTGATGGCGGCCATGCCCAGCATCGACAGCGGCCAGCAGAGGTCGAGCGCGGCCAGCCAGTCCGCGTTCTTCACGTCGTCCGGCAGGACGCCGTGCAGGAACGACCAGACGCTGGCCATGCCCAGCAGGACCGCCTCGACCCTGAGCGCCACGGCGGCGGCGCGGGAGGTTCCGATGGCCTGGGTCCTCATCTGCACCCACAGCAGGCAGAACACGCCGAGCTGGAACAGCAGGCCGGTCAGGTCCACGACGCGCTCTCCCACGCCGACGCCGGTCGAGCCGAAGACGAAGATGGCCGATGCCCAGGAAAGCGTGCCCGCCGTGAGCCCGGCGCCGGCGAGGCGGACGGCGGCGACGCCGATCGGTCGACGGCCGGTGCCCGGCGAGCCGTTCATGATCTGGAGATCCGTGCGAGCCTTGGCCGGCTCGTCTGTGATGCGGGCGTCCATGCTTTCCCTCCGGTTGCGAATGGCGACGGGGTCCACGATGCGCGTCCGCCGTCCCGGGCCGGCAGGGTCGCCCGTCCCCACTCAGGTCCCGGCGCTCGGCCCGCTGTCCCGGGACAGGCTGTCCCGGGACATCAGGACACGAACCCGGCGACAATGCTCGGGTGATGAATGCCGGACCGGCAGGGATGCCGGCGTCGAGTTCTGCCCGCAGGCCCGTGGTCCTGCCGGTGGCCGTGACGGTGTGCGCGGCCGCGCTGCTGGTCGGCACCGTACTGCTGGACGTCGGCAACGCCGGCGTGGCCCTTCCGCCGAACAGCGACCTCGACGAGGCCGGCTGGCCCTCCGCGCTGGCGGGGCTGGCCCAGGCCGTGCCCGGCGCGCTGTTGCTGCGGCGGCTGCCCCGGCATCCGGTCGCATGGGTGCTGACGCTCTCCGGGCTCGCCTGGGCGCTGAACGGCTTCCTCGGCGCGTGGGCGGTGCACGCGATCTACGTGTCCCCCGGCGCGCCATGGGCCGCTTTCGCCTACTGGTTCTACGCCCGGTTCGGCGCCGCGCTGCTGATCGGGCTGCCGCTGCTGATCCTGCTGTTCCCTGACGGGCGCCTGCCGTCCGGCAGAGGATGGCGGTGGCTGTCGGCGGCCAGTCTCGCGCTGACCGCGCTGCTGCCCGCCGTCTGGGCGTTCGCGCCGATGGCCGTGCTGACCCGCTACGACGCGGCCCCGCTGCCTCCCGAGATCGCCCGGCTCGACCTCGACCCGTTCAGCGTCGGCCTGCCCTACGAGGTCTGGCTGCCCGTGCTCGAAGTCGCCAGTGCCGCGGTGCCGGTGAGCCTCGTGGTGCCTTTCGCGGTCATGGTGCACCGTTACCGCGTCGCGGATCCGGAGCGGCGGGCGCAGATCCGCTGGCTGACCTGGGCGGCGCTGGTGGGCATGTTCGTGCTGCCGCTGCCGCTGGTGGCCCCGCCGGAGCTGCCGCCGCTGCTGCTGTGCGCTGCGCTCGGGCTCACCTCGGGCGCCGTTTTGGTCGCGGTGAGCAAATACCGCCTGTACGACATCGACCGGCTGCTGCCCGCGACGTTCCTGTACGGCGTGCTCGCGGTCGCGGTGGTGGTGATCGATGTGGCGGTGTTCACCCTCGCGGGCAGCGTGCTCGGCGAACGCGACTCCGCGCTGGCCGCGACCGCGATCGTGGCGGTCGCCTACGCGCCGCTGCGCACCTGGCTGTGGCGGGCGGCACGGCGGCTCGTCCGCGGGGCGCGCGATGATCCGTACGCGATGGTCTCCACCCTCGCCCAGCGGCTCGAGCTCGCCATAGAGCCGGACGAGCAACTCCTCGCCCTGGCCCGGACAGTGGCGGAGGCGTTCCGGCTGCCGTACGTGCGGGTGGAGATCGAGCGGCCGGGCGGCGTGCGGTCCGTGGTCGAGCACGGTTCACCGCGCGGCCCGTCGGTCTCGCTGCCCGTCGCCTACCGCGCCGAAGCGGTGGGCCGCCTGGTGCTGTGCGGAGCCGACCTGACGGAACGCGACCAGCGGCTGCTCGGCGACCTCGTACGGCAGGCCGCCGCGGCGGCCAGGGCCAGCGAGCTCAGCACCGACCTGCAACGCATCCGCGCCCAGCTCGTGCTCGCCCGTGAGGAGGAGCG
Organism: Nonomuraea sp. NPDC003727; assembly: GCF_053586935.1. NCBI lineage: Bacteria > Bacillati > Actinomycetota > Actinomycetes > Streptosporangiales > Streptosporangiaceae > Nonomuraea > Nonomuraea sp. NPDC003727. The sequence continues at coordinate 254,913 of NZ_JBSFNE010000014.1, forward strand.
CCGCCGGCTGCGCCGTGACCTGCACGACGGGCTCGGGCCGAGCCTGGGCGCCGTGGCCCTGCGCATCGAGACCGCCCGCAACCTGGCCGCCACCGCGCCCGCGGAGTCCGATCGCATCCTGGAGCAGACGGCCGCCGAGGTCTCGACCGTGCTGGCCGATGTCCGCCGTCTGGTGCACGACCTGCGCCCGCCGGCGCTCGACGAGCTCGGCCTGCTCCGCGCGGTGGAGCAGCAGGCCGGGCGCGTCCGCGCAGGCGGCCTGCACGTGGTCGTGTCCGGCGACGGGCTCGCCCCGCTGCCTGCCGCGGTCGAGGTCGCGGCATACCGTATCGTGTCGGAGGCGCTGGCCAACGTGGCACGGCACGCCGACGCCGGGCGCTGCGACATCTCACTCGGCGTGCGGGACGGGGCACTGGAGGTGCTCGTGCGCGACGACGGCTCCGGCATCGAACCTGACGTCGTGGCCGGGGTCGGCATGCTGTCGCTGCGCGAACGCACCGCCGAGCTGGGCGGAGACTGCGAGGTCAGCTGCCCGCCCGGCGGTGGCACGCTCGTGCGCGCGAGGCTTCCGCTGGAGCAGACCATGGAGGTGGCAGGTGTCCGATGAACCGATCCGCGTGCTGCTCGCGGACGACCACCCGATCTACCGCGACGGGCTGGCGGTACTGCTGGGCTCGATCCCCGGCATCGACGTGGCCGGCACCGCGGCGACCGGTCTGGAGGCGGTGGAACGCGCCGCCGCCCTGCAGCCCGACATCGTCGTCATGGACGTCGCCATGCCCGGCCTCGACGGCATCGAGGCGACGCGGCGCGTGGTCGCGGACAGCCCGCACATCGGCGTCCTCATGCTGACGATGTCGGAGGAGGACGCCACCCTGTTCGAGGCGATGCGCGCAGGAGCCCGCGGTTACCTGCTGAAAGGCGCCAACCAGGCCGAGATCGTCCGTGCCATCCAGGCCGTCGCCCACGGCGAGGCCATCTTCGGCCCCTCGGTCGCGCGGCGCGTGGCCGAGTACTTCTCAGGCCCGGCCACCAGGCCGGACGACGCCACGTTCCCGCAGCTCACCCCGCGCGAGCGGGAGATCCTCGCGCTGATCGCCGCGGGCCGGTCCAACCCGCAGATCGCGGCCGCCCTGTTCCTGTCACCGAAGACCGTGCGCAACAACGTCTCCAACATCTTCGCCAAGCTGCACGTCGCCAACCGGGCCGAGGCCATCCTCCGCGCCAGGGACGCGGGGCTCGGCCGCTGATCCCCATGGCCGTCCCGCGGCGACACCGGGACCTGCCGCCGAGCCCCGAACGCAGGCGGTGCCCACGGGTGAACCCATGGGCACGCCGTGTCTCCCGTGCGCTACTTCCGGCAGGTCACAGGGACGGTGATTTCAGCGGCCGGCTTGTCGTGGCTCAGGACCTCGAACCTGACCGGTCCGTTCGGCCTGTCCTCCCAGCGCCAACCCTGCCCGATGGAGATGATGCCGTTGGCCGGGGTCGTGGTCTTCACGGCGCCCATGGGCACCCCGCCGACGACCCAGCGGTAGGTCACCTCCGTGCCCGCGGCCGCGACGAGTGCGGCGTAGATCCCGAGCTGGGGCGTCTCCACACAGTCGCCGTCGTAGCCGCTGGTCGAGAGCTCCCTGATGCGCACCGCGCCCGAGGTGTCCTCCGGAACGCAGGTCCAGGCGTAGGCCGCCTCCTTGACCGGCTCGTTCAGATTGAGGACCTCGAGCCGCACGACGCCGGTGCCGCTGCTCGTCGCCCTGTTGGTCCAGACCTCGGCGATCTCCCGGCTGGTGCCGGGCGCGAGCTCCTGCGTCTTGGTCGGGCCCGGCACGCCGTCCACGACGAAGCGGTACCGCATCGTGGTCGCGCGATCCGTCGTGACCACCCCGGACGCCTGGAGGGTCAGGTTGCCGGTGCACGTCCCCTTGAACCGAGGCGTCAGCAGGTACCGGACGGTCAGCCTGGCGGGGTCGGGCTGGGCCGCGCAGCTGAAGGTGAACACCCGCTCCGCCGGAGCGGCGCCGCCTTCGGCCTTGAGAGTCAGCTTGTGGGAGCCTCCGTCGTTGGAGGTGAGCTTCCAGGTGGCGGTGACGGCCAGAGCCCGGGGCTGCTCGCTCGCGGGGAAGTCGAGTTCCCTGGACTCCCACTGGGTGGCGTCCAGCCTCCACCAGTAGGTGACCCTCTGCGCCGGTCCCGCCGGCAGCTTGACGCGGCCGACGGCCTGGTACTCGACCGGCTCGGTGCAACGACCCGCGTAGTCACCCGGAGAGAGGTCGAAGATCTCTGCCTCCGGCTTGTGCGCCGGCGGTTGCGTGGAGGTCGGCGTGGGCGTGGGTGTGGGCGTGGCCGGCGTGCCCTTGCAGGTCACCTGGTAGATGGCCCGCCCCGAGTCGTGGCCGTTCGCGTTGAGGATGTGAACGGCCTTCCACCCGCTGGTGGAGTCGCCGACGGCCAGCGGCAGTGTCACCTGGCGGACGCGGGGGCCGCCCGCGGCGAAGAAGACCGTCTCCGGCCGGCCCTCACCTGTGGCGCTGTCGATCCACTGGTAGTCGACAGTCGCAGGGGTGCGCGAGACCTGGATGGTGGCGGTGAACGTCACGGTCGTGGGGCAGGGGCCGTGGTGGACCGGCGGACCGTCGACGTGGGCGGCGGCGACCAGCGGCCTGTCCATCCGCGCGGGCAGCAGGTGGGAACCGTCCCACACGGTGCCGGGGCCCGTACAGGTGACGTCGAAACGGGCCTTGCCGGACAGGCCGCGCCTGCCGAGGATCTCGACGGCCTGCCAGCCCGAGGTGGTCCGGTCGAACGTCTGACGCTCCTTCACCACGACCCTGCGCACGCCGTTGACGCGGAAGCTCCTGATGACGCCCTTGCTTCCGTCGCCACGCACCCAGCGGTAGCGGACGGTTCCCGCGCCCTTGGCCGCCACCACCGCGGAGAAGCCCACCGTGGTGGGGCACTCGCCCGACTTCGCGGGGCTCGCCTTGACACTGGCCACGGCTGTCTTCACGGTGGCGGCGGCTGTCTTCGCGGGGAGGGCGGCGGTCTTCCCGGTGGGGGCGGCGAGCGCCGGACTGGCGGCCAGCAGGCTGGTGAGCAGCAAACCGCTCAGCAGCATCGCTGTCCTTCTCATATGGATGTCCCTTTCTCAAGGAGGAAGGGAGACATGATGCCGACGCCCACTGGTGCCGCACTTGGCGCGACTTGTGACCGCTTCTTGCCGGCATCCTGGCCACGATCCGGCGCGCGGCCCTCAACGTCAGCACATGTGCTGACAGCAACCACGAAAGTCCATGAAAAGCGAGAAGCCCCAGACTCGCGGCATCGGCCGTGAGCTGGGGCTCTGAAGCGTGGTGGACGATACTGGGATTGAACCAGTGACCTCTTCCGTGTCAGGGAAGCGCTCTCCCGCTGAGCTAATCGTCCGTATCGAGTTGTCACTCAGAGCGGAAGACGGGATTCGAACCCGCGACCCTCACCTTGGCAAGGTGATGCTCTACCACTGAGCCACTTCCGCATGGCGCTTTACCTACTTTAGCGGATCCGCGAGGTTCCGCGTGACGCCCGAGGTGGAGACGGGATTTGAACCCGTGTGGACGGCTTTGCAGGCCGCTGCCTCGCCTCTCGGCCACTCCACCAGGAGATCGTGCTCCGAGCGGAAGACGGGATTCGAACCCGCGACCCTCACCTTGGCAAGGTGATGCTCTACCACTGAGCCACTTCCGCGTGAGATCCGGCGATGTGCTCGTCGGCCACGGGAAAACCATATCGCCTTTGGAGAGTGCGTGTGCGCAGCGAGGTGCGGGGGGCCCGACTTTCATGACACGATCCGCACGTCGTCGGCCTTGACGAACATCAGCCGGTGGCCGAGCTGGATCTGGTGGTAGCGGATCCTGCCGCGCACCATGACGTGCTTGGCCGGGTTGAAATGCGACGCCGCCAGATAGGTGCCCCTGACCGTCTGCCCGAGCGAGTAGAGCTGCCCCCTGCCCAGCCGGTACGGCAGCGGCGTGAGCTCCTGGAAGCGCACGCCCGGCGGGTAGGCCGACCGTTCGGGGTAGGCCCTGCCGTACACCTTGACCTGGTCGTGGACGGGGGTGACCAGCGGGCCGGCGGCGCGGACGGCGGTGGGCTGGTCGGGCGGGTTGCGGAACCAGGCCTTCTGGCCGAGGTACCAGATGGCCGTCCAGTCGCCGCTGGTGTCGGCGAGGGCGTAGCGCTGGCCGGCGCTGGCGCGGGCGCTGTGGTCGTAGACGCTGTAGGTGGAGGCGCCCTTCTGCCGCTTGCCGACGTCGTCGACGAGGGGCGCGTCGTCGCGCGGCTCGGTGTGCAGCCAGACGCTGGCGGCGCCCTGCGGCTCGCACAGCTTGGCGGGACGCTTGCGGACGCAGCCGACGAAGTCGGGCCGGTGGGCGTCGTAGTCGGGCTTGATGACCACGGACCTGCCGTCCTCCGCCTCGTCGCCGAGGGGGGCCTCCATCATGGCGAAGAAGCGCGCCCAGTCCCAGTAGGGCCCGGGATCGTTGTGCATGCCGGGGATGGCCGAGGCGCTCGCGCCTGGGACGTTGTCGTGGCCGATGATGTGCGCCCGGTCGAGCGGCACGTCGTACTTGTTCGCCAGGTAGCGCACCAGCCGGGCGGAGGAGCGGTACATCGCCTCGGTGTACCAGCTGCCGCCCCTGGCCATGAACCCCTCGTGCTCGATGCCGATCGAGCGGGTGTTGACGTCCCAGTTGCCCGCGTGCCACGCCACGTCCTTGGTCGCCACGTGCTGGGCGACGTGCCCGTCGCCGGACCGGATCGTGTAGTGCCAGCTGACGTACTTGGGGTCCTTGACCAGCGTGGGGATACCGCCGTACGAGCCCTCGGTGTCGTGGATCACGATGTAGTCGATGGGCCGCTCGGTCCGCATCCTGTCGTGGTTGCCGTAGTCGTCCTTGCCGAAGCGCTTGTAGGCGGCGGGCATCCACTCGCAGGCCAGGGTGGCGGGGCACTCGGTGTTCGCGGCGGACGCCGTCCTGAACACCGGCACGGGGGCGGCCGGCAGGCGGACCAGCGAGCCGTCGTCGGTGCGGCGCTCGGCGCCCTCGCGCAGCACCTCGAACACCTCGCCGGCGAAGGACGGGCCGGCGTAGGCGGCGATGGCCTGGTACCAGGCGGTGGGCTCGGCGCTGAGCGGGGCGCCGAGCCTGCGCTGCCGGTCGGCCAGCAGCGCGGCGCCGCCCCGGATGTTGGCCGCCCGGTCGCGCCGCAGCGTCTCGGTGGGCAGCCCGGTCAGCAGCGCGGCCCGCTGCAGGGTCGGCGCGTCCTGATCGGCGGCGGCGTCACTGGTGGCGGTGTCACCCGCGGCAGAGTCACCCGCGGCAGAGTCACCGGAGGAGGAGCCACCGGCGGCGGCGTCACCGGCGGCTGCGTCACGGGTGGCGGTGGGGGAGCGGGCGCCGGGGTGTGCGGGCGGGTGCGCGGGGGCGATGCGCATGGGGCGCGCGTCGTCGCCGCGCGGGTCGCCCGTGTGGTCATGCCCCTCCTGCGGTACGGCCTCCGCGTCCACCAGGTGCATCGGCCCGTAACCGCCCGACACGCTGGGCCGCCCGTCGTGGGAGTCCCAGCGCGACTCGAGGTAGGAGACCCCGAGCAGCACGCTCTCCGGCACGCCGTACTCCTTGGCCGCGGCCCGGAAATCCTCCTGCGCCCCTCCTGGGGCGAGCGCGACGAGAAGTGCGGCGGCCCAGAAGAGCATGAGAACCCCCTGCGATGCGAGACCAGTCAATTACGTAGCGTAAAGGGCATGTGGCTCGTGTTTTCGAGGGGTATGGCGATCTCTGCGCGCGTTGTCAGCGCCTACGGGGCTTGCGGGCATCCCGCCCTTCGGCGTGTCGTATCCGATCGAGCGAATTCCTGCCCGATTTCGGGCAGGATGTTGGCGTGTCGTGTGATCCATGCGTAGTGTCCTGCCCTGTGCATCCCTACGAGGACCTCATCGCGCACCTGACCAGGACGAGCCAGCTCGATCCCGGTGAGGCGGCGCGCGTGGTGGCCGACGTGGTGGCCTACTTCTCCGAGCCGGTCGAGGAGTTCGTACGGCGCCGCCACGGCGAGCTGAAGTCTCGCGGCCTCACCAACGACGAGATCTTCCCGAGGATCGCGGCGGAACTACCCGTGCGGCGCGTGGCGGCTCCCGAGCTGTCGCTGCGCCAGCTGCGCAGGATCGTCTACGGATAGGAAGGTTGGCCCATGTGCGGAATCGTCGCCTATGTCGGCAGCAAGGATGCCGCGCCCATCCTGCTGGAGGGGCTTCAGCGCCTGGAGTACCGCGGCTACGACTCGGCAGGGGTGGTGGTCTCGAACAAGGGCCTCAAGCTGCGTAAGGTCAAGGGACGCGTGGCCGACCTGGCCAAGGCCGTACCCGCCAGGTTCAAGGGCGCGCTCGGCATCGGGCACACCCGCTGGGCCACCCACGGCGTGCCGAGCGACGAGAACGCCCACCCCCACCTGTCGTCCGACGAGCGCATCGCGGTCGTCCACAACGGCATCATCGAGAACGCCGACGAGCTGCGCGCCAGGCTCGTCGCCGAGGGCGTGACCTTCGCCTCCGAGACCGACACCGAGGTGCTCGCGCACCTGATCGCCCGTACGGTGACCGAGACCGACACGCTCGAGGCGGCGGTCAGGAAGGCGCTCAAGAGCATCGTCGGCACCTACGGCATCGCGGTCGTCGACGCCGAGCGGCCCAAGGAGATCGTGGTCGCCCGCAACGGCAGCCCGATCGTCCTGGGCCTCGGCGAGAAGGAGATGTTCGCCGCCTCCGACGTGGCCGCCCTCGTCCGCTACACCCGCCAGGTCGTCCACCTCGAGGACGGCGAGCTGGCCGTCCTGACCGCCGACGGCTTCCACACCTTCGCCAGCGGAGGGCGCGAGACCGCCAAGGAGCCGCTGACCGTCGACTGGGACGCGGGCCACTACGACACCGGCGGCTACGAGCACTACCTGCTCAAGGAGATCTCCGAGCAGCCCGAGTCGATCGCCAGGACCCTGCGCGGCCGCCTCGACGAGCGCTTCCACATCGCCCACCTCGGCGGCCTCAACATGGACGCCCGCGAGACCCGTTCCTTCCGCCGCGTGAAGATCATCGGCTGCGGAAGCGCCTACTACTCCGGCCAGATCGGCGCGCAGCTCATCGAGGAGCTGGCCCGCATCCCCGCGGACGCCGAGCCCGCCAGCGAGTTCCGCTACCGCAACCCGGTCGTCGACCCCGACACCCTCTACGTCGCCATCAGCCAGTCCGGCGAGACCTACGACACGCTGGCGGCCGTCCAGGAGCTCAAGCGCAAGGGCGGGCGGGTCATCGGCATCGTCAACGCCGTGGGCAGCGCGATCGCCAGGGAGGTGGACGGCGGCATCTACCTGCACGCGGGCCCCGAAGTGTCGGTGGCCTCCACCAAGGCCTTCACCTCGACCGCGGTCGCCTTCGCCCTGCTGGCCCTGCACTTCGGCCGGGTGCACGACCTGTCGCCGGCCGACGGCCGCCGCATCGTCGAGGGGCTGCGCGAGCTGCCCGCGCAGATCGAGAAGATCCTCCAGCAGGGCGACCGCATCGCCGAGCTGGCCAGGAAGTACGCGGGGCACCCGAGCATGATGTTCGTCGGCAGGGTGCGCGGCTACCCGGTGGCCCGCGAGGGCGCGCAGAAGCTCAAGGAGATCTCCTACATCCACGCCGAGGCCTACCCGGCCAGCGAGCTGAAGCACGGGCCGCTCGCGCTGATCGGCCCCGAGCTGCCGACGGTGGCGATCGTGCCCGACGACGAGCTGCTCGACAAGAACCTCACCACGCTCGGCGAGATCAGGGCGCGCGGCGGGCGGGTGCTCATGGTCGGCCATCGCGAGCCCGAGGCCAAGCTGGCCGACGACGTGATCGTGATCCCGAAGAACGAGATCGAGCTCGACCCGATCCTGCTCACCATCCCGCTGCAGATGCTGGCCTACCACGCGGCGGTCGCCCTGGAGCGCGACGTCGACAAGCCGCGCAACCTGGCCAAGAGCGTCACGGTCGAGTAGCGGAGCGGCCGTGCGGGCGGAGCGGCCGTGCGGCCTGCACCCCGGCACGGCCTGCACCCCGGCACGGCCTGCACCCCGGACGGCTCGCCCCCCGGACGGCCCGCCCCCCGGACGGCCTGCCGCTTTCACGGCAGCAGCAGGCCCCAGTAGAGGGCCCAGGGGATCATCACGGCGCCCGCCGTGACGAGCAGGCCGAGCCGTACCCGCTCCGCGCGCCGCTCGACCGCGCGCCAGGCGCGGGCGGTCAGGACGGTGGTGACGGCGACGGTCACCGTCAGCGCCTGCAACGCCAGCCAGAGCACGGGCCGTCCCGCCAGCACGGGGCCGGGCTGGGCCAGCTTGCCACCGGTCATGATCAGGTAGGTCAGGTACGCGAAGCCGCCGAGCACCACGACCAGACCGGAGGCCGCCAGCACCCTCGGCGCCGCCCCGGCTCCCCTCGCGCCGGATCCGCCCGCCCCGGCCCACCGCGCCCCGGCCCACCGCGCCCCGGCTTCGTTCGCGCCGGATTCCTCCGCCCCGGATCTTCCGGTGCCGGAGGCCGCCGCCCCTGGACGCCCTGTGTCGGAGGCCGCCGCGCCCGGACGCCCTGTGTCGGAGGCTGCCGCGCCTGGACGCCCTGTGCCGGAGGCCGCCGCGCCTGGACGCCCTGTGCCGGAGGCCCCTTCGCGGGATCCCCGTGCGCCCGAAGCCGTGGCCAGGCGCCTGATCCGGCGGGCGGCCGCGGTGAGCGGGTAGCCGAGGAAGGCGGTCAGGAACAGCAGCAGCGCCGCGGTCTGCACGGGCGCCGACTCCCACCAGGCGGGCGGCGGCACCGCGACGGTCGCCGAGGCCTGGTGCGCCCGGGGGGCGGCGGGGGGCGGGCTCGTCCGCGGCGCCCGGCCCGTGGCGACGTCCGACACCCAGGAGCCGACCAGGTCGGCGTAGCCGGGGGCCAGTTCGGGCAGCCGGGTGACGCCGCCGTCGGGGGTCAGGTGGGCGGCGTGCTCGGCGCCGGGGAACAGCCGGAGCGTCACGTGCTCGTTGCCGCCCTCGGCCAGGGCCCGCGCCATCAGCGGCGGGCTCTCCCGCGGCGGGGTGAGCAGGTCGTGGGTGCCCCAGATGGCGAGGACCGGCTGGCGGACAGCGCGCAGCACAGACAGCGGGTCGTGCCACGGCTCGGGGAACAGCCCGCCCGCGGAGATCGCCCGGTACAGCGTGGGGACCGCCCTGCCGGGCAGGGCCCCGGACACGCCCGCCTTGCGCAGGCCCGCCATGACCGCCCACGACTGCTGGCGCAGCGGCTCGAGGGAGTTGGCGCCGACCAGCACGACGAACGCCACGTCCCGGGAGCGGGAGGCGGCCAGCGGCACCACCCATCCGCCCTCGCTGAGCCCCCAGAGCCCGACCTTGCCCGGGTCCACCCCGGTCTGCCGGCGCAGCGCCGCCACCGCGCCGAGCGCGTCGTCGGCCAGTTGCGAGTAGGAGCGCCGGAAGGTCGAGTAGCCCGCCGCCCGCTTGTCGTAGACCAGCACCGCCATGCCGCGCCTGGCGAACTCCACGGCCTCGGTCATGAGCTTGGTCCTGGGCGTGCCGGCGCCGGCCCCGTGCACGAGCACCATCCCCGGCAGCGCGCCGCGCCGGTTCCTGGGGGCCAGGACCGTGCCGTGCAGGGTGAGCCCGCTGCCGGCGAAGCTCACCTCCGTCGCCGCCAGGTCGCCGGGCACGGGTACGGCGGGCGGGGCCGGGGGCGCGGCCTGAGCCGCCCCGGCCAGGCCGAGTGCCGCTAAGAGCGCCAGCAGCGCCGGCATCACTGTCTTCACGAATCGCGTCATATTGCCGAAGATAGTCTGCAGAGAACTCTCGGCAAAGAGATGTCTGCAGAAATCCTTCTGGAGTACTAGGGTGATCGTCATGAAGGATGACGAGCCCTGGGTTCTGGACGATCCCGGCAAGCTGAAGGCCCTGGCCCATCCCATGCGCCGCGCGATGCTGCGCCACCTCGGCCTGCACGGCCCGGCCACGTCCACGACGCTCGGCTCGCTGCTCGACGCCAAGACCGGGACGACCAGCTACCACCTGCGCCAGCTGGAGAAGTACGGATTCATCGAGGAGATCCCCGAGCGGTCCACCGGGCGCGAGCGGTGGTGGCGCAGGGCGGAGACGGGCGACATCAGGCTGCCGCTGCCCGCCCAGCTCGCCCCCGAGGACCGCCCGGTCCTCGCCGAGTTCCACCGGATCGGGCTGGAGGAGGACAAGCGGATCCTCCTGGAGCAGCTGCCCGCCGCCTACCAGGCCGACCCCGCCTGGGTGAAGGTGTCGCGCGCGCTCGGCCGGATGCGGCTGGACGAGCTGGAGGACTTCTTCGAGGAGTACATCCTGCTGCTGAAGAAGTACAGCCGGCGGGCCGCCGACGCCCCGCCGGAGGCCAGGCCCCTCCACATCCGGCTGCTCGCCGTTCCCGCCGACCTGCCCGCCACCCCCGAGGTGTGACGCAAGGTGATCATCCAATAACATCCTGTACAAGGGTTGGGGGCGACGGGGAGGGGCGCGCATGCGCCGTCGGGAGTTCGTGGCAGCGTTCGTGCCGGGGACGGTGGCCGCGCTGGCGTGCCTGGCCGGGTGCGGCGCCACGGTCCCCCGGCAGGGAGCCAGCTTCACCGTCGTGCCGGGCGGAGAGGCGTGGATCCCCGTCGCGAAGGTCCTGGCGGGCCAGTTCAGATACAGCGGCGTCGCCGACGGCGGGACCTCGCTGACCGTGACGGGCCTGCCCGCGCTCGCGACCGCCCTGCGCAACGGCTCCAAGGCGGCCGGCACCCCGCTGGCCAGGCTGGTGGGCGACGTCGAGGTGCTGGTCGTGCCCGCCGCCTCGCTGCTGCGCGGCTTCGACGACTTCGCCGGGCGGCTGCTCGCCGACCCGGGCGCCACGGTGCTGGCGGGCCGGCCCCAGGGCGGCACCGACCACCTGCTGTTCGGGCTGGTCGCGCGCGGGCTCGGCGCCGACGCCAGGGTGCTCGACTACGCCGGCTATCCCACCACGCACGACGCGGCCGCGGCGCTGCTCGTGGGCCGGGCCGCCGTCGCCGCCGGGCCGCTCGGCGACTGGCGCAAGCGCATCGACAAGGGCCAGGTCAGGGTGCTGGCCGTCTCCTCCGCCGAACCGGTCGACGGCATCGAGGCGCCGACGCTGCTGGAGTCGGGCGTGCGGGTCGACTTCGCCGACTGGTGCGGGGTGCTCGGGCCGGGGGAGATGACCGAGCGCGAGCACGCCCAGGCGGTCGCGATCCTCGAGGAGATCACCGGGTCCCGGCAGTGGGCGGATGCGTGCCGTACGAGAGGGTGGAAGCCGATTCCCCTCAGCGGCGGCGACTTCGGCGTGTGGCTCGGGTCGGAGACCGAGCGGACCCGTGAGGTGCTCAAGGACCTCGGCCTCATCGACATGTTGGGGTAGTTGCGCCCGCGGCCACTAGATGTAGGATCCTGGTCGTCGCTGGTTCGCCCGATCAGGGCGGAGCAAAAAGGGAAGCCGGTGCGAATCCGGCGCTGCCCCGCAGCGGTGAGCGGGAACGACCGCCGTCACGACGCACTGGGCCCATGGCCTGGGAAGCGACGGCCAGTAGGAAGCTGACGAACGCCCGCGAGTCCGAAGACCTGCCAGCGGTGTGACCTGTCCATGGCCTCGAGGGAGGGCCGGGGGGCCTCGCGGCATGCCCGCGCGCTCTCGCCTGCCCTCACGAGGCCGAGCTCGCGAGGAGAGAGCGTGACGCAGACCGTAGAGGTGGATCGCCGGCTGGCCATCGAGGAGGCCGCCGCCAGGGTGATCGCCGATCCGGAGAACTCCAGGGTGGCCGCCAGGCTGCTGGCCGAGGAGATCGCCGACGAGGCCGCCGCGCACGGCGTGCGGACCTTCTCCGAGTCGATCGCGGCCACCCACGCCGCCGGCCTGCTCCAGGACGGGCTGGCCGCCTTCGTGGCCGCCCACGCCGCCGCCCTCGACGCGCTGGTGGACGAGAGCGCCGACGACAGGTTCGAGTACTTCGGGCTGCGCACCGTCTACGACCGGTACCTGCTGCGCCACCCCGACACGCGCGGCGTGCTCGAGCGCCCGCAGCACTTCCTGCTGCGCGTGGCGTGCGGCCTTTCCGCCTCGGTCGCCGAGGCCGCCGAACTGTACGCCCTGATGTCCACGCTGTCCTACCTGCCGAGCTCGCCCACCCTGTTCAACTCGGGTTCGCGCCGCGCGCAGCTGTCGTCCTGCTTCCTGCTCGACTCGCCGCGCGACGACCTCGAGGGCATCTACGAGCGCTACGGCCAGGTCGCCAGGCTCTCGAAGTACGCCGGGGGCATCGGCATCGCCTGGACCAGGGTCCGCTCCCGGGGCTCGCTCATCCGCGGCACGAACGGCCACTCCAACGGCATCGTCCCCTGGCTGCGCACGCTCGACTCCAGTGTCGCCGCCGTCAACCAGGGCGGCCGCCGCAAGGGCGCGGCCTGCGTCTACCTGGAGACCTGGCACGCCGACATCGAGGAGTTCCTCGAACTGCGCGACAACACCGGCGAGGAGGCCCGCCGCACCCACAACCTCAACCTCGCCAACTGGGTGCCGGACGAGTTCATGCGCCGCGTCGAGGCCGACCAGGTGTGGTCGCTGTTCGACCCCAAGGAGGTGCCGCACCTCACCGACCTGTACGGCGAGGCGTTCGACGACGCCTACCGGGCCGCGGAGGCGGCCGGCCTGCACACCCGCCAGATCCCGGCCCGCACCCTCTACGGCCGGATGATGCGCACGCTCGCGCAGACCGGCAACGGCTGGATGACCTTCAAGGACGCCGCCAACCGCGCCTCCAACCAGACCGCGCGCCCGGAGAACGTCATCCACCTGTCCAACCTCTGCACCGAGATCCTCGAGGTCACCAGCGACGGCGAGACCGCCGTCTGCAACCTCGGCTCGATCAACCTGGCCGCCCACCTGGCCGGCGGCTCGATGGACTGGGCCCGGCTGCGGGCCACCGTGCGGACCGCGGTGCGCTTCCTGGACAAGACGATCGACCTGGGCTTCTACCCGACGCCGGAGGCCGAGACCGCCAACCTGCGGTGGCGGCCGATCGGGCTCGGCGTGATGGGCCTGGCCGACGTGTTCTTCTCGCTGCGCCTGCCGTTCGACTCGGCCGAGGCGCTGGCGCTGTCCACGCGCATCGCCGAGGAGATCGCGCTGGCCGCCTACGACACCTCCGCCGACCTGGCCGTCGAGCGCGGGCGCCACCCCTCCTACGGCGACACGAGGGCGGCCCAGGGGGTGCTGCACCCCGACCACTTCGGCGCCGGCGACTCGCCCGCGTGGACGGCCCTGCGCGCCAAGATCGACCGGACCGGCCTGCGCAACTCCCTCATGATCGCCATCGCGCCCACCGCGACGATCGCCTCGATCGCCGGATGCTACGAGTGCATCGAGCCCCAGGTGTCGAACGTCTTCAAGCGCGAGACCCTGTCCGGCGAGTTCCTGCAGGTCAACCGGTATCTGGTCGCCGACCTGCAGCGGCTCGGGCGGTGGACGCAGGAGATGCGCGACGAGATCAAGCGGGCCGACGGGTCGGTGCAGGACATCCCCGGGATCCCGGCCGAGCTCAAGACGCTGTACCGGACCGCGTGGGAGCTGCCGCAGAAGGCGCTCATCGACCTGGCGGCGGCGCGGACGCCGTACATCGACCAGTCGCAGTCGCTGAACCTGTTCATGGCCACGCCGACGATCGGGAAGCTGTCGTCGATGTACGCCTACGCCTGGAAGCAGGGGCTGAAGACCACCTACTACCTGCGCTCGCGCCCGGCGACGAGGATCGCCCAGACGACCGTGCAGGCGACCGCTCAGCCCGCCCCAGAGCCCGCCTTCACGGTGAGCGAGGCCGTCGCCTGCTCGCTGGAGAACCCCGAGATCTGCGAAGCCTGCCAGTAGGCCCTCGCCCGCCGCGCCGACGACGACCCACCGCAAGGAGAACCACGTGCTGCTCGACCCCGGCATGGACCTGACGCTGCGCCCGATGCGCTACCCCGACTTCTACGAGCGCTACCGGGCGGCCATCCGCAACACCTGGACGGTCGAGGAGGTGGACCTGCACAGCGACCTGGCCGACCTGGCCAGGATGACGCCCCAGGAACGCCATCTCATCAACCGGCTGGTCGCCTTCTTCGCCACCGGCGACTCGATCGTCGCCAACAACCTCGTGCTCAACCTCTACCAGCACGTCAACGCCCCCGAGGCCCGCCTGTACCTGTCCAGGCAGCTGTTCGAGGAGGCGGTGCACGTGCAGTTCTACCTGACGCTGCTCGACACCTATCTGCCCGACCCGGACGAGCGCGTCAAGGCCTTCGCCGCCGTCGACAACATCCCCTCCATCCGCGACAAGGCCGAGTTCTGCTTCCGCTGGATCGACTCCCTGGCCGACCTGCGGCGGCTGGAGACCAGGGCGGACCGCCGGGCCTTCCTGCTCAACCTGATCTGCTTCGCCGCCTGCATCGAGGGCCTGTTCTTCTACGGCGCCTTCGCCTACGTCTACTGGTTCCGCTCCCGCGGCCTGCTCGGCGGCCTGGCCACCGGCACCAACTGGGTCTTCCGTGACGAGTCGATGCACATGGAGTTCGCCTTCAGCGTCGTCGACACCGTGCGCGCCGAGGAGCCCGACCTGTTCGACGACAAGCTCGGCGAGCAGGTCACCAGGATGATCGAGGAGGCGGTGGCGGCCGAGCTGGCCTTCGCCCGTGACCTGTGCGGCGATGGCATGTCGGGAATGACCGTCGAGCAGATGCGCGAGTACCTTGAGTACGTGGCCGATCAGCGGCTGCGCCGTCTCGGCCTGCCCGTCAGGTACGGAACCGCCAACCCCTTCGCGTTCATGGAGCTGCAGGACGTGCAGGAGCTGGCGAACTTCTTCGAGCGCAGGGTGTCGGCATACCAGGTCGCGGTCGAGGGCAATGTGACCTTCGACGAGACATTCTGAGACATTAGGGGGCATGATCGTGGCGCCGGTGAACTGGCTCATCCTGATCGCATCCGTCCTCGGAGCGGTCGTCTGTGTCGAGCTGGTTCGCAGGCTCCTCCTGAGAGCCGCCCGTACCTGGGACTTCGTCGGGCATCTGGTGCGCAGGTGCACCTGGCCGGCGTTCGCCGTGGCGTCGGTGGTGGCCTTCAACACCGCGTTCGTGCCCAGCATGGTCGGCAGCGCGGCGCTGCCCATCGTCGAGCGTCTCACCGGCATCCTCACCATCGCCGCGTTCACCTGGCTGCTCATCCAGGCCGCCTACGCGGTCACCGACGTCGTCCTCGACCGGCTCGAACAGGTCGAGGAGAACAACCGCAGAGCCAGGCGGGCCAGAACGCAGATCGCGCTGGTCCGCAGGGCCGCCGCGGCGGTGATCATCGTGATCTCCTTCGGCGCCGCGCTGTTCACCTTCCCCGAGGTGCGCGCGCTCGGCGCCGGACTGCTCGCCTCGGCCGGCATCGCCGGCGCGATCGTCGGCATCGCGGCGCAGTCCACGATCGGCAACATGCTCGCCGGGCTGCAGCTCGTCTTCAGCGACGCGCTGCGGCTCGACGACGTGGTGGTGGTCAACGGCGAGTGGGGCAGGATCGAGGAGCTCACGCTCACCTACGTCGTGGTCCGCTCGTGGGACGAGCGGCGTCTGGTCTTCCCCGTCTCCTACTTCACCCAGAACCCGTTCGAGAACTGGACCAGGCACGGCAGCAGGGTCATCGGCCACGTCTACTTCCGCGTCGACTGGTCGGTGCCCGTACCGGAGCTGCGCGAGGAACTGCACCGCTTCATCAAGGACCACCCGCTGTGGGACCAGAAGGACTGGACCCTCCAGGTCACCGACATCCTGCCCAACGGCCTGGTGGAGCTGCGGGCACTGATGAGCGCGGCCGACTCGGCCTCGGTCTGGGACCTGAAGGCCGACGCCCGCGAGCACCTCGTGGCCTACCTGAAGGCCCACCACCCGCACGCGCTGCCCCGCTTCCGGGTGGAGAGCTCCTCCTACGGCGCCTTCGCCGACTCAGGCCCCGGAGGCTGGCCGAAGGACCCGCGTGGCGCCCGCGATCAGCGCGGTGGCCAGCACCCAGCCTGAGACCACCAGCGTCCACGCCACCCAGGCCGTCCACCCGGCCGGCTCGTACGCGCCGCGCACCTCGAACACACTCACCGGCACCAGCAGGTCGAGCGAGTAGACGAACGCGTTGAACGTGCGCACCTGGTCAGGGTCGACCTGGACCGGCGGAACGCGGGTGAAGATGACCGTCCCCGCGGTCAGCAGGATCGCCGCCCACAGACCCGCCAGCCACGAGCGGTAGCCGTAGCCCACCATGACGTCGAGCAGCCGCCCCCACACCTTGCCCGCCGGCCGCAGGGTGCCGCGCCGCCGCCGTTGCTTGGCCAGCAGCACCCGCCGCGCCTCCGGCTCGTGCCCGATGCGCCGGTACCACGAGGCCAGCTGCTCGTACGGCTGCGGCCGGTACCCGCCGGGGTCGTGGCCCAGCCAGCCGAGCCGTTCGGCCAGGGACCAGGGACCGCGCAGCGACTCGTAGGTCAGGCCGTTGAGCCGCACCGCGCCCGGATAGGCGTCGGGGGAGTCCAGCAGCACCCCGAAGCGCGAGTAGCCGAAGTTGACCTCGCCCTCGATCACGTCGGGCCGCATGATCACCTCGTCCGCCTGCATGTGGCTGAGGTGCAGCGCCCGGCCCTCCGCACGAAGCTCTGCATGGTGGAAGGACAGCACCCCGTCGACGCGTGCGCCGCGCATCCTGATCGTGCCGTCCGCCCGGAAGCCGGCGCTGAGCTCGGCGGTGCCCGCGGTCATGAAGTCGGCGTTGACCGCGCCGACGTGCGCGCCCTCCAGGTAGAGGCCGCCGGGGAAGGTACCGCCGATCAGCCGCAGGTCGCCGTGGGCGCGCAGCCCGCGCAGGAAGGTGCCGCCGCCGACCGACAGGCCGCCCGCCCACAGCGCCCACTCGTGCATCGTGTCAGTGACGCCGCCCTCGGGCTCGCGGACGTCGCCGTGGGCCGACTCCGAGGTCGAGGTGCGCGGCAGCGGCGCGGTGATCGTCGTCCTGGACAGGCGGCACTGGCCCTACACCCGCGCGTTGTCCAGGCGCACGCCCGCGTGCACCGTCGAGCCGTCCAGCTCGAACAGGCCGTCCACCTTCATCCGCGAACCCTTGACCCTGGCCAGCTCGCAGCCGCGCAGCCGGACACCTCTGGCGGTGGCGTCGGACAGGTCGACGGGCTCGGCCAGGTGGCAGTTGAGCAGGTAGAGGGTGGCGTCGATGGTCGCGCCGGACAGGTCGAGGGCGCCGACCACCCTGGCGCCCGCCAGCCGTACCCCCGCCACCCGGCCGGGGGTGCGCTCGACCGCGCCGAGCAGCAGCGCGGCGATCACCTCGGCCCGCACCTCGCGCTCGCGGCCCCAGCGATCGGCCTGCGCCGGGTCGTCGAGTTCCCTGTCGCCCGTGCGCAGGTCCACCCACGCCCCCGTGGGAAAGGCCCGCCACAGGCGGCGTTCGGCGGCGGATAATCTGCGCACGGACCAGATTTTATTCTGTGGCGGACACGCGAATTGCCATTTACCTTTGTGGTGTTCGCGAGAAAGAAAACGGTCCAAGCCGACAGGCTTTTTCTTTCTCAGGTCTGACCGGCGGGAATGGCGCCCCCCGGATGGATGTGAACGCCATTCGCCCCGGGCATGGACCCACGCCAGCCACGCCCGGGGTCACATGGGCGGCGGTACGGCGGGCCGGACCTCCAGCTCGGCCAGCAGCCCCGCGATCCGGCGCGCGCGCAGCGGGTCGACGGGCAGCACATGGCTCGTCCACCAGCGCGCGGCCTCCGGGTTCGGCCCGGCCGGCACCAGGTCGAGATAGTCGTGGAGCGGCGGGTCGTAGATGAACCCGGGCACCACACCCTGCTGTTCGAGCCGGGCGACGACGGCGTCCCTGTCCTCGACCACGAGCGGGACCCGCAGCAGCGGCTGGGGCTCGGCGTGGCGCACCCCCTCGGCGGCCCAGGGCGTGTCGCGCAGCAGCCGGACGCCCGCCAGGCGCGCCTCCCGCTCGCGGTCGATCACCCGGAACCTGGAGTCCTGGTAGCGGCGCACGAGCGGACCGTGGCGCATCCGCCAGTCCGCCTGGTCGATCGACAGCCAGTAGTCGAGGGCGGACAGCAGCGCGGCGTCGGCGGCCGCGCCCGTCCCGCGCGCGGCCAGCGCCGCCCGTAGCTCCGGCTCCCTGGACGGCAGGCGGTGCCCCGTCCAGGTCATCAGGCCCAGGCGCTTGAGCGCGTGCCAGATCGGGCGCACCAGCCCGGTGCGGTAGATCGTCTCCCTGATCACCGGCCGCAGGACGGCGGCCAGCTGGCGTCCCGGCACGAGCAGGTCGTCCCTCGCCTGCGCCAGCGTCCGCAGGTCCGCCGGATCGGCGCAGGTCAGATAGGCGCCGGACATCGCGCGGCCGTGCTTGGCCAGGCTGTAGACGCCCGCCGCCCCGAACGTGCCGGCCAGCCGCCCGTCGACCGTGGTCAGCATGGCGTGGGCGGCGTCGTCGATGATCGTGACGCCGTGGTGCGCGCAGGCCTGTCGCAGTTCGGCGATCCGGTCGGGCTGGCCGTACAGGTGGGTGGTGAGCACGCCCGACACGCCCGTCCAGTCGACGGCGGGCACGTCGATGTTGCCGTCGCGCCAGGAGACCGGCGCCAGCACCGGCGTCAGGCCGGCCGCCAGCGCCATGAACAGCACGATCTCGCAGTTGGTAGGCGCGAGCAGCACCGTGTCGCCGGGCTTGAACCAGTGGCGCAGCGCCAGGTAGAGGGCGAACCGGCCCGACGGCACGTGGATGCAGTCCTGGCCGGCCCTGTCGCGCATCACCGGCGCCTGCCGTACGCGCGCAGCACCTTGTCGACGGCGCCGTAGATCCGGGGGGACTCCAGGATCAGCCGGCGCACCCGGCGGACGGGCTCGTGGCGCATGCGGTGCAGCGCGGCGCCCATCGTGCGGCGGCGCACCACCCCCTCGCCCACGGGGGCGCCCGTGCTGCGCAGCGCGTCCTTGTACTCGGAGTTGGTGCCGATGCCCAGGTCGAGGGAGCGGATGCCGATCTCGGCGGCGGCCTCGGCCATGTGCAGATGCTGGATGAGGCCGGGGGAGTACTTGGCGAACTCGGGGTCGTAGGCCGGGAACCAGCCGATGAGCACCGTGTCGGAGCGCAGCCCGAAATGCCCGGCGACCGGACGGCCGTCGACGTACATCATCGACAGCGGGCCCGCGAAGGTGGGCGAGTCGATGGCGTGCAGCCGCTCGGTCAGCTCCACCACCCAGGACTGCCCGAACCTGTCGGCGCGCCCCATGCGCCGGTACTGCGCCGACTTCCACTCGCGCAGCACGCGGAAGTCGTCGGCGCCGCGCGCGGCGAAGTCGAAGGTGACCTCCCCGAAGTCCCTGCCGAGCTTGCGCTCCTTGTACAGGGTGCTCTTGTAGAACTTCGACGAGCGCTTGGCCAGCCCGGCCGCGTAGGCGGCGTAGCCGTCCGACAGGTCGAGCACGACGCTCTGCTGCGAGAGGGTCTCGTAGGGGTGGAACCACGGCTGACGCTCCACCAGGCAGCCGAACTCCCAGACGTGCAGGCCCAGCCCCTTCAGCAGCGTGTCGGCGGCGAAGTCGGCGCCGGGCCGGTGGATGACGCCCTGGCACAGCGACACCCACGAGCCGATCGCGGCGCCCACGCCGCCCGCGCCGACCTCGAACGGCAGGAATCCGGCGATGCCCTCGCCGTCGCTGATGACGCCGACCCGCGCCGCCTTGCTCACCTCACCCATCGCGATCGTGAACTCGGGGCTCAGGAAGGGGTTGGCCAGATGCGGTTGGGCCGCCTGCATCCCACGCCAGGCGGTCAGTTCGCTCTCACCGAGCTCAGCCGGGCGGATGACCGAGAAGGTAGAGCGTTTCATATCAAGCTGGAACATACCCATCCTTGTTAGGAAACTGCGGCAACTCTGCGCAGATGCGGCACCACCGCCAGCGCGACGACGGCATTGGCGGCGAGCACCGCACAACCAACGCCGGTGATCCCCGCGACGGGGAAGAGGACGCCGATCAGGCCCAGCATCAGCCCCGCGAGCCCGATCTGCACGATCGCCAGCCGTCTGGCCTGGCTCATGGCCCTGAGCGTGCTGAGGTGGATCTCGATCAGCATGCCCGGCAGCACCGACAGCGCCATCAGCCGCAGCAGCGGCGCGGCGGCCTCGGCCATCTCGGCGCTGAAGACCGACAGGATCAGCGGCGCGCCCAGCGCCGCGATCGCCACGATCGGCACGATGATCACCACGGTACGGCGCAGCGCGTTGCGGACGCTGCGGGCCAACTCCTCGGCCTTGAACGCGCCCTCGACGGTGAGCGAGACCGCCATGTTGGCGGCCAGCAGGCCGATCATGCAGCCCAGCGTGTGGGTGACCGAGAAGTAGCCGAACACCGTGGCGTTGTTGAGCCAGGCGGCCACCAGGACCGGAACCAGGTAGAGGGTCAGCAGCAGCGACAGCGCGCCGGGGAAGTCTCCGGCCAGGAACCTGCCGATCTCGCGGAGCCGGGGCGGGTCGCCGGCGTTCTCCCTGACGTGGCGGGGGATGGCGTACCTGAAGATGAACCAGTTGATCGGGATCAGCGCCATCGCGGTCGGGATGATCCACGACAGGAAGATGCCGCCGAACAGGCCGCCCTCGGGCAGGGCGAAGGCCAGACCGGCCAGCATCGCCATCTTCACCAGCCCGAAGGCCAGGCTGTTGGCCGGCACCCAGATCGCCTTGCGCAGGCCCGCCAGCGTCACGTCCTGGAGCGTGAAGATCGTCCAGACCAGCACGGAGGCCAGGAAGAACAGCCCGGGACCGAGCCCGCCGAGGCTCGCGTAGGCCGGGCCCCACAGTGGGAGCGTCAGCAGGAAGCCCAGCGCCGCCACCACACCTGTCGCGCCCGCCACGGCGTAGCCGCGCTGCACGAACTCCGAGGTGCGGCGGCCCGCCACGGGGATGAACCGCGCCATCGCCCCCACGAACGCCAGTCCGGTCAGCGAGGAGAACAGGCGCATCGCGCTGATCATCGTCTGTCCCTCGCCGAAGGCGGCGGGCGAGTAGAGTTTCGTGGCCAGGAACCAGTAGCCGAGCCCGAGCACGGCGGTGATCCCGGTGTTGATCATGAGCGCGTAGGCCTGGAGGAACAGGGGGTTCCGCAGATCCCGGCGCAGCCGGTCGGCCAGAGTGGGTGTGGCGCCTGGGGTTGGCATGGCGTCATCGTCGGCCTTGCCGCTTGCGGCGGTCTTTCCGGAAACTTTCAACCGGTCGTCCGCGTCAGGTGCCTCACTTGTCACACTGACCATGATGTCCGATGGCCGGAGTGACCCGGCACGTCTTGCGCCACTCGTTATGCGGGCCGGCCCGTCTCGGCGGCCATCGGCGGACCCTCAGCGACCCTCCTCAGTGACCCTCGGCGGCCCTCAGTAGCCCTCGGCGGCATCGGCGGGCCCTCTAGCGCGGCCCTCGGCGGCCTTCGCGCGCGGGAGACCGGCGCCGAAGCGTGGCGCACCACCGTCCACCGCGTCCGGCGGCCTTCGCGCGGGAGAGACCACCGGGCCGTCCCCCATGCGGGCGACCTTCTCGCGCTCCGGCTAGCGATCCACGATCTCGTTCTTGCCGATCACCACGACGCCGCCCCTGGTGACGGCGAAGCGGGTGCGGTCGTAGTCGAGGTCGAAGCCGATCCTGGCGCCGTCGGGGATGACGACGTTCTTGTCGATGATCGCCTTGCGGACGATGGCGCCCCTGCCGACCTTGACGTTGTCCATCAGCACCGAGTCCTCCACGCGGGAGTGCGAGTGCAGGACCACGCGCGGCGACAGGATCGAGCGCTGCGCGGCGCCGCCCGAGATGATCACCCCGGGGGAGACCAGCGAGTCGATGGCGCGGCCCACCCGGTCGCCCTCGTTGTGGACGAACTTGGCGGGCGGCAGCGGATCGTGCCCGGTGAAGATCGGCCACCGGTCGTTGTACAGGTTGAAGACCGGGTGCGCGGAGATCAGGTCCATGTGCGCCTCGTAGTAGGCGTCGAGCGTCCCCACGTCACGCCAGTAGCCCCGGTCGCGCTCGGTCGAGCCGGGCACGAGGTTGTTGGCGAAGTCGTAGACGTCGGCGCCACCCGACTTGACCATCATCGGGATGATGTTGCCGCCCAGGTCGTGCTTGCTGGTCGGGTCGAGCGCGTCCTCGCGCAGCGCGTCGATCATGGCCTGCGTCTTGAAGACGTAGTTGCCCATCGAGGCGTAGATCTCGTGCGGGTAGTCGGGCAGGCCCACCGCGTCCTTCGGCTTCTCCCTGAACGCGACGATCCTGCGGCCGGACGGATCGGTCTCGATGACGCCGAACTGGTCGGCCAGCGACAGCGGCTGCCTGATCGCCGCCACCGTCACGTCGGCGCCCGAGTCGACGTGCTGGGCCACCATCTGCCGCGGGTCCATCCGGTAGATGTGGTCGGCGCCGAACACGATCACGTGCTCGGGCATCTCGTCGTAGATCAGGTTGAGGTTCTGGAACAGCGCGTCGGCCGAGCCGGAGAACCAGCGCGGACCCAGCCGCTGCTGCGCGGGGACGGGCGTGACGTAGTTGCCCAGCATGGCCGACAGGCGCCAGGTCCGCGAGACGTGGCGGTCGAGGCTGTGGTTCTTGTACTGCGTCAGGACCACGATCTGGAGGTAGTGGCCGTTGGCGAGGTTCGACAGCACGAAGTCGATCAGCCGGTAGATCCCGCCGAACGGCACCGCGGGTTTGGCGCGGTCCGCTGTCAGCGGCATCAACCGCTTGCCTTCTCCACCGGCGAGAACGACTGCGAGAACCCTGGGCGACGTCATGGCTGGACGCTACCCCGAAACGGGCAGTCCACGCAGGTCCACATGCCTGTCATCCGGGCGGCGAGTCGCGGACCGCCATGATCGCGACCATGGGGACACGTTCGCCGCCCTGGAAGGCCGCGCGGAGCCGTCGCTACGACGGCCGCGGGCTGGTCGGTGGGCTGACGGGCGGGCTGATGGGTGGCCTCGGCGTGGGCGTCAGCTTCGGCGTCATCGGACGCTCGCAGGTGGTGAAGCCCTTGGAGTAGCCGTGCCGGTAGCCCTGGTCGTACCACTTCACCCCGGTGGGATCGATGTGGAAGGGCTTGCTCTGCTCGCAGTCCAGCCGTCCGCGGTAGATGCCCTTGTCGTAACCCTTCTTGTACAGCTGCTTCTGCCGGTCGGTCCGCGGCGGAGTCCGCGCGAGGATCCCGGCGCCCGGTGCCGGACCGGCCGCCGGGATCGCCGCGACCCCGGCGCTCGCGGCCGGGGCCGTGACCAGTTGTCCGGCCAGTTGCCCGGCCAGTTGCGCGGCCAGCGCCATTCCGATGAGGAGCGCACGTTGCCTTCCGTGCATTCTCGTCCTCCTTCCATTGCCGCCGCGGACATTTCGGAAAGGCCGCGGGATCCATGGTGCGGGACAATTCATTCGGCCGGCGCCGGCAGGTGGGTGACGTGCGAATTCGCTGGGGCAGGGGCACGGCGAGGAGCGGTGGGGCGGGAAAACGGGAAGGTCCTTTTCCGGCTCCTCGACAGCATGGTGCACATGCCGGCGAAGGAAAGTACACCAAGAACATCTCATCAACGTTTTTACCCGGGTGTTTTCCCACGTCGCCGGGAGGGCGGCGTGCGTTAGGGTCGCAGTGTGCGCGTGGATCTGCTGAGTCGCGAATACCCGCCCGAGGTGTACGGCGGTGCCGGAGTGCATGTCGAATACCTCGCCAGGGAGCTTCGGCGCCTGGCCGACGTCCGGGTCCGGTGCTTCGGCGCCCCCAGGGACGAGCCGGGTGTCTCGGCCTACCGGGTGCCCGGTGGCCTGGAGACCGCCAACGCCGCCCTCCAGGTCCTCGGCGTCGATCTGGAGATGGCCGCCGCGTGCGAGGGCGCCGACCTGGTGCACAGCCACACCTGGTACGCCAACTTCGCCGGGCATGTGGCCAAGATGCTGTACGGCACGCCGCACGTCGTCACCACCCACAGCCTCGAGCCGCTCAGGCCGTGGAAGGCCGAGCAGTTGGGCGGCGGCTACACGCTGTCCTCGTGGGCCGAGCGCACCGCGCTCGCCTCGGCCGACGCGATCGTCGCGGTGTCGGAGGGCATGCGCCGCGACGTGCTGACCGCCTACCCCGAGATCGCCCCCGACCGGGTGACCGTGATCCACAACGGGATCGACACCGTCGAGTACGCGCCGGACCACGGGCTCGAGGTGCTGCGCAAGCACGGCATCGACCCGGGCCGGCCGTACGTCGTCTTCGTCGGCAGGATCACCCGGCAGAAGGGGCTGGTCCACCTGCTGCGCGCGGCCCGCGACCTCGACGCGGGGGCGCAGCTCGTGCTGTGCGCCGGCGCCCCCGACACCCCCGAGATCGCCGCCGAGGTGCGCGGCCTGGTCGAGGGGCTGGAGCGCGACGGGGTGTTCTGGATCTCCGAGATGCTGCCCAAGCCGGAGGTCATCCAGCTGCTCACGCACGCGACGGTGTTCGTGTGCCCCTCGGTGTACGAGCCGATGGGGATCGTGAACCTGGAGGCGATGGCCTGCCGGACGGCCGTCGTCGCCACCGCGACCGGCGGCATCCCCGAGGTGGTGGCCGACGGCTCGACCGGGCTGCTGGTGCCCATCGAGCAGGGGGCCGACGGCACGCCGGACGATCCGGAGAAGTTCGCCGCCGACCTCGCCGAGCGGATCAACGCGCTGCTCGGCGACCCCGACCGGGCCAGGGAGATGGGCGCGGCCGGCCGGACGCGCGCGATCGAGCACTTCTCGTGGGAGCGCATCGCCGAGCGCACCATGGACCTCTACCGCTCACTGACAAGCTGACCGTCGGCTCCGCACCGCCCGTCGGCTTCGCACTGACCGCCGTATTCGCGCCACTCGCCGGATTCGCGCCACTCGCTGGCTCCGCGCCACTCGCCGGCTCCGCACCGCCCGCCGGTTTCGCACCGCCCGCCGGGGGCCGCCCACCGGGGGCGGTCGGCGGGTGCGCTGGGGCCGGGCCTTCCGGGGTTCTGGGCGGCGGCCGTGGCGATGCGGCTGGCGTAGGCTGCAGGAGCCGACGATCGAAGGGGAGCCCGTGCTGCTGGCCGAGGGAGTGCACGCTGTCGTCACCGACCGGAAGGGAGGCGCCAGCGCGCCGCCGTACGACGGCAGGAACCTCGGCGGCGCGGTCGGCGACGATCCCGGCAGCGTGCTGGCCAACCGCCGCGACACCGCCGCGGAGCTGGGGCTCGACGCGGACAGGGTGGTCTACATGCGCCAGGTCCACAGCGCCGAGGTGGCCTACGTGAGCGAGCCGTTCGGCGCCGAGCCGCCCGCGCTCGACGCGGTCTTCACCGACCTGCCGGGCGTCGGCCTGGCCGTGCTGGTGGCCGACTGCGTGCCCGTGGTCGTGGCCGATCCGGTCGCGCGCCTGGTCGGCGTGGCCCACTCCGGCCGCGAGGGCACGTTCAAGGGCGTGGTCCCGGCGCTGGTCGAGGCCATGGCGGGGCACGGGGCGCAGCCGGGCAGGATGGTCGCGCTGGCCGGGCCGTCCGCCTGCGGCCGGTGCTACGAGGTCTCGTCCGAGCTGAGCGAGTCCGCGCCGCCCGAGATGCGCTCCACCACCCGGCTCGGCACGCCCGCGCTCGACGTCCGCGCGGGAGTGGCCGCCCAGCTGCGGGCCGCGGGCGTCCAGGACGTACGGCACGACGAGCGCTGCACGATCGAGTCGCCCGAGCTGTTCTCCTACCGCCGCGACCGCGTGACCGGCCGCTTCGCCGCCTACGCCTGGCTGGCGCCCTGACCGGAGATGTAGTGCATGATCACGTTGTGCACGTGCTGGGCCTTGTTCTCCCCGCGGAACTCCACCTCGTAGGTGTGCGTGCCGACGTGGATGGCGATCGCCCCCGAGGAGAAGAACGACCCGGCGAACGACTTGTTGCTCACGACGCTGACGGCGGAGACCCGTGAGTAGGGGATGCTGGTGATCGCGAGTCGCTTGCCGACGAACGACTTGTCCTGCACGATCACGCGCCGGTCGGTGAGACCGAGGAATCCCGTTCCGGTGCCGATGGCGTCGTAGACGGCGATGATCTGCTCCCCGGGCAGCAGTCCGCTCTGGACCTGCTGGAGCTGTTCCCGGCGGTCGTAAGTGACGTCCATACCCCCAGCATGCGGCTTGCCTCGGGCTTTGTCGCAGATCACTCTGGAAGTGAGAGGGGGGTGAGGACATGTCCCAAGCTCTCGGAGTCAGCCGCCCTGATCTCGCCGTCACCGACCTGCCCCAGCCGGAGGAGGTCTTCGGTGTCCGGCACATCGGGGTCAAGGAATTGTTCATGTACGCGGTGGGCCCGAGCCTGATCGCTCTGGGCATCTCCATCGGCAGCGGCGAATGGCTGCTCGGACCGCAGGCGGTGGGTCAGTACGGTTTCGTCGGCGTCGGCTGGGTCATCACCGTCTCCGCAGTCCTGCAGACCTTCTACAACGTCGAGTGCGCGCGCTACGTGATGGCGACGGGAGAGGCCCCCGTCGTCGGATGGGGCAGGGTCCCGCCCGGCTACAGGCTCTGGGTGCCCCTGTCTGTCTTCGTGGTCATCTTCGCCTTCATCGCGGGTGGCTGGGCCGCTTCGGCGGGCCAGGGCGTCTACGCGCTGGTCCACGGGACGGTCCCCCCGGCCGGGGCCGAGGAGCCCCGACTGTGGGCCATCGCCCTGCTGGTGCTGGTCTTCCTCATCACCGCCGCCGCGCGCCGCATCAGCAGGGCGCTGGAGCTGGCCAACTGGGGGATGGTCGGCGCGATCCTCGTGACGCTCCTGCTCATCGACCTGCTCGTGGTTCCCTTCGCGCAGTGGTGGGAGGCCATCCGCGGCTTCGTGACACCCGCCGCCCCGCCTTCCGGCATCACCGCCACCCAACTCGGCGCCCTGGCCGGCTTCACCGCCCTAGCCTCCGGCCTGAACTGGTACGTCATGGGCCACTACCGCGACAAGGGCTACGGCATGGGCTTCCGCACCGGCTTCATCGCGGGCCTGCGCGGCGGCCGCAACGAACTGCTCGAGACCGGCGTGACCTTCCCCGACAACGTGGAGAACGCCGCCACCTGGAAGCGGTGGTATCGGCTGCTGATGGTCGACATGTGGGGCGTCTTCTTCATCGGCGCGATGCTGGGCATGCTGCTGCCCACGATCCTGATGGCCCGCGCCGTCCAGCTGTCCGGCCAGCGGCCGACCACGGCCAATGTGCCGACGTTCGTGGCCAGCGTCCTCTACGAGGACTACGGCAGGCCGATGTTCGTCATCGTGCTGATCATTGGCGTGCTGATCCTCTTCTCCACCCAGCTCGGCATCTTCGAGGCGATGGTCCGCGTCACCACCGACGCCGCGCACGCCACCAGCCCGCGCCTGCGCGGCCTCATCGAGGGCGATCCCAGGCGCTTCTACTACCCGTTCATGGGCGCGCTGCTGGTGGTCATCGCGATCGTGCTGCACCTTGCGGTGCCCGTCGAACTGGTGCAGTGGTCGGCCAACATGTCCAACCTGGGCGCGCTGATCTACCCGTTCATGCTGATGTACCTCAACAGCAGGCTGCCGCGCCCGGCGCGGCTGCACTGGTGGCACTACGTGGTGCTGGTGCTGAACTTCCTGTTCTTCGGGTTCTTCTTCGTCAACTTCGTCGCCGACTTCCTCGGAGAGCCACTGGTGACGTTCTGAGATGATCATGGGGGCAGCGCGCTGCCGCGCGCCAGGCACGTGCGACGCCGAAGGCGGGGCGGCCTGTCTGTAGAGCAGCAAGGAGAGCATCGTGCCCTGCTACGAGAAGCACGGGTTCCAGGTCACCCGGGAGATCCATCTGCCGGGACGGTCCCACCGTCTGGGCGGTGCTCAGGAGACCCGTCAGCTGATCGGCTCCAGGACCACCACGGGGATCGGGCGGTCGGTCTTGGTCTGGTACTCGTCGTAGTCGGGCCAGGCCCTGGTCATCAGCCCCCACATCTCGGGCTTCTCGCCGGGCTCGGCCGTACGGGCGCGGGCCCTGAACCTCCTGTCCTTCACCTGCACCTCGACCGCCGGATCGGCCTGCAGGTTGAGGTACCACTCGGGATGGCGCGGGTCGCCCCCCTTGGAGGCGACGACCAGGAACTTGTCGTCGTACGGCTGGTAGATCAGCGGAGTGGTGTGCTTCCTGCCGGACCTACGGCCGGTCGTCGTCAGGAGCAGCGTCGTCGTGCCGTTCCAGTCGTGACCCTCGGCGCCGTCGGTCTCCTGATAGCGCTGGACGTGTTCCTTACCGTAGAGCATGTGGCCCTCCTACCCGAGAATCGGTAATGACACAGCCACGGTTGCGGACGTTCCCTCCCGACCCCAGGTCGGAAATGTCGCCCACATCTGATCCGCTCTGGCTAGAATCCGACCATGACCTGGCGACATTGATCCAGCACCAGAGGTCACGGGGCGCGTGAGCGCGGACCCCCGGGCACGGCAGCACGCCCGACGTCCGCACCGCCCCCGACAGGAAAGACCTCATGCTGCCAAAGCTCTACGTTTACTCGTTCCTCGGTGACTTCGTCCTGTTCTACCCGGTCTACACGCTGCTGTTCACCGACACCGGGTTGACCGTCCCCGAGATCACCTCCCTGCTGGTCATCTGGGTGCTGGCCGCGCTGGTGCTCGAGGTGCCCTCCGGTGCGCTGGCCGACACGCTGTCCCGCAAGGCGCTGCTGATCGCCGGCCCGCTGCTGGGCGCGGCCGGCTTCGCGCTGTG
Source organism: Nonomuraea sp. NPDC003727 (assembly GCF_053586935.1). Lineage (NCBI taxonomy): Bacteria > Bacillati > Actinomycetota > Actinomycetes > Streptosporangiales > Streptosporangiaceae > Nonomuraea > Nonomuraea sp. NPDC003727. The sequence continues at coordinate 283,808 of NZ_JBSFNE010000014.1, forward strand.
GACGGCCGTGCCCTCCTACTGGGCCTTCGCCGCCGGCTTCGTGCTGTGGGGCGCCCGCGAGGCCCTGGAGTCGGGCGCGTTCGAGGCGCTCGTCCACGACAACCTCGCCCACACCGGTACGGCCGAGCGCTATGCCGAGGTCACCGGCCGCGCCCGGTCCATCAGCCTGGTGGCCACGGCGCTCGCCACCGCCGCCGCCAGTCCTCTCTTCGCGGTCGCCGGCTACCAGGGCGTGGGAGTGGCCACCGTCCTGGCCTGCCTGCTGTGCGCCGCCATCGCCGCCACCCTGCCCGAACACCGCGCCGAGCCGGAGGACGACGACCCGACCGGCTACCTCGACACCCTCAAGGAAGGACTGGCCGAGGCGCGCCGCTCCCCCCGGGTACGGCACGCGCTGCTGCTGGTTCCCGCGGTCACGGCCGTGTGGGGCGAGCTGGAGGAGTACGTGCCGCTGCTGGCCCAGGAGAGCGGCGCGACGGCGCAGACCGTTCCGCTGATGGTGCTGCTGGTGTGGCTCGGCGCCACCTCGGGCGGCCTGCTCGCCAGGCGGGCCGCCGGTCTGCGCTCACGCGGCCTGGCCGCCCTCCTCGCCACCGGCGCCGTCGCCCTGGCCGCGGGTGCGGCGTCCGGGCATCTCGCCGGATTCGTCGCCATCGCCGTCGCCTTCGCGATGTTCCAGCTCGGCGACGTGCTGGCCGACGCCAGGCTGCAACGGCGCATCACCGGGCCCAGCCGGGCCACCGTCACCTCGCTGGCGGGCCTGCTGACCGACATCTGCGTCATCGCGGCCCTCGGCCTGTACGCCGCGGCGTCCCTCGTCCTGCCCCACAGCGGGATCTTCGTGCTGTTCAGCGTGCCGTACCTGGTGGCCGCCTGGGTGCTGTCGCGAAGGACGGGCCGGCCGCGACCCGTGGGGGAGAGGCATCAGGAAAGCAGAGAGGACATCAGCTGAGCACGCCACGCCTCGGCTTCACCCTCCCCGCCTTCGACCCCCACGCGGGCCCCGACGCCCTCGCCACCGGGCCGGGCTCAGCCAGGCACGGCCGCCCGCTGGTTCGAGGCCGCGAGGGTGCCCGCCGCGGGGCGGTGGGAGGGAGGGTTGGGCTGCGGGGCGCTATCGGGTGGACGGCATCGGCCGGCGGACCGCGGCGAACAGCCGGGACAGCGTGGCCGACCGGCCGCCGTCGGCCGCCTGTGGCGCGATGGCCGCGACGCCTTCCTCCAGCCACGCCTCCCACGCCCCGCGCTCACCGCTGTCCAGACGGCCGTGGGCCATCGCCAGGTCGAGGATCGCCGTACCGATCTCGCGGGCCATCGACCCGCCCGTCGGACGGAACCGGCTCCCGATGACACCCAGATGCCGGACCTCCGCCCGCGCCCCCGCCAGCGCGAGCGTGATGTTGAGGAAGGACTCCACCCCGAAGTCCGGCGGAAGCGGATCGGTGAGCAGCGACCGGCGCACCGCCCGGTAGCCGGTCAGCGCGTTCGCCCCCATGAACCCCGTCTCGGGGAAGAACCTGTCGGTCAGCGGCTCGTAGATGGTGAAGGTGGAGCTCAGGATCGTGCCCGGGTGGTCGTACTCGTAGTCGCCCACCACGTGGCCCGCGGTGCTGGAGGCCGCCGCCGCGCGGAGTTCGGCGGCGATGTTGACCTCCGAGGAGACCAGGTCGGCGTCGAGGAAGCACACCCATTCGGCGCCGGCCACGTCGATCGCGGCGTTCATCGCGGCGCCCTTGCCCTTCGGCCCGCGCAGGACCTCCGCCCCCGCCGCGGCCGCGCGCTCGGCCGTGGCGTCGGTCGAGGCGCTGTCGACGACCAGGACCCGATCGCCCGGTCTCGCGGCGGCGCGGGCCTGGCCGACGATGGTGGCGACGGTGGCCTCTTCGTTGTGTGCGGGGATGACGAAGGTGAACAATGCCGTGTCTCCCGAGAGAGTGGTCGATCACCACCCTAACGACGCCCCCGCGTCCGGCTGAGGCAGCACCTCAGAAAGTCCTGCGGGAGGTGTGTGCACGGAACGCGAAGGGCGCCGGTTCAGGTGGGGGCGTGTGGTCCGGGCGAGCGGGGCCGGCCAGGTGTCGGCGGGCCAGGAGGGCCGCGGCCCGGGTGAGGGACGGCCCGGGTAAAGGACGAAGCGGGTGAGGGACGAAGCGGGTGCGGGCGACGGAACGGCCCGGCGCACGGCCTGCCGTACCACGAGAAACCCCGAACCGGACACGGACGGGGGCGACGCGGCACGGATGTGCGCACGGGCGGCCCACGGACGGGCGCATGGGCGGGCGCTACGGGACGGTGTGGCACGGACGGGCGCATGGGCGGGCGCGGCGGGCGGGGGCGACGATGACCCGGACGGGTGTGCGGTCACGTATGAGAGGCGACAGCAGGAGGACCCGGACGGGTGGATGCGGTCAGGTGTCAGGCGCGAGAGGCGACAGCAGGACGGCAGGAGGACAGGCAGGTCGGTCAGGTGTAGGGCTTGGCGACGGCGACCAGTGCGGGCAGGGCGTCAGACGTCTCGACGAACAGCGCCGGTGACGGGGTGCGCTCGCGCACGTCGGTCGCCCTGATGGCCATGACCGCCGGGGTCGCCGCTCCCACATCGCCGTAGCGGGCGTCGACGGCGGCGCTGATGGCTCTGCGCGCGTCGGCCACCACGTCTTTCGCCATGTGCTCGGGGCCTGAGGCGGCCAGGAAGCCGAGCAACGCCGCGAACCTCAGATCGCCCTGGGCGGCCTCGGCCGTGCCCGGCTGGTCGAGCCAGAACACCTTGCCCGCCAGGAACGCCGGATAGCTCGACCCGTCGCGATCAAGCGTGCGCGCGGCGCCGGTGAGCAGGTCACCGAACTCGGCCAGATCCGCCTCCGGCGGCAGATCGGTGGTGACCAGCAGCGGCACGATCAGCGAGTCGAGCATCTGTGAACATCCCTCCGTGAGGCCGCTCATGGTAGACGGCGTCACCGACAATTCGCGGCCCGAATCCGCCACGACGCAGCCCGCTGTCACATCGGCCCGGGTCGGGAGGACGTGAGAAGGAGTCCGTGACGGCCGGCGGACGGCGACGTGGACCCTCCTGGGGGCCGTGCCGGCGGCCGTCGTAGGGAGTCTCCGCGCGGCGCCGGGCAGGGGTCTCCGGCTTGGGCTGATCTTTACATCAAGACGCACCGGCGGATGAGCGGGCCGTACCGGCATGCGCCATGGCACTCGACGGAACGGCCGGCCGGATGAGAGAAGGCCCGGCTCCTGTCACCTGGGTGACCGGGACGGCTTCCCGCGCACACGCGAAGGCGGCCGGCGCTTGTGGTCGCGTCGGCCGCCTGTTTCGCGGTGTTTCTAATGTTTGGGTGTGGGTTGGTAACTGGCGGGGGGTGTCGGTGACATGGCGGGCCATGGTGGTGTGGCTCAGTTGTTGCCGACGTTGATGTTGCCGCTGTTGTTGTTGCCGCCGTTGCCGCCGGGCT
>NZ_JBSFNE010000015.1:0-205248 GCF_053586935.1 Nonomuraea sp. NPDC003727
GACCGCCGCCAGGTGCAGCACGCGGCTGAGGGTGAAGACGTAGGTCAGCGGCCCGGCGGAGGCGTAGAAGTCGGCGACGGAGTTGCCCGCGAGCAACCACCGGACGGGCTCGATCACCAGCGACAGCGTGCCGAAGACGCCGAGGGTGAGGGCCAGCGCGATCCTGGCCCAGTTGTGGCCGCGGCGCAGGCTCGCCGCCAGGGCGACGGCCCCGGCGAACACCGCCAGCCGGAAGGCCAGCCCGCCGGCGAGGGCGGCGAACGGGGTGCCGGCCGACAGCGCCTGTCCGACGGCGAGCGTGGCCTCGAAGGCGCCCGCGCCGACGGCGGCGAACCAGAGGGTGGAGGAGGCCTTGACGGATGCGGGGAGTGTCTGCGTGGTGGGCATGCGTCCAGTGTTCTGGATCACCCGCGGGCGGATCTCCCCCGCGCGCACCCGTTTCGCCGGTAGGGAGCGCCCTACCCGCGGGTGGCCGTCAGCTCGTCGGTGGCCTCCTGGAAGGCGCCGGCCGCCTTGCCGAAGTAGTCGAACAGCGTGGCGCGCTGCTCCTCGGTGTAGCCGCCGAGCAGCTCCGCCAGCCGCTGCCGGGCGCCGCTGAGCGCCGCGTCCAGCCGGGCCGGCCTGCCGGACGCCTCGACGATCACCTTGCGCCGGTCGGCGGGGTCGGCGGCCCGCCTGACGTAGCCGCTCTGCTCCAGGCGGTCGATCAGCCTGGTGGTCGCGCCCGTCGTGAGGCCCGTACGGGCGGCCAGCTCGCCCGAGGTGAGCGGACCTGACAGCTCAAGCGTGTTGAGCGCGTAGAGGTCGGTGGCGTTCAGCCCCGCCGCCTCGGCGCTGGCGAGGCTGTGCAGGACCACCGCGCTGAGGTAGTGGCGGAAGACCACGCTGGGTTCCATCGGGGGATTCCTTGTCTCGTGCAAGAGTTGCACTAAGGAAGATATCACCGTGGGCCGCGGGGACGCCCCCGCGGCCCGGTCCGCCTCAGCGCAGCTCGCGCTTGAGGATCTTGCCGGTGGCGGTCATCGGCAGGTCGTCGCGGAACTCGACGATCCGGGGGTACTTGTAGGCGGCCATGTTCTCCTTGCTCCAGGCCACCAGCTCCGCCTCGGTGGCGGCGGCGCCCGCGGCCCGGATGACGTACGCCTTGACCTCCTCGCCGTGCGACTCGTGCGGGACCCCCACGACCGCGGCCAGCGAGACCGCGGGGTGGGTCATCAGGACCTCCTCGATCTCGCGCGGGTAGACGTTGAACCCGCCACGGATGATCATGTCCTTGGCCCTGTCGACGATGGCGTAGTAGCCGTCCGCGTCGCGGGTGGCGATGTCGCCGGTGCGGAACCAGCCGTCGTTCATGACCTCCGCGGTCGCCTCGGGCCGGTTGTAGTAGCCCTTCATGATGTTGTGGCCGCGGATGGCGATCTCGCCGGGGCCCTCGCCCTCGATCGTCTTCCAGTCGTTGTCGACGAGCCTCATCTCCACCCCCCAGATCGGGGTGCCGATGGTGCCGGGCTTGGTCGGCCGGCCGAGCTGGTTGAAGCTGGCCACCGGGGAGGTCTCCGACAGGCCGTAGCCCTCCAGGATGCCGATGCCGAAGGTCTGCTCGAAGTCGCGCAGCACCTCGACGGGGGAGGAGGCGCCGCCGGCCACGGCGAGCCTGAGGGAGGAGGGCGCCTCGACGCCGTCGGCGTGGATCTTGGTCAGCAGGCCCCAGAACATCGTCGGCACGGCGGCCAGGAAGGTGATGTTCTCCTTGCGGATCAGCTCCAGTGCCGCGCCGGGCTCGAACCGCGGCATGAGCACCAGCGTGCCGCGCCTGCGGAAGCCCGTGTTCAGCACGACGGTCTGACCGAAGGAGTGGAAGAGCGGCAGCACGGCCAGGTAGGTGTCGCCGCCGGGGGTGCGGGGGAACATCTCGTCGGCGACCATGGCGTTCATGAGCATGTTCTGGTGGCTCAGCTCGGCGCCCTTGGGCTGGCCCGTGGTGCCCGAGGTGTAGAGGATCACCGCGGTGTCCTCCGGGGCGGTCTGCACCGTCTGGAACTCGCCCGGCATGCCGTTCAGCGCCGCCCAGATCGACTCGCCGTACTCCGACTCGGTGGCCAGCGGAGTGGCCGGCAGCACGAAGAAGTGCTCGCAGCCCTCGGCGGCCTCGAAGCCCGCCTTGCCGCGCTCGCCCAGCGGCAGCTCGGGGGTGCCCTCGAAGCAGAACAGCGCCTTGGCGTCGCTGTCGTCGAGGTGGTAGGTGATCTCCCTGGCCTGCAGCAGCACGTTCAGCGGCACGACCGTCGCGCCCGCCTTGAGGATGCCGAAGTAGACGAAGGGGAAGTACGGTACGTTCGGACAGGCCAGCGCGACCTTGTCGCCCTTGCCGACGCCGCGCGCCACCAGCAGGTTCGCCACCTGGTTGGCGATCGTCTCGACCATGGAGTACGGCAGGCGCAGATCGCCGAAGACGACGGCGGTGTCGTCAGGGGCGTTGCGAGCGCTGTCCTCGAGGACGATCGACAGGTTGAGCATGGGCAGGCCTTCCTCCCTCGCGCTGACTCCTACGCGCGCCATCTTGGCAGGAACCACATACCGACCGGTAGGTAACAAAGGTTACAGATGCATATGGACGAGCCGGGCCGGGTGACGTACGCGCCACACTGGCGGGACGGTGTGGGCCCTTGACGTAAGTGAACACTTGCGCCAACGATGGACGGCATGGACATCGATCTGTCGCAGATCCCCTTCTGGGGTCTTCCGCAGGCCGAGCGGATGGCCGCCTTCAGGCGGCTGCGCGAACTGGACCGGCCGGTGTTCGTCAAGGAGAACCCGGTGCCCTTCATCGGCGCGGGCGAGGGCTACTACGCGCTGGTCCGCCACGCCGACGTGGTCGAGGCCAGCCGTAACGCCGAGGTGTTCAGCAGCGAGCCGTGCTCCAACAGCATCCCCGACATGCCGCGCTGGCTCGCCGTCTACTTCGGCTCGATGATCAACATGGACGACCCCCGCCACGCCAGGCTGCGCAGGATCGTCTCCAGGGCGTTCACGCCGCGCATCCTGGCGAAGATGGAGGACGACCTCGCCGTGGCGGCGACCGAGATCGTGGACCAGGCGGTCGAGGCGGGACCTGGCGACTTCGTCGAGCAGATCGCCGCCAGGCTTCCCGTCCGCGTCATCTGCGACATGATGGGGATTCCGGCGAAATTTCATGACATGGTGCTGCGCCGTACCAACGTGATCCTCGGCAACGCCGACCCCGAGTACACCGGCGTCCGGCCCGACTTCAGCCGCTGGAACGTCGCCAAGGGGCTCGGCAAGCTCCTGCACGCGGGCCACTCCCTCAACCGGCTGGCCGCCGCCCTCGGCGACGAGCGGCGCAAGCGGCCCACCGGCGACCTGGTGAGCCTGCTGGTCAACGGCGACGAACGGCTCACCCCGCAGGAACTCGGCTCGTTCTTCATCCTGCTGGTCGTGGCGGGCAGCGAGACCACCCGCAACGCCATCGCCTACGGGCTCAAGCTGTTCACCGACCATCCCGAGCAGCGCGAGCACCTCATGGCCGACTTCGACGGGCGGATCACCAAGGCGTGCGACGAGATCGTGCGCTACTCCACCCCCGTGATCCAGTTCCGCAGGACCGTCACCCGCGACCACGGGATGTACCGCAAGGGCGACAAGGTGCTGCTCTTCTACAACTCCGCCAACAGGGACGAGGCCGTCTTCACCGACCCCGACGTCTTCGACATCACCCGCGACCCCAACCCGCACGTCGGCTTCGGCGGTCCCGGGCCGCACTACTGCCTCGGCGCCCACCTGGCGCGCAGGGAGATGACCGTGATGTTCCGCGAGCTGTTCACCCGGCTGCCCGGCATCCGTGCCGTGGGAGAGCCCGACTTCCTGCTGTCGAACTTCATCAACGGCGTCAAGCACCTCACGTACGCGTACTGACCGACCGGCAGGGGAGCGACGACATGACCGCCATCGAGATCGGGGCCGTCCACGCCAACGGGCTGGAGTTCGCCTACCTGACGTGCGGCGACGGCCCCCTCGCGCTGTGCCTGCACGGTTTCCCCGACACCGCGCACACCTGGCGCCACCTGATGCCCGAACTGGCCGGCCGCGGCTACCGCGCGGTGGCGCCGTTCCTGCGCGGCTACGCGCCCACCGAGATCCCCGCCGACGGCGCCTACGAGGCGGCCGCGCTGGTGGCCGACGTCCTGGCCTTGCACGAGGAACTGGGCGGCGACGAGCGGGCCGTCGTCGTCGGGCACGACTGGGGCGCCTTTCCCGTGTACGGCACGACCGGCCGCTTCCGCAGGTCGGTGGCCATGGCGGTGCCGCCGGTCGGCGCCCTGCTGTCCGGGTTCTTCGACTACGCGCAGCTCAAGCGCTCCTTCTACATCTTCCTGTTCCAGACCGGCCTGGCCGAGAGCGCCGCCGCGACCCCCGGCTTCCTCGACGGGCTCTGGCGCGACTGGTCGCCCGGCTACGACGCCACCCAAGACCTGGAGTTCGTCAGGCGGAGCATCGGCGCGCCGGCCAACCTCGCCGCCGCGATCGGCTACTACCGCGCCATGCTCGGCACCACCCCGCCCTCGGGCCGCTTCCCCGAGCCGCCCGCGCCCGACCGGCCCGTGCTCTACCTGCACGGCGCCCAGGACGGCTGCCTCGGCGAGCACCTGGCCAAGGACGCGCTCACCCACCTGCCGCCGGGCTCGCGGATGGAGAAGGTCGCGGGGGCGGGGCACTTCCTGCACCTCGAACGCCCCCGCGAGGTCAACGACCTGATCCTCGCCTGGCTGGAGGACTGAGCACCGCGATCACCGGGTGCCTGCCCATGAGGCTCACCCGGATCGCCCTGTCCACCTGGAAGCCCGGCGGCCGGACGAGCTCCGGCAGCAGGGCGACGACCCTGCCCGGCCGCTTCAGCACCCGCCGCAGCTCGCTCCAGAACCTGTCGTGGCCGGCGGCGAGCAAGCCGCCCGCGGCCACCTGGCGCTCCCACGGCGGATTGACCAGCGCCACGTCCACGCTGCCGGCGGGCAGCGGGATCCGGCCCGCGTCAGCGGCCAGCCACCCGATCCCCGCGCCGGCGCCCGCCGCCGCGTTGCCCGCGGCCACCCGCACCGCGGCGGGGCTGAGGTCGGCGCCGAGATAACGGGCCGACAGGGCCGCCGCGCGCGCCTCGATGAGCGTCGTGCCCGCCCCGCAGCACGGATCCAGCACCGTGCGCGCCCGCTCCAGCCCCGCCAGCCTGACCATCGCCGCCGCCACCGGCGGATGCAGCGTGCCCGGCACCGTGCCGATCTTGTACGGCCTGCGGTGCAGCGGCCTGCCGGCGATCCGCAGCCCGATCACCGCCTCGTCGCCCTCCACGCTGACCCGCCAGGACAACGCGCAGGGCGGCGGCGGCCCCTGCCTCCTGGAGTGGTACGGCACGCCGAGGCGAGCGGCCAGCTCGGCGCCCACGGCGTCCTCGATGTCGTAGCGGGTGAACGTGCGCCTGCCCAGGAAGGACGCGGACACCTCCAGCCCTGCCACCTCGGACAGCGCCTTCGCCTCGGCCGAGCCGCCGAACAGCGCCTTCAGCGACACCAGTGCGGCGGCGTCCACCTCGCGGGCGGCCGCGCGCAGGCGGTCCAGCGCGGCCTTGGTGTGCCCCACCCGCCCGGCCACCGTGCCCGCCAGCAGCACGTCGTCAGCCGTTCGCAGCTCGAGCACACCGGGATCGGGCACGCCCCGCCTGAACCACACCTCGCGGTGCCGGAAGCGCTCCGCACCGCCGATCTCCTCGGCCACCAGCGGCTCAAGGCCGCGTACCGTCCTGGCCACCAGGAGCGTATGCACCTGTCTTCTCCCACGTCGCGACCCGGGGCGGCGGCATGCCGTCCCGCATCACCGGCGGTGGGCCGGTGCTCGCGAGAGCGGCCGCGGCCCGCCGGCGGGTCGTCAACGTCGGAAGAAGAACGTCACGCGCAGAACCTAGCGGGCGCCGCGCACCCGGCTCAACGTGTTTTCACCACCCCTGCCGACCTCGGGACGAGGGTCTTCGAGGAGGAGGGCGAGTGCTGGACGGAGGGGAGAGGGAGATCGCGGCTAGCGTCCCAGCACCAGGCTGGCGTTGTGGCCGCCGAAGCCGAAGGCGTTGACGAGCACCGCCCCGCGAGGGAGCGGCGCCGCCGTCCCGCGCACCACGTCGAGCTCGATCGCCGGATCGAGGCTCTCCACGTTGATGGTGGGCGGCACCACACCCTCCACGATCGAGCGGACGGCCGCGACCGTCGCCACGCCGCCCGCGCCCCCGCACAGGTGGCCGATCATCGACTTGATCGCGGTCACCGAAGGGTGCCGGCCGACCGCGCCGGCGATCGCCTCGGCCTCCACGGGGTCGCCCTCGGGGGTGGAGGTGGCGTGCGCGCTGACGTGCCCCACGTCGGCGGGATCGAGCCGTGCCTCCCGCAGCGCCGTGGTGATCGCCCTGGACTGGCCCTCGACGGCGGAGGCGGTGATGTGGACGGCGTTCGACGTGACCGCCGCGCCCGCCAGCGTGGCCAGCACCCTCGCGCCGCGCGCGGCGGCGAACGCGGCCCGCTCCAGCACCACCAGGCCCGCGCCCTCGCCCAGGACGAAGCCGTCCCTGCTCACGTCGAACGGCCTGGAGGCCCGCGTGGGCTCGTCGTTGCGCTTCGACAGCGTCCTGGCCTGGGCGAAGGCGGCCATCGTCAGCGGGTGGACGCACGCCTCGGCGCCGCCGGCGACGACCACGTCCGCCCGGCCCAGCCTGATCAGGTCGAGGCCCATCGCGATCGCCTCCGAGCCCGACGCGCACGCGCTGACCGGAGCGTGGGCGCCGCCGCGCGCGCCCAGCTCGATGCTGACCCAGGCGGCCGGGCCGTTGGCCATGAGCATGGGAATGGTGTGGGGCGAGACCCTGCGCACGCCCTCCTTCTCCAGGATGTCGTCCTGGTCGAGCATGGTCACCGCGCCGCCGGTGCCGGTGCCGATCACCACGGCCAGCCGTACGGGGTCGACCTCGGGACGGCCGGCGTCCGCCCACGCCTCCCGCGCCGCCACCACCGCGACCTGCTCGCACCGGTCGAGGCGGCGGGCCAGCGGCCGGCCGAGCACCTCGGCGGGGTCGTCGGTCAGCCGCGCCGCGATCCGCGCGGGCAGGTCCCACTCCGTCGGGCCGACACCCGAGCGGCCGGCCAGCAGCCCCTCCCACGTCGTCGCCACGTTCCCGCCCAGCGGGGTGGTCGCGCCCAGCCCGGTGATCACCACATCAGATCTCATACCTCCACGCTGCAGGGCGGTGATCGCCCGCGTGGATGCCGTAACAGACGAACGTGGGCTCCAGATCTTGTCGAACGCGCACATAATCTTGACGTAAGTAGTCACTTTCGCCAACCATGGTGCCCATGAGGCTCGTGGACTTCGACCTGTCTGACCAGGCTTTCTGGGCGCTGCCCATGGCCGAGCGCGAGGCGGCGTTCGCCCGGCTGCGCGCGCTCGACGGGCCGGTCTTCTTCGAGGAGATGGAGGTGTCCTTCGCGCCGAAGGGTCCGGGCTACCACGCCCTGGTACGGCACGCCGACATCCTCGAAGCCAGCCGCAACCCCGCGGTCTTCTGTTCGGGCGACGGCGGCGCGACCAACATCCCCGACATGCCGCCCGAGTTCACCGAGTACTTCGGCTCGATGATCAACATGGACGATCCGCGGCACGCCAGGCTGCGCCGTATCGTGTCCAGGGCCTTCACGCCCAAGATGATCAGGCAGTTCGAGGCGGACGTGGAGGCGGCCGCCGCCCGCATCGTCGACGACCTGCTGGCCAAGGGCCCGGGCTGCGACTTCGTCACCGAGGTGGCCGCCAGGCTGCCCCTGAAGATCATCTGCGACATGATGGGCATCCCGGAGAAGGACTACCAGTTCGTCTTCGACCGCTCGAACTTCATCCTCGGCGGCTTCGACCCCGAGTACATCGGCTCCGACGTGGGCGACGTCGCCACCCGCCTGCTCAACGCCGGTTTCGAGCTGCAGCAGCTGGTGCAGGACCTGGCCGCCCACCGCGCCGACCACCCCACGTCCGACCTGACCTCCGCGCTGGTCAACGCCAACCTCGACGGCGAGCGGCTGACGCTGCAGGAGCTCGGCTCCTTCTTCATCCTGCTCGTCGTGGCGGGCAACGAGACCACCCGCAACGCCATCTCCTACGGCCTGCGCCTGCTCACCAAGAACCCCGCCCAGCGCGCCCTGCTGCTGTCGGACATGGAGGCCCACCTGCCGGGCACGGTCGAGGAGATCGTCCGGCTCGCCTCGCCGGTCAACTTCATGCGCCGCAAGGTGACGCGCGACGTCGAGATGAACGGGCACCTCTACAGGGCGGGCGAGAAGGCCGTCCTGTTCTACTGGTCGGCCAACAGGGACGCCGCCGTCTTCACCGACCCCCACGCCTTCGACATCACCCGCAGCCCCAACCCGCACGTCGGCTACGGCGGGCCGGGCCCGCACTTCTGCCTGGGCGCCCACCTGGCCCGCAGGGAGATCACGGTGATGTTCCGCGAGCTGCTGCGCCGTGTGCCCGCGATCGAGGGCGGCAAGCCCGACCGGCTCCACTCGGCCTTCATCAACGGCATCAAGCACATGGAGTGCACGTTCTGAGGCCGTCAGGCCCGGCCGTCCCCGCCTCCTGGCTCTCCCCGGCGTGAGGTCAGGAAGCGGCGGTCGGCTTGATCTGCTTGAAGACGCTGTTGATGTCGGGAAGCAGTTCCTTGTGCTCCGACGGCACCGACATGTAGACGATCGCGGGCACGTCCGCGCCCGTGTTGATCGCGGCGGCCACCACGGTCGTCTTCGCCCCGTCGACCGTCACCTCGTAGGCGTTGAGCTGGGCGGGCAGGTCGCCGACCTTCAGCGTCTGGGTGGCGGTCTTCCTGGCGATGTTCGGGGTGGCGAAGTACAGCTTGCGCGCCGACACCACCACGGCCTTGATCACCGGCTCCAGGTCGTCGGGGGAGGAGTAGGTGCCGGCCAGCCTGGCGGGCAGCGGGCCCGTCATCACCTGGGCGACGACCGGCTTGCCCGACGCGTCGGTGCCGGCGGGGGAGAACTGGCGGGTGCTGTAGCCGTACGTGGACTTCATGGTGGTGCGCACGTCGGCCTTCCACGGGCCGCCGAGCCTGGGCACGGAGATCCCCGCGGTGGAATCGGCGGTCACGCCCATGACGGGGGAGGGGGTGCCCTGGAACCTGGGCAGACGTCCCACGGACGGCTTCTTGGTGGGCGGCTTGGCGGTCGAGGCCGTCGGGGACGGCTCGGCGGCGGGCGACGCCGACGTCTCCTTGGCCAGCGGGCCCGCCAGGAAGGCCCACAGCAGCGCGGCGACCAGCGCGATGCCGATCGAGCCGGCCAGCGCGTAGATCCAGACGGGCTTGCCGGGGCCGTCGTCGTCGCTGTCCTCGGCGCCGATGGCCTCCTCGTCGCCGTCGCCGAAGACGGTGTTCCACAGTTCCTGCTGGCGCTCGGGCGGCGGGGTGCGCGAGCCGCTGATCTGCCCCGCGGTGACGAATCGGTTGTCGGGGTCGGACGGGTCACGGCTCAGCTGGGCGCCGGGACGCTGCTCGCCGGGGACGCCCGTCATCGGGCCGGGCGCGGCAGGCCCCGCGGCGTCGGCCGCGTTCATGAGCGGACCGCCTGCCTGCTGGTGACCGCCCGGCTGCGGGTGACCGGCCGGTGCGCCCATCGTCCTGGGGTCGGCCCCGAGCGGGGCGCCCTGATGCGGACCTCCATGGAGAGGATCGCCATGGAGCGGGCCGCCCTGCGCCGGCGCGCCCTGGCGCGGATCGCCGTAAACGGGGCCGCTCTGGACGGGGCCGCCCGGGTGGCCCCCGGGTGCGGGGTTGCCGGCCGGCGGGTTGAGCCGGGGGTGCGAGGGGCTGGTGCCCGCGCCGAGCGGGTCGGCGGGGTCGATGCCGCCGAGCGGGTCGGGCGCGGGCGGCGCCGCGGCGGAGTCCCTGGGCGGCCAGGGCGCCGGGGTGGACAGGTTCGACCAGGCGGGCAGCGGCTCGCGGGCGGGCGGCGCCTGCTCGGGCCACGCGGGGGCCGAGCCGTTCGCGCGAGGCGCCTCCGGCCACGATCCCGACGCGGGCTCGATGCGGGAGGCCTCCGGCCACGCGGTCGGCACGGGCTCGTGACGTGACGTGTCGGACCACGCGCCGGGGCCGCGCTCGTCGCGGGCGTCGGGCCGCGACGCCGGCACGTCGGGCCAGGACGGCGGCAAGGGTGACGCTCCGGAATTCTCCGTTGCCATTGCTGCCGTACCTCCCGAGGTTATGTCCGGATTGGACGCACCCGGCATGATCTCATGCGAAGCCGGTGGTTCCGCAGCAAAACGTGAGAAGCCAGTGGGATCGGTCGGCGGGTCCTGCATGGGCAGGCCGTCGGGGTCCCATCCGGGCTCAGCTGAGCGCGCCACGGTGACGAGAGTAAACTAAAGGGACATAAGAGGTCACACGGGGCGTAGATACTCGAGTGTGGAGCGCGAGGACCGAACTGGGCGCGGCCGGGAAGCGCTGCATACATCACCATCCGGTCTCGCAGGAGCGGAAGCGTCCATTGTGCCCGGGGATCCCGGCCCGGACATGGCTTTCCACGGAAGACGAGCGGTTGTCGGCTGCGCTAGTCTTGACACGTGCGTTCCGCGACCCAGCTGCTTAGCGGGCCGCGACGGCCGTCGAGCTGAACTCCCGCCGTCGCGGCGACCCCTCGTTGCGGGAACGAGGGGTTTTCTTATGGGTCACATCTTTTAACCGAAGGAAAACCGCCGTGAGTGAGTACGATCCGCAGGCGCTGCAGGCCAAGTGGCAGCAGCGATGGGAGGAGCAGGACCCCTTCCGGGCGAGCGAGGACGCCGCCGACACCCGGGAGCGGCGTTACCTGCTGGACATGTTCCCGTACCCGTCTGGCGACCTCCACATGGGCCACGCCGAGGCGTTCGGCCTGGGCGACGTCGTGGCGCGCTACTGGTTCCAGCGCGGCTACAACGTCCTGCACCCCATCGGCTGGGACTCCTTCGGCCTGCCCGCCGAGAACGCGGCGATCAAGCGCAACGCCCACCCCGCGGAGTGGACCTACGCCAACATCGAGACCCAGGCGGCCTCGTTCAAGCGTTACGCGATCTCCTTCGACTGGTCGCGGCGTCTGCACACCAGCGACGCCGAGTACTACAAGTGGACCCAGTGGCTGTTCCTGCGCTTCTTCGAGCGCGGCCTGGCCTACCGCAAGGGCGGCCTGGTCAACTGGTGCCCCAACGACCAGACCGTGCTGGCCAACGAGCAGGTCGTCGCCGGCCGGTGCGAGCGCTGCGGCGCCGAGGTCGTCCGCCGCGAGCTGACCCAGTGGTACTTCAAGATCACTGACTACGCGCAGCGCCTGCTGGACGACATGGAGCAGCTGCAGGGCGGCTGGCCCGACCGCGTGCTGGCCATGCAGAACAACTGGATCGGCCGCTCCACCGGCGCGGACGTGCGCTTCGAGATCGAGGGCCGCGACGAGCCCGTCACGGTCTACACCACCCGCCCCGACACCCTGTACGGCGCGACGTTCTTCGTGGTGGCCGCCGACTCGGCGCTGGCCGACGAGATCTGCGACGACATCCACAGGGAGGCCTTCGAGGTCTACCGGCGCCGGGTCGCCAAGCTGAGCGACATCGAGCGGCTGTCCACCGAGAAGGAGAAGACCGGCGTCTTCCTGGGCCGCTACGCGATCAACCCGGTCAGCGGCGAGCGCATCCCCGTCTGGGCCGCCGACTACGTGCTGTCCGACTACGGCCACGGCGCCATCATGGCCGTGCCCGCGCACGACCAGCGCGACCTCGACTTCGCCCGCACCTTCAACCTGCCGGTCAAGGTGGTCGTCCACACCGGCATGGCCGACCCGGGCGAGACCGGCATCGCGACCCCCGGCGAGGGCCAGCTGGTCAACTCGGGCCCGCTGGACGGCCTGAGCAAGGCCGAGGCGATCGCCAAGATCATCGAGGTGCTGGAGGAGCGCGGCACCGGCACCGCCACGGTCAACTTCCGCCTGCGTGACTGGCTGCTGTCCCGCCAGCGGTTCTGGGGCACCCCGATCCCGATCATCCACTGCCCCGACTGCGGCGAGGTGCCCGTCCCCGACGACCAGCTGCCCGTCACGCTGCCCGACCTGCGGGGCGAGGCGCTGGCGCCGAAGGGCATCTCCCCGCTGGCCGGCGCGACCGAGTGGGTCAACGTCGAGTGCCCGAAGTGCGGTGGCGCCGCCCAGCGCGACACCGACACGATGGACACCTTCGTCGACAGCTCCTGGTACTACCTGCGCTACACCGACCCGACCTACACCGAGGGCCCCTTCGACGTGGAGAAGGTCCGCAAGTGGGGCCCGATCGACCAGTACGTCGGCGGCGTCGAGCACGCGGTGCTGCACCTGCTGTACTCCAGGTTCTTCACCAAGGTCCTGCACGACATGGGCATGGTCGACTTCACCGAGCCCTTCACCCGGCTGCTGAACCAGGGCCAGGTCATCAACCAGGGCAAGGCGATGTCCAAGTCGCTGGGCAACGGCGTCGACCTGGGCCAGCAGATCGACGCGTTCGGCGTCGACGCGGTCCGCCTGACGATGGTGTTCGCGGGTCCGCCGGAGGACGACATCGACTGGGCCGACGTCTCGCCCGCCGCCTCGCAGAAGTTCCTGGCCAGGGCCTTCCGCGTCTTCACCGAGGTGGCGAGCGAGCCGGGCGTCTCCTTCGAGGGCGGCGACCTGGAGCTGCGCAAGTTCACGCACCGCACCGTCGACGAGGTCACCAAGCTGGTCGAGACACACCGCTTCAACGTGGCGGTGGCCCGCATGATGGAGCTGACCTCGGCCATCCGCAAGGCCATCGACTCCGGTCCCGGCGCGGCCGACCCGGCCGTCCGCGAGGGCGCGCAGGCGCTGTCGGTCATGCTGTCGCTGGTCGCGCCGTACACCGCCGAAGAGGGCTGGGAGCGCATGGGCGGTGGCGGCTCGGTCTTCCACGCGGGCTGGCCGGTGGCCGAGCCGGCGCTGCTGGTGCAGGACTCGGTGACCTGCGTCGTCCAGGTCGCGGGCAAGGTCCGCGACCGGCTGGAGGTTTCGCCCGGCATCTCCGAGGGCGACCTGCTGGCGCTGGCACTGGCCTCCGAGAAGGTGCGGGCGCTGGTGCCGGGCGAGCCGCGCAAGGTCATCGTCCGCGCGCCGAAGCTGGTCAACATCGTTCCGTAGGGATCCTGGCGGTCCCGTACGGCAGGCACGACGGCCACCGGGCTGACCCGGTGGCCGTCCGCCTTTCCGCCCGCTCCTCCCTGCTTTCCGTCCTACCTGCCAGGAGCTGTCAGGTATGCGGCGTACCGTGCGAGACATGCGATACGTGGCCTTCCTGCGCGGCATCAACGTCAACCCCCGCACCCAGGTCGACATGGCCGCCCTGCGCGCGATGCTGGAGGACCTCGGCTACACCGCGGTCCGCACCCATCTGCGCAGCGGCAACGCCGTCTTCACCGCCGAGCCGCAGCCGAGGGAGCGGATCGAGAAGGCGATCGGCGGCGCGTTGGAGCCGCCGGTGGCGGTGATGGTGCGCACGGCCGCCGAGTTGCGGGCCGTGGTCGAGCGCAACCCCCTCGAGGTGCGCGACCCGGCCAGGTTCGCGGTCGTGTTCCTGTCGCGGGCGCCCGACCGCGAGGAACTGGAGAGCATCGACCCCGCCGACTACGCCCCCGAGGTGATGCGGGTCGGCGAGCGGGAACTGTACATCGACTTCCCCGACGGCCTGGCCCGGCCCAAACTGCCGCCGCTGCTGGAGAAGAGGTCGGACAACACCGGCACGATGCGCAACTGGAACACCGTGACGAAGCTGCTGGAGCTGACGGGAACTGACGGATGAGGTTCGCTCGTAGCGCATCCGGCCGGCGCCCGCCGTGAAGATCCAGGTCATTACCCGCCGGCGCCCCGGCCGGTACGGCTCCAGCAGGGAAAATCCGCGGCGGCCGACCAGCCGAGCATTAGTGTGCAACTGTGACAATTGGTGCTTACCTAAGGTATCCCCATCTGCACGGAGACCTGATCACGTTCGTGGCCGACGACGACGTCTGGCTGGCCCCGCTGGACGGAGGAAGGGCCTGGCGATTCACCGCCGAGCGCGCCCCCGTCTCCTACCCCCGCTTCTCCCCTGACGGCACCAGGCTGGCATGGACCAGCACGCGCGAGGGCACGCCCGAGGCGTTCGCCGCGGAGATCGACGGGGCCGCGGGCGAGCGGCTGACCTACTGGGGCCACGCCTCCACCGGTGTGCGCGGCTGGACACTCGACGGCCGCGTCCTGGCGATCAGCGCGACCGGGCAGGCCTCACGCGACCGGACGTGGGCCTACGCCGTACCGCTGGACGGCGGGCAGGCCGAGCGCCTGCCGTACGGATGGGTGAGCGAGGCCGCCCCCAACGCGGGCGGCGGCGTGGTGACGGTCTCGCCGGTGTGGCGCGAGCCGTCCCAGTGGAAGCGCTACCGGGGCGGCACCGCCGCCAAGATCTGGATCGACGCCACCGGGTCGGGCGAGTTCACCAGGCTGTTCGCCGACAGCATCGCGCAGTACTGGTCGGCCATGTGGGTCGGCGGCAGGATCGCCTTCCTGGCCGACCACGAGGGCGTCGGCAACCTCTACTCCGCCCTGCCCGACGGCTCCGACCTGCGCCGGCACACCCAGCACGAGGAGTTCTACGCCCGGCACGCCGCCACCGACGGCACCCGGGTGATCTACAGCCACGCGGGCGACCTGTGGGCGCTCGACTCCCTGGACGGCGAGCCGTACCGGCTGGAGGTCAGGCTGGGCGGGCCCCGGCCCGCGCGGGCCACCCGCCCGGCGCCCAGCAGGGCCGCCGACTTCGCGCCCGACACGACCGGCCGGGCGAGCGCCGTCGAGATCCGCGGCACCGCCCACTGGGTCACCCACCGGGACGGACCCGCCGGCGTGCTGCGCGCCGAACCCGGCGTCAGGGTACGGCTGCCGCGCGTGCTCGGCGAGGACGGCCTGGCCGTCTGGATCAGCGACGCGACCGGAGAGGACGCGCTGGAGATCGGCCGCCCCGGCGGCGAGATCCGCACGCTGGCCTCCGGACAGCTCGGGCGCGTCCTCGACCTTGCCGTCGCACCCGACGGCAAGCACGTCGCGCTGGCCGGTCACGACGGGCGCCTGCTCGTCGTCGACACCACGACCGGCGCGACCAGGGAGCTCGACCGGACGGCCAACGGCGACATCGACGGCATCACCTTCTCGCCCGACTCCGCCTGGCTGGCCTGGTCGCACCCGCACCACGAGCCGCTGCGCCAGATCAAGATGGGCCGCGTCGACGGCACCTCCGTCATCGAGGTGACCTCGCAGCGCTTCAGCGACTACGCCCCGGTCTTCACCAAGGACGGCAAGCACCTGGCGTTCCTGTCGATCAGGACGTTCGACCCCGTCTACGACGCGCACGTGTTCGACCTGTCCTTCCCCGCCGGAGCCAAGCCGTACCTGGTGCCGCTGCAGGCGACCACGGCCTCGCCGTTCGCCCCCTCACTGGAGGGCCGCAGCTTCAACGGCGCCGAGTCCGACACGCCGTCGTCGCCCGACACCCCCGACGGCGGGAAGGACAAGAAGGCCAAACCCGCCACCGAGGTGGACGCCGAGGGGCTGCCCGCCCGCGTCGTCGCCGTCCCCGTCCCCGCCGGGCGCTACTCCAACCTGCGCACCGCCAAGGACGCCCTGCTGTGGCTGCGCCACCCGCTGGCCGGCGAGCTCGGCGACGGCAACGAACGCGAGGAGGTCGTGCTGGAGCGCTACGACCTCAAGAAGCGCGCCAAAGCGGAGATCGCCAAGGACGTCCGTGCCTTCGAGGTCAGCGGCGACGGCACCCGCCTGGTCACCAACGGCAAGAACGGCCTGCAGACCCGCGCGGCGAGCGAGGGCGACGAGGTCGTCGGCGTCGACCTCGACCGCATCACCGTCACCATCGACCCGGTCGCCGAATGGCGGCAGTCCTACCACGAGGCCGGGCGGCTCATGCGCGACCACTACTGGCGCGCGGACATGGACGGCGTCGACTGGGCGGGCACGCTGGCCCGCTACGCCCCGCTCGTCGAGCGGATCGGCGCCTACTCCGAGCTGATCGACCTGCTGTGGGAGGTGCAGGGCGAACTGGCCACCTCCCACGCCTACGCCCGGCCCAACGGCGCCGCCGTCGACCCCAAGCGGCGCCAGGGACTCCTCGGCGCCGACCTCGCCCTCCGCGACGGCGCCTGGGTGGTGGCCAGGATCCTGCCCGGAGAGTCCTCCGACCACGCCGCCCGCTCGCCGCTGCTGGCCCCCGGCGTCGCCGTACGCGAGGGCGACGCGATCGTCGCCGTCGGCGGCCGGCCCGTCGACCAGGTGCGCGGCCCGCAAGCCCTCCTCGCCGGAACGGCCGAGCAGCCGGTCGAACTGACGATCAGGCCCGCCTCGGGCGGCGACACCCGGCGCGTGGTCGTGACACCGCTGGCCGACGACACCGCGCTCCGCTACCACGACTGGGTCGAGAGCCGGCGCGCCTACGTCCGGCAGGCCTCCGGCAACCGGCTCGGCTACCTGCACGTACCCGACATGGTCGCCAGCGGCTGGGCGCAGTTCCACCGCGACCTGCGCACCGAGATGCCGCAGGAAGGCCTCGTCGTGGACGTACGCGGCAACAGCGGGGGCCACACCTCCGAACTGGTGCTGGAGAAGCTGTCACGCAAGGTGAGCGGCTGGGCGATCTCGCGCGGGTACGAGCCGATGCGCTACCCCGAGGACTCGCCGCGTGGCCCCGTCGTCGCCGTCACGGACGAGTTCGCGGGATCCGACGGGGACATCGTCAGCGCCGGGATCAAGAACCGGAACATCGGTCCGCTCATCGGCACCCGCACCTGGGGCGGGGTGATCGGCATCGACGGGCGGTACCAGCTGGTCGACGGAACGGTCGTCACCCAGCCCCGGTACGCGTTCTGGCTGGACGGCGAGGGGTGGAACATCGAGAACTACGGCGTCGACCCTGACATCGAGGTGGTGATCACACCGCAGGACCGGGTGGCGGGACGGGACCCGCAGCTGGAGAAGGCGGTGGAACTGGCGCTGGCGGCACTCGACCAGCAACCGGCGGCCACACCGCCCGACCTTCCCCCAACCCGCAACTGACGGGCCGCTGAGCGGGGTCGCGCGGGCCCCGGCAGTGCCGGAGACCAGACGTTCCGTGTGGTCGACACTGCCGGGGCCCGACGTTTCGTGCGGTCGGCGCTGCTGGGCCGTCTACGGTCGGAGCTGTCGGGGCCGCCTCTCGTGCGCGGCTCAGCGGGCACCACGGGAGGCTGATCCCGGCGCCGCTCCTACCGTCATCGCTCCTACCGGCATCGCTCCTACCGGCATCGCTCCTACCGGCATCGCTCCTACCGGCATCGCTCCTACCGGCATCGCTCCAACCGGCATCGCTCCAACCGGCATCGCTCCAATCGGCGCCGCTCCAACCGGCATCGCCTGCGTCTCGTCGCGCCGCTTCCCTCCCGAGAACGCCCACCCCCGAGAACGCCCACCCCCGAGAACGCTCAGCGCCCCGGAGGTGCCGGGTGTCGCGGTGCGACCCCGGCTGTCCGAAATCAGAGTGCTCGTGACGAGCCTCGGCCTCAGCTGGGTCGGGCAAGGGATCGCGACGAGTAGGGCGTATCGGGGTCCGGCGACCAGACCCGGGCCAGGCGGTCCAGGATCTCCGCCAGCGTCTCCGTCGACGTCGCGAAGTTGACCCGTACGTAGGTCTCCCCGCCCGGTCCGAAGGCGGCGCCGTCACTCACCAGGATCCGCGCCTCCCTCTCCAGCACCTCCGCGATCCCCGGCCGTCGCATGTCCAGCCATGCCAGATAGGTCGCCTCCGGCATCGCGTACCCCGGCACCCGCTCGGCGATCAGACGCCGGTTGCGGTCCAGGATCGCCATGGTGTCGCGCAGCCACCCGTCGCCGTGCCTCCACGCGGCGACCGTGGCCTCGACGCCGAAGATGTTCGCCCCGCCGTACAGGAAGGCGGGCTGCGAATGGAGCGCCCCGCGGACCCGTGCCGAGCCGACGTGGGCCAGCGCGCAGCGGATGCCGCCGAGGTTGAAGGCCTTGGTCGCGGAGGTCAGCGTGACCGTGCGTTCGGGCAGGATCGTGGCGAACGGGATGTGCGTGGCGGGCGAGTAGACCAGGTCGGCGGGGACCTCGTCGGCGATGACCAGCACGTCGTGCCGTTCGGCCTGCTCGGCCACGGTGGTGAGCTCGTCCCTGGTGAAGACCTTTCCTGTGGGGTTGTGCGGGTTGACCAGGACGAGCGCACGGCAGCCGGCCAGATCCGCCAGGTCGGTGTGCAGCGTGCGGCCCATCTCCTCGATCGTGCCGAGGAACGGCGGGTACGCCGGAACCTGCATGGCGATCCTGTCACCGGGTTCGGTGGCGAGGTGAAGGACCACCTGGAGCGCCTGGTTGAGATCGGAGAAGGTGCGGACGGCTGCCGGGTCGGCGGGCCAGCCGTACCGGGTGAGCATGCGCTCGGCGAAGGTCTCCGCCAGCGGTCCGGCCTGCGGGTCGGCGGCCCAGGTGGGGTAGCCGAGGTCCCCGCGGGCACGCCGCTGGAGTGCCTCGACGATCGGGGGAGCGGTGGCGAAGTCCATGTCGGCGATCCAGCAGGCGATGACATCGGGACCGGCGCTCGCCCATTTCAGGCCGTCCTTGGCGGGCGGGGGGAAGAAATCGTCCACCTGATCAGTGTCACCCAGGCTCGGGAAATGTCCGATGGGCCGGGATTGCGGAAATCGAACGCATCGGTGTCGCCGAGCGTCGGAGGGTTCTGTGCGACCAGCTCGCGCCCGAGTCCGGATAGC
Source organism: Nonomuraea sp. NPDC003727 (assembly GCF_053586935.1). Classification (NCBI taxonomy): domain Bacteria; kingdom Bacillati; phylum Actinomycetota; class Actinomycetes; order Streptosporangiales; family Streptosporangiaceae; genus Nonomuraea; species Nonomuraea sp. NPDC003727. The sequence goes on from NZ_JBSFNE010000015.1 coordinate 18,923, forward strand.
GGGATGCCTGGAAGAGCCCTCGCGCCAACGCATGAAGAGATGGCCAGTCCGTTCCCCGAACTGTGGGCTGGGGTTCGGACACGCGCCCCTCGATGGGTACGGCTCCGCCCGGCCCGTCGGCATCCGGCCGCCGACGTGCACGAATGGGCCGCCGGTCGGGTCGCTGCTCCGTGCATAACGTCGGTCGCGGGTCGGGTGATGTTCCACCCGAAGGCGTCGCTCGCGGGTAGGAGCCGGGATCCGCGCGTGGGCGTCGGCATGTGGAGGCGGCGTACAGCCAGGCGACAAGCCATTCCGGGCGTCGGCGTGCGGAAGCGACGGACACTCATGCGACACGGCATTCCGGACTGGGCAGGGCTGTGTCGGTCCCACCGGCCAGCGCTACGCCGGCTCGATCGACCCTCGGGAAAGGTGAGGGCCGATCGAGCGGCGAGATGCGGTCAGAGGCGGCGCAGGACTGCGACGACCTTGCCGAGGACGCTGGCCTCGTCGCCGGGGATCGGGTCGTAGTTGGCGTTGTGCGGCACCAGCCAGACGTGGCCGTCCTTGCGCTTGAACGTCTTCACCGTCGCCTCGCCGTCGATCATGGCTGCCACGATGTCACCGCTCTCGGCCACCGGCTGCTGCCGTACGACCACCCAGTCGCCGTCGGCGATCGCTGCCTCGATCATCGAGTCACCCGCGACCTGGAGGAGGAAGAGGGTGCCCTCGCCGACGAGCTGCTTGGGCAGCGCGAAGACGTCTTCCACACTTTCCTCGGCGAGGATGGGGCCACCGGCGGCGATGCGACCGACCAGGGGAACGTAGGCGGCCGTCGGCCTGCTCACCTGCGACTCGACCTCGCTGGCATCGGGGTCGACCCACAGCACGGGCTCACCCGGCAGCCTCACCTCAAGGGCGCGAGGGCGGTGCGGGTCACGCCTCAGGTAGCCCTTGCGCTGCAACGCGGTCAGCTGGTGAGACACGCTGGACGTGCTGGTCAGCTGCACGGCCTCGCCGATCTCACGCATGGACGGCGGATAGCCGCGCTGCTGGACGGAGTCGCGAATCACCTCAAGGATCTTGCGTTGCCTGGGCGTCAGGCCCAGTGAGTCGCGACGGCGGACCGCAAGGTCGCTGACGCCGTTGCCGTCATTCGGCTCGCTCATGCTTTCCTCCTCGCCCGGCGGCCTGCCTCACCGGCCCACCCTTCCGGTCCGTGGTCTTCATGTCGCACACAGCGACCGTACCGCCGATGGAGATCAACTTCAAACAATTGTTCGAGTCTTCCTCGAAATCGTCGGTGACGTGGTGTACAACATCGTACGGGAGTTCGATCGACACCGTGTTCGATTCACTGATCTTTGTTTGACCTTTTCCTTGGGTCGACGGTGGCGGGAGGTCATCAGTGCGGGCGACCACGACGACAGATTCGACCGGCCAAGACGAGCAACTCACCCTGATCGCCGACATCACCAGGGAGGAGCGCGGACGCCCTGCCGTACCAGGAGACCGGCGCCTCCGCCTGGTCCCTCCTCCCCGAGGTACGGCAGGCCAGGACAAGCAGATCGGCGGACGGCCCGCGGGGCCGCGCGAGGTTGGGGGTGGACGGTTTGCCGGGTCGCGGGGGGCATCGGGCGGACGGTCCACGGGACCACGCGGGGCAGGAGGCGGGCGGTTGCGGGTCGTCCGCGACCAGGGGGTGGCGGGGCCGGGTGTGCGGGAGGGTGCGCCCGGCCCGGCAGACGACAGCACAGATACGGGGGCGGCGATGAACGGCAGGCGAGAGCGGAAGGCACGCGCAGACGCCCGGTCGGGCGGGACGGGGCGCGGAGATGGCCGGTCGGGTGGGACAGGCCGCGCAGACACCCGGTCCGGCGGGACGGGGCGCGGTGACGGCCGGTCCGGCGGGACGGGGCGCGGTGACGGCCGGTCGGGTGGGACGGGGCGCGGTGACGGCCGGTCGGGTGGGACGGGGCGCGGTGACGGCCGGTCGGGTGGGACGGGTCGCGGTGACGTGGCGCGTGGCGGGCGCGAGCCGCAGCGGCTCACGTCAAGGGGCAAGAGCGGCGGCCTGCGTGGCGGGTGGCGGCTTCGGGGCAGGCGGCGACCTGGCGCGATGGACGGCGGTCCCGGGAGGCCCGCGCCACAAGGGCGCGAGGCTCCCCCTGACGCCGCGCACGCACAGGCCGGTAGGGGTCGGCCGGGCGACACGCCGACCGCGAACCTGCAGACGAAAGAACCGGGACCGGGGGCACGCCGTGTGCGGGAGGCGCTCGCACGCCCTGGACGAGCAGGGGCGACGCGTTCAAGCCGCGATGGTCAGGGGCAGTCGCTCCGGGGTCGGGCTCGCATAGGAGAGATGGCCGCGGCTTCGGCTTGGGAGAGGTGGTCGGTCTCCGGCCGGGTTCGGACGGGAGAGACGGCCGCGGCTTCGGCCTGGGAGGGGCAGCCTGTCTCCGGTCGGGCTCGCATAGGAAAGACGGTCGCGGCTTCGGCGTGGGAGGCGCAGGAGCTCTCTGGCCGGGCACGCACGGGACAGGTGGATGGGGGTTCGGGTCGCGTGGGGCAGGCGGTCGCGGGTCCGGCTCGCCGGGCGCAGGTCGTCGAGGCGGGGGCGGGGGAAAGGCCTGGAACGGTCCGCGCGCAAGAGCAACGGGCGGGTACGGGTCGTGGCAGGCGGCCGCGGTCGGGCGCGCGCCGCACGCGGGGAGCGCTTCGGGTGGTCGCGCCGGAGGAGCGACAGTCGAGGAGGCAGACGGGGGAGCGACAACCAAGAAGGTCGGAGGGGGAGCGACAGGCGAGGAGGTCGGCGGCGGAGCGACAACCAAGAAAGTTGGCGGGGGAGCGACAGGCGAGGAAGTCGGTGCGGCTCACGGCGCCCATGAGGCTGACCAGGCGAGGCAGGGTCGCGGTCGTGGGGCTGTTCGCCGTGCTGTCCCTGGGCGGGTTCGTGCTCGGGGCCAAGGCGACCAACTGGGCCATGGCTCAGGAGACGACGAGTGCGGGACACGCGGGCCTGCCGTGGGTGATCGTGGAGAAGGGCGACACGCTGTGGACCATCGCCGCGGCGATCTCTCCGGGCGACGACCCCACCGCCGTCGCCGAGGAGATCAAGCGGCTCAACGGGCTGGAGAGCTCACTCATCCGTCCGGGCGGCCGGCTGTACCTCCCCGACAAAGCCCCCTGACCGACCGGCGATTCCGGATCGGAGGGACGGCAGGCGCCCGCGCGTGCGACCGACGCGAACCGCCCCCGTGCCTCCCCGATCGTCGCCCGCCGACCACCGCCCGCCGACCACCGCCCGCCGACCACCGCCCGCCGACCGCCGACCGCCGACTGCCGACCCAGCGTGCACACACGAGTGCGTGACGGCATCGGACGGACGGAGCACCAAGCCGCCGGCGGCATCCCGTCGGTCGGGGTGGCCCGACGCCGTCTCATGGGAATGTCGGCGGCAGCCCATCAGGGCGGCGGCGATGGCATCGAAAGAGCCGCTCGCAGCCGTGGTCCGAACGGTGGTTGCCGGCCCGGAGACGGCCCGATCCACGAGCCGGCGGAGCCGACACAAGCGTTGCTGAAGGCGGTGTGCACGGAGGATCTAGCGACTGATCGCCCCATGCGTCCTGCCCTTAAGCGGCTCCCGGCTGATCGATTGTGGACACGCACACGGTAGCGTCCGCATGACGATCATGAAACGAGGACCGCTGTGACTGAATCGTCCAGTAATGCGCCGGACATGTCCCGTGCCGCCCGCTTGGCTCGCCATAGTGCAGTCTCCACCGCCCTGGGGCTGCTCGCCGACCGACGGCTGGCCGAGCTGGTGGAGGCCGCCCCACCCCTCGGAGCCGGTGTCGGCGGTCCCACCGCACTCCTGGAGGTCGAGGGCAGGCCGGTCTTCGTCAAGCGGGTCCCCCTCACCGACCTGGAGAGGCGGCCGGAGAACACCAGGTCCACCGCGAACCTGTTCGGGCTTCCCACGTTCTGCCACTACGGGCTCGGGCTGGGGTCGGGGTCCGGCGTCTGGCGCGAGCTGGCCGCGCACGTCATGACGACCGGGTGGGTGCTCGGCGGCCACTTCGACGGTTTTCCGCTGCTGCACCACTGCGGGTGCTGCGGGAGCCGGCCCGGATGGCGACGGCCGGAGAACAAGCGGCGTTGGAGGAGGCCGCGGCGTATTGGGAGTCCTCCCCGGCGGTGCGCGCGCGGCTGGAGGCGCTCGCGCAGGCGTCGGCCGCGGTCGTGCTGTTCCTGGAGTACGTTCCGCAGGACGTCAACCGGTGGCTGGAGATGCAGGCCGCCCTCGGCGGCGACGCCGTCGAATCGGCGTGCTCCCTCCTGGAACGGGAGCTGGCCGCCGGGGTCTCCTTCATGAACGCGAACGGGTTGCTCCACTTCGACGCGCATTTCGGCAACATCCTCACCGACGGCAGCCGCCTGTACTTCACCGACTTCGGCCTGGCGTCTTCCCCACGCTTCGAGCTCTCCGGCGCCGAGCGCGACTTCCTCCGCCTGAACGCCGGCCACGACGAGTCCTACACGGCCCGGGAACTGGTCAACCGGCTGGTGATCGCTCTGAGCCGCCCGGCTGACCGGGCGGAGCTCCTTGATCTCGTACGGCGGTGCGCCGAGGGTGACAGCCTCCCTGGCGTCCCGGAGCCGATCGGGAAGATCCTCAGACGCCACGCGCCGGTCGCCGCCGTCATGAACGAGTTCTACGGCACGTTGTTCGACGAGACCAGGACGGCACCCTACCCGGCGGCCGACATCCACCGGGCGCGCTCCGCCCTGTCCCGCTGACAGCCCGCCCGCGCGCGCCGCGGCGTCAGCCCGCCCGCGCGCGCCGCGGCGTCAGCCCGCCCGCGCGCGCCGCGGCGTCCCCGGGATGTGCCGGGTGAGGCGCGCCGGGATCGCGGACCGACCTGCCGCCGCGCTCATGCGTCATCGTGGCCGGCCACCCGGGACGACACCTGGCTGTTGTGGTCTTCGTGGGGGCGGTTGAGCAGCAGGTCGGCGGCGCGGGCGAGGACCTGGGCCCGGGTGCGGTCGCCGTGGTCGGCGGCGAGGAAGTGCTCCCCGATCGCCACGCAGAAGGCAAGCATGCTGCGGGCCTCCACCTCGTCGGGATCGGAACAGAAGGTGCCGATCATCTCCCGCAGTAGCGCCATGCGCTTGTTGTCCACCCGTCGCAAGCGCTCGGCGACCCCCTCGTCGCGCCGGGCCCAGTCCCGGACCGCGAGGTCGATGGGCAGCAGGCGGTCGTCGGAGAAGGTGAGCACGCCCGCGCGCTCGATCTTGGTTTTCGGGTCGCCGCCTTCGCGCTCGACACGGTCGATCACCTCGTCCGTGCTCTCCCGCTCCCAGGCGTCCAGCATCGCCTCCAACAGCGCGTCGCGGTCGGCGAAGGACCCGTAGAACCCGCCCTTCGTGACGCCGAGTCTCTTCGCCAGGGCCTCGACGCGGACGGCGTCCGGGCCGCCGGCGGCCAGCGCCCGCAGCCCCTCCTCGATCCACCTGTCACGCGGCGTGCGAGTTGCGCCCACGATGTGTCTCACCTCACTTCTCCACCATGTATACGCCCCCGTATAACAGGGGCTATTCTCATTTTATACGGTGGCGTATGCATGAATGGAGACACCGAGATGACCGGCGGTCATGTCGCCTTTCACCACCCGCGGCCCGGGCGCGTCGAGAAGTCCGTCGGACGCACGCACCAGGCGCGCGAGACGCTTCTTCGGCCGGCGCCGGCCGCCGCTCGCGACCTGGGCGAACGCATTCCCGCCCGACTGTCGCGGCAAGAGAGGTGGTCACGGCCATGAGGCTCCCCGATACCGCGCACACGCGTCGCCCTGCGGATCCACGAGATCTCCGGCGATTTCCGACTTGAGGACGTCTGGGCGATCCGCGCTCCCGGTGCCGGGCTGGACCACTTCCCCACGAAGCTCGCCGCGATCCAGACGTCGGGCGCCGGGCGAGACTCCGGCTCCTTCGGTCGCCGTTCGCGGTGCGCTGGAAACTCGGTGCCCTCTTCGAGGGGGACAAGCCCAATGCGGACATCGGGGGACAGGTCCCGTCACTACGCGACCGCCTGCCGAGCAACCTCCGCGCGGCCACACCTGGCTCAGGCGCGGGGTTCGCGCCGTTCACCCCGGTGTACGAGCTCGACGACGAATGCGCTCTCGGACTGGCGAACAAAGACCGTCCGCACGGTCACGCACCTGGGCTGGGTGGCGGGCACGAGCTGCGAGCGGCGGTCCTCGTGAACCCCGGCGGCCTGGCCGGACGGCTGTACATGGTCGCTATCGCGCCGTTCCGGCACCTCATCGTCCTGCCACACGCGCTCGGCAGGCGGAACGCGCGTGGCGGGACCGTGGCCGGCCGCGTACGGCAGGCGGCGGCGCGGCCACTGTGGAAGGCGCCGTGAAAGGCGTCGCGAAAGTCTTCGTGAAAGGCGCCCTGGGAGGCACTGTGAAAGGCACTGTGGTAGGCACCGTGGGAACGCGCGACGTCCCCGAGTCCGTTCTCGCTCTCAGCTCGTTGTCCCGCATCGACTACGTCGACCACTTCACTCTCTTCACGGACGTGGACGCCACACCGGAGCAGTGGGCTCGGGCGATGTTCGGTGACGTTCCCGATGCCGCGGAGCGGCTGATCTGGTGTGGTTTCCTCGGTCTCCGCATCAGCCGAGGGCGATCGCCGGACACTGTGGCCGGATGGCGGATCGCCGGACGCGGCGACGACTGGATCCGGCTCGAGGCCGATTCCTGGTTCGTGACCGGCAACCTAGTCGTCCAGGCAGCCGATAGGCGGGTGTCGCTGGGGACGTTCCTGCGCTATGACCGCCGCCTCGGCCGTGCCGTGTGGCCTCCGCTGTCCGCCGTCCATCGCCGGCTGGCACCCGGGCTGCTCCGGGGCGCCGCGGCGAAGACAGACAGGTACCGGCTGCAGCCATGATCCACTGGGGAGATCCTGGGAGGCCGGCGAGACGCTCCGGACAAGACCGCCGGCACGGGCGGGTGCGTGACGTTGCGGGCCGATGCCGAAGGCGCCTCGCCTGCCAAGCCGTCAGGTTTCGTGTACGAGCCCTCCGTTGACCGCTCGAATCCACAGCCTCTGGTGCCATTCGTTGGCGTCAGCGGCGGGCCGGGCCGTCAGCACCGGATTCGGGCCCGTCTCGATGAGATGCAGAAGCGTCCAGGCGACGCCGTAGCAGTCGTCCGGGCCGAAGCAGGCGGCGAGTGCCTTCGCCTCCTCCGCCGTCACCGGTGCGGGGATCGCCCGGAGCTGCCTGTCGCGCCTGTCGATCTGCCCTTCTTCGGCGTCCCCGTCAGGGAGGGGGCCATCGGCGATGAAGGCCTGCACTTCGGGTCTCATCCTCCAATGATCAACCGCCGCCGTCCCATGCGGGTGTACGGGTCACGCCGGCCCGACCGTGTCAGGGCGCGGCGGGATCGGCCAGCCTGGACAGCTCGACGCGTTGCAGCATCTGATGGACCAGCGTCACGGGACCTCCCTGCTTGATGGTCACGGTGGCTCGCCGTACGGTCAGGTCCCCCGAGCGCACCTCGTCGTGCTCGACCTTGTCTGCCAGCTGCGCCAGCGGCTTGCCCCCGACCTGGGCCTGCAGGGTGAACCTGGAGGTGAACGTCTGCGTCACCTCGGCGATGCGTGGCAGCACGCACACGACGTTGACCGCCTGGTCGCCCGGCCCGGCGGGACGCCGCAGGCCGACGCCGTACAGGCTGACGCCCGCCGGCTGCTGCGGCGCGAAGACGGTGGCCGTCACGACATCGCCGAGGCATTCGGCGACGGCGACGTGCTCGGGCCTGTCGTCGAGGGAGGAGCCGCCGCCACCCAGGGCGGCGGCCACGGGGGCCGCGGCCGCTCCTGCCACCAGCGCGGACCGCGTCACCACGACCTGGTTGAGCTGGGTCACCAGGCCCAACTCGGCGGTCAGCCTGGTTTGCCTGATCTCGTGGTCGGGAGCGAACGTCAGCCCTTCCTGACCGCCGATCGTGCGCGGCTTGGCGCCGAGCGCGGTCAGCTTCTCGCTGATCGCCGCGGCGTCGAGGCCGCCCTCCATCCTGACCGCGGTGTCGGGCGGACGGCCGACGGACACCGCCCTGTCGGTCGCGAACGCCTTGATCCCCGTTCGTTCGGGCAGGAGATCGATGCGCGAGGCGAGATCGCCGAAGCCGTACCCCACGGCAGCCAGCCAGCGCCGGTCGTCTCCCAGCCCGTCGGCCGTGACCACGCCCAGCGCGCGCCAGTGGGCCATGTCACCGTAGTCGAGATAGGTGGCGGCTGGCCCGTCGGCGGACAGCCGGCCCATGACCTCGCGCAGCCCGCTGCCGGGCAGCGAAGTCTCGCCTGTGGTGCCGCAGCCCGCGACGGCTAGGCAGGTGATCAATAAAAACGTGTTAATCGCGCGCATGGGGTGATCATAATCTCGCCGTCAGGGGCGGCGGGCCGGTGGCTCGGCCCCCATGGTGCGGCAGATCGCGGCCACCAGCGCGGTCCACGCCCGACGCATGGGCCACCCATGCCGGAAGAAGGAACCTTTGCACCCCGCACCCGCCCGCACCCGCCGGCATCTGTTCGCACCCGCTCCGCATCCCCAACCCGCCTCCCACTCTGTCCGCACTCGCCCCGCATCCGCCCTCATCGCTTCGCGCCCGCCTCGTATCCGGCTCGCCTGCACTCACTCAGTTCGCACCGCCTCGCATGGGCCTCGCATCGTCAGCGCCCGCATCGCTTTGGGCCCGCCTCGTATCCGGCTCGCCCGCACTCACTCAGTTCGCACCGGCCTCGGATGGCCCTCTCATCCCAAGTGCCGCCCTCATCGCTTTGCGCCCGCCTCGCATCCGCGCCACACGTGTTCTGTGCCCGGCCCGCGTCCGCTCCGCGTCATGCGTTCCCTGGGGCTGTGGTCTGGCTCCTGCGTCTGGTTGACGGCCGTGGTCGGACGGCAGGGCGCGGTGGAGATCCGACCGATGGGTCCGCTGGAGGCGCGTGACCGGCGGATGCGTGGGTCGCGGTGAGCTCGGCCAAGCGGCGTGGGAGCCCGTGGAGACGGCCGCAGGAGGTGCGGGCAACTGGGCCCCGAAAATGTCGGTGCCGTCTGATGGGATGGATGCAACATCGCCGAGGCGAGCGGAGGGGCGGCATGAACATCGACGCGTGGCTGCCCTTCCTGCGGCCCTGGACCCTCCCCACGGTGCTTTTCCTGGGGGTCGTGACGCCAGGCATGTACGGCGGGCCGAGCCTGCCGCCTGTCCCGAAGGAGGAGCCGGACGCCGCCCGGCCCGTGCGCGGGTGCGCGCCCCCGCCGTCGTTACGCGCGTTCCCTCTGGCGACCGGCCGCTGACGAGTCCGCACGACCTCGGCCAAGCTGGACGGCTGGACGCGGCGGCACATGGCGATCTCCGCGGACGACGGCGATACAGCGATCTCCACGGGCGACGGCGATCTCCATGGAGGGCTGGGACCTCCACGAATCACGGCGATCTCCAGGACGGTGACGGCTATCCGGCCCGCCGCGACTCCGGGGAAGTTCGGGTCGCGGACGTCGCGGCCTGATGCGACGGTAGGTCGCCGCAACCCCGCGCAGTGGTGAGGGCTCTTCCGCGCTCCCGGAGGCGGCGACGAGGCCGACAAACGGGGTCCGCGGAGGCACGGCGGGCTCGCGGAGAGAGGCGCGGGCGACCCCTGACCGGGCCGTCCGTGACCGCGCGCACAGGGGGGTCGCACGAGCGTCCCCGCGTCACTCGGGTGCGACACGCTCGACCTCTGATCGGCCGTCCGGGACCGCGTGCACAGGGAGGTCACACGAGCATCTCCGCGTCACTCGGGTGCGACACGCCCGACCCCGCGGGGCTGATCAGCGACTTCGATGCCGGGGGCGCCGTCAACTTGCGTTCATGCTCGCTCGCTTCTACGGTTGGACCACAACATCTAGTAGTTACACCGATGTAGTTCACCACAAATTGTGTTTCCGTGACCGCTCCATGGCAGGCCGTGGAGTGGGCGCGAGCATCTGCCGACGAGCATTTTACGAGTGGTGAGCAGGTGGCGTGTCGAGGAGGCGAAGCGTGCACTGTCCGTTCTGTCGTCACCCGGACACCAGGGTCATCGACAGCCGCTCCACGGACGACGGTGCCGCCATCAGGCGACGCCGTACCTGCCCTGAATGCGGGCGCAGGTTCACCACGCAGGAGACGGTCCTGTTGATGGTGAGCAAGCGCAGCGGAGTGACCGAGCCGTTCTCGAGAGACAAGGTGGTGGCGGGCGTGCGCAGGGCGTGCCAGGGCCGGCCTGTCACCGAGGATTCGCTCGCGCAGCTAGGGCAGCGGGTCGAGGAGGCCATCAGGGCCAAGGGTGCGGCCGAGATCCCCTCCAACGAGGTGGGCCTGGCGATCCTGGGGCCGCTGCGTGACCTGGACGAGGTGGCGTACCTGCGGTTCGCATCGGTATATCGCGGTTTCGAGAGCCTGGCGGACTTCGAGGCCGAGATCAAGCAACTGAAAGCCGAGAAGGGGGAGTCATGACGGAGACGGTCAGCGGGTCAGCGACGCGTGGGGGCAGGCGCAAGGGGCTGAAGATGAAGAGGATCTTCACCACGCCCGGTGTGCACCCTTATGACGAGATCACGTGGGAGCGCCGTGACGTCGTCATGACCAATTGGCGCGATGGCTCGATCAACTTCGAGCAGCGGGGCGTGGAGTTCCCCGACTTCTGGTCGGTCAACGCGGCCAATATCGTGACGACCAAGTACTTCCGCGGCGCTGTGGGCACCCCGCAGCGCGAGTGGAGCCTGAAGCAGCTGGTCGACCGCGTGGTCGGGATGTACACCAGGACCGCGGTCGAGAACGGCTACTTCGCCAGCGACGAGGACGTCGAGATCTTCGACCACGAGCTGAAGCACGCGCTGGTCAACCAGGTGTTCGCGTTCAACTCCCCGGTGTGGTTCAACGTGGGCACGCAGAGCCCGCAGCAGGTCAGTGCCTGTTTCATCTTGGCCGTTGACGACACCATGGAGTCGATCCTCGACTGGTACAAGGAAGAGGGTGTCATCTTCAAGGGCGGTTCGGGCTCGGGGGTCAACCTGTCCCGCATCCGCTCCTCCAAGGAGCTGCTGTCCAGCGGCGGTACGGCCAGCGGCCCGGTGAGCTTCATGCGCGGCGCCGACGCCTCCGCAGGCACGATCAAGTCGGGCGGCGCCACCCGCAGGGCCGCCAAGATGGTCGTCCTCGACGTCGACCACCCCGACATCGAGGAGTTCATCGAGACCAAGGCGCGCGAGGAGGACAAGATCCGCGCGCTCCGCGACGCCGGGTTCGACATGGACCTGGGCGGCAAGGACATCGTCTCCGTCCAGTACCAGAACGCCAACAACTCCGTCCGCGTCTCCGACGAGTTCATGCGCGCGGTCGAGAAGGGCGAGAAGTTCGGCCTGCGGGCCCGCCTGACCGGCGAGATCATCGAGCAGATCGACGCCAAGGACCTCTTCCACAAGATGGCCAAGGCCGCGTGGGAGTGCGCCGACCCGGGCGTGCAGTACGACGACACGATCAACGACTGGCACACCAGCCCGGAGACCGGCCGCATCACCGCGTCCAACCCGTGCTCGGAGTACCTGCACCTCGACAACTCCTCGTGCAACCTGGCCAGCATCAACCTGCTGAAGTTCCTGAAGGACGACAACTCCTTCGACGTGGCCGGCTTCGTCAAGCTCACCGAGCTGATCATCACGGCGATGGACGTGTCGATCACGTTCGCCGACTTCCCGACCGAGAAGATCGGCGAGACCACCCGCGCCTACCGCCAGCTCGGCATCGGCTACGCCAACCTGGGCGCGCTGCTCATGGCCACCGGCCACGCCTACGACTCCGACGGCGGCCGGGCGGTCGCCGGGGCGATCACCTCGCTGATGACCGGCGTGTCCTACCGGCGCAGCGCCGAACTGGCCGCGGTGGTCGGGCCGTACGAGGGCTATGCCAGGAACGCCGACGCCCACAAGCGCGTCATGCGCAAGCACGCCGGCGCCAACGACAGCCTGCGCACCATCGGCACGATGGACGCCAAGATCCACACCGAGGCGTCCAAGCAGTGGGCCGACTGCCTCAAGCTGGGCGAGAAGCACGGCTACCGCAACGCGCAGGCCTCGCTGCTGGCGCCGACCGGCACCATCGGCCTGATGATGGACTGCGACACCACCGGCATCGAGCCCGACCTGGCGCTGGTGAAGTTCAAGAAGCTGGTCGGCGGCGGCTCCATGCAGATCGTCAACCAGACGATCCCGCGGGCGCTCAAGCAGCTCGGCTACCAGCAGGAGCAGATCGAGGCCATCGTCGAGTACATCGCCGAGCACGGCCACGTCGTCGACGCCCCCGGGCTGAAGCGCGAGCACTACGAGGTGTTCGACTGCGCGATGGGCGAGCGGGCGATCGCGCCCATGGGCCACGTCCGGATGATGGCCGCGGCGCAGCCGTTCCTGTCCGGCGCGATCTCCAAGACCGTCAACCTGCCCGAGTCGGCGACGGTCGAGGACATCGAGCAGGTCTACATGGAGGGCTGGCGGATGGGCCTGAAGGCCCTGGCCGTCTACCGCGACAACTGCAAGGTGGGCCAGCCGCTGTCGGCCGCCGGCAAGAAGGAGGCGCCTGCCGCCGCCGAGACGCAGGAGCCCCAGGTCAAGGTCATCGAGGTCAACCGGCCCACCAGGCGCCGGATGCCCAACCAGCGCCCGAGCACCACCACCCGCTTCACCGTGGGCGGCGCGAAGGGCTACATGACCGCCTCCTCCTACCCTGACGACGGGCTCGGCGAGGTCTTCCTCAAGATGTCCAAGCAGGGTTCGACGCTGGCCGGCGTCATGGACGCCTTCTCCGTGGCGATCTCCGTCGGCCTGCAGTACGGCGTGCCGCTGGAGACCTACGTCAGCAAGTTCGTCAACATGCGCTTCGAGCCCGCCGGCATGACCGACGACCCCGACGTGCGCATGGCGACCTCGGTGGTGGACTACATCTTCCGCCGCCTGGCGCTCGACCACCTGCCCTTCGACGAGCGGGCCGCGGTCGGCATCTTCTCCGCCGCCGAGCGTACGGCGCAGCAGCGCGGTGACGACCCGGCCGTCGACAAGGAGGCGCTGGCCCAGTCGGCGCCGATCGAGGCCAAGGCCGTGGAGCCGGTCGCGCCCGCTCCGGTGCGGGAGACGACGAAGGAGCTGACGCTGGAGAGCCACCAGCGGTTCACCGCCGACGCGCCGCTCTGCATGACGTGCGGCACGAAGATGCGCCCCGCCGGCAGCTGCTACGTCTGCGAGGGCTGCGGCTCCACCAGCGGCTGCAGCTGAGGCATCCCGGCCTGACCCGATGAGGGTCTGGCCGGATGAAGGGGGAGTCCGGTCGCGACCGGACTCCCCCTTCGCCATGTTCGCCGGCGGGGCGCGTGGCTCGCCGTGACATGTTGAGCAGTCGGTGGGCGCGCCGCAAGCCGGAGCTGAGGGCGCCGCACTCGGCAGGCGCATGGACCGGGCACCAGAACGGCCGGCCGCGCCGGTCAGCGGGCGGGGGACACCAGGCCGGCGTCGTAGGCCGTGATGACGAGCTGCACGCGGTCACGGGCGTCCAGCTTGGCGAGCAGGCTGGCCACGTGCGCCTTGGCGGTGCCGGGGCTGATGTGCAGCCGGGCCGCGATCTCGGCGTTCGACAGGCCGCCTCCGACCAGGGTCAGTACTTCGCGTTCCCGCCCGGTGACGCCCGCGAGCTCGCGCGGCCGGGGAGCCGGGGCGGGGCGGCGGGTGAAGTCCTCGATGAGGCGGCGGGTGACGCTGGGCGCGATCAGGGCGTCCCCGGCGGCGACCACGTGGACGGCGGACAGGATGTCCTCCAGCGCCATGTCCTTGACCAGGAATCCGCTCGCTCCGGCGCGCAGGGAGGCGTAGACGTTGTCGTCGTCGTCGAACGTGGTCAGCATGATCACTCGGCAGGCGGGAGACTCGGCGGTGAGGGTCTGGGTGGCCTCGATGCCGTCCATGCCGGGCATGCGGATGTCCATCACCACGACGTCGGGACGCAACTGCCTGGCGAGCTGGACGGCCTGGGCGCCGGTCCCGGCCTCTCCTGCGACCTCGACGTCGGGGGCGGTGTCGATGACCATGCGCAGGCCGGCTCGGATCAGCGGCTGGTCGTCGGCGAGCACGACACGGATCGTCACCGGGCCTCCGTCCGCCCGGCCTCGGCCCGTGCCCGGACGATCGCAGGTTCGGCCGCGGTCGTGAGCGGCAGCCGGGCGGTGACGCGGAAGCCGCCCTCGGGCCGGGGGCCGGCGCTGAAGTCGCCGTTCAGCAGGGCGACCCGTTCCCGCATGCCCGCGATCCCGTGCCCGCTCCCCTCGCCGGCGGCGGGGGAGGCGGCGCCGCGGCCGTCGTCGACGACGTCGATGCGCACGTCCTCGCTCCCGTAGTCGATCAGAACCCGGCAGTGACCGGTATCCGCGTGGCGGAGGACGTTGGTCACCGACTCCTGGACGATGCGGAAGGCGGACCGGTCGACGGCGGCGGGCAGCAGCCGTGGTCGCCCGTGTCTGCGCACGTCCACGCGCACACCGGCGGCCGTGGTCGTCCGGGCCAGCCGGTCGACCTCGGCCAACCCGGCGGCAGGATCATGCTCGGGCGAGCCGGGGTGCTCGCGGTCGGTCTCGCGCAGCACGCCGACCATCTGCCGTAGTCCCTTCAACGTCTGCCTGCTGGTGTCCTCGATCGCGCCGAGCGCCTGGCGCGCCTGCTCCGGCCGGGTGTCGATCACGCGAGCGCCCGCACCGGCCTGGATGGCTATGATGCCGATGCTGTGCGCGACCAGGTCGTGCAGCTCGCGGGCGATGCGCAGCCGCTCCTCGGTGACCGCCTGCGCCCCGGCGTGCGCGCGCAGCGCCAGGTCGTACGCGCGCCGCTGCCGGACGACCACCCCGGCCAGCCATGCGATCAGGACGCCCAGGCCGAGCAGGAACGACAGCGCGAGGAAGCCGGGCGCCCAGGCGCGCAGGCCGTGGCGCAGCAGGTCCGCCTGCCAGGTCGTCTCCTGGACGATCAGCGTGGCAGCGGCCGCGACCAGGCCCGCGCGACGCGACCGGGTGGCGGTCAGGAGGCAGACCAGGACGTCGGCCGCCGGGAACAGCGGCCACCACCGCTGCACCGGTTGTCCCAGCACCGCCGCCCCGATGGCGCCGGCCAGCAGTACCGCGAGCACCGCTTCGGGTGATCGCCGGGCCCAGGCCAGCGGAACGGCCATGGCGACGGCGAACGCCGCGTGGGAGGCGGCCACCGGGAGCAGGTCCTCGCCGTCCGTCAGCGTCATGACGTACAGCAGCGGCACCAGGCCCGCCAGCCCGCACCAGATGACGAGCGCCCGTACGCCACGGGGCAGGCGTGCCCAAAGAGGTGGTCTGGGCGTTCTGTCACGCACGCGTCGATCGTATTCGCCTGCTCAGGTGCGGGCATCGGCCCGAAGGCCTATGCCCGCGGGCCACCCGCGCAGCGCGGAAACCGGCCCGCGGACCGATGCGGCGGGGCTGTGACCTGCGTCAACGTTGGCGACGTGATCGAAGTCAATGGACTGACCAAGCGCTACGGCGCGGTGACGGCGGTGAAGGATCTCACGTTCGTCGTACGGCCGGGGCACGTCACCGGGTTCCTCGGCCCCAACGGCGCCGGCAAGAGCACCACCCTGCGCCTGATCCTCGGCCTGAACCGCCCGACCGCGGGGAGCGCCACCATCGGCGGCGGCTCCTTCGCCCGCCATCGGGCCGGGCTGCGTCACGTCGGCGCCTTGCTGGACGCCGGCGACGTCCACGGCGGCAGGAGCGCCGCCGCCCACCTGCACGCGCTGGCGGCCGGCAACGGACTGCCCCGCCGCCGGGTGGCCGAGGTGCTGGACGAGGTGGGGCTGGCCGGGGCGGCGCGCCGCCGTATCGGCGGGTTCTCCCTGGGTATGCGCCAGCGGCTCGGCATCGCCGCCGCCCTGCTGGGCGACCCGCCCGTGCTGCTGTTCGACGAGCCGATCAACGGCCTGGACCCGGAAGGGGTGCGCTGGGTACGCGGCCTGTTCCGGCGCCTGGCCGCCGAGGGCCGCACCGTGCTGGTCTCCAGCCATCTGATGAGCGAGATGGAGAACACCGCCGACCAACTGGTCGTCGTCGGCCGCGGCGAGCTGATCGCCGAGGAGAGCCTGGCCGCGTTCGCCGCCCGCGGCGCCGGCGCGTCCGTCGCCGTGCGCACGCCGGACCCCACGGAGCTGGCGGCCGTCCTCAGCTTGGAAGGCGCGTCCGTACGGCCGGACGGCGCCGACGGCCTGACCGTGATCGGTCTCAGCGCCACCCGCATCGGCGAACTGGCCCATCAGCGCCGGATCATGCTGTACGAGCTCGCCCCGCGCACCGCCTCGCTGGAGCAGGCGTTCATGGAGCTGACCGCCGACCGCGCCGACCACCGCGCCGCCGACCAGCGCGCCGCTGACCGCGCCGACCAGGGCGCCGCTGCCCGTGCCGCCGACCGCGCCGGCCACCGCGCCGACGCCTTGGAAGGTCGCCCGTGATGACACCGGCCCGCTTCCGCGACCTGCTCGCCGCCGAGTGGATCAAACTCTGGTCCCTGCGCTCGACCTCCTGGCTTCTCGGCCTGGGCACGCTGGCCATCGTCGCGCTCGCCGCCCAGAGCAGCCTGGACGCCTACCAGGGCTGGCCTGGCTTCACCGCCATGGAGAAGGCCAGGTTCAACCCCCTGACCGAGGCGTTCAGCGGCCTGGCCGCCTGCATGCTCATGATCGGCGCGGGGAGTCTGGGAGCCCTGACGATCGTCGGTGAGTACGCCACCGGCCTGATCCGCACCACGCTCATCGCCGTTCCCGTCCGCCACCGCGTGGTGGCCGCCAAAGTCACCGTCACCGCCACCATCACGCTCGTCGCCGGTGCGCTCGTCTCGGCGGGCACGTTCGGCGTCAGTCACGTCATCCTGTCCGGCCGCGGCGTCGCCGTGTCGGTCGGCGACCCCGGTGTGCTGCGCGTCCTCGCCGCCAACGCGCTGCTCGCCCCGGTGTCGGCACTGGTCGGCATGGGCATCGGCGCGCTGGTGCGGCACACCGCCGCCGCCGTCGTCAGCGTGTGCGCCGCGCTGGTGATCGTGCCCATGTTCTTCCGGCCCACCGTCCACCAGTGGGTCAACGACCTGTACGCCCTGGTCCCCTTCTACGTCTGGCGCACCTGCCTGGGCCTGCCCCAGCTCCGTGACGACCCCGCCCTGCCCACGGTGGCCGGCTCGTGGGCCGCCTTCGCGCTGTGGCCGCTCGCCGCCGCCGCCGTGACCCTGATCGTCGTCCGTCACCGCGACGTATGACCGTCCCGACAAGGAGAGATCCCATGACAGCACCGACCACCCGGGCCCGTCTGCTGGCCGTTCTGCTGACGGCCTGCCTCGTCCTGAGCGCGGCGACCTGCGCCCCGGCGGCCGCGGCGGCGTCCGGACAACCCAGCCCCACCGCCACGGCGGCCGCCGTACGGCTGGAGCTCCCACGGCCGACCGGGCCCGACCCGGTCGGCCGCGACGTCCTGCACCTGGTCGACAACAGCCGTAAGGACCCCTGGGTGCCCGAATCGGGCCCACGCCAGCTCATGGTCTCGATGTACTACCCCGCCCGCTCGGCCACCGGCGACCCCGCCCCCTACATGACCGCCGCCGAGGCCGCCTCGCTCCTGCAGCGCAAGGCCCCCGGCACCGAACTCTCTCCTGCGATCGTCAGCACCATCCGCACCCACGCCCGCACCGGTGCGTCACCCAAGCACGGCCGATATCCGCTCGTCCTTTCTCCCGGCTTCGGTCTCCCGCGGGCCAGCCTCACCTCCCTTGCCGAGGAGCTGGCCAGCCGCGGCTACGTCGTCGCGCTGGTCGACCACGCCTACGAGTCCTCCGGCACCACGCTTCCCAACGGCCGGACCATCACCTGCGCCCCCCTCTGCGACCAGCCCAAGCCCCCGGAAGGAGGGCAGGCGACCATCACCAGGAACCGGACCAAGGACGTCCGTTTCGTCATCGACGAGCTGACCCGCCGGCACCCTGCCTGGAAGCACGCCCGCATGATCGCTCCCCAGCGGATCGGCATGGCGGGTCACTCCCTCGGCGGTGACGCCAGCGCCGCCACCATGGCCGTCGACAAGCGCGTGCGGGCCGGGGCGAACCTGGACGGCACCTTCCACCCCGCGATCACTTTCGACCGGCCCTTCCTGCTGCTGGGCAGCCAGGCCGATCACGTTCCCGGCAAGGACCACACCTGGGACGGCAGCTGGGCCACTTCGCGCGGTTGGAAGCGCTGGCTCACCGTGGCCCGAACCAACCACCTGAGCTTCACCGATCTGTCGATCCTGCAGAAGGCGGCCGGCATGTCGGGCCCCGATGACCTGTCACCGCAACGCTCACTGGAGATCACCCGCAGCTACGTCGGCGCCTTCTTCGACCAGCACCTGAAAGGCAGGAAGCAGCCACTGCTGGGCGGTCCGTCCCCGGTCAACCCCGAGGTCGCCTTCCACAATCCCTGACCTCGCCCCGCGTTCCGACAGTTAAACCAAGGTTGACGTCACGTTAGTCTGGGGGCGTGCAGGAGCCCGCCGCGATCACCAAGGAACTCACCATCGGCGAACTGTCGGAGCGTAGCGGCGTGCCCGCCTCCGCGCTGCGCTTCTACGAGCGGGAAGGTCTCATCGCCAGCCGTCGCACCGCGGGGAACCAGCGGCGCTACCACCGCAGCACCCTTCGCAGGGTGGCCTTCATCCGGGCTTCCCAGAGCGTCGGCATGCCGTTGTCGGTGATCGGTGGCGTGCTCGCCTTCCTGCCGGCGGATGTTCCGCCCACGCGGGAGTTCTGGGTGCGGGCCTCGCAGTGCTGGAGCGAGGAGATCAACGCCAGGATCGAGAAGATGGAGCGGATGCGCGACAGGTTCACCGAGTGCATCGGGTGCGGGTGCCTGTCGTTCGAGCAGTGCGCGCTGGTCAACCCCGGTGACGCGCTGGGCGCGCAGGGGCCTGGCCCCCGCCGCCTGCTGGAGCCCTGATCCCGGCGCACTCGTCGCCGCCCGGGCCGCGGATTCCTGGCGGCCGCCGGTCACGGTGACCGGCCCGCCGGATGGCGGGGCGAGGACGATATCGGCCGACCGGCGCCTCCTGCCCGACCACCGACCGGTTGCCCCCGTCGGCTGATCGCCCACGGCGTGCGTTCGGTCGGTCGTCGGGCGGGCACCGGTGATCACGGCCATGCGCCCGGTCCTGGCGCACCCCGCGATGTCCGGGTCCGGCCCGTCAAGGGCCGGACGGCGGCCGGTCAGCCGCAGTTGGTGAACGCGTTGTTACCGCCGTAGACCATGCTCGTCCTCCGGTAGCCGGTGGCCATCGAGCCGGAGAACTTCACGCACATGCCCTTGCCGTCCAGCTTCACCGGACCGGCGTAGTACTTGAACAGCCCGGAGTCGGAGTCCTTGTGGATGTAGGGGGCGGTGTTGTTGCCGGCCGGGCGCGCCACCTGCAGCTCCACCGTGGTCCGGGTGCTCTGGCCGGCGAGCTGCGACTTGATGGTGACCGCGCAGTTCTGGCCGTTGCGGCGGTTGTACAGCAGGTAGACCGTACCCAGCTTGCCGACCGGCGCCTTGTTGACGACCGCGAAGCCGTTGCCGCAGATCCCTTCGGGGGTGTATCCGGCGGCGTTGGCGGTCGCGGGCACGGCGAGAACCCCACCCATGATCACCGTAGCCGCGAGAACAGACTTGAGCACGCTCTGTTTCCCTTCGTTGAGACTGCCGATCATCATGCCGGACAATCCCTGACAGTGGGGCCGAAACCCCGAAAATGGGGTGGTCAATTCGGCTAGGTTGCATGCATGAATATCGCGATTACCAGCGGATATGTGGTGCCTGTCGACGGTGATCCCATCGACGGAGGCACCGTGCTGATCCAGGATGGCAAGATCGTGGCGGTCGGGCGCGACGTCGAGATCCCCGAAGGCGTGCCGGTCGTCGACGCGGCGGGCGGCTGGGTACTGCCCGGCTTTGTCGAGGCGCACGGCCACCTGGGCGTTCACGAGGAGGCCGACGGGTGGGCAGGTCACGACACCAACGAGATGACCGATCCCAACGGTGCCAGGCTGCGGGCGCTCGACGCCATCAACCCCGGCGACCTCGGCTTCGGCGACGCGCTGTCCGGCGGCGTCACCACGGCGGTCATCAAGCCCGGCTCCGGCAACCCGATCGGCGGCCAGACGGTGGCGGTGAAGTGCTGGGGCCGTACGGTCGAGGAGATGCTGGTCCGCGAGCCGGTGAGCGTCAAGAGCGCGCTCGGCGAGAACCCCAAGCGTGTGTACGGTGACCAGAAGAAGATGCCCTCCACCAGGCAGGGTGTGGCCGCGGTGATCCGTGACGCGTTCCGCAAGGCGCAGGACTACCGGGACAGGCGCGAGCAGGCCGAGGCGGACGGCAAGGCCTTCGACCGGGACGGCACGCTCGAGGTGCTGGTGAAGGTGTTGGACGGAGAACTGCCCTGGTGCCAGCACACGCACCGGGCCGACGACATCGCCACGGCGCTGCGCCTGGCCGACGAGTTCGGCTACCGCGTGATCATCAACCATGGCACCGAGGGGCACCTGATCGCCGACCTGCTGGCCGAGCGGGAGATTCCGGTGATCATCGGGCCGCTGTTCACCAGCAGGTCGAAGGTGGAGCTGCGCAACCGATCCCTGCGCAACCCCGGCATCCTGGCGCGCGCGGGAGTGGAGCTGGCGATCACCACGGACCATCCGGTGGTGCCGATCCACTTCCTGGTGCACCAGGCGACCCTGGCGGTGAAGGAGGGCCTCGACCGGGACACCGCACTCCGGTCGATCACCGTGAACCCGGCGAGGATCATGGGATTGGACGACAGGGTCGGATCGCTGAAGCCGGGATTGGACGGCGACGTCGTCATCTGGTCGGGCGACCCGCTGGACATCATGAGCAGGGCGCTGCGGGTCTTCGTGGACGGGCGCGAGGTGTACTCCTACTCGACCGAAACCGGCGACGGCACCGTCGCCGACCCGTACTACCGCGAATCCTGAGCTGGACGGGTAAGTCCTGACGCCGGTCAGTGGTCGCCGGCGATCAGCGACCCGGCCGGGGCCGTACCGCCTCGGCGGCGTCACGGTTCGCCACCCTGGAGCGTCCGGAGCCGAGGGCGAGGACCTGCGGCCCCGCCCTCGGCCCGGTCGTCACCCGAGGGCGTAGGCCCGTGTCGCCGTCTGGGCGACACGGGCCCGGTCGTCATCCGACGGCGTACGCCCGTGTCACCGTCTGGGCGACACGGGCCCGAAGGTCACCCGAGGGCGTAGGCCCGTGTCGCGGTCTGGGCGACACGGGCCCGGTCGTCATCCGACGGCGTACGCCCGTGTCACTGTCTGGACGACGCCGTCGCCGGCGGCGTCCGTCACCGTGGCGCGCAGCGAGACGAAGCCCGGCGTGCCGGGGTTGGCCAGCAGCGCGGCCCATCCTGACGGAGCGGGAATCACCGGCACCTCACGCCAGCCGGCGCCGTCGTCGAAGGACACCTCCAGCTTGAGGGATCTCACCGCGGCCTGGGCCGCTCCCGGGTTGCGCTCGATCGAGATCGGCAACCGGGTCACGGATCTCGGCGCGGCGCGGTTGAGGCTGTCGAGGCCCTTCGGCGCGTAGCGCACCGCCATCAGCGGCAGCGTCTGCTGCTTCTCCGTGGTCGCCGAACGGAAGGTCCAGACCGAGTCCACCGCCGTGGACAGTGCCGCGTACGGCACCTGCCTGCGCGCCGACGCGTGCAGCGTGTACGTGTGCTCGGCCGCCGGAAGGCGCGCCGACAGCAGGCACTGCGGCGTCTCATACTGCGTGCAGTCGGCCAGATCGGTCGTGGCGAGCACGCCGCCGCCGGTGGCCAGAGTGATCGTTCCGGTGGCCGCGCCGTCGCCGCCGGTCCGTCCGGGCGCGCCGTCCGCGAAGAGCTGGTTGGCGGCGAATCGGAGCTCGTCCCCGGTACGGCTCCCGCCCGAGGTGGCGAAGGCCGGCCCGGTCACCGCCACGTTCCAGGTTTCCTGGACGGGCCCCCGATCGAGCCGCCTTCCGGTGTCACGCACCCACGACTTGCCCGCCCTGACCTCCGTGCCCCAGACGAAGCCCGGCGTCCGGTAGTGGGTGAAGGTGCTGGGCAGAGGGACCTCGTGGGTCGGGAACTCCCAGGACATGCCCGACGCCGGGTTGCGGGCACCCGCCCAGACGGATCCCGTGGTCGCCACGCCCGCGGCCCGGTAGGTCGCGGTCAGCTTCACCAGGTCACGCGTCCGCGCGGTGTAGGAGGGATCGTCCGGAATGCCGTCGGCGTGATAGTCGACCAGGTCGTAGCGGTACGGGCTCGGCTTCACGCCTTTCTTGTGCCACACCGTGCCGGCCATGTAGTGCAGGCCGGGCTGTCGTACCGGAAGCACGAGGTAGTCGAAACCGGGAGTCATAGGAGCGGCCCATCCGAAGCCCCACGAACCATGGGCGAGAAAGACCTGGAGTGAGGGCTCAGGCGCGGCGGTCGGCTCGTCCACGGCGAACTGGATCTTCTTGGCCTTCCGCGCGTCCAGCACCACGTCCTGGTCGGCCTTGCCGACCGTCACCGGAACATGGGCGGTGGTGCCCGAGGTCTCCTCGTACACCTCGGCGTAGAGGTTCCACTGGCCGACCGGCAGCCGGACCGTACTCTTCCCGTCGGCGAGGTAGAACTTGTGCACCGCGCCGGTCTCGAGGCTGTACAGCTCTCCGGCGCCGAAGGCGGGCCGGCCGTTCCTGCCGAGGCCGGTGATCGTGACGTCGTAGGACTCCGGCTCGACGAATGCACCGGCCGGCGTACGGACCACCGCGTCACCTGACCTGGCGGTGATCACCCCGGGATGGTCGCCGGGAGGCTTCCGCTCGGCGTTGATCGTCACGGTGACGGACGCCTCTCCCTTCGCCGGAACCTCCAGCCGGGCGGCCGACAGGGACAGCACGTCGCCGTCGGCGGCCAGGTCGAGGGTGACGGGAGTGTCACCGGAGTTGGCGTAGGTGATCGTCCTGGTCGCCTCCCGCTTGCCGGAATCCTTCCAGGGGAAGGCCGCCCAGGCACTGCCCGGCAGGGCCACGACCTGCTGTGCCAGCGCACGGACGACATCCACCCGGCCCGCGCCCTGGTCGTACGGCCCGGCGTCCGCGATGGGGGTGGCCGAGCCGATCAGCGCCGCCTTGAGCCGCGCACCGTTCCAGTCGGGGTGGCGCTGGGCGAGGATCGCCGCCGCCCCGGCCACGTGGGGGGCGGCCATCGACGTGCCGTTGTAGGAGACATAAGGCCCGTCTGCCTTGCCGGCCGCCGCGGCGGCCGTGATGTCCACGCCGGGAGCGGTGACGTCCGGCTTGATCGCGTGGTCGCCCTGGCGGGGACCACGGCTGGAGAACTCGGCCATCCGGTCGGACTTGTCCACCGCGCCGACGGTCAGCGCGGCCTCCGCGCTGCCGGGACTGCTGATCGTTCCAGGAGTCGAGCCGCTGTTGCCGGCGGAGATGACGAACAGCGCGCCGGTTCTCTCCGACAGCGTGTTCACCGCCTGCTCGATCGGATCGACCTCCGGCGTGTCGGGGCTGCCGATGCTCATGTTGATGACCTTGGCCTTGACCTCGACCGCGGCCCACTCCATGCCCGCCAGCAGCTGCGACTCGGTGATGTCCTGCTCGCCGACCTTGCCGACCGCGAGTCTGGCGCCCGGCGCCACACCCCGGTACTTCTCCCCGGCGCCGGCGACGATGGAGGAGACGTGTGTGCCATGGCCGACGTTGTCGCGGATGTCCGGGGTGTCGGTGAAGTTGCGCGACTGGGTGACCACCTGCTTCAGGTCCGGGTGGTCGGGGTCGTAGCCGCTGTCCAGCACCGCGACGGTGACGCCCGCCCCGGTCAAGCCCTGCTTCCACGCCTCGGGCGCGCCGATCTGCGCGGCGCTGCGGTCCAGGGTGAACGGGCGGCGCCCGTCCAGCCACAGCTTCGTCCGGCCCGCCGCGAGCGCCCGCGGCCCGGCGACCAGGTCCTTCCACGCCTTGGCCGCATCAGCCTTGGTGACGCGCAGTGCCGTCATGCCGACGGTGCCCAGCCATGCGGTCTGCCGTGCCGCCCGCGGCGTGGATGCGGCTCTCCGGGGCGACTGGCTGATCAGCGGGATGTCGGCCCGGAAGGCGTCGCCGTAACGCCACTGCAGCAGCTGCGTGACGTCGAACAGCCGCTCGTCCAGGACCCCCTGGGCGACCAGCGGCATCGCGTCGGAGGGAAACACGTACAGGTGCCCGTCACGCCGGCGGGTGTGGTACGTGACCTGCCGGTCCGGCCCCGGTTCCACCCGGTGGCTCTGTCCGGTCACCACGACCCGGTCGCCGGTGATCAGTGTGACGGCGCCCTCGGGCGCGCTGTCGTCGAGCCGGACACCTCCCCGGTCGGGCGACGGTGACGCCTGGAGCGCCGGCGCCTGGAACGTGGTCATGCCGATCGATCCGGCCAGGACGGCGGCCATCAGTCCACTGCTTAAGTTCATGCTTTCCTCTCCGTCCGAAAGACGATCTACCTCTCTGTTGGTTTCGTACGGAGCAAAAGTTCACGGCCTGGGCCGCCAAGAGCTTCCGACGCCATGAGCTGAGGCGTCGCCGGCCGATGAGTGCGCAGGCCGGCTTGAGGAAGGCCCCGTGGACGTCGGCGCGCACCTCCCAGCGGATGCGCGGGCGTCGAAAGAGGATGCGGCAGGGCGCTCGACGTAGTTCGCTCAGGCCGAAGCCGCGTTCGATGCCGCGGCGGGCCATCAGCGACCGGATCGGCAGCCGGCGGACCAGGTGGCGCCTTCCGCCGGACGCCCTCGATCGGCAGCGAGGCGGGCCGGCCTGCGACCCCCTTCCGGCGCCCTCGATCGGCCGCGGACGGGCCGGCCTGCGACCCCCTTCCGGCGCCCTCGATCGGCCGCGGGCGGGCCGGCCTGCGACCCCCTTCCGACGCCTCGATCGGCAGCGAGGCGGGCCGGCCTGCGACCCCCTTCCGGCGCCCTGTTCTGCGAGGAGTCCGTCGCGGCGTGGGAGAAGCCGAGCGCGCCGGCCGCCCGGGCCCAATCCAGCAGGACCTCGTGCGGCTGCCGCCACACCCGTCCGGGCTGAGGCGTCGGGGTGGGGAGGCCTGGCTGGGCTGAGGCGTTGAGATGGGGGAGGCCTGGCCGGGCAGCGGCGTCGGGGCGGGGGAGGCCTGGCCGGCCAGCGCCGTCGGGGCGGCGTGGGCAGGCGGTGAGAGGGCCCGTAGCCCCGGTCAACCTGCAGACGGAGACGGGAGATCCACGAAGAGGCCCGGCCGGCCGGTGATGGGCGCGGCGGGCTAGTGGTCGGTACGGCGGGCGCGGTGCAGGCGGACCTTCTCCCGGTTCCCGCACCGCTTCATCGAGCACCACTGCCTGGTGCCCGCGTTCGACCGGTCGGCGAAGCGGATCCCGCAGGTAGGTGAGGCGCACACCCGCACCTGGCGCAGGTCCGGCCCGCCGATCAGTTCGACGGCGTCGCTGGCGATCTCGGCCAGGGCCGCAGCCACGGGATCGGCCGGCGGGAGCCGTGCGACGGACAGGTCGGGGGCCAGCTGGACCAGGGCAGGTTGCCGGCGCGCGGCCCACCGGTTGATCGGCTCGGGGAAGCCGCTCTCGCCCGCGATGGCCGCGTCGAGGCACCGGCAGATGGCCTCTCTCAGCTCCCGCGCCTCCATCAGCATCGTCGTCCCCGCCACCGCCGACTCCTGCGGGCTGGTGCCGAACGGCAGGTCCTCGGGCAGCCCGAGCCATTCCAGCAGGTCCTCGGGCTGGAGCAGCAGCTCCCGGCCGCCCGTCTTGCGGTCCCGATAGGTATTGACGAAATCCAGTGCCGGACGCCCGCCGTCCCACACCCAGTCTCGCGCTCGCATGCTTCTAACCATATGATGGGGTTAACCCTGTAACCACATGATGGAGTTACGCCATGGTGGAGTCACGGATGGCCGCGGTCGGCGACCTGCGCATGCACTACCTGATCGAAGGGGAGGGGCCACTGCTGATGCTGCTGCACGGGTGGCCGCAGAACAGCCACTGCTGGCGTCACCTCATCGCCCCGCTCGCCGAGCACTTCACGGTCGTGGCGCCCGATCTACGCGGTTACGGGCTGACCGACAAGCCGCGCACCGGGTTCGACAAGCGCACGATGGCCGCCGACGTGCGCGAGCTGGCGAGGCAGCTCGGCCACGAGAGGGTCTCGCTGGTCGGCCACGACAGGGGAGGGCGGGTCGCCCACCGCTACGCCCTCGACCACCCCGACGAGGTGGAGCGCCTGGTCGTCATGGACATCATCCCCACCAGGGAGATGTGGCGGCGCTTCGACATGAAGACGGGCATCGCGCTCGGCACCTGGCACTGGACCTTCCACCTTCAGCCCGACCTGCCCGAACGGCTAGTGGAAGCCGACGTCCGCGGCTATCTCGGCTACTTCTTCGAGAAGTGGACCGTCCAGCGGGCCGCGCTCGACGTGGAGGAGTACTACCGGGCCTTCTCGCAGCCCGGGGCGCTGCGGGCCGGCTTCGACGACTACCGCGCCTCCTTCCCTGACGACGCGGCGCACGACGACGCCGACTACGACGCGGGCAAGCGGCTGGAGATGCCGGTGCTCGCGCTGTGGGGTTCGGCGGGGCTGCCTGCCCGGGTCGGGGTCGAGGAGGTGTGGCGCGACTACGCCCGCGACGTGCGTGGCGCGGAGATCCCCGACTGCGGCCACTTCCTGGCGGAGGAGCGCCCTGACGTCGTGCTGTCGCACCTGCGCGACTTCCTGAAGGTGTAGCCGACGACTTCCTGAAGGTGCAGCCGACGGCGATCCGGCCCCGGCGCCACGCCAGGCATCGTGGCCGAGCCCCAAGCCAGGGCGAGTCCGGCGGTCGTGGGTTGCGGTTGTGCGTGTGGTCGGATCGGGCGTTGGGATCGGGTGTGGTTTTCGGGCCGGGGTGAGTCGGGGTCGCGGTCGTGGGTTGCGGTTGTGCGTGTGGTCTGATCGGGCGTTGGGATCGGGTGTGGTTTTCGGGCCGGGGTGAGTGGGGGTCGTGGTCGTGGGTTGCGGTTGTGCGTGCGGTCTGATTGGGCGAGAGGGCGTTAATGAGAAATGTCCGCGAGGTCCCAGGTTCGGATGCTGCCGTCGCTGCCGCCGGAGACGGCGATTGGTTTGCCTTTGAGCATGGTCACCGCGACCCCGCTGACGGCACCGTGGTGGCCGGGGAGGGGAGGCAGGAGCGGTTCCATCGTCCGCGGGTCCCACACGATCACCGTGCCGTCGTCCTGCCCGGTCACCAGCACCGTCCGGGATCCGACGCGCGTGACGGCCATGGCGGTGGAGCGGATGCTCAGAGCCTTGCCATACGGTTCGCCCGTCGTGGCGTCCCACAAGCGGATGCCGCCCCATCCGGGGGCGTATTTGCGCTGGAAGAAGACGATGGTCTTGCCGTCGACCTGCCCGATCGCCAGGGATTCGGCCTCGCCGCCGCTCGTGCCACCCGAACCCTCCCGCGATGCATATCACCGCTGATGGCCGTCTGTCGGCCCATCTTCCCGCGGGGCGACCAGAGGATCAATGGAGGGGAAGAGTCACCAGTTTCGGGCGGTGCCCATGACGTGCAGCAGGGCATCGCGGCGTCCGGCGAACGTGGCCTGCGCCATGCCTTCCCGCTCGGCCCGGATGTGAAGCATGGCCAGCTCGGTCGCCGCGTGCTGGTAGTCCGACATGGCGCGGGACCGTCCAGCCTTCTTGGCCCAGGTGCGCGCGTGCCTGCGCGCCTTCAGCGAGCTGAGCATGCCGATGTCCTGCTGCGTGAGGACACCGGTCGGCAGGTAGCCGGGCAGGACACTGCCGATCTTGGCGAGCACCCGCCTGCGTTCGGTAAGGATCACCACCACGAGTACGACGATCACCGTGAACTCCAGCAGGTAGACCCCGCCCAGCGCGCGAACGCCGCCCAGCGTCGCGGCGCCGTTCCAGAGGCCGTGCAGCAGCACGGCGGCCAGGTAGCCGAGCGGGATGGCCAGCCACCTGGCCGGGTTTCGCCTGGTGGCCGCGTAGGCGACGCCGAGCCCGATCATCGAGGTGTAGACGGGGTGGCCGAGCGGCGAGACGAGGCCGCGCAGCACGAACACGCCCATCGCGTCGTCGGCCCCGCCCTCCATGAAGGCGATCGCGTAGTAGCCGACGTTCTCCACGAGCGCGAAACCGAGCCCCGCCATGGCGGCGTAGATGATGCCGTCGGTCAGCCCGTCGATCTCCTTCCGCCTGCGCAGGAGGAGCAGGAGTGCCGCCCCCTTCAGGCCTTCCTCGGTGACGGGGGCCAGGACGACGGTGCCGATGTCGTTGACCACCGTCTCGCCGTACCCGGCGCGGCGGAAGAGCTCCTGGCCGGCCATGCTCAGGATGACGGCCAGCACGACGGCCACTCCCGCGCCCCAGACGAACGCGAAGGCGAGATGGAGCCTGGGTTCGGGCTCCAGCCGGTCGAGCGCGAGTACGGCGCCGAGCAGGATGGGCAGGGGCGCCACGGCCATGAGCGCCGCCAGGCCGAAGCCCGAGGGTTCGTTGGACATCAGCATCAGGGCCAGCATCAGCAGCGCGCAGATGCCCGAGACCACGAGGCCGATGATGAGAGCTTTGCTGGGGCGCGGTGAGAGCACCGCGGGGCGTGTCACACCAGTCACGCTCTCACATTGAGCTGTCGCGATAGACGGATAGTTGACGCGTGCTTGCGGGCCCTCACAAGGGGTCCCTCCCAAGCACCCCTGGAGAGGTCGGGTACGGCGCGGCTACGGCTGGTCGGCGGCGGCCGGAGGGCGGAGCATCGCGTGGATCCCCACCGCCATCGCCAGGGTGATCCCCGCGACGGCCCATACGACGACCTGGAACGCCGCGGCGAGCTGGGGGCCGCCGCCGGGGCCGCCCGCCGCGATCGTGTTGGCCAGTTCCGCGTCGCCGACTCTGGCTTGGACGAGGCTGACCAGCGCCGAGCCGTACACCGCGATGACGATCGCCTCGCTGCCGATCCGCAGCGTGTTGACGAAGCCGGCGGCCATCCCGGCCCGCTCGGGTTCCACCATGCTCATCGCCAGCCCGTCGCCGACGCCGAAGCCGAGGCCCGCGCCCACCCCGACCAGCAGCAGCGGCGCGACGGGCGGCGCCGCGTCCGTCGTCGCGAGCCAGGCGTTGCCCGCCGCGAACAGCACCACCGCCACGGTCACCAGCGTCCTGGCCGGCACGCCCCTGTTCAGCAGCCAGCCGCCGACCGGCGGGGCGATCAGCACGGGGGCGGTCATCACCAGCATCCACAGGCCCGCCTGCTGAGGAGATGCGCCGTGGACGCCGGCGAAGTAGGTGGGCAGGTAGGTCAGCAGTGTCACCATGCCGAAGCTGGTGGCGACGGGCACGAGGCTGAGCGCGAGGAAGCGCCGGTTGCGCACCAGTGTGAGGTCGAGGACGGGGTGGGGGCTGCGCCGTTCGACGGCCGCGAAGGCGACGAGAAGCGCCGCGGCCGCGGCCAGCAGACCCAGCACGACAGGATCTCCCCAGCCCGCCTGCGGTCCCTGGACCACCGCCACGGTCAGCAGCCCGAGACCGGCGACGAACGTCACCGCGCCCTTGACGTCCACCTGCGGACGACGCGGGGCGCGCGATTCCCCGATGAACGGGATGCCGGCCAGTGAGAGGGCCAGGATCAGCGCGTTCGACAGGAAGATCGCCCGCCAGCCGAGCCCGCCGACCAGCCAGCCCGAGATCGTCGGGCCGAGCGCGAGCCCGATGCCCGCGACAGTGCCGAGCAGTGCGAAGGCCCGGGTTCTGGCCGGTCCGTCGAACGCGGTGGCCAGGATCGCCGCGCCGCCGGCCATCACGCCCGCGGCGCCGACGCCGGACAGCGCCCTGGCCGCGTCGAGCAGCCAGATGCCGTCGGAGATGGCGGCCACCACCGACCCGGCGGCGAAGATCGCGGCTCCGGTCGCGAACACCCTGCGGCGGCCGAACAGGTCGGCCAGCGAGCCCGCGACCAGGGTGAAGGAGGCGAAGGTGAGGTTGTAGGCGTTCATCACCCACTGCAGCGGGGCGCCCGCCGCGCGCAGGTCGGCGCCGATTCCGGGCAGCGCGACGGCCGCGCCGGAGATGGACATGGGGACGACGAGGAAGCCCAGCAGGACCACGGCCATGGTCAGGGCGGGGCTCGAGGAGCGCGTTTGAATTGCCACTCGGCAGAAAATGCCACTGAGTGGCGTTAGCTGTCAATCGGCACTTTTGCGTTAGGGTGATCGCATGGATCTACGCGAGCTGCCGCTTCGGGAGCGCAAGAAGGCCCGCACGAGGCAGGCGCTGACGGAGGCGGCGCTGCGGCTGTTCACCGAGAAGGGGTTCGACCACACCACGCTCGACGAGCTCGTCGACGCCGTGGAGGTCTCCAAGCGGACCTTCTTCCGCAACTTCCCGAGCAAGGAGGACGTCGCCCTGGCGGCCGACACCGAGCTGTGGTCGACCTTCCTGGACGAGGTCGACGCGATGGAGGTGGCGGGGCTGGTGCTCGACGCCTTCAGGACGGCGCTGCGGGTGAGCCTCGAGCGGATGGACGAGGGATGGGGCGCCAGGTTCCTGGCCACCAGGGCGCTGTGCGCGGTGACCCCGGCGGTGCAGGCGCACAGCCTGCGCTACTGCGACCAGACGACGCAGGCGGCCTTCGCGAGGATGGGCGCCCGGGCGGGGTTCGACGCCGAAGACGTACGGCTGAAGCTGGTGATCGAGGTCGCGATCGCGGCGTGGCGGCACGCGGCGCTCAGCTGGACGGCCGACGGCGGGCCGGGCGGGCTCGCGGGACTGCAGGAGCGCCTCGACACGGCCTTCGCCGCCATCCCCGACAGCATCGCGCTGACCGGGGCGAACGCCGACCGGTGAGGTGGCCGGCCGTAGGGGGTGTCGCGCGGCGCGATGCGGCGGCCCGGAGCGCCCGCGCCGCAGGAGGGTCCGGCCGTGCTGACGGACGGTGGGTGTCGCGCGGCGCGGCGATCCAGGGGCCCGTGCGTTGGGTGGGGTGGGTCCTGGGTGCCGGATGGTCAGAGGTGGCCGAACGGTGGGGTCGGGTGGGCGACCCGGTGGTGGTGATGGTGGCGGCATGGTCGAGGATGGGCACGCCAGAGCCGTCCGGCAGAGGGGATCACATGGACTGGGCCGAGATCACGTCCGAGGAAGAGCTGCGCGACCTGCTGGGCGAGGTGATGCCCAGGGCCGCAGCCAAGGATCGGTTCGCGCTGCACGAGCGCGACAAGGAGTGGCTGGCCAACTCCCCGTTCTGCCTGATCTCCACCGCGGCCGCCGACGGCACGTGCGACGTCTCGCCCAAGGGTGACCCGCCCGGCTTCACCCACGTCATCGACGACACCACCATCGCGATCCCCGACCGTCCCGGCAACCGCCGGGCAGACGGGTTCCTCAACATCCTGACCAACCCGCACGTCGGCCTGCTCTACCTGGTGCCGGGGCGGGGCGAGACGCTGCGCATCAACGGCAGGGCCAGGCTGGTGAGGGAGGCGCCGTTCTTCGACGAGATGATCGTCAAGGGCCATCGGCCGCGGCTGGCGCTGGTCGTGGAGATCGAGCAGATCTTCTTCCACTGCGCCAAGGCGTTCCTGCGCTCGACGCTGTGGAAGCCGGAGACGTGGCGGCCCGACGCCATGCCGTCCCACGCGGCGATCCTGAAGAGTGTCCAGAAAGTGGAGGAGTCCCTCGAAGAGCTGGAGCGCTACTACGGGGACTCCTACCAGGAGAAGCTGTACAAGTCCTAGGCGGCGGACGGGGGTCCCGAGGGCAGCCGGATCACGTTGCGGCCGCTGTATGCGCTCAGGTCGACGACCGTGGTGTCGGTCTGGGTGTGGTTGCGGCGGCCGGTCTTCCTGATGTCGCGGACCTTGTGTCGCGCCACCCGCGGCGGCACCGCCTCAAGCCTCGTGTTCACTGAGCCCCCCGGCGTGATGTTTTTGTTACATCACATTACTTACAGATTGCCCCATAAGTCCCATGTAAAGATCGCGTCAGTACGGAAGCCGTCGTCCGGACGGCGACCGCAGGTCCAGGTCCTGAGGCCGGCTCGGCTGGCGCTTGGACGGTGTCTTGACGATCCTGGTGCGTCGCATGGTCTGCCCCCTTTGGTTGTCCCCACAGTGCACCCGGCCGCTTGACAGCGGCTTGGCGAGCACTTGCGGCCCGCCGACCAGGTCGTCTCCACGCCGCGCAAGCCCCGAGCAAGCCCGGACGAGCACCACCCTCAGGTCCGGGCGGGCCCGGCGTGGCCACAACCGGCGCGAGCACCCCGCCCGCGCACCGCAACTTCGCGACAGGGAAGGGCATCTAACCCCCCGTGAATGATCCAGCGCGCATCGGTGGTTACTGGCTGGCCGGACGGCTCGGCGAGGGTGGCCAGGGCGTCGTCCACGAGGCATACGACGGCGAGGGCCACAGGGTCGCCATCAAGGTGCTGCACACCGCCGACGCGCGAGGCCTGGCCAGGGAGGCGACCGCGGCCCAGCGGGTGGCCTCGTTCTGCACGGCCCGGGTCCTGCACGTCGAGACCGAGGGGCCGCGGCCGCACATCGTCTCGGAGTACGTCCAGGGCCCGAGCCTGCGTGCGGCGGGCCGCCTGTTCGCGGGCGACGACCTGTACCGGCTCGCGACCGCCGTGGCCACCGCGCTGACCGCCATCCATGACGCGGGCGTGATCCACCGCGACCTCAAGCCGGACAACGTGCTGCTCAGCCCCGACGGGCCGCGAGTGATCGACTTCGGCATCGCACGGACCGCGGAGATGTCGCTGACCAGGAGCGGTGAGGTCGCCGGCACTCCCAGCTACATGGCCCCGGAGATCTTCACGGGCCAGCGCGCCACGCCGGCGGTGGACGTGTTCGCATGGGGCGCGGTGGTGCTGTTCGCCGCGACCGGCGAGGACCCCTTCCGCGCCGACCACCTCGGCGGCGTCATGCACAGGGTGCTGTCCTCGCAGCCGGACCTGAGCGTCCTGCCGGAACGGCTGGCCCCGCTGGTGGCCGCGGCGATGGCCAAGGATCCGGCCGCCCGGCCGACCGCCCGCGACCTGCTGCTCGCGCTGGTCAGCGCTCCGGTGGCCGGTACCGGGGAGCTGCTGGCGGCCGGCAGCCGCTCGGCCATGGGCCTGCACGTGACGGGCGAAGCCGATCCCGCGCTCGGCACGATCGCCGAGGACGCCTACGGAGGGCTCGGGCCGCGGGAGCGCGAGCTGGTCCCCGAGGTGTTCCTGCGGCTGGTCGCCGTGGACGAGGACGGCCGCGAGACCGTCCGCTGGACGCCCAGGTCGGAACTGCTCGACGGCGGGCGGGACGAGCCGGTCGAGAGGATCCTGCGCGCCTTCTCCTATCTCGTCACCGAGAGGGACGGCATGGTCGCGCTCTCGCGTCCGGCGCTGCTGCGGGCGTGGCCGAGGCTACGCGGGTGGGTGGACGCCGACAGGGCCGGCCTCGCCGTCCTGACCGAGCTCAGCGCGGCCGCAAGGCAGTGGGCCGACCACGGCCGCCGCGACGGCGACCTGCTGCAGGGCAGCCGCCTGGAAAGCGTGCTGAGCTGGGCCGCGACGGGGCGCAAGCACGTCACGCTCACCCCGACGGAGCGCGACTACCTGCGCGCGGGCACCGAGCTGACCAGGAAGCGGGCCCGCAGGCGCAGGCTGACCACCGCGGCGCTGGCCGGCCTGCTCGCCGTCGCGCTGGTGGCGGGCGGGCTCGCGGTGTGGCAGGCCCGGCGCGCCGACGCCCAGCGCGACGCGGCCACGGCCAGGAACGTCGCGATCGAGGCGGCGGCGCTGCGGGCGGGCGATCCGGTCAGGGCGATGCTGCTGACGCTGGCCGCCTGGCGGGTCTCGCCCGGTGTCGACACGCGCTCGGCGCTGGTGTCGTCCTACCAGCAGAGCGAGGTCGCCGCCTTCCACGACCCGCCGGTCGACGGGGTGGCGCTGCGCGCGCTCACCCATGACGGGCGCTTCCTGGTCAGCGTGAGCGAGAGCGGCGTGGCGGTCCACGATCTGCGTTCCGGCCGCAGGACGCGCGGCTGGGCCGTACCGGGGATCGGCGGCGAGTACCTGTTCGACGTGTCGGTCAATGGCAGCGGGCGGCGCGTCGCCGTGACGACCGACAAGAGGATCACCGTCTGGGACGTCGCCACGGGACGGCTGGTGGCGCAGAAGGCGATGCCCGAGGGGTCGGGCGGACGCGGCGCCGACTACGGCGACAGCGAGTCCACGCTGGCCGTCAGCCTCACCGACTCGCTGATCTACCTGTGGGACCACGACAGGGGCCGCACGTTCGGCGGCATCCGCGCGCGGGATTCCTTCACCGGCGGCGACCCGCTGGTCGACAGGACCGGACGGCTGCTGCTCGTGCCGGGCGACCCGCCCTTCTCGGCGCTGCGGCTGCCCGCGTGGACCAGGGACGACAGGCTGACGGCCGCCTGCAAGGACCAGCCGCACGCGGCGGCGTTCACCGCCGACGGCACGATGCTGGCCTGCGCGGGACGGGAGATCCAGCTCGTCGACCCCGCGACGGGCAGGCGGCTGCCGCTGCCCGGCGGCGAACACGAGTTCTGGCCCGCGGCGCCGGCGTGCGAGCTGTGCGACGCGGCCGTCAAGGGCCTGCGTTTCAGCCCGGACGGCCGCTACCTGGCCGCGTTCGCCGACCGGTCGCTGCGCGTCTGGGAGGTGGCCGACCAGCGGCAGGTCCTCGCCTACCAGGCCGAGGGCGAGCTGACCGACGCCCGCTTCGACGGCGACGTCCTGCGCTACCTGCTCGACGACACCGTCGTCACCCTCGACCTGCGGCCCCGGGTGAGCGGTTTCCGCACCACCGCCGCCCAGTGGGGCACCGAGCTGAGTCCCGACGGCAGGTGGGCCCTGACCAGGCCGGACGAGCACACGATGGAGCTGTGGGAGCTGGCCGCCCGTCGAAGGGTGTGGCGGATGCGCGCCTCCGGCCGGCCGGTCTTCGACCAGCAGGGCGAGCGGCTGCTCACCATCCCCGAGAGCGGCCGGATGACGCTGTGGGACCTCAGGACGCGGCAGCGGCGGTGGTCGGCGCCCGTGCCCTTCGACAGGCCCGCCGTCCAGGCGGCGTTCACGCGCGACGGCCGGACGCTGGTCCTCACCACCGCCCTCACGGAGACGGACATCAGGATGAGCCGCGTGGACGCGCGCACCGGCCGCGGGCTGGGCACCTCCGCCACACGCGCCGCCGGCGGCGTCCTCACCCCCGACGGGAAGCGGCTGGCGGGCACCGACGGCAGGTTCCATGACGTGGCCACCGGCAGGCCGCTCGGCGCCGGGTTCGGCACGGGGGTCGTCGCCGTCAGCGACCAGTCGACGATGGCCGTCAGCGGCGACCGCACCGGCCGGATCGCGCTGCGCCGCCTCGACGGCCAGGCCGCCGCCTCGCCGATGCTGAGAGGCGCGATCGAGCGGGTCGCGCACATGACCTTCTCTCCTCAGGGCGACCTGCTGGCCACCGTGGGCGACGACCCCGGCACGCTCCAGCTGTGGGACGTGCGGGCCCGGCGCCGGCTCGGCGGCCCGGTCAGCGCGTACGCCGAAGGGCTGCCCGGCGAGGGCGGCCTCGCCTTCAGCCCCGACGGGAAGGCGCTGTACGTCGCCGAGCACGCCGGCCTGATCCACGAGTTCGTGGTGGACCCCGAGCGCATGGCCGGCGCCCTCTGCGAGCGGGCGGGACGCGAGCTGACCGAGCGGGAATGGCGAGAGTCCTTCGAGCAGGTTCCCTATCGCCAACTTTGCAGCTCCTGAGAGCATCCAACACGCCATGGGGGATGCGCTGATCGACGGGGACCCGCAGCGGCTGGGCGGCTACTGGCTCGCCGGACGGGTCGGGGAGGGCGGCCAGGGAGTCGTCTACGAGGGCTACGACGCCCAGGGCGAGCGGGTGGCGATCAAGGTGTTGCGCGGCGACCCCTCGACCCAGCCCCGTCTGGCCAAGGAGGCCGCGGCGGCCCGCCGCGTCCCGGCCTTCTGCACCGCCAGGGTGCTGGAGGCCGACCTGGACGGCCCGCGGCCGTACATCGTCTCGGAGTACGTCGAGGGCCCGAGCCTGCGGCAGGCGGGCCGCGTGTTCGCGGGCGACGAGCTGCACCGGCTGGCCACCGCCATGGCCACCGCGCTGACCGCCATCCATGACGCGGGCGTCGTGCACCGCGACCTCAAGCCGGACAACGTGCTGCTCGGCCCGGACGGGCCGCGCGTCATCGACTTCGGGGTGGCCCGCACGCTGGAGATGTCGCTCACCTCGGCGCAGCTGCTGGCGGGCACGCCCAGCTACATGGCGCCGGAGGTCTTCTCGGGCGAGCGGGCCGGCACGGCCGCCGACGTGTTCGCCTGGGGCGCCACCGTGCTGTTCGCCGCGACCGGGCAGGACCCGTTCCGTGCCGACTCGCTGGGCGCGGTCATGCACCGCGTGCTCTCCCACGAGCCCGACCTGTCGATGCTGCCGGGCCCGCTGCGGGCGCTGGTGGGTGCCGCGCTCGCCAAGGACCCCCGGCAGCGGCCCACCGCCAGGGAGCTGCTGCTGGGGCTGGTCAGCGGGGACGGCCTCGACACCGCCAGGCTGCTGGCCCAGGGCGTGGGCTCGGCCGCGGCCATGGCGGCCCACGGCGGCCGGCCGGCCGCCGACCCCGCGCTCGGCACGCTCGCCGAGGACGCCTACGCCGCGCTCGGCTCCGCCGAGCGGGAGCTGGTGCCCGAGCTGTTCCTGCGCCTGGTGACCGTCACCGAGGACGGCGATCTGGCCGTACGGCAGGCCGCCCGCGCCGAGCTGCCCGACGGCATCGAGCCGGTCCTGCGGGCGTTCGCCTACGTGGTGTCCGGCGGGGATCCCGTCAGGCTGCTGCGTCCGGCTCTTCCGCTGGCCTGGCCGCGGCTGCGCGCGTGGATCCAGGCCGACAGGGACGGCCTGGCCGTGCACCGGCGCATCGCCGCCGCCGCCACGAGCTGGGCCTCCGGCGGGCGCAGGGACGCCGACCTGTTCCACGGCAGCACCCTGGACGCCGCTCAGCGCTGGGCCGCGACGGGCCGCAGGAACATCACGCTCACCCCTGCCGAGCGCGACTTCCTGGAGGCCGGCTCGGCGCTGGTCAGGCGGAGGGGGCGCAGGGTCAGGGCCGTCTCGGTCGCGCTGGCCGTCCTTCTGGTGCTCGCGGTGGCCGCGGGCGGCTTCGCCGTCCAGCAGAGCAGCCAGGTGGCCGAGCAGCGCGACGTGGCCGAGTCGGGACGGCTGGCGGCGCTGGCCGACTCGGTCCGGGCGAAGGATCCGGTCCTGGGCATGCTGCTCGGCGTCGCCGCGCACGACGTCGCGGCCACGCCGCAGGCGATGGCGGCGATGTACCGCGGTCTCACCTCGGCGGCCACCCGGTCGTTCACCGACCCGGCCGCTGTGGCGGTCAGGGTGCTCGGCGCCGACGGCCACCGCCTGTTCAGCGCCTCGGACGGCGAGGTGAGGGTGTGGGACACGCGCACCGGCCGCAGGACGGCCGCCTTCCGGCACCAGGAAGGCGACGTCATCGGGATGGCGGCCAGCCCGTCCGGCCGCACGCTCGCGATCGCCACCGACAAGGAGGGGGTCATGCTGTGGGACGCGGCGACGGGCGCCGCGCGCCGGCCCCGCTACCGGCTCTTCGAGGGCGCGGAACAGATCGACTTCGCCGTGTCGTACAGCGCGTCCGAGGACGTCGTGGTGGTGCGGGTGGGGCAGGGCGCCACGTTCTGGAACACCCGCACGGGAGCGAAGACAGGTGTGCCCACGCTCGGCGGGAACCTGGAGGTGACGCCCGACGGCAGGACGGCGGTGTACACGCTGATGGGTTCCGAGCTGCGCCGCCAGGCGTTGCCTGGCGGGCGGGCGGCCACGTTGTCGCGCTGCCCGCGGCTGTGCCAGGACTTCGCCCTGAGCCCGGACGGCGCGAAGGCGGCCGTTCCGGGGCCTGAGGAGGACATCCAGCGCCTGGCCGTCAGCACGGGCAAGGAAACGGACATCAACCTGAGCGGCTGGAAGGGCGGCGCCATCTCCTGGAGCGGGGACGGCAGGCTGATCGCCGCACTGGGCGACAACGGGCTGCAGGTGTGGCGGGCCGGCGACGCCACGATGGTGCTCGACGAGCCCGTCCCGACCGGCGCCGACCACCTGGCCTTCGATCCCGACGGCCGCACGCTGCGCTACCTCGCCGGTGACACGGTGGTCGGCGTGCCGCTCGATGCGCGCCCGCGCCGCGGCCCGAGCGGGGAGCTGATCAGCCCCGACGGCGGACGCCTGCTGGCCGGCCGCACGGTGCGCCACCTGGCCACGGGCCGGACGGTCACCCTGAAGGACGAACCCCAGTACCCGCGGGTCTTCAGCGGCACCGGCGCGGCCGTCGCCACGGGCGGCGACGAGAGCGTCTCCGTCCACGACAC
The DNA here is from genome assembly GCF_053586935.1 of Nonomuraea sp. NPDC003727. NCBI lineage: Bacteria > Bacillati > Actinomycetota > Actinomycetes > Streptosporangiales > Streptosporangiaceae > Nonomuraea > Nonomuraea sp. NPDC003727. The sequence goes on from NZ_JBSFNE010000015.1 coordinate 57,506, forward strand.
CGCGTCCGGCCGGAGGCTGGCCGAGCTGCCCATGCGCGACGAGGCGCCCCAGGGCCTGGCCTTCAGCCCCGACGGCGCCCGCCTGGCCGTCTCGGCGCAGACCTTCGTCAGCCTGGTCGACCTGAAGAGCGGCAGGCAGATCTGGCGGGCGCCGTCGAACATGGCCGACGAGCTCGCCTTCACCCCTGACGGGCGCCACCTGTCGGTCGGCGACGGCTTCCTGGACGCCGCGACCGGGCGTCCGGCCACCCCGCGGCCGCTCGGCGCGGTGGTGCGAGGGCTGGGCTTCTCCACCGACGGCACCGTCTTCGGCTGGCCCGACGGCTCGGCCCGCATGGCCTTCTGGCGGCGGGGGACGGCGGGGCCGTCCTCGGCGCCGCTGCGCGACCTGCCCGTCAACCCGGAGCTGACGTTCTCCCCGGACGGCTCGCTCGTCGCCGTCACCGCCATGGACGGGGTGCGGGTGTACGACGTGGCCTCCGGGGTGGTGATCGTCACGGTCAAGGATCCCTCGATCAGCCAGGCGCGGTTCGCCGCGGGCAGGCTGCTGGCGCTGGTCGACGGGAAGCTGGCCGAGTACCCGCTGGACCCGGCCGTGGTGGCGGCGCGGGTGTGCGCGCGGGCCGGGCGGTCGCTGAGCGAGGCGGAATGGGCGGTGTACGTGCCGGGCCTGCCGTACCGGCGGGTGTGCGGGAGGTGAGAGGCGGACGTGCGGCAGGTGAGAAAGGAGCGGCGCCGGGCGACCCGCCCGCATACGCTACGGCCATGACGCTGATCGACGCTCACGCCTTCCCGCTCGCATGACCCTGGCCAGGCTCGTCGCCGTCTGCGCGGCCTGGGGGGTGTTCTGGGGGTCGTGGTCGGCGTTGCTGCCTGCCGTACAGGCCCAGGTCGGGGCGAGCGACGCCGATCTCGGCGTGGCGCTGGCCGGCGTGCCCGCCGGTGCCATCCCGGCGATGGCGCTCACCAGCAGGCTGGTCAGGGGCAGGGAACGCGCGGCGCTGGCCGTCACCACCGTGCTGTTCGCCGTCGCGGTGTCGCTGGTCGGCCTCGTCGGCAGCCCCCTGGCGCTGGGGCTGGCGCTGGTCGGGCTCGGCGCGACCAGCGGGGCGTTCGACATCGCGCTCAACACCGCGACCGGCAGGGCCGAGCGCGAGTCGGGGCGCAGGCTCTTCCAGCCCGTGCACGCCGCCTTCCCCGTCGCCGTGATCGTCGCCGCCCCGGCCACGGGGCTGGCCCGCTCCCTCGGGTACGGCCCCGCGCAGGTGCTGGCCGTCGTCGCGGTCCTGGTGCTGGCCTGCGCGGTCTTCGCCGCCGGCCTCGCGCTCGGCCGGGGCGTCCAGCCGGTCGCCGAGTCCGGGCGGCACGGCGCCTGGCGGCACGCGGTCGTGCTCGGCGCGCTGGCCGCGGGGGCGCTGGTCATCGAGAACTCCGTCGAGCAGTGGTCCGTCCTGCTGCTGGAGGACCATCTGGCCGCGCCCACCCTGCTGGCCAGCGCGGCGCCCGCCGTCTACATGGGCGCGCTCACCGCGGGCCGGCTGGCCGCCCAGGCCCTTCCCAGGCTGGGTCTGCGCACGCTCTACCTCGTGGCGGGACTCGGCGGCGGGGGCGGGATCGCGCTGGCGGGGCTGGCCCCTGTGGCGTGGCTGTCGCTGGCCGGGTTCGGGCTGACCGGGCTGGCGCTCGGGCCGCTGGTGCCGGCCATGCTGAGCAGGGCCGCGGTGGGCGACGAGGACGGCGCGCTGGTCTCGGCCGTGTCCACCTTCTCCTATGCGGGGTTCGTCGCCAGCCCGCTGCTGGTCGCGGCGCTGTCGGCGGCCTTCTCCCTGCCCGTGGCGCTGGCGCTGCTCGGGGTGCTGGCCGTCCCGCTCCTCGGTAGATATTTGACCGATCGTTCTCGATAAGGCATATTCAAGACCACTCGTTCTAGAAAAGGGAGTGGTCATGCGTTTCAAGGGCAAGGTCGTGCTCGTCACCGGAGGCGGCTCCGGCATCGGGCGGGCGAGCGCCCAGGCGTTCGCCGGCGAAGGGGCCACGGTGGTAGTGGCGGGCCGGAGCGTCGAGCCGTTGCTGGAGACGGTGCGGCTCGTGGAGGAGGCCGGCGGTACGGCCGGCCACGTGCGGGCCGACGTCACGCGCGCCGCCGACGCCGAGGCGATGGTCGCCGAGGTCGTGGCGAGGTACGGCCGGCTCGACGTCGCCTTCAACAACGCCGGCGTCTTCGCCGGGGGCGCGGTCGCCGACCTGGACGAGCGGACATGGGCGCACGTCATGGACGTCAACGTGACGGGCGTGTGGCTGTCGATGAAGTACGAGATCGAGCACATGCGCCGCAACGGGGGCGGCGTCATCGTCAACACCGCCTCCAACCTGGGCGCCCACAAGCGCTACGCCGGACTGGCCGCCTACATCACCTCCAAGGCGGCGGTGAGCGCGCTGACCAGGGCCGCGGCGCTGGAGTACATCGGGGAAGGCGTCCGCATCAACGCCGTCAGCCCCGGCCCCGCCGAGACGGCGATGTCGCTGCGGCCGGGCGAGAGCGAGGCCGAGCGGGCCGAGCGGATGAAGTCGGCGCTGCCGCTCGGCAGGGTGGGCACGCTGGAGGAGATCGCGGGAGCCGTGCTGTACCTGGCCTCGCCCGAAGCCGGTTTCGCCGTGGGCACCGACCTGGTGGTCGACGGCGGCGCCTCCGTCTGACCGCCAACACGTAGATCATCGGCCAAGAGTCGGCGCGGAGGACGAATGCATTCCTCCCTCGGGGTATCTCCGCTGAAGTAACCCCGGGATCGGAGGACCGACATGGCCGTCTGCGAAGTGTGCGGGAACGACTACGACATGAGTTTCGAGGTGCACGCCCAGGGCGCGGTGCACACCTTCGACTCCTTCCAGTGCGCCATCCAGGCGATGGCCCCCATCTGCGAGCACTGCGGACAGAAGATCATCGGGCACGGCGTGGAGGCCAACCGCCGCTGGTACTGCTGCGCCCACTGCGCCCGGCAGGAGGGGGCGACGGCGATCGTCGACAGGGTCATGGCGGGGACGTCCGCTTAGGTGGACACTGGCCTTGTGTCCGACTTTGACGTACTGGTCGTGGGCTCGGGCCCTGGCGGGCAGAAGGCCGCCATCGCCGCCGCCAAGCTCGAACGACGCGTGGCCGTGGTCGAACGCCGCAACATGATCGGCGGCGTGTGCATCAACACCGGCACCATCCCGTCCAAGACGCTGCGCGAGGCCGTGCTCTACCTGACCGGTCTCAACCAGCGGGAGATGTACGGCCAGAGCTACCGCGTCAAGGACGAGGTCACCGTGGGCGACCTCGGCATCCGCACGCAACACGTGATCGGGCGCGAGGTCGACGTGATCCGCAGCCAGCTGTCACGCAACCACGTGGCCGTCCTCAACGGGACGGGCCGCTTCGTCGACCCGCACACCGTCAGCGTCGTCGACGAGCACGGCAACGACGTCAAGGTCACCGCCGACAAGATCGTCGTGGCGGTCGGCACCAGGCCCGCGCGTCCCGCCTCCGTCGAGTTCGACGAGCAGACCGTCATCGACTCCGACGGCATCCTCAACCTGCCGTCGGTGCCCGACTCGCTGGTCGTGGTCGGCGCGGGCGTCATCGGCATCGAGTACGCCAGCATGTTCGCCGCGCTCGGCACCAAGGTCACGGTCGTCGAGCGGCGCGAACGCATGCTCGACTTCTGCGACCTGGAGATCGTCGAGGCGCTGAAGTACCACCTGCGCGACCTGGCCGTCACCTTCCGCTTCGGCGAGACCGTCGCCGCCGTCGAACGCCGTCCCCGCGGCGCGATCACCCTGCTGGAGAGTGGCAAGAAGATCCCCGCCGCGACCGTCATGTACTCGGCGGGACGCCACGGCATGACCGACGACCTGGGGCTGGCGGCCGCCGGCCTGACCGCCGACGACCGCGGCCGCATCACCGTCGACGCGGTCTACCGTACGGCGGTGCCGCACATCTACGCCGTCGGCGACGTCATCGGCTTCCCCTCGCTGGCGGCGACCTCCATGGAACAGGGCCGCATCGCCGCCCACCACGCCTGCGGCGAGCCCCTCGGCGGCCTGTCGACCCTGCAGCCCATCGGCATCTACACCATTCCCGAGATCTCCTTCATCGGGCAGACCGAGGACGAGCTGACGCATTCGCACGTGCCGTTCGAGGTCGGCATCTCCCGCTACCGCGAGCTGGCCCGCGGCCAGATCATCGGCGACACGTACGGCATGCTGAAGCTGCTGGTCTCGCCCGAGGACCGGTCGCTGCTGGGCGTGCACGTGTTCGGCACGGGGGCGACGGAGCTGCTGCACATCGGGCAGGCGGTGATGGGCTGCGGCGGGACGATCGACTACCTCGTGGACGCGGTGTTCAACTACCCGACGCTGGCCGAGTCGTACAAGGTGGCGGCGCTGGACGCGATGAACAAGCTGCGCAGGGTGGCGAAGTTCGAGCTCTGAGCGAGAACGGCACGCGACAGGAGAATGTCGGCGGCGGCGTGACGGAGTCTGTCAGGGTATGGCTTATGGATCTCCATGACGCCAAGCGGCTGGCCCGGGCGCTCGACGAGCTCATCACGACCGCGCGCCAGACGATCAGCGAGGAGAGGGAGCCGCCCGAACTGGTGACCCGGGTCACCGCGCACCTGGGGTGCGATCTGCGGCACATCGTCAACGTCGCCGAGAACCTTCCGGGCTGGGAGCACGTCAACCTCCAGCGCGGTGTGGACTCCTACCTGGCCGCGCACAGCCCGCAGGCCGAGTGGTTCGGCATCGCCGGGCACGGCCGCGAGCACGAGGACATCGTCAACATGCTGGCCGGCGCCGCGCGTGGCTGGGAGCGGTACGAGCCCGGCGCGGTGGACTACGCCACGGCCGCGGTGGGGCCCGACGAGACCACCGAGGTCGTCTCGCTCGGCCTCGCGCTCGCCCGCTCTCCCGACGGCGCCCCGGTGGTGATCGGCCTGCGCGGGGCACGGGAGCACACCCCGCAGTGCCAGCTCGTCGTGCTGGCGCAGGACCGGCCGAGCGCCACCCGCGCCCGCGACGAGATCTCGCGGCGCATGCGCGAGAACGACGTCTACCAGGGGCAGGTCCTGTCGTTCGAGTGGAGCGAGCATCGCGGCAACGACCTGGTGACGTTCCTGCCCCGGCCCCGCATGACCGCCGACCAGGTGATCCTGCCGGGCGACGTGCTGGCCACGATCGAACGGCACATCGTGGAGATCGGGGAGCACGCCGTACGGCTGCGCGCCAACGGCCAGCACCTCAAGCGCGGCCTGCTGCTGCACGGGCCGCCCGGCACCGGCAAGACCCACACCGTCCGCTATCTGATGGGCCGGATGCGCGACTGCACCGTGATCGTCATGACCGGCTCGGCGATCAGGTACGTCACCCAGGCCGCGGGCCTGGCCAGGCGGCTGCAGCCGGCGATCGTCGTCCTGGAGGACGTCGACCTGGTCGCCCGCGACCGCTCCTACACCGCCGACGGCAACCCGCTGCTGTTCGCGCTGCTCGACGCGATGGACGGGGTGGGCGCCGACGCCGACGTGACGTTCGTGCTCACCACCAACCGCGCCGACGTCCTGGAGCGGGCCCTGGCCGACCGGCCCGGACGGGTCGACCTGGCCGTCGAGATCCCCAAGCCGGACGCCGGAGGCCGTGCCGCCCTGCTCCGGTTGTACGCCGGGGACCTGCGCCTTGAGGCCGACCTGGAGCCGATCGTGGCCAGGACGGAGGGCGCCACCGCGTCGTTCTTCAAGGAACTGCTGCGCCGTGCCGTTCTCGCCGCCCTTCCCGGGAGCGGCACGGCGACCGTGCCCACGCTCACCGGCGCGCACCTCGGCCGCGCCCTCGACGACATGCTCGACGAGCGCGCGGCACTGACCAGGGCCCTGCTCGGCTCGGGTGAGCGCGTCCATCACCCCGGCGCGGACGACGACGAGCCGTTCCCCGAGCCCGCGCCTTACCTGCCGGGCCTGCCGGGCGGCCCGCATCCCGGCTCGACCGTGGGTTTCCACGACTTCTGATCCGCCGCCCCGCCGGGGGCGCGGCGGCAGGGCGGGCGGCGGGAGCGAGCAGGTCGCGTGCCAGGATGGCGGCATCGCCCGAGACACGGGAAGGAGCGTCCATGACCGACCGCTTCGAGACCCTGATCGACCGGCAGATCCGCGAAGCGCAGGAGCGCGGCGAGTTCGACGACCTGCCGGGCGCCGGCAAGCCGCTGCCGAACAGGGACGAGCTGAACGACGAGCTCTGGTGGGTGAAGCGCAAGCTCGCCGGCGCCCGCCGGGGCGGCGGGTCCTGACGCCGGGGTCGGCGGATTGGTCGGCGGGCGCAGGCTGCGGCATGATGGGGCCAGCCTGGCCGATCGTCGGAGGCTGATCTTGATCTCTTCCTCAGCGGGCCCGCGGCCCGCCGACTTCACCGACGTCAGGGCGACCAACCTCGCCGTCGTCCTCCGCTTCGTGCGTGACAAGGCGCCGTGCTCGCGGGCCGACATCGCCGCCTCGACCGGGCTCAACAAGGCGACCGTGTCCAGCCTGGTCGCCGACCTGATCGAGCGGCGGCTCGTGCGCGAGGTGGGCCTGACGGAGAACCGCGTCGGACGGCCGGCCACCATGCTGGTCCTGGACGGCTCGCCGTACGCGTCGGTCGGCCTCGAGGTCAACGTCGACTACCTCACCGCGGTCGCGGTCGACCTGTCGGGGGAGCGGCTGCTGTCGTGGCGGCGCTCCTTCCCCGGAGCGACGGCGACCGCCGCGCAGGCCGTGTCCGCGGTCGCCGCTCTCACCAGGCGGGTCATCAGCCGCATGAGCCGCGACCGGCGGCAGGTGCTCGGCGTGGCGGTCGCCGTTCCCGGCCTGATCGGCACCAGCGGCACGGTCGTGGTGGCGCCCAACCTCGGCTGGCGCGAGGTGGACCTCGCGGGTGACCTGGCCACGGCGCTCCGCGACCCCGGCTTCCCCATCCAGGTCGAGAACGACGCGAACCTCGCGGTCCTGGCCGAGCACCGGTTCGGTCCGCTGAGCGGCACGCCGAACCTGGTCTACCTGACCGGCGAGGTGGGCGTCGGCGCCGGTGTCGTCCTCGACGGACGGCTGCGGCGCGGCGGCCAGGGCTTCAGCGGGGAGATCGGGCACATCCAGATCGACCCCGAGGGGCCCGCGTGCCGCTGCGGCCGTACCGGTTGCCTCGAGGCGGTCGCCGGCATCGGGGTGTTCGTCTCGGCCACCGACCCCGCGGAGGTGGAGCCGGAGATCCGGGAGGTCGTCCGCCGGGCGAAGGCGGGCGACCGCCCGACCCTCGACCTGCTCGCCAGGGTCGGGCGCGACCTCGGCAGGGGCATCGCGATCGTCACGAACCTGCTCAACCCCGAGGCGGTCATCCTGGGCGGCTACTACGTGCCGCTCGCCCCGTGGTTGCTGCCCGCGGCCACGGCCGAAGCCTGCGACCGCACCCTCGCCGGCGACCTGGGCGGGTGCCGGATCGTCGCCTCCACCCTGGGGTACGGCGCGGCGGCCCTCGGCGGGGCGGCGCGCGTCCTCGACTCGGTCGACTCGGGCCGCCTCCCCGCCCTCCAGGCCTCGTGACCCCGGACGGCGATACGCCCGGGGGTATCCAGAGGTCATGGGCCGGCGTGCCGTACGGCGTTTCGGGGGTCAGGCGCGGGGGGCGGGGCGGCGCAGGCGGGTCATAGCGGCCTCGACGTCGGCGCCGCCCGCCCGGTTGTAGGGCAGCCTGGACAGCAGCATGCCCATGGCGCAGGTGTCGGTGACGGCGGCCACCGCCAGGCCCGTCCCGACGAGCCCGGCCACGACCACCGCGGCGGGGATCCAGAGGCTCGCCACGACGGAGGCGACCACGATGGTCCCCGCGACGAGGCGGACCTGCCGCTCCAGCGCCCAGCGTGGCCGGCCGCGGTTGACCGGCGCGCCGGAGGCGATCCAGGCGTTCATGCCGCCGTCCAGGACCACGACGTCGGCGGGCCCGGCGCCGGCGAGCGCCGTTCCGGCACGTTCGGCGCGGCTGCCGGACTGGCACACGAGGCGCAGGCGGCCGCCCGCGTCGGCGACGATGCGCCGCCGGTGGGCCTCCACCTGGTCGAGGGGCAGGTTGACGGCGCCGTCGATGTGCGCGGAGGCGAACTCGGCCGGGGTACGGACGTCCACGACGAGGACGCCGGGGTCGGCCGCGACCAGCGCTCGGGCGGAGGCGGCGTCGATACGTGACACGGGGTTTCTCCTGTTCTGTCGAAGGTGGGGCGCGGGCGTCAGGCGCTCGCGCGCGTCTCCAGCGCGGCTGCGACCTCACGGACGCCGGCGCCGGTGAGCGCGATCGCCCGGTAGCCCTCGCCGGCGAGGCGGCCTGCCGCGATGCTCGCGCGGCGTCCGGAGACGCAGGCGACCAGCACCGGTCGTGCCGGGTCGAGCTCGCCGGGAACGCCCAGGGTGAACAGCTCGGGCAGGAAGCGCTCGGCCGCGCCCTCCAGGCGCTTCTCCTCCCGCTCGCCGGGCATCCGCACGTCCAGCAGCTGGGCGTCCGGCTGGGCGGCCCGCTCGACGAAGGCGTCGAGCTCCAGCAGCTCGTAGGTCTGCGTGGCGGCCTCGCCGAGGTCGCGGACGACGCCCTGGACGGTGTCGACGCCGATCCTGGCGAGCTGGGTGACGGCCTCGGCGACGTCCTGCCCCGGCTCGGCGACCAGCGTGATCGGCTCCTGGTGGGGCAGCAGCCACCCCGCCCAGCTGCCGAAGTCCTCGTCCAGCTCGATGCCGACCGAGCCGGGCAGCATGCCGAGCGCCTGTGCCCGGCGGGGCCGCAGGTCGACCACGTGAGAGCCGGCGGGGATGTCGGCCACGCCGAGATCGGGAACCGCCACGGACGGCATGGGCGGCACACCGAACGTGTTGGCAGGCCCCATGCGCGCGTAGAAGGCGGGGATGGGCATGGGGTGGGCCAGCAGCTCGTCGGCGAACCTCTCGGGCTCGTCGATGGTCAGGAGCGGGTTGCCGGCGCGTTCGGCCCCGATGGTGGAGGTCAGCCGACCGGCGCCGGTGGCCGTGCAGAAGGAGCCCTCGCCGTGCGTGGGGTACAGGCCGACGCCGGGCGGCAGGGCGGCCAGGCGGTGCAGCGAGCGGTGCTGCATGCGGGCCAGCGTGCGGGCGCGCTCGGGGCCGAGCAGGTCGGGACGTCCGGCCGAGGCGACCAGCAGGCTGCCGCCGGAGAACACCGCGACCGGCTCGCCGTCGACCAGCACCAGGTAGCTGGTGTGCTCGGGAGTGTGGCCAGGGGTGTGGACCGGGCGGATGGTCAGGCCCGTACCGCCGTCGATGTCCTCCAGGTGGAAGGCGGGGGTGTGCCGGTAGGCGGCCGCCGCGGCGGCGGGCAGGACCAGCTCGGCGCCGGTGCGCAGGGCGGCCTGCTCGGCGCCGGAGACGTAGTCGTTGTGCAGGTGCGTCTCCAGCACGAACCGCAGCTCCACGTCGCGCTCGGCGGCGGCGCGCAGGAAGCGGTCGATGTCGCGCTGGGGATCGACCAGGACGCCGCGGCCCTCGTGCGACAGCAGGTAGGTCTGGTCGCCCAGGCCGGGCGTACGGAACGACGTGATCTCCATCCCGTCTCCTCTCTGATACCCCTGGGGGTATCGTTCGAGCAAAAAAGTGCGGCCGCGGGCGCGCGGCCGCCGGGCTAGGCGAGGGCCAGGAAGAGCTTCTCCAGCTCGCTGACGCTCATGGGGGGCTGGTCGCCGCGGTTCTGGGCGTCCTGGCAGTGGCGCAGGCCGGTCGCGACGATCTTGAAGCCGGCCCGGTCCAGGGCCTTGGAGACGGCGGCGAGCTGGGTGAGCACCTTCGTACAGTCCTCGCCCGCCTCGATCATCGCGATCACCCCGGCCAGCTGGCCGTGTGCCCGCTTCAGCCGGGTCAGCGCGTCGCCGACCATGCCCTCGTTCAGCTCCATGCTTCGACTATACCCCCGGGGGCATCCGGCAAGGCAAATCGGAGCCGATGGGAGGCTTCGGTGATCCGGATGATTAGGTTAGGCTCACCTTAGTGCGAACCCCCGCGCGCGACGACCGGAGGAACCCCGGGTGCCCAGCGAAGGCCGTGACGTCCTGCGACGTGCCATCACCGGACAGTGGAGACAGACCGCGAGCGGAGCGCTGCTCGCCGCGAGCCATCAGACCGGCGAGGCCCTGGTCCCCGTCGTGGTCGGCGTGGTGATCGATCAGGCGATCTCCGGCGGTGACGGCGGTGCGCTCGCCGGCTGGATCGCCGTCCTCGCGCTCACCTTCGCCGGGCTGTCGTTCAGCTACCGCTTCAGCGCCCGCGCCGCGGAGAAGGCCGCCGAGCTGGCCGCCCACGAGCTGCGCCTGGCGCTGACCAGCCGGGTGCTGGCGCCAGGGGCGGGCGCCGAGACCGGCCGGCTGCCGGGCGAGCTGGTCTCCGTCGCCACCTCCGACGCCAAGCGGGTGGGCGCCGTCAACGTCGCCCTGACCGCGGGCGTCGCGGCCCTGGCGGGGCTGGTGGCCGGCGGCGTGGCGCTGCTGATGGTGTCGGTACCGCTCGGCCTGCTGGTCCTGCTGGGCGTCCCGCCGCTGCTGGCGCTGGCGCACCTGCTCGGCAAGCCGCTGGAACGGCGCAGCGGCGCCGAGCAGGAACGCGCCGCGCGCGCCTCGGGCGTGGCGGCCGACCTGGTCGCAGGACTGCGGGTGCTCAAGGGCATCGGCGCCGAGCGGGCGGCGGTCGACAGGTACCGGCGGACCAGCCGCGACGCCCTGGCCGCGACCGTGCGGGCGGCCAGGGCGCAGGCCTGGCACGACGGCGGGATGCTGATCCTCACCGGCGTCTTCCTCGCGATCGTGGCGCTGGTGGGCGGGCGGCTGGCCGCGCAGGGCGACATCAGCGTCGGCCAGTTGGTGGCGGCGGTCGGGCTGGCCCAGTTTCTGCTCACCCCGCTGTCGATCCTGGCCTGGGCCAACGGCGAGCTGGCCCAGGGCCGGGCGTCGGCCGCCAGGATCGCCTCCGTGCTGGCCGCGCCGCCGGCGGTGGCGGGGGGCTCGCGCGAGCTGCCCGAGGTCGTGCGCGGCGGGCTGGTGATCAAGGACGTCTCCCACGGCGCCCTGCGCGGGCTGAGCGCCGAGGTGGCGCCGGGGGAGCTGCTGGGTGTCGTCACGACCGACCCGGCGGTGGCCACAGCGCTGCTGCAGGTGCTCGGCCGGACGGCCGACCCGGGGTCGGGCACCGTCGAGCTGGACGGGGTGCCGCTGTCGAGCGTCGAGCCCGCACTGGTGCGCCGGGCGATCGTGGTGGCCGCGCACGACGCGGACCTGTTCGAGGGCACCCTGCTGGACAACGTCGCCGCGGCCGCGCAGGATGACGCCCTCCTGCCGGAGGACGTCGCCGCCGCCCAGGGTGACGGCCTCCTGCCGGAGAAGGGCGACGCCGCCGCGCGGTCCGGCCACGGCCCGGTGTCCCGTGCCGTGGTCTCGGCGATGGCGGCGGCGGCCGCGGACCAGGTCGCGGCGGCGCTGCCGGACGGCGCGCACACCCTGCTCACCGAGCGCGGGCTGTCGCTGTCGGGCGGCCAGCGCCAGCGGGTGGCGCTGGCCAGAGCGCTGGCCGCCGCCCCTCCGGTGCTGGTCCTGCACGACCCGACCACCGCGGTCGACGCGGCCACCGAGGCCGCGATCGCCCAGGGGATCAGGACGGCCAGGGCGGGGCGCACCACGGTCATGGTGGCCACCAGCCCGGCGCTGCTGGCGGCGGCCGACAGGGTGATCTTCCTGGACGGTGACCTGGTGACGGACGGCACCCACGCCGACCTCGTCCAGGAGCACGAGACCTACCGGGCGGCGGTGCTGACGTGACGGCCGCGAAGAGCGAGCAGGCGACGACGGAGGAGGCGCGGCACGTGACCGCTGAGGAGAGCAGGCCCGCGCCCGGCGGCGCCCCGGCGAAGGGCGGGGAGCGCGAGCTGCTGCCCACCGCCACCGCGGCACGCACCAGGGCGGCGGTGTGGCGGCTGGCCCGCCCGCACCGGGTCACCGCGTTGGCCGGCTTCGCCGTCCTGGTCGTGGCGACCGGCGTCGGCCTGCTCACCGCGCCGGTGCTCGGCCACATCATCGACCTGGTCGTCCAGGGCAGGCCCGCGGACGCGGTCACCGAGCCGGTCGTCTGGCTGGTGGCGATCGCGGCCGGCCAGGGCGTGGCGAGCGCCGTCGGCGTCTCGCTCGTGGCAAGGCTGGGCGAGGGGATGCTCGCCACCCTGCGCGAACGCTTCGTCGACAGGGCGCTGCGGCTGCCCCTGGAGCAGGTCGAGCGGGCCGGCTCCGGCGACCTGACCGCCCGCGTCACCGGCGACGTGGCGGTGATCACCAACGCGGTCCGCGACGCGCTGCCCGCGCTGGCCCGTTCGCTGCTGACGATCGTCCTGACCCTGGTCGGCATGGCGGTCCTCGACTGGCGCTTCCTGCTCGTCGCGCTGCTCGCGGTGCCGATCCAGGCGCACACGCTGCGCTGGTACGTGCGCCGCGCCGTCCCGCTGTACGCGGCGCAGCGGGTGGCCGTCGGCGCGCAGCAGCAGCAACTGCTCGGCACGGTCGGCGGCGCGCCGACCGTCAGGGCGTTCGGGCTGGCCGAGCGGCACGTCGGCCTGGTGGGGGTCGGCTCGCGGGCCGCGGTCGACCTGGCGGTGGCCGGGGTCAGGCTGGTCACCCGGTTCTACGCCAGGCTCAACCTGGCCGAGTGGGTCGGGCTGTCGGCGGTGCTGGTGACCGGCTTCCTGCTGGTGCGCGGCGGCGGCGTCACGGTCGGTACGGCAGGCGCCGCCGCGCTGTACTTCCACAGCCTGTTCACCCCGATCAACATCGCGCTGGGCCTGGTCGACGACGCGCAGGCGGCGGGGGCGGGCCTGGCCAGACTGGTGGGCGTGGTGGAGGCCGCCCCCGCGCCCGCCCCGCCGCTCGCCTCGGGCACGGCCGCGCCTGAGGTGCGCGTCCGTGACGTCGGGTACGCCTACCGCGGCGGCCGTCCGGTGCTGCGCGGGGTCTGCCTGGACATCGCCGCGGGGGAGACGGTGGCGCTGGTGGGCGCCAGCGGGGCGGGCAAGACCACGCTGGCCAAGCTGATCGCGGGCATCCACCCGCCCGGCAGCGGTTCGATCGGCGTCGGGGGCGGGGGCCGCGACGTCGCGCTGCTCACCCAGGAGGTGCACGTCTTCGCCGGCCCGCTCGCCGACGACCTGCGGCTGGCCAAGCCGGACGCCGAGGAGGCCGAGCTGGTCGCCGCGCTCGACCGTGTCGGCGCGCTGGCGTGGGCGCGGGCGCTGCCGGAGGGGCTCGGCACGGTGGTGGGCGACAGCGGCCACCGGCTCACCGCGGCCCAGGCCCAGCAGCTGGCGCTGGCCCGGCTGGTGCTCGCCGACCCTCCGGTGGTGGTGCTGGACGAGGCGACGGCCGAGGCGGGCAGCGCGGGCGCGAGGGCGCTGGAGGCGTCGGCGGCGGCCGCGATCGAGGGCAGGACCGCGCTGGTCGTCGCCCACCGGCTCACCCAGGCCGCGGCCGCGGACCGCGTCGTGCTGCTGGAGGAGGGCCGGGTGGCCGAGACAGGCACGCACGACGAGCTCGTGCGGGCCGGTGGCCGCTACGCGACCCTGTGGGCCGCCTGGTCCGGCCACCGCCAGGGGTGACCGGACCAGGCCGGCGGGTCAGTCCTGCCTCGTCGCCTCGACGAGGCTGCGGGGGCGCAGGTCGGTCCAGTGGGTCTCCACGTACTCCAGGCACGCCTCCCGCGTCTCCTCACCGAACACCACCCGCCACCCGGCGGGCACCTCGGCGAACGAGGGCCACAGGGAGTGCTGCTCCTCGTCGTTGACCAGCACCAGGAATCGGCCGTCCCGGTCCTCGAACGGGTTCGTGCTCATGCGTTGCTCCTCACTTCGGTGTGCAGAATGCGGACCAGCTCGTCCGCCATGGACTGGATCGTGGCCCGGTCGAACAGGTCGGTCGCGTACTCCAGCAGGCACTCCACCGGACCGTCGCCGCGCGGCTCGAAGAAGCTCAGCGTCAGGTCGGCGTTGAGCGCTCCCGTCGGCACGTGCTCGAAGGCCAGCTCGCCGGTGTCGGCCTGCTCGTGATGGACGATCATCACCTGTGGCGGCCGCAGGCCCAGCGCCCTGGCCACCCGGTCGAACGGCACGTCCTGCCGGTCGAGCGCGGCCAGGTCGGTCTCCCTCACCCGGGCGAGCAGCTCGCGGAAGGCCGGCTCGCCGGAGGTGTCGGTGCGCAGCACCACGGTGTTGAACAAGCAGCCGACCAGGCCGGTCAGCTCCTCCTCGGTACGGCCCGCGACCAGCGAGGCGATCGGCAGGTCGGTGCCCGCCCCCCGCCGGGTGAGCAGCGTCGCGAACGCCGCGTGGAGCACCATGAACATGCTGGTGCCGCTCTCGGCGGCGACCGCGTCGATGGCCGCGTGCAGGCCGGCGTCGAGCGTGACGCCGACGTGGTCGCCCCGCACCCCCTCACCGGCCCGGTCGTACGGCAGCGCGACGGCGCGCGGCATGCCGTCCAGCGCCTGCCGCCAGTGCTCGAGCTGGGCGCCGTCGGTCACCTCGTGCGCCCATCGCGTGTAGTCGGCGTAGCCGACCGGCAGCGGCTCCCACGCCGGGGCGGCGCCCCGCCGCCGGGCCGCGTAGGCGGTGGCGAAGTCGCGCAGGAGCGGCACCACCGACCACTCGTCGACGGCGAGGTAGTGCATGGTCAGCAGCAGCGCCCGCGCGCCCGAGCGGTCGGTGAGCAGCCTGGCCCGCAGCGGCGCGCGCCCCTCCAGGTCGGCGGGTTCGCCCGCCAGCGCGTGCAGTCCCTCGTCCAGGTCGGGCACCTCGACGTGTTCCAGCCATTGCGCGGCCGGCACCTGGACGAGCCCGCCGTCCCCGCGGACGACGGCCGTGCGGAGCGGCTCGTGACGTGCTGCGACGTCGGCGAGCGCGGCGGCCGCGGCGCCGGGATCGGGGGAGCGGAGCGCGAAGGCCATGTCGTGCGGCCGCCCGGCCCCGGTCCTGGCGTGCTGCCACTCCTGGGGCGGCGCGGCGGGCAGCTCCCGCCGGCGCAGCCTGGCCCGCTCGCCGAGATCCCTCTCGTCGAGGCGGGCGGCCAGCTCGGCGACGGTGGGCGCGTCGAAGACGGCCCGCAGCGTGAGCCGGGCGTCCAGCGTCGTGCGGATCCTGCCGAGCAGCCGCATGGCCGACATCGAGTGGCCGCCGAGCTCGAAGAAGTTGTCGTGGACGCCGACCTGGGGCAGGCCCAGCACCTCCGCGAACAGCTCGGCGAGCGCGTGCTCCCGCCCGGTGCGCGGGCGGGTGGCACCGGTCAGCGCCGACCAGTCGGGCGCCGGCAGCGCGGCCCGGTCCAGCTTGCCGTTGGGCGTCAGCGGCAGCGGCCGGTCGAGCACCACCACCGCGGACGGCACCATGGCCGGGGGCAGCAGCGCCGCGACGTGCGACCGCACCTGGGCGGGGTCGAGCGGGCCGCCCGCCGCGACCGCGTAGCCGACCAGGCGCGGCTCGGGACCGCTCGTGTCGGTGACGACGGCCGCCTGGGAGATCATCGGGTGCCTGGTCATCGCGCCGGCGATCTCGCCCGGCTCGATCCTGAACCCGCGGATCTTGACCTGGTCGTCCGCCCTGCCGAGGAAGTCGAGGTTGCCGTCGGCGCGCCAGCGGGCCCGGTCGCCGGTCCGGTACATCCTGGCGCCGGGCGGGCCGTACGGGCAGGCCACGAACCGCTCGGCGGTCAGGCCGTGCCGTCCGAGATAGCCGCGCGCCAGCCCGCGCCCGGCGATGTAGAGCTCGCCGGCCACCCCAGGCGGCACCGGGCGCAGGCGCTCGTCGAGCACGTAGGCGCGGGTGTTGGGGTCGGGCACGCCGATCGGCACCGCTCCCGCCCAGCCCGGTTCGGCCGCCCACAGCGTGGAGTTCACCGTCGCCTCGGTCAGCCCGTAGGCGGCCAGCAGGCGCAGCCGGCCCGCCCAGCGCTCGATCACGTCCGGCGGGACCGTCTCGGTGCCGACCAGCACCGTGCAGCCCTCGGGCGGCTCGCAGCCGGCCGGCAGCGCCGCCACCAGCGACGGCGGCAGGATCGCGTGGGTGATCTCGTGCTCGGTCATGAAGCCGGTCAGCTCGTGGCCTGGCACCCTGGCCGCGTCGCGGACGAGCACGAGGCTGCCGCCGTGGCACAGGGCCATGCTCAGCTCGAAGGCGGTGACGTCGAACCCGATCGAGGCGAAGTGCAGCACCCTGCTGTCGGGGGTGAGCCCCATGCGGTCGACGGCCGTGGCGACCAGGCTGCCGATCCCCTCGTGCGTGACGACCACGCCCTTGGGGCGTCCGGTCGAGCCGGAGGTGTAGATGACGTAGGCCGCCTGGTCGAGCGCCACCTCCGGGTAGGCGGGTGCCCGCCACCGCCCGTCGGGCGCGTCGCCGAGCAGCAGCACGTCCAGGCCCTCGACGGGCTGCGCGGCCACGACCACCTTCGCCCCCGAGTCGCCGACCATGTACGCCAGGCGGTCGGCGGGGTGGGCCAGGTCGAGGGGCAGGAACGCGGCACCGAGCTTGAGCGCGCCGAGCATCACCGCCACCATGTCCACCGAGCGCGGCACGGCCACACCGACCACGCTCTCCTCCCGCACGCCGTGATGGGCGAGCATCGCCGCCATCCGGTCGGACAGGGCGTCGAGCTCCGCGTAGCCG
Source organism: Nonomuraea sp. NPDC003727 (assembly GCF_053586935.1). NCBI lineage: Bacteria > Bacillati > Actinomycetota > Actinomycetes > Streptosporangiales > Streptosporangiaceae > Nonomuraea > Nonomuraea sp. NPDC003727. Next base: position 74,258 of record NZ_JBSFNE010000015.1, read on the forward strand.
ACCGAGCGGTCCCCCTCGACCACCGCCACGGCGCCGGGGCGTTCGGCGACCCTGCGCAGGAACATGCCGTGCAGGGTCTGCTCGGCCACCTCGCGGTCGGTCGCGTTGAAGCCGGTGACGACCAGCTCCCGCTCCGGCGGGGTGAGCACGTCGATGTCGGCGACCCTGACCGACGGGTCGGCGGCGACCGTCCCGACCAGCCCGGCGAGCCGCGCCCCCATGGCCGCCACCGTGGACCGGTCGAACAGGTCGGCGCGGTACTCGACGACGCAGGTGATCGCCTCGTCCTCGACGAAGCTGAACACCAGGTCGAACTTGGCGGTGCTCGCGGACACCGGCGCGGGCAGCACCTCCAGGCCCTCCAGCGCGAAGTCGTCGGCGCCGCGGTTGCGGTAGCCGACCATCACCTGGAACAGCGGGTTGCGGCCGGGCGAGCGGACCGGGTTGAGCTCCTCCACGACCGCCTCGAACGGCACGTCCTGGTGGGAGAAGGCGGCCAGGGCCCGCTCCCTGACCCGCGCGACCAGCTCGGCGAAGGTCGGGTCGCCCGACACGTCGGCGCGCAGCACGAGCGTGTTGACGAAGAAGCCCACCAGGTCGTCCAGCGCCTCGTCGGCGCGGCCGGAGACCGGCACGCCGAGCGGCAGGTCGGCACCGGCGCCGAGGCGGTGCAGCAGGGCCGCGACCGCCGCGTGGCAGACCATGAACATGCTCGCGCCCGAGTGCTGGGCCAGCCGCCGCAGAAGCCGGCTGTCCTCGGCGCCGAACTCGACCCGCAGCTCGCCGCCCGCGGCGGCCGGCCGCGCGGGGTGCGGCCGGTCGGTGGGCAGCTCCAGCCGCTCGGGGGCGCCGCGCAGCGTCTCGGCCCAGAAGGCCAGCTGGCGGGCGGCCACGCTGTCCGGGTCGGTCCGCTCGCCGAGCAGCCGCCGCTGCCAGAGCGTGTAGTCGACGTACTGCACGGGCAGCGGCTCCCACGCGGGCGCCCCGCCCCCGCGGCGGGCGGCGTAGGCGGCCGACAGGTCACGCAGGAACGGGCCGTCCGACCACTCGTCGGTCGTGATGTGGTGCAGCAGCAGCGCCACCACGTGATCGCGCGCGCCCAGCCGGACCACGGTGGCCCGTAGCGGCAGCTCGGCGGCCAGGTCGAACGGCCGGGCGACGACCGATTCCAGCGTCGGCTCCAGCGTCGCCGCCGTGGCCTCGACCACCTCGACGACGGGGACCGCCTCGGCCGCCGGCACCACCCGCTGGAAGGGGCGGCCCTCCCGCTCGACGATCAGCGTGCGCAGCGCCTCGTGCCGGGCCGCCAGATCGGCCAGCGCGGCCCGCAACGCCTCGACGTCGAGCTCGCCGCGCAGCCGCATCACCAGCGGGAAGTTGTAGAGCGCCGACGGCCCTTCCAGCTGCTCGATCAACCAGAGCCGGCGCTGCGCGAACGACAGCGGCGGCTCGGCGGGCCGGTCGGCCGCGGCCGTCAGGGCGGGCCTGGCGTCCTGCCCGCCGACCCTGGCGGCCAGCTCGGCCACGGTCGGCGCCTCGAACAGGTCGCGGATCGCCAGCTCGGCGCCGAGGGCCGCGCGCGCCCTGCTGACCAGGCGGGTGGCCAGCAGCGAGTGGCCGCCCAGGTCGAAGAAGTCGTCGTCGATCCCGACGCCCGTCACGCCCAGCAGGTCGCCGAACAGCTCGCACAGCACCCGTTCGCGCGCCGTGCGGGGCGGGCGGCTCTCCTGACCGCCGCTGAGGGCGGGTGCGGGCAGCGCGCGCACGTCGAGCTTGCCGTTCACGGTGAGCGGGAGCCGGTCCACCGCGACGAGCGCGGCGGGCACCATGTAGCCGGGCAGCCGCTCCTTCAGCGCCGCCCGCACCACCGCGAGGTCCGCGCCCTCCTCGCGCGGCACGACGTAGCCGAGCAGCCGGCCGCCGTCGGCGACGACCGCCGCGTGGGAGACCAGCGGGTGTTCCTCCATCGCCGCCGCGACCTCGCTCGGCTCCACCCGGTAGCCGCGGATCTTCACCTGGTCGTCGGTGCGGCCGAGGAAGTCGATGACGCCGTCGGGGCGCTGCCGTACCAGGTCGCCCGTGCGGTACATCCGCTCACCCGGCGCGCCGAACGGGTCGGCGACGAAGGCCGCGGCGGTCAGTCCCGGCCTGCGGTGGTAGCCGCGGGCCAGGCCCACGCCCGCGATGTACAGCTCGCCCGGCGTGCCGGGCGGCACCGGGCGCAGCGCCGCGTCGAGCACGTACGCCGTCGTGTTCCAGATCGGCCTGCCCACGGCGGGTGTCGCGCTGTCGTCCGTGGACGCCCCGAGCGTGTTGATCGTGTACTCGGTGGGCCCGTACAGGTTGTAGCCGACGGTGCCCTCGCTGTCGCGCAACGCCGTCCACACCGTCTCGGAGACGGCCTCGCCGCCCAGCAGCACCAGCGGCGGCCGGTGGCCGTCGAGCAGGCCCTGGTCGATCAGGTGGTGGGCGTAGGTGGGCGTGACGTTCACGACGTCGACGCGCTCCCTGTCGCAGTAGGCCACCAGGGCCTCGGCGTCGCGGCGCAGGTTCTCGTCGCAGACGTGGACCTCGTGCCCCTCCACCAACCACAGCAGCTCCTCCCACGACATGTCGAAGGCGAAGGAGACGGTGTGGGCGATGCGCAGCCGCCTGCCGCCCGCGGCGGCGACGGCCGGCCCGAAGATGGCCTCACGATGGTTGAACTGCATGTTCGTCAGGCCGCGGTACGGCGTGACGACGCCCTTCGGCCTGCCGGTCGACCCGGAGGTGTAGATGACGTAGGCGGGATGCTCGAGCCGGTACGGCAGGCCGCGGGCGAAGCCGGGCCGCTCGGCGTCGGACGGCACGCCCGCCGGCAGCGTGGCCAGCCGGTCGGCGGTCGCCGGGTCGTCGAGCAGCACGCGCGGCACCCCGGTCTCGGGCAGCGCCACCGATCCCGTGGTCACCACGCAGACGGGCGAGGTGTCCTCCAGCATGAAGGCCAGCCGCTCCGCCGGGTACTCCAGATCCAGCGGGAGGTAGGCCGCGCCGGTCTGCAGCACGGCGAACAGCGCCGCCACCATGTCGGCCGAGCGCGGCAGCGCCAGCGCGACCACCCGCTCCGGCGCCGCGCCGTGCTCCAGCAGCAGCCTGGCCAGCCTGTCGACGCGGGCGTCGAGCTCGGCGTAGGTCCAGCGTTCGGCGCCGAAGACGAGCGCCACCTCGCCGGGGGTGCGCGCGGCCTGCTCCGACAGCAGCTCGGCCACCGTCACCGCGGGCAGCGGCCGGGCCGGTGCCGCCTGCCGCCGCTCGCCCTCCAGCAGCAGGTCCACGGTGCCGACCAGCGCCCGCGGCGCCGCCACCAGGCGCCCGAGCACGGTGGTGAACCGGTCGAGCACCCGGCCGGCCTCGGCGCCGCCGACCACGTCGGGGCGGTACGACAGCGTCACGCGCAGGCGGGCGCCCTGGGTCACGATGAGCGTCAGCGGGTAGTGCGTGGCGTCGACCGCCGACACGTTCACGATCCCGTGCCGGCCGGTGAACTCCGCCATCCGCTCCTGCCCGCCCGCCTCGCGCAGCACGAAGAGGGTGTCGAAGAGCCGCCGGTGGCCGCTCTCCCGATGCAGCTCGCCCAGCCCGACGTGCTCGTACGGCATCAGCGCCACGCGCTCGTCCTGCACCCGCCGCGCCAGCTCGAGCACCTGCTCGCGCGGGTCGAACCCGATCCGCACCGGCACCGTGTTGAGGAACATCCCGATGACGTTCTCCACGTCGGGCACCGCCACCGGCCGGCCGGCCACCGCCGCGCCGAACACCACGTCGTCGCGGCCGACCGTGGCCGCGAGCACCAGTCCCCAGGCGAGGTTGAGCAGCGTGTTGAGCGTCAGTCCCGTCTCGCGGGCCAGCGCGCGCAGGCCCTCGCCCAGCTCCGCGGACAGTACGACGTCGAGGTTCACCGGGATCTCCGGGCGCAGGCCGTCGTCGGCCGGCCGTACCAGCGTCGGCTCCTCCAGCCCCGACAGCGCCGCGCGCCAGGCGGTCAGCGCCTCGCCCGCGGGCTGCGTGGCCAGCCAGGCCAGGTAGTCGCGGTAGGTGCCGGCGGCGGGCGCCGCCGCGGCGTCGCCGAGGAGCTGTTCGAGCACCAGCCATCCCGACCAGCCGTCCCACAGGATCAGGTGGTGGCTCAGCACCAGCAGGTCGCGCTCGCCGAGGCGGATCAGCAGCAGCCGCATGAGCGGCGGGGCGGCCAGGTCGAACCGGGTGGTCCTGTCCTCGGCCAGCAGCTCGGCGACCATCCGGTCGCGCTCCTCGCGCGGCAGCGCCGACAGGTCGATCTCGCGCAGCGGCGGCTCCACCCCGGCGCCGATGAACTGCACGGGACGCGACAGCCCTTCGGCGGTGAAGCCCGCCCGCAGGCTCGGGTTGCGGGCCAGCATCGCCGCGCACGCCGCGCGCAGCCGGCCGGCGTCGACGGGCCGCGCGAACTCGAAGACGTCCTGCGAGGTGTAGACGTCGACGGCGGCGGTGTCGTAGCTGGAGTGGAAGTGGATGCCCTCCTGCAAGGGCGACAGCGGCCAGACGTCCTCGACCGGGACGGGGCAGACGCGCCGCACGCTCTCGTGCTCCTCTGCGGTCAGCGTGATCAGCTCGGCTGCCCCGTGCTCCTCCGCGGTGGCTTCCATGGTGGCCTCCGCGGTGGCCTCCATGCTGGCCTCCGCGCTGGCCGCCAGCGCGGCGGGCGTCCGGCAGGCGAAGACGTCCCTGGGGCTGACCGCCAGGCCCGCCTTCCTGGCCCGGCCGGAGACGGCGATCGAGGCGATGCTGTCACCGCCGAGGGCGAAGAAGTCGTCGTTGAGGCCCGCCTCGGTGCCGAGCACGGCGGTGAAGATGTCGCAGAACAGCCGTTCCCGCTCGGTCCGCGGTGCCCGCACGGCCCGCGGCGCCATCTCGGGAACGGGCAGGGCGCCGCGGTCCACCTTGCCGTTCAGCGTCAGCGGCAGCCGCTCCAGCGTCACCACCGCGCTCGGCACCATCGGCGGGGGCAGCGCGGCGGCCAGCGCGGCGCGCAACCCCGCCCCGTCGAGGCGGGCGCCCCGCTCGGGGACGGCGTAGCCGACCAGGCGGGTGGCGCCACCGTGGTCGCGGGCGACGACCACGGCCTGCGCGACGCCGTCCAGGGCCGCCAGCCGCGCCTCGACCTCGCCGAGCTCGACGCGGTTGCCGTGGATCTTGACCTGGTGGTCGGTCCTGCCGGTGTACTCCAGGGCGCCGTCGGGGCGCAGCCGCACCAGGTCGCCCGTGCGGTACATGCGCGTGCCCGGCGGGCCGAACGGGTCGGCGACGAACCGCTCGGCGGTAAGCGCCGTCCTGCCGTGGTAGCCGAGGGCGAGCTGCGCGCCGCTGATGTAGAGCTCGCCTTCGGTCGCCGGGCGCAGGCAGACGTCCAGGACGTACAGCCCGGTGTTCCAGACCGGCCCGCCGATCGGCACGGCCGTGTCGCGGTCCGCGTCGCGTTCCGTGCCGCGGTCCGTGCCGCGGTCCGTGCCGCGGTCCGTGCCACCGTCTGTGCCGCCGTTCGCGTCGCCGTCCGTGCCGCCACCTTCGTCGCCGTCCCACCAGGTGACCTGGACGGTCGCCTCGGTGGGCCCGTAGCAGTTGTCGACGGGGACGCCGGTCAGCTCCCGCCAGCGGCGGGCCAACCCCGTGGTCAGCGCCTCGGCGCCGCCGAAGACCCTGCGCAGGCTCGCCGCCCAGCCCGGATCCCGCGTGACCTCGTCGGTGGACAGGAAGGCCCTCATCATCGAGGGCACGATGTCGAGGACGGTCACCCCGCGGTCCCTGACGAGCCCGGCCAGGTAGGCCGGATCGACGTGCCCGCCGGGCTCGGCCAGCACCACGGCGGCGCCGGAGCACAGCGGCCAGAAGATCTGCCACACCGAGGCGTCGAAGCTCGCCGACGCCTGCTGCAGCATCCGGTCGGTGCCGTCCATGGCGAACAGGTCCTGGGCCCACGCCAGGTGGCCGACGATGGCGCGGTGCGTGACCACCACGCCCTTGGGCCGGCCCGTCGAGCCCGAGGTGTAGATGAGGTAGGCGGGGTCGTCCGGCGCGGGAGCGCGAAGCGGGCCCCCACCACCGTCGGGACCGCCCTCGCCGCCGCCGGCGCCACTACGGGTGCCGCTCTCGGCGCCGCTCAAGGGGCCGCGGAATGGGTCGCTCGAAGGGCCGCTCAAAAGATCGCTCGAGGGGTCGCTCAAGGGGTCGCTCGAAAGATCGCTCGCGGGGCCGATCGAGGGGCCGCCGACCAGGACACGCTCCACCCCCTCGTGCTCGGGGAAGGACTCGTCGGTGACCACCACGCGGGCGCCGCAGTCGGCCAGCATGTACGCCAGCCGCTCGGCCGGATGGTCGAGGTCCAGCGGCACGTAGGCCGCGCCCGCCCGCAGCACGCCGAGCACGGCGGCCGGCAGGTCGGGCGAGCGGGGCAGCGCCACGGCGACGAACCCGCCCGGACCGACGCCGCGTCGCGCCAGCCGTACGGCGAGCGCCTGCGCCCTGCGGTCCAGCTCGGCGTAGGAGACCTCCTCCTCGCCGAGGATCACCGCGGTGGCGTCGGGCGTCGTGGCCGCCTGGGCGGCGAACGCGGCGGCCAGCGTCGTGGGCGGTACCTCACGGGGCCCGCCCAGCAGGCGCGCCTGCTCGAGCTCGACCAGGTCGAGCCGCCCCACGGGGCGCTCGCCGGCGGTGACCAGCTCCTCCAGCAGGTGCCGCAGCGCCCGCGCCACCCGCGCGGCGGCGCTGGCGCCGATGGAGTGGTCGAGCCTGAAGGTGGTCCGCCGTCCCGGCACGACGGTCAGCGACAGCGGGTAGTGGGAGCCGTCGCGGACGTCCACGCCCGCGATCGCCCCCATGTCGCCCTCGACGGGATAGTTCTCGACCGCCACCAGCGTGTCGAACAGGGTGCCCCACCCGGTGATCCGCTGGATGTCGGCCAGGCCGAGGTGCTGGTGGTCCAGCAGCCGCGCCTGCGCGTCCTGGAGCCCGGCCAGCAGGTCGGCCGGACGGTCGCCGGGGCGCCAGGCCAGCCGTACGGGGATGGTGTTGACCAGCAGGCCGACCATCGACTCGACGCCCTCGACGGCGGCCTGCCGGCCTGAGACGGTGCTGCCGAAGACGACGTCGTGGCGGCCGGTCAGCCGGCCCAGCAGCAGCCCCCACGCGCCCTGCACGAGCGTGCTCAGCGTCAGCCCGCGCGCCCGTGCCCAGCCGGCCAGGTCCGCGCCGGCCTCGAAGGTGATCTGGCCGGGCGCGCCGGCCTGGTACCGCGGGCCGAGCAGTGTCGGCTCGTCGAGCCCTTCCAGCGCCCGACGCCAGGCCCGTCCCGCCGCCTCGTCGTCGCGGTCGCGCAGCCAGGTGAAGTAGTCGCGGTACGGGGTGACCTCGCCGAGGTGTTCGCCCAGCAGCTCCCGCAGCATGATCGGCACCGACCAGCCGTCGGCGACCAGGTGGTGCAGGGTCAGCACCAGCGTCCGCCCGTTGACCAGGGCGGCCCTGAGCAGCGGCGGCGCGGCCAGGTCGAAGGGCCGGGCCCGCTCCCGCGCGGCGATCTCGTCGACGTCGGCGCCGGTGACCTCCGCCCACGGGACCGTGACCCGGCCGGCCACGTACTGCACGACCCTGCCGTCGGCGCGCTGCAGGAACCCGGCGCGCAGCGGCGCGTGCCGGTCCACCAGGCGTTCCACCCGGCGGCGCAGCGTGGCGGGCTCGACGGGTCCGGCCAGCTCGACGACCTGCTGGACGGTGTAGACGTCGGGGTCGGACAGCGAGTGGAAGTACAGGCCCTGCTGGAGCGGCGTCACCGGCAGGACGTCCTCCAGGTCGCGGGGCAGCGCGTCGATCTCCTCCTGGTCGAGCGTGACCAGGGGGAAGTCGGACGGCGTGTGCCCGCCCGCCGCCGGCCCGGCCACGTGGGCGGCGATCCCGCGCAGCGCCTCCAGCCAGGCGCCGGCCAGCTCCGCCACGTCGGCCCGTTCGAGGACCCCTTCGGGCCACGACCAGGTGGCGCTCAGCTCGGGCCCGGACGCGCCGTCGCGGACGATCGCGTTGACCTCGAGGTGATGGGTCAGCGGCATGCCGGGGTCGCGCCCGGCCGACAGCGGCTCCGCCCCGGCGGCCGGCTCCCAGTCCGCGCCGCCGTCCGCCCTGAACCGGCCCAGGTAGTTGAACAGCACCTCCGGCGTCGGCAGGTCGCCCAGCGCGCCCCGCAGCAGCCCGAAACCGAGACCGGCCGACGGGACGGCGCGCAGTTGCTCCTTGACCCGCCCGAGCGCCCGGCCCACCCCCGGGCCGCCGGCGCGGAACTCCTCCCACGCCACGTCGCCGCCGTCGATCCTGACGGGGAACAGGCTGGTGAACCAGCCGACCGTGCGGGTCACGTCGGCATCGCCCGCCACCGCGTCCTGCTCCCGGCCGTGCCCCTCCAGGTCGACCAGCAGGCCGCCGGCGCCCTGACGGCGGGCGAAGGCCGCCGCCAGCGCGGTCAGCAGCACGTCGTTGACGGTGCCGTGGTAGGCGGCCGGGGCGTCGGTCAGCAGTGGCGTCGTCCCGTCGGGGGGCAGGACGACGGTCAGCCTGCGCTCGCGCGCGGCCGTGTCGGTCGCGGGGTCGAGGGGCCGCAGCCCGAGCGACGGCACCGGCCCGGCGAGCGTCCGCCGCCAGACCTGCTGCTCCGCCTGCCGCGCGGGGGTCGGCGCGTCCTCGGCCAGCAGCCGCGACCAGCGCGCGAACGAGGTGCCGACCGGCGGCAGCTCGACCGGCTCGCCCGCGGACACCGCCCGCGCGGCCTGGGCCAGGTCGGACAGCAGGATGCGCCAGGAGACGCCGTCCACCACCAGGTGGTGCGCCACCAGCGACAGCCGCCGCTCGTCCGGCGACCACACCGCCTGCAGCATCACGCCCGCCGCCGGGTCCAGCCGGCCGACGGCGGCCTCGACCCCGTCGCCGGCCACCAGGCCGCCCGCCTGGACCGTGCCGGGCGGCGGCACCTCCATGTGCCAGCCGTCCTCGCCGCGCAGCAGCCGGGCGCGCAGCATGCCGTGATGGTCGAGGACGGCCTGCAACGCCCCGGTGAGCAGGCCCTCGTCCAGATCGTCCGGCACGCGCACGGTCACCGACTGGTGGAAGCCGTCGATCGGCCCGCCCACCTCCCGCAGCCGGCCGACGATCGGCGTCTCCGGCACCAGGCCGACGCCCGCGTCATGAGCCTGCTCGGGTACGGCCTGGCCGCGCCCCCGCGCCAGCGCGGCGACGGTCCTGTGCTGGAAGACCTCCCGCGGCGTGATCGCGAGACCCGCCCGCCTGGCCTTGTTGACCAGCTGGATCGCGACGATGCTGTCGCCGCCGAGCTCGAAGAAGCTGTCGTACGCGCCCACCGACGGCAGCCCGAGGACCTCGGCGAACAGCCCGGCCAGCACGCGCTCGGCGGGGGTTTCGGGGGCGGTGTCGCCCGCCTGCACCGTCCACTCGGGCGCGGGCAGCGCCTTGCGGTCCAGCTTGCCGTTCGGCGTGAGCGGCAGCGGCCCGTCGAGCACCACGATCGTGCCGGGCACCATGTACTCCGGCAGCGCGCCGGCCGCCAGCCGCCGCAGGTCGGCGGGGTCGAGGCCGCCGTCGCCCGTCACGTAGCCGACCAGCCGCCTGACGCCCCGGTGGTCCTCGACGGCGGAGACCGCCGCCTGGGCGACCGCGGGGTGGCTCATCAGGACGCTCTCGACCTCGCCGGGCTCGATGCGGTACCCGCGGATCTTGAGCTGGCCGTCCTCGCGGCCGAGGAAGTCGATGGTGCCGTCGGCGCGCCTGCGGGCCCGGTCGCCGGTGCGGTACATCCGCTCGCCCGGCGCGCCGAACGGGTCGGCGACGAACCGCTCGGCGGTCAGCCCCGGCCTGCCGAGATAGCCCCTGGCCAGGCCGAGGCCCCCGACGTACAGCTCGCCCGTGACGCCGGGCGGCACCGGGCGCAGCGCCGCGTCGAGGATGTGGCAGCGGGTCCCCGGGTCCGGCACGCCGATCGGCACGGGGCCCGCCCAGTCGCGCTCGGCGAGCCAGAGCGTGGAGTTGACCGTGGCCTCGGTCAGGCCGTAGGCGGCCACGACCCGCATGCGCTCGCTCCAGCGGGCGACCAGCTCGGCGGGGACCGTCTCGGTGCCGACGACCAGCACGCCGCCCTCGGGCAGCGCGCACCCGGCGGGCAGCGCCGCCACCAGCGACGGCGGCAGGATCATGTGGGTCACCCGGTGCTCGGCCAGGTAGCCGGTCAGCTCCTCGCCGGCCACGCGCCGCTCGGACGGCACGACGACGACGGTGCCGCCCACGCACAGCGACATCACCAGGTCCCAGACGGCCACGTCGAAGCCCACGGAGGCGAACTGGGCGACCCTGCTGGAGGAGTCGACGCCGAGCCGTTCGACGGCGGTGGCGATGAGGGCGCCGACGCCCTCGTGGGAGAGCACGACGCCCTTCGGCCGGCCGGTCGAGCCGGAGGTGTAGATGACGTAGGCGGCCCGGTGCAGCGCGCCCTCGGGCGGGTCGGTGTCGGCCGCCTGCGGGAGGGCGTCCAGAAGCAGGCGGGGCAGCTCCAGGTCGGCGGCGTGGCCCGAGACCGTGACGAGCAGGCGGGCACCGGCGTCGGCCACCATGAAGGCCAGCCGGTCGGCCGGATGGTCGGCGTCCAGCGGGAGGTAGGCGGCGCCCGCCTTCATGACGCCGAGCAGCGCCACGACCAGGTCGGCCGAGCGGGGCAGCGCCACCGCGACGACGTCCTCGGCGCCGACGCCCTGGGCGCGCAGCGTGTGGGCGAGCCGGTTGGCCCTGGCGTTCAGCTCGCCGTAGGTCAGCCGCTCCGACTCGCAGATCACGGCGAGCCTGCCGGGCGCGTGCGCGGCCTGCCGTTCGAACGCCGCCGTCCACGAGATCTCCGGCAGGTCGCCGGGCAGGGGGACGAACGGCGGCACGGGCGCCAGGTCGATGCCGCCGAGCGGCGTGTCGGGCCGCTCGGCCAGCGCCTCCAGCGTCAGCAGGAGGCGCCGCTCGTGCTCGGCGAGCGCCTCGGGGTCGCACACCGCGGCGTCCGCGTCGAGGTCGATCCGCAGCCCCTGGCCCGCGGGCCGGTCGTAGACGGCCACGGACAGGTCGCCGACCGGCCCGAGGGACAGGTGGTGGATGACGCAGTCGCCGTCGCCGAACCTGATCCCCTGGTGGTACGGCATGACGTTCACGGTGGGCCCGATCAGCGAGCGCAGCCCTTCGACGCGGCCCAGCTCCCTGGCCAGGTCCTCGCCCCGGTAGCGGGCGTGCGCGCCCAGCGACCTGATCTCCTCGGCCACGGCCGCGACCAGTTCGGCACCCGTGGTCCAGGGGCTGACGGCGAGCCTGAGCGGCAGCACGTTGGACATCAGGGCGGGGGAGTCCTCGCCGTGCAGCCTGCCCGCGACGGGCAGGCCCAGCACCAGGTCACGCTCGCCGCTCGCCCGGTGCAGGTAGGCGGCCACGGCCGCGATGGCCAGCCGCGACAGCCGGGTGCCCAGCGCGGCCGCCGCCGCGCGCAGCCCGTCCGAGCGCTCCGGCGACAGCTCCACCGTGCGGCGCAGGACACCGCCGGCCTGGGCGGGCGGGCACTCCACCAGCCTGGCAGGCTCGTCGGGCAGGCCCGCCAACCTGCCGTGCCAGTACGCGGCGTCGGCCGCGTGCCCGGCGGAGGCTCGGTAGCCGGCGTCGGCCGCCACCAGCGCCGGCAGCGACCAGTCGACGCCGGCGTCGGGGCCGCCGCCGTACAGGGCGGCCACGCGCTGGATGAGGCGCAGCATCCCGGCGCCGTCGGTGACCAGGTGGTGGTACCGCTGGTACCACCACAGCCGGCCGTCGCCCAGCCTGAGCAGCGCGTGGGCGAACATCGGCCCGCGGGCCGGATCGACGGTCCGCGCGAGGTCGGCCGCCATCCACGCCCGCGCCTCCGCCTCCGCCAGGTCGAGGACCGGCAGCGGCCAGTCGCCCGCGGGCCTGGTGATCTGGACAGGGCCGGCCTCGTCCTGGGCGAACACCACGTGCAGGCTCTCCGCCTCGGTCACGGCCTGCCTGATCGCCCGGGCCAGCCGCGCCACGTTGGCCGCGAGCTCCACGTAGCCGCCGATGGTGTAGGCCGGGCTGTCCGGCGCTAACTGCTGGGCCAGCCAGATTCCGGTCTGGGCTCCGGTCAGCGGAAGTACGGACATCTGGCTGCCTTTCACGTCACTCTGCGGGAATCAGGGTGGGCCGGGCCGGCCGGGGATCACTTCTTGAGAAGCGGCACGACCTGGTCGATGGCGTAGGGGATGCTCAGCACCGTGTTGAAGGAGAGCGCCGCGCCGATCGGCGGGTCCTGGTAGGTCAGGAAGAGGTCGCGGCCCTGCCTGGCGACCTTCAGCTGCTTGTAGACGCTGTCGTTCCTGATCCGCTCCCACGGCTGCCTGCCGGTGGTCAGCCAGACGAGGCGGTCGACCTCCAGCAGGCTCAGCCCCTCGGAGCCGAACTCGGCCACGTTGGACGTGCCGGCCTGCCTGGTGATCTCCTCCGGGACGGTGAAGCCCAGCTCGGCCAGGAACGCCGACTTGGGGTCGCCCTTCTGGAAGGCCGAGTACTGCCCGGCCTTGAAGCTGTCGGCGGCGACGGCCGTCAGCCCCTTCCACTGCGGGTTGTCGGCCCGGACCTTCGCGAACCGGTCGGCGATGCCGGCGATGAGCCTCCTGGCCGTGTCCTCCTCGCCGAGGGCGCGGCCGGCCAGCAGCGTCATCTCCTGCCACGGGGCGCCATAGGGGTCGAAGCCCTTCGGCTGGGCGACGACGGGAGCGATCTGCGACAGCTTGTCGTAGTGCTCCTTCTGGATGCCGGAGTACATGGCGAAGATGAGGTCGGGCTTGAGCGCGACCAGCTTCTCGAACTTGACGCCGTCCTCGCGCAGGCCGAGCACGGTGGGCTCGGTGCCGCCCCACCTGTCCCTGGTCCAGGGCCAGTCGGAGAACGGGCTGCGCTGGAACCAGTCCACGACGCCGACCGGCTTGAAGCCGAGCGCGAGGACGGGCTCGTGGTCGCTCAGGCCGATGGTGACGATCCGCTCGGGACGCTTGGCGATCTCGGTCGTGCCGTACATGTGCTCGACCTTCACCGGGAAGGCCGATCCGGCCGCCGGGGCGGACGAGGCGGGGGCGGGCTCCGCCGTACCGGCCGGGGTGGGGCTGCCGCAGCCGGCGGCGACGGTCAGCGCCAGTGCGGCGAGCACTGTCGAGAGACGCTTGGACATAGTTTCCTCTTCCGGATCTGAAGTGTCACCGGCACGCAGACTAAGGTAAGCCTTACCTATCTTCAATCGCCGGAAAAGTCTTGCGCGAGGCACATGAGTGAGGTATGCCTAACCTAAAAAGCGAACGATCGGATCTTCGTGACACAGCAGAGAACCGTCGCGGCACGGCGGCCGCTCCTGATCGCGGCGAGCGCGGGGGTCCTGGTCGTGCTCTGCGCGCTGTCCCTGGCCGTCGGCAGCAGGGCGATCCCGCTCGGCCAGGTCTGGACGGCCCTGGCCGATCCGGCCGCCGTCGACCCCGAGGTCGCGGCCATCGTCGGCGGGACGCGGCTGATCCGCACCCTGGTCGCCGTGCTCGCCGGAGCGGCCCTCGGCCTGGCCGGAGCCGTCATGCAGGGGCTGACCCGCAACCCGCTGGCCGATCCCGGCCTGCTCGGCGTGAGCGCGGGCGCCGCCTTCGGCGCCGTGGTCGCCGCGGCCGCGCTCGGTGTCAGCGGCCTGCTGTCGTCGGTCTGGTTCGCCTTCGGCGGCGCGGCGGTCGCCAGTGCCGTGGTCTACCTGCTGGGCAGCAGGGGCAGAGGCGGCGCCGCGCCGGTCAAGCTCGCCTTGGCGGGCGTGGCCGTGACCTACCTGCTCGACTCGCTGACCGGCGGCATCGCGCTGACCGACCCCGAGGCGCTCGACCGCTACAGGTACTGGTCGGCCGGCTCGCTGACCGGGCACGACGGCGGGACGCTGCTGGTGCTCCTGCCGTTCCTCGCCTGCGGCGCCGTGCTGGCGCTGAGCACCGCGCCCGCGCTCAACAGCCTGTCCCTGGGCGACGACGTCGCCGCCGCCCTCGGTCGCGGCCTCGTGTCCGTACGGCTGCGCGGCGCGCTCGCGGTGACCGTGCTGACCGGGGCGACCGTGGCGGTCACCGGACCGATCGTCTTCGTCGGGCTCGTCGTCCCGCACCTGGTGAGAATCGTCACCGGCCCCGACCACCGCTGGCTGCTGCCCGCCTCGATGCTGCTGGCGCCCTGCCTGCTGCTGGTGGCCGACATCCTCGGCCGCGTCGTCGTGCGCCCCACCGAGCTCGACGTCAGCCTGGTGGCCGCCTTCCTCGGCGCGCCGTTCTTCATCGCCATGGTCCGCCGCCGCAGGCTCGCGGAGCTGTAGCCGATGCCCGGACCGCATCTCACGCGCTCGAGCGACCGCCTGACCTTCCGGGTGGACCGGCCCGCCGTCTCCGGCGTGCTGCGCCCCCGGCTCGTGCTGACCTGGCTGCTGCTCGCCCTCGTGACGCTCGCCGTCCTCTGCCTGGCCGTCGGCGCGGGCGCGGGCGACTACGCGCTTGCGCCCGCCGCCGTCGTCCGCGCGCTGGCGGGGGAGGGGGAGCGGGCCGACCTGTTCGTGGTGTGGGAGTTGCGGCTGCCCAGGGCCGTGGTGGGTCTGCTGGCCGGGGCCGCCCTCGGGCTGTCGGGCGCGATCTTCCAGGCCGTCACCCGCAACCCGCTGGCCAGCCCCGACATGCTGGGCATCACCCAGGGCGCGGGCGCCGCCGTCGCCGCGGGCATCGTGCTCGGCGCCGGCGCCGGCCTGGGGCTCCAGTGGCTCGGCCTGGCGGGCGCCGTCGCCGTGGGCGTGCTGATCTACCTGCTGGCCTGGAAGCGCGGCACCACCGGCTACCGGATCGTGCTGGTGGGCATCGGGGTCAGCTGGATGTGCGTCAGCCTCACCTCCTACCTGCTGAGCAGGGCGGAGCTCCACCAGGCGCAGAAGGTGCTGGGCTGGCTGGTCGGCAATCTCAACGACCGGGGATGGGCGCAGGCGGGGCCGCTTGCCGTGACGCTCGCCATCCTGCTGCCCGCGGTGCTCCTGCTGGTACGGCTGCTGCGGACGCTGCGTCTGGGCGACGACGTGGCCCGCGGGCTCGGCACCCCCGTGCAGCGCACCCGCCTGGCCCTGCTGCTGTGCGGCGCCGCGGCGGCCGCCTTCGCCACCGCCGCGGCCGGGCCGATCCTGTTCGTCGCGCTGGCCGCGCCGCAGATCGCCCAGCGCATGGCCCGCACCGCAGGCCCGCCCGCGACCGCCTCGGCTCTCACGGGCTCGGTGGTCGTCCTGGTCGCCGATCTGGTCAGCCAGCGCCTCATGGCCGACTCCGTGCTGCCCGTCGGGGTGGTGACGGGCGTGCTCGGCGCGCCGTTCCTGTTGTGGCAGCTCAGCCGGGCCAACCGGCGGGGCACGGGAGGATGAGACACGTGACGTACCCGTCGCTGCGGGCCAGCGGGCTGACGCTCGCCTATGACGACCGCGTCGTCGTCGACGGCCTTGACCTGGAGATCCCGCAGGGCAGGATCAGCGCCGTCATCGGCGCGAACGCCTGCGGCAAGTCCACGCTGCTGCGCGCCCTGGCCCGGCTGCTGGCCCCCCGCGACGGCGCGGTGCACCTGGACGGCCGCGCCATCCACACCATGCCCACCCGGCAGGTCGCCCGGCGCCTCGGCATCCTGCCGCAGTCGCCCGTCGCGCCCGAGGGGCTGACCGTCACCGACCTGGTCGGGCAGGGCCGCTCACCGCACCAGACCTGGTGGCGGCAGTGGTCGTCGGCCGACCAGGACGCGGTCACGCACGCGCTGGTGGCCACCGGCATGCTCGAACACGCCGACCGGCCGCTGGACGAGCTGTCCGGCGGCCAGCGGCAGCGGGCCTGGATCGCCATGGCGGTCGCCCAGGGCACGCCCGTGCTGCTGCTCGACGAGCCGACGACCTACCTCGACCTGGCCCACCAGATCGACGTCCTCGACCTGGTCGTCGACCTCAACCGCCACCAGGGCCGCACGGTCGTCATGGTCCTGCACGACCTCAACCAGGCCTGCAGGTACGCCGACCAGCTGATCGTGATGAGGGCCGGGCGCGTCGTGGCGGAGGGGCCGCCCGCCGACGTGATCGACGCCGAGCTGGTCGAGCACGTCTTCGGCATGCGCTGCCAGGTGGCGGCCGACCCGGTCAGCGGAACCCCGCTGATCATCCCGATCGGCCGCCACCACGACGGCGGCGTCAGCGCCGGCCCGCGTAGGAACGCGCGCGGCTGATCGAGTGGACGATCTCGCCCACCCGCACGGCGGTGTTCGACAGCAGCGTCGAGGTGATGCCATGGGTGTGCTCGGTGGCGCCCTGCACGTAGATGCCGCAGCGCATCGCCTCCGTCGTGGCGACGCGGTAGTCGCGCTCGATCCGCAGGCCGCCGTGCGGCAGCCGCAGGCAGTGCTCGCCGGCCTCGCCCAGCAGCGTCAGCGGGTCGCCGGGACGGTAACCGGTCGCGTAGACCAGCAGGTCGGCCTCCAGGACCGTGCGCTCTCCCGTCGGCAGGAACTCCACCGTCACCCGGGGCCCTTCGGCGACCTCCACCACCCGGGAGGCGTTGAGGATCCGCAGCCGCTCCACGCCGCGCACCTTCTCCTGGTAGTGGCGCCGGTAGAGCTCGTCGATGAGCTCCAGGTCGACCACCGAGTAGTTGGTGGAGGCGTGGTAGTCCAGCAGCCGCCGCTTCACCTCGTCCGGCGCGGTGTAGAAGTGGTCGACGGCGGCGGGGTCGAAGATGCGGTTGGCGAACGAGCTGTCGTCGGCGGGCGTGTAGCCGTACTTGGCGAAGACGGCGCACACCTCAGCGCCGGGGAAGGTGCTGTGCAGGTGGTCGGTCACCTCGGCCGCGCTCTGGCCCGCGCCCACCACGACCACGCGCCGCGGCTCGCGCAGCGTGGGCAGCCGGTCGAGGAGCTCCTCGCTGTGCCAGACGCGCTCGTCGCTCACCACGCCCGGCGGCAGCACCGGGTCCAGGCCCGCGGCGATCACCACGTTCCTGGTCCTCCTGGTGGTCAGCTCGTCGGAGCAGCCGCCCTGACGTACCACCACGTCGAGGAACTCGATCACGCCGTCGACGGTCACGGGGGTGACGGCGACGACCTCGGACCGGTACTCCACCTGGTCGGCGAAGGAGGCCGCGGCCCATTCGAGGTAGTCGTGGAACTCCAGGCGCGAGGGGAACATCGTCTTGTGGTTGATGAAGTCGACCAGCCGGCCCTTGTCGCTCAGGTAGCTCAGGAAGCTGAACGGGCTGGCCGGGTTGCGCATGGTGACCAGGTCCTTCAGGAAGGACACCTGCATCGTCGTGCCCTCCATCAGCATGCCGCGATGCCATCCGAAGGCCGGCTGCTTCTCGAAGAAGACCGCGTCGAGCGGGGTGTGTTCCCGTAACGCGATGGCCAGGGCGAGATTGGAGGGACCGAAACCGATGCCCACGAGATCGTGGACGTGGTGCTCCGACGAGGGCATTGATGACCTTCCATGGTTAGGTTAGCCTCTCCTAATTAAGGCGAGCCTAACCTTTTCCGATCCCCCCTACAAGGAGACGCCATGCGGGTCGTGATGTTCGGCTACCAGACGTGGGGCCACCGCACGCTGCGAGCGCTGCTGGACTCGGGCCACGAGGTGGCCCTCGTCGTGACGCATCCCAAGAGCGAGCACGCCTACGAGCGGATCTGGGGCGATTCGGTCGCCGACCTGGCCACGGAGCACGGTGTCCCGGTCCTGGTGCGCGACCGGCCAGGCGACGAGGAACTGATGACCAGGCTCAAGGAGGCCGACCCCGACCTCATCGTCGCCAACAACTGGCGCACGTGGATCCCGCCGGAGATCTTCGCCCTGCCCCGTCACGGCACGCTCAACGTGCACGACTCGCTGCTGCCGGCCTACGCCGGGTTCTCCCCGATCATCTGGGCGCTCGTCAACGGCGAGAAGGAGGTCGGCGTCACCGCGCACATGATGGACGCCGACCTGGACGCGGGTGACATCGTGCTCCAGCGCGCCGTACCGGTGGGCCCCGACGACACCGCCACCGACCTGTTCCACCGCACGGTCGACCTGATCGGCCCCATCGTCGCCGAGTCGCTCGAGCTCATCGCCTCCGGCCGGACGGACTGGACGCCGCAGGACCGCTCGAAGGCCAGCTTCTTCCACAAGCGCTCGATCGAGGACGGCAGGATCGACTGGACCTGGAGCGCCGAGGAGATCGCCCGGCTGGTCCGCGCCCAGTTCGACCCGTACCCCAACGCCTTCACCCACTACAACGGCACGCGCATCAGGGTGCTGCGCGCCTCGGTCTCCCGGGGCAGGTACGGCGGCACGCCCGGCAGGGTGTTCATCCGCGAGGGCGACGGCGTGGTCATCGTCGCCGGCGCCGACGCCCGGCGCGGCCGCAGCCAGGGCCTGGTGATCGAGCGGGTCCGGACGGACGACGACGTCGAGCTGCCCGCGACGGAGTTCTTCACGACGATGGGCGGCTACCTCCGCTAGGGATGCCCGCCGGGGCTCAGGGCCTGTCCGCCGTCGCGTGGCCGGCCTGCTCCGGCTGCGGCTCCGCCGGCGTCATGGGATGGGCGGCCTCGGTGCGCAGGCCGTCCAGGAAGAAGGACAGGCACCGCCGCCAGGCCTGGGGTGCCACCCCCGTCGACTCCCTGATCACCTGCGACATCGCCCAGACCAGCGTCGCCACGTCCTGTGCCGTGAAGTCGGCGCGCAACTGCCCGCTTCGCCTGGCCCGCTCGATGACCTGGTCCACGTCCCGCAGGCCGCGGTGGCAGGCGTCGCTCACCTCGGAGGTGCTGGGGAAGCGCCGGGCGAGCGCGTCGTTGAGCCCGCGGTCCTCGGCCTGCAGCGCGAAGAGCCCTTCCAGGAAGCCGGCGAAGCCGTTCCACGGATCGGGGTCCTCCAGGGCCGCGGCGGCGATCCGGTCCAGGGCCGCCAGCCGTTCGGGGAAGATCGCGTCGAAGAAGGCCTCCCTGGTGGGGAAGTGGTTGTAGAGCGTCCCGATGCTGACCCCGGCCGTGCGGGCGATCTCCTCCAGCGGCACGTCGAGGCCGCGTTCACCGAACAGCTGGGTCGCGGTGACCAGCAGCTTGTCGCGGTTGCGTGCGGCGTCGGCGCGCAGGGGTCGTGATCCCGTGGCCATGTTTCCCATCCCATTAACTCGAGGGCGCCCTCAGATTATGTTACCGTCGACATAACCTGAGGGCGCCCTCGAGTTATTTGTCACTGCGACTCGGAAGGCAGCACTGTGTCCTTTTCCACGTCTCAAACCGCCCGCGGGACGGCTGTGGTCATCGGGGTGGGGCCCGGCCTCGGGCTGTCCGTCGCCCACCGCTTCGGCCGCGAAGGCCACACCGTCGCCCTGGTCTCCCGTACCGGCGCCAGGCACGCGGGGTACATCGCCGGCCTGGCCGAGGAGGGGATCGAGGCCGCCTCCTTCCCCGCCGACGTCCGCGACGGCGACCAGCTCCGCTCGGCGCTGGAGGCCGTCACCGCGCGGTACGGCGGCATCGACCTGATCTACTACGGTCCCGGCGCGATCGACGGGCCCCGGCCCAGGCCGATCACCGAGGCCGACACGGCCGGGGTGCGGGAGGCGATGAGCTGGGTGTACCCGGCCATCGACGTGACCGGCACGGTGCTGCCCGGCATGATCGAGCGCGGCGCGGGCGGGCTGCTGTTCGCGGGCGGGCTCAGCGCCGCCGTGCCGATGCCCGCGCTCGGCGACCTGGCCGTCTCCTCGGCGGCGCTGCGCAACTACGTCCTGACCCTCAACGCGGGACTGGCGGGAACGGGGGTCTACGCCGGGATGCTCACCATCGGCGGGCTGATCGAGCGTGGCGACATCCACCAGCTGGTCACGTCGCAGCCGGAGCAGTTCGGCGACGTGGGGGACAAGACGCTGAACCCCGACGCCATCGCCGACGCCGCGTGGCAGATGTACACCACGCGCGACCGCGCCGAGACGACGTTCAGCGCCTTCGCCTGACCCGGGGCCCGCGGTCGGCCCGCACGTCCCCGTGTGCCGCCCGCATGTCCCCGATGCCGCCCGCACGTCCCCGTGTGCCGCCCGCACGTCCCGGCGCTCGGACCGCACGTCCCCGCGGTCGGCCCGCACGCACGTCCTTGTGCGGGCCGACCGGGCTCAGCCGGCCCGCCTGCGGGCCAGCAGGTGGGCCTGCGGGAAGCCCCTTTGGGCGTCCTCCTCCGGGGCCGACACCAGCCGGGCCACCTCGGCGATCCCGGCCTCACGCAGCAGGCCCGCGATCCGGTCGGGCGGCCACCGGTAGGCCGGGGTCACCTTGTGGTCGAACATCTCCGCCGGCCCCGCCGGATCCTCATGGGCCTGGAAGGAGACGAGCAGGTGGCCGCCCGGAGCCAGCACCCGGCCGAACTCGGCGAAGATCTCCGGCAGCCGCTCCGGCGGGGTGTGGATGATCGAGTACCGGGCCAGGATCCCGGCGAGGGAACCGTCCGTCAGATTGAGGGCGTCCATCGAGCCCACCTCGAACCGCAGCTCCGGGTGCGCCCGGCGGGCCAGCGCGATCAGCTCCGGCGACAGGTCGACGCCGAAGGCGGGCAGCCCGCGATCGTGCAGCTGCGCCGTCACGTGGCCGGGCCCGCAGCCGAGGTCGGCGACCGGCCCGCCCCCCGCCGCCCGCACGACGTCGGCGAACACGGCGATCATGGCATGGTCGAAGGTCAGGGTCGGGAACACCGTGCTGTTGAACTCGGTGTACGGAACGGCGGCCAGGTCGTAGGCCGCGCGGGTGGCGCGAAGGAAGTCCGGTTCGATCACGGGTGACCACCGTAGTCCTCCGGGGCCGCGGCCGAGGCCTTCCCGGACGGCCGCCGCGGCCCCGAGGCGGCGGGCCGTCAGACGAGTGCCGCTCCGCTGAGCCTGCGCGCGTGCTCCCTGGCCGCGGCGTGCGCGGCGGCCTGAGAGGCGGCCGCCGCCTCCCGCAGCGGCGCCATCGCGGGCGTGGTCTCGGCCAGCGTCAGCTCGGCGGTGATGACGTGGAGGTCCAGGCCGAAGACCTCGGTCAGGATCTTGCGCAGGTAGGGGTCGGCGAAGTCCCAGCCCTCCCTCGGCGTGCCGGGGCCGTACGCGCCGCCGCGCGACAGGACGAGCGTCGCCGGACGGCCGGCGACGGGACTGTCGGCCGGGCTCATCCCGAACGTCCGGCCGGGGATCAGGACCTGGTCCAGCCACGCCTTGAAGGTCGACGGGGCGCCGAAGTTGTACATCGGCACCGCGAACAGGTAAGCGTCCGCCTCCAGGAGCTCGCGCACCAGCGCGTCCTGCAGGAAGGAGGCCGTCGCCTGCTCGGCGTCGTGGTCCTGGGCGGGGGTGAGGCGGGCGCTGATGCCCGAGGCCGTCAGGTGCGGGATCGGCCGGGAGCCCAGGTCGCGGTAGGCGACGGTGCCCTCCCACGCGTCCTTGAACGTCTCGGCCACCCCGCGGGAGACCGAGCCGGCGGGTACGGCGGAGGCGTCGATGTGCAGCAGATGAGCCACGATGATCCCTTTCGTCTGTTGAAAAGATAATCTGTTAGACAGATTGTCTGCCCATCAGCTTATCTGTCAAGTGAAGTAACATCGGGCCATGAAGACTGAGCACGGGCTCCCCGCCGGATTCGACACCAACCTGGGGTGGCTCATGGGACAGGTCTTCCACGCGCACCTGACGGCCGCGCAGCACGCGCTCGCCGATTTCCCCGGCTCCCAGCGCGGCTACATGGTGGTCCACGCGGCCGTCAACGGCTGCGCCCGCAACCAGATCGACATGGCCAACCAGCTGGGCCTCGACCGCACCGTGATGGTCTATCTGGTCGACCAGCTCGTGGCCGCGGGGCTGGTCGAGCGCATGCCCGACCCCAACGACAGGCGCAGCAGGGTCATCGTCGCCACCGACGCGGGCAGGACCAGGCTCGAGGAGGCCGCGCGGGTGCTCGGTCTGGTCGACGAGCACGTGCTGCGCGCGCTCGACCCCGACGAGCGCGGGCGCTTCCGCGACATGCTCCGGCGTCTGGCCGCCCACCATCTGGCCAACGGCGGCAACGAGCACGACGCCTGCGTGGCCGCCGAGGCCGTCGCGGACAAATAGGGATATTTCCCTACATCGTGCGCGTGGCTCATCGCTACGCTCATGACCTCGTGAAGAGCACCCCCATGGGCCGCTGGCTGCCCGCTTTCCTGCTGCTCGCCCTCATCTGGGGCAACAGCTTCTTTTTCATCAAGGTGGCCGTCGGCGCCCTGCATCCCCTCCAGATCTCCTTCGGCCGGATGGCCATCGGCGCGGCGACCCTGCTGGCCGCCCTGGCCGTCAGCCGCAAGGCGCTGCCACGCGATCCACGCCTGTGGGGACACTTCCAGGTGGCCTCCGTGGTGCTCACCACGCTGCCGTTCACCCTCTTCGCCTACGGCGAGCAGTACGTCTCCTCGGTCGTGGCCGCCATCTGGAACGCCACCACCCCGCTGTGCACGCTCGCCTTCACGCTGCTGCTGCGCACCGAGAAGCCGAACGCCGGCAGGGTCGCCGGGCTCGGCCTCGGATTCGCGGGCGTCATGGTGGTGCTCGGCGTGTGGCAGCCCATGGACGGCGGCCAGCTCGGCGGCAGCCTGGCCTGCTTCGGCGCGGCCCTCTGCTACGGCATCGGCGGCTCCTACCTCGGCCGTTTCGTCACCGGACGCCGCACCGAGGCGCCCGTCGTGCTCGCCACGGGGCAGCTGATGAGCGGCACCCTCCAGCTCGCGGTGATCACCTCGCTGGCGGGAGTGCCGCTGGTCGACCTGTCCGCGCCGCCCGCGGTCTGGTGGAGCATGCTCGGCCTCGGCGGGCTCGGCACCGGCGTCGCCTACCTGCTGCTGTACGGCGTGCAGGCCAGGGCGGGGGTGACCACCACCTCGACGGTGACCTACCTGCTGCCGGTGTTCGCGGTCGTGTCGGGGGTGCTCGTGCTGGGGGAGGGCCTCACCTGGAACCAGCCGGTGGGCGCGGTGGTGATCCTGCTGGCCATCGCGATGACCCAGGGGATGGTCCGCCTCGGCCGTACCCCGGCCGCCGCGGCGCCCCGGACCGAACCCGAACCCGAACCCGAACCTGAACCCACGATCCCCTCCAGGACGTGACGGCGTGGACCGGCCGCGACGGGATACGACCCATGGGTTCCTTGAGCGGCCGGGCGCCGTCGTGGTCGCAGCGCCTGGGCGCATGGACGGCGAAGGAGGAGGACCTGGTCCGGGCGGTATCCGCCCCGACGGCGGTTACGGCGGGATCGCCGCGATAGCGTCCCGCAGGCGGTGCAACGCCGGCCCGAGCTCGCCCAGCGGTGGCGTGCCCAGCGCCAGCCGGAGCGCGCGGGGACGGTAAGGCCCGGTGGCGAAGGCGTCGGCGGTGGACACGAGGATCCCTTCCTCCGCGAGCACGGCCGTGACGTGGTCGGGACGCTGGTGCGGCGCCAAGCCGAGCCATACCACGTAGGACGCCGGGTGTGCCGTGACGTCCATGCCGGCGAGCGCGGCGCGGGCGATGTCCTGCCGGGCGGCGGCGTCCTGGCGACGGGCCTTCTCCAGCTGCGCGACCGTGCCGTCGGCGATCCAGCCGGTGGCCAGTGCGGTGATGAGTCCCGGCGCGCCCCAAGCCGCCACGCGCAGGCTCCTGGTGACGGCCCGGACGTGCCGGTCGGGGACCACGGCGAAGCCGAACCGCAGGCCGGTCGCCACGTTCTTCGACAGGCCGGCGACGTAGCAGGTGCGTTCGGGGGCCAAGGCCTGCAACGGAGGGGGCGGTGCGGCCTCGAGGAACGCGTACGTGCCGTCCTCGACGATCACGCAGTCGCAGGCGCGGGCTGTGGCGACGAGGCGGGCGCGCTGGTCTCGGTCGAGCACCCAGCCGAGGGGGTTGTGCACGGTGGGGATCGCATAGATCGCGCGGACGGGCCGCGTACGGCACAGCCGGTCGAGCGCGTCGAGGTCCGGACCCGTCGCCGTCAAGGGGACCGGAGCGAGGTCGAGGCCGTGCGCCGAGGCGAGAGCCGTGATGCCGGGATAGGTGAGCGCGTCGACGGCCAGGACGTCGCCGGGCCGGGTGAGCGCGCGGAGCACGGTGTCGAGCGCCTGCTGGGTTCCGCTCGCCAGCAGGACGTTCGCCGGCACGGTGTCGATCCCGCGGCCGAGCAGGTAGGTGGCCACGATCGCCCGGTGATGCCCGCGCCCGCCCGGCGGGTCCTGCCGGAGCAGCGACTCCACCTCGCCCGACGTCGCAAGGGCGCGCAGGGCCAGGCGCAGCAGATCGGCCTGCCCGTCGGCCAGCGGCTGATTGAACGACAGGTCGGCCACGCGCGGCACCGGCAGGGCGCGCGATGGCTCCAACCCGTCGTAGCCGGACAGGACCCGGACGAACGTCCCGCGCCCCGGCTCGCCGACGACCAGACCCATGGCGGCCAGCTCGGCGTAGACGCGGCTGGCCGTGGCCAGCGCGATCCGCCGCTCGCGAGCCAGATCGCGGTGCGTCGGCAGGCGGGTACCGGCGGGGAGCACGCCGGAGCGGATCGCCGCGACGTACTCGTCGACGACGGCCCTGTAGGACGGTGGCCGCATACCGGACCTTGTATCTAGGACAATAAGTGGATCGTCCTAGATTATGGCTCCTAACCTCGGTGCGTCCACGCGCGAGCGAACGGAGCCCAGGTATGACCGTCCACATCCACCAAGACGACCATCTCGTCACGATCACCATCGATCGGGAACGGAAACTCAACGCCCTGGATTACCCGACGATCGATGCGCTGCTGGCCGCGCTCGACCGCATCGAGTCCGACGACCGCGCCCGCGCCGTCATCGTGACCGGCGCCGGCCACAGGGCGTTCAGCGCGGGCGCGGACATCCCGTCTCTCGCGCGGAGCATCGCGGGCGGGAGCGAGCGCGCCCTGCGCGAGATCGTCCGGCGTGGCCACGGGCTGACCCGGCGGATCGAGGAGTTCCCCAAGCCGGTGATCGTCGCGGTCAACGGCCTCGCCTACGGCGGCGGTTGCGAGATCGTCGAGGCCGCCCCGCTCGCGATCGCGGCCGAGCACGCGATGTTCGCCAAGCCCGAGATCACCCTCGGCTTCCCTCCGCCGTTCGGCGGCTCCCAGCGGCTGCCGCGCCACGTTGGACGCAAGCGCGGCCTGGAGATGATCCTGACCGGCGACCCGATCCCGGCCTCCCGCGCCGCCGAGATCGGCCTCGTCAACGCCGTCGTACCCGCCGACGACCTCCTCGACGCCGCACGGAACCTGGCCGCCCGGATCGTCCGGCACGCGCCGACCGCCGTGGCGGCCTGCCTGCGCGCGGTCACCCGGGGCATCAACCTGCCGATCGACGAAGGGCTCGCGGTCGAGGCGGCCTGCTTCGCCGCGACCGTGCCCACCGACGGCGTACGGACCGGGCTGCGCCGGTTCCTCGACCGCTCCGCTGTGTCCGGCTAGCCCGTCGGGAGAGCCACGCCGCGGCGACCGTGCTCCGCGACTGTCCCTGGCATGTCGCGCGAGCACGGCGAAGCGACGGCCGAACGGCAGGCGTCATGCGAGTGACGGTCGTGTCAGGACCCGGCGAGGACGCGCGCCACGTACTCCTGCGACGGCGGCCCGAAGCGGGCGAACACCTCGCCTATCGCGGCGTGCAGGGCGGGCAGCCCCCAGTCGTCAGGCAACAACTCCTGCGGTAGCGGGGGCGCCCGCAGGGTGTCCACCAACGCGCCCCCGAACAGCCGGATGTAGGCCGCCAGCGCTGCGCCGTTCGGCTCGACAGGTGTCATCGGCTCCCGGGCGGCGGCTCGCAGCCGAACGGCGTGCTCGTGGAAGCGGCTGTTCAGTTCGCCCAGTTCCCAGGCGCGATGGGCGACGTCGGCCGCGTCCGCCGTCGACAGCCCGACGCGTCCGTAGTAGACGGTCCCCGCGGGCGGCTGGCCGCCCAGTTCCTCCAGGAGGTGGGCGCGGCGGTCGGCCGGTGAGATCAACACGCCTGGCTGCATGAGCCCGTAACGGGCGAGAGTGGCGGCGCGGCGCAGCCGGTCGCGGTAGGCGCGCTGGGACTCCGGGACGGTGTAGAAGACCGCGTGGAAGTAGCCGTCCCAGACCGGCGGCGGCCCGGCTCGCCGGTCCCGGGCCCGCCGGAAGTCGGCCAGGAAGTTCCCGGCCAGGTGGTAGTCGGCCCCCCGGCCGCGCGGCGTGGCGGCGAGCAGGCCGTCACGCCGCATCCGGGCGATCAGCGAACGCGCCGCGCCCTCGGTCAGTCCCACGTCGGTGAGGAGCCGTGTCAGGACGGTTCCGGGTAGCTCCTCGCGGCCCGCCACCCCATAGAGGAACGGGACAAGTCCAATGTTGGCACCGCGTGAGACATTTGCCGGACCCTGCTGACCTGTTACGCTTTTGCTCACGTTCGTGAGCTTAGTCGACATATGACGAGTGGGGATCGAGATGACACAGAACAAGGCGCAGGGCGGCAGAGGTGGGGCGGTGCTGGTGAATCTCGTCCCCTCGATCCTGTTCGGCGTGGTCCTGCCGTTCGTGACCTACGGGATGCTGACCGACCGCGGCTTCGCCCCGGTCACCGCGCTGCTGCTGGCCTCGCTGTGGCCGGTCGGGGATCTGGTCCTGTACCTGGCGGTCAAACGGCGGGTGGACGAATTCGGACTGATGATGCTGGTCCTGCTCCTGCTCGGCGCGCTGAGCGCGGTCGCCTACAACACGACCGAGCTGTTCTTCGTCAAGGACTCGGCGATCACCGGGCTGCTGGGGCTGACGTTCCTGGGCAGCCTGGCCCTGCGCCGGCCGATCATGTTCTATCTGGGCCGCAAGTTCGGCACCGACGGCACGCCCGAGGGTCTCGCCGCCTGGAACGGCCTGTGGCAGTACCCCGGCTTCCGCCGCACCCAGTACCTGATGACGACGGTGTGGGGGGTGAGCTTCCTGCTGGAGGCGATCGTGCGCATCCCGCTGACCTATGTGCTGCCGACCGCGACGATGCTCCTGGTCAACAACGTGCTGCCGATCGCGGTGGTGGCGGCGTTGGTGACATGGACGATCTTCATGGCGAAACGGGGCCGTGCTCGCTCGGCCGCCGCTACGGCGGCCATGACGATCGAGAAGCAGCAGAGCACGGCCCCGATGCCCGCCGGACCCCAGTCGGCCGAGGGCTGACCCGACGGACCCCGGTTGTCCAGGTTGGGATGGCGGGCGGAGGGCGGCCGGGACCGCTTATCCGGCCGGGTCGACGGGCTTCCGTGACCGGCCGCGCCCGCCCTTGGCGCCGTCGGTGGCCTTCCGGCCCGCCACGAGCGTGTCGCCCGGCAGCGGCGGCTCGGCGGCTTCGGACCCGGAGGAGCGGCCCGGTCGCGGATGTGGCGCGGTGTCCTCGCCGGCCCCGCCGTCCCCACCCGCCGCCAGAGACGCCGGCGGGGATGACGCAGGGGGAGGCACCGGGGACGCCGCCGCGGGCGCGGCGGACCTGGATGCCCGTCCCGGCGCCACGGCCGCGGGACCGCTCGCGCCCGCCGCGCTCACGCCGTGCTCGCGAAAGGTCTCGGAACCGCCCGAACCCTCGCCGTCACGGGCCCCCGCACGATCACGCTGGTCACGGGCCTCCGCCCGGTCACGCACGATCTCGTGGTCACCGATCACCTCGCGGTCACGGCCGGTCTCGCCGTCCCGGCCGGACTCGCGGTCGCGGGCGGTCTCGCCGTCCCGGCTGGACTCGCGGTCGCGGGAGGTGCCGGGCTCGCGCAGGGCGTCGATGACGGAGTCGGCCTCGTTGTCGGCCGCGAACTCGTCGGCCGCCTGGGCCTCCCGGCGTCTGATCACCACCATGTGGTCCACCGAGATCCGCCCCGCTCCCGTCACCGCCAGCAGGACGGACGCCGCGCCCAGCGCCACGACCAGGTTGGTGTCGACCGGGTTCAGCGGGCGGGCGACCAGGAAGACGGCCAGCGTCTCGGCGAACAGCAGCAGCCCCAGCACCGGCGTGAACAGCCCGGCCACCAGCAGCGCGCCGCCGATCAGCTCGGTGAGCATGGTGATCGCCGCCCATGCCCCCGGCGCGGGGGCGCCCTGGGCGGCGAACTGGGCGCCGGTGGCGGTCAGGCCCACTTCGAGCTTGTGCCAGCCGTTGGCGAAGAAGAGCCCGCCGACCCCTAATCTGGCGGCGAGCGTGGCGAGATCGTGGAGGGTCCGTCTCACGGTATTCCTGTGACCTGAGCGGGTCATTCCAAACCTCGGTCACGCCGGATGAGCACGGCCACGGCGGCCGAGGTGACGACGAGCAGGACCACGGAGACGATGATCGTCGTGTGCAGGGCGTGGACGAACGCCCACCGCGCCGCCTCGAGCAGCGCGGCTCCCGCCTCGCCGCCCGTCTGCCTGGCCACGTGCGCCGCGGCGGCCATCGACTGGCGCGCCTGCTCCATGGCCTGCGCGGGCACCCCCGTAACGGTGGGCACGCCCGGCGCGTAGACCACCGCGGTGATCGTGCCGAGGACGGCGACGCCGAGCCCGGCACCGAGCTCGTAGGCGGTCTCCTCGATGGCGGCGGCACCGCCCGCCCTGGACTCCGGCGCGGCCGACATGATCGTGTCGGAGGCGGCCAGCAGCGCCACCTGCAGTCCGAAGCCGATGCCGACGAAGCAGACCGCCAGCAGGAACGAGTGGGGCTCCACGCCCCACGCCAGGGTCGGCGTCAGCGACACCGCCACCAGCGCGAGACCGCCGCTCATCGTGGCCCGCATGCCGACCCTGCGCAGCACCGCCGCGGCGGCCAGCCCTCCGGCGATCGCCGACAGCACCAGCGGCAGCATCCTGAGCGCCGCGCCCAGCGGGCTGTCGCCGAGGACCAGCTGCAGGTACTGGGCGAGCATGAGCTGCAGTCCGACCAGGGAGAAGACGCCGAGCAGCACGCCCGCCACGCCGGTGGCGAACGCCCTGTCCCTGAAGA
Source organism: Nonomuraea sp. NPDC003727 (assembly GCF_053586935.1). Classification (NCBI taxonomy): domain Bacteria; kingdom Bacillati; phylum Actinomycetota; class Actinomycetes; order Streptosporangiales; family Streptosporangiaceae; genus Nonomuraea; species Nonomuraea sp. NPDC003727. Next base: position 103,386 of record NZ_JBSFNE010000015.1, read on the forward strand.
GGCCGACGTCGAGCAGGGGATACGGCAGGCGCCGCTGCCGCCGTACGAACCACGCGAGCAGCGCCGCGCCCGCCAGCAGCACGGCGACGGCGCCCGGGTGGCCGGAGCCCGCCTCCTTGATGCCGAAGGCGACGGCCAGGATGCCCAGCACGGACAGGACCGCGCTGGTGGCGTCCCACGGACGGCCCGCGCGCTCCCGCGACTCGGGCAGCAGGAGATGGGCGGCGGGCAGCAGGGCCAGCAGGATGGGCACGTTGATCAGGAAGACGGCGCCCCACCAGGAGTGCTCGACCAGCAGCCCGCCGATCAGGGGGCCGATGGCCGCGCCCGCGGCGGCCACCGCGCTCCAGACCCCGAGGGCGATCGCCCGCTCGCGCCGGTCGGTGAAGACCTGGCGGATGATGGACAGGGTGGCCGGCATGATCATCGCGCCGCCGACCCCGAGCAGGGCTCGCGCGAGGATGAGCGTCAGCGGGGTCGGCGCGAACGCGGCGCCCGCGGAGGCCAGGCCGAACACCACGTATCCCCACAGGACCAGGCGTTTTCGGCCGTAGCGGTCGCCGAGCGTGCCGAACATGATCAGCAGGGGGGCCACGACCAGCGAGTACGCGTCGATGATCCACAACAGCTCGACGGAGGACGGCTCCAGCGCCGCCGTCAACGCGGGGACGGCGATGTGCAGCACCGTGGCGTCCACGGTGATGAGGAGCAGGCTGAGGCAGAGCAGGACCAGAATTGACCAACGGTTGGTCCCGCGCGCCGTTTCGGCCCGCCGCACACCTGGCGCGCTCTGCAGGATCGTCATGCGACGTCCATGACAGGTTCGCCTCGGTCATGGAACATGCGTGGCAGCTTAGGCGATGTCCGGCACGTGGCACACCCGGATCGACTGATCACATGGAGTGGTTCCACCTCTCTAGTGAGATACAGCCATATGTCCTGATCTATCGCAACGACCTGCGCGAACGGATCATGGAGCGGTGGGGAGCGACGGCGAGGAACCGGATTCCGCTGCCGGATGGTGCGCCGTCGCTCTCGCCCACCTGTCCGCCGAGCGCCCCGAGGCCGCGCTGGAGGCCGCGCGGCGAGCCGTCGCCCTCGAGCCCGCCGACGAGTGGCCGCACCGCCTGGCCAGCCTCGCCCTCGAACGGCTCGGCGGCGACGCCGAGGCCGTGCGGGAGGCGGAGCGCGCCGTGCGGCTGGCGCCAGGCTCGTGGCAGGCACGGCTGCGGCTCGGCGCCGCCCTGCGCCGCGTCCCCGGGCGCTGGCGCGAGGCCGCCGACAGCGCCGCGGCGGCGGCCCGGTTCGCCCCGGAGGCGCCCGAACCCCATGCCATGGCCGGCGACCTGGCGCTGCTGCGCGGCGAGCATCGACGCGCGGCGGCCGCCTACCTGGCCGCGCTGCGCAGGAACGGCGCGCACGCCCCCGCCCGCGTGAACCACGGGCTGGCCCTCCTGCGCTGGGACCCGCCGCGCGCCCACCACGACCCCGCCTGGACCATCGACCCGCGCGAGACCGGCCGGGCCAGGCGCGCCCTCGAGGTCTGGTCGCGCCAGGCCCGCCTGCTGCCCGCCGTCGCCACCGCCGCCTCGGGCCTGCTGGTGGTCACTGGTCCGGTCCCGGCCGCGCCGCTGGGACTGGCCGGCATCATCGCCCTCGTCCTGGTGGGCGCGGCGAGCGTCCGCCAGGCCCGCAGGGTGCGGATCTGGTCCGTCGTCCCCGTCATGCTCGGCCGCGACCGGTGGTTCGGCCTGTCGGTGGCGACGGCGGGCATCGCCGTCCTCGCCTACGCCGCCTCCCTGCTCGTGCCCCTCGCCGACCCGCTCTGGGCGGGTTTGGCGGGAATCGTGCTGCTCAACGCGCCCGTGCTGGCCGTCCTGCGCGTGCTGTCGGAGGCCTGGCGCGGCAGGCCGGTGCTCGCCCTGGCCCAGCTGTCGGCCGCCTACGGCGAGCGCGCCGCGCGCCGGGACGTCGCCGTCGCGCTCTGGATCGTGCTGGTCAGATCCTGGTCCGCGCTGGCGGCGCTGGCGGCGGCCGCCATGGTGGCCCAACCCGCGGCGGGGCTGGCCGCGCTCGCCCTGCCGTACCTGCTGGCACGGGTCAGGCGGCGCGGAGGGCTGGCCGGTCAGGGCGCCTCGGGCGCCGACAGGTGGCTGGTGGCGGCGGTCGCGCTCACGCTGACCGCCGCGCTGGCCTGTGCGGCCGGGGGAGCGGCGAGCCTGGCGACCCTGCTCGTGCCCGGCGGCGAGCAGGTGGGCGCATGGGCATGGCGCCTGGTGCTCGGCGCGCTGGCCGCGGCGGCCGCGGTGTTCGGGCTGCGCGCGGCACGCGCCTGGTGGCGCGGCGCGCCGGGCCCGTGGCGGGCCGCCCTGATCATGGCGGAGCCGGTCATGGAGGGGGCGGGCCCGCCGGTGCGGCTCACCCCGGAGACGATGAAGGCCGTCACGTCCTCCCGTGAGATCGTGCTGGCCTGCGCCGACCCCCTCGGCCCCCGCGCGCTGGCCGTCGGCGCCGTCACCTCCGTCACCGCCTCGGGCGAGCTGCGGCTGATCGCCGGAGCCGAGGCGTGGGAGGCGGTCGAGCGCGACCCGCGCGTCGCCCTGTTCGCCGCCGACGCGGCGCACCGCCGCCTCTGGGCGGAGATCCGCGGCGTCGCCCTGCCCGACCCCGAATCCGACGTGCTGCGCGTGACGCCCCAGCAGGTCCTCGTGGGCGAGTTCCCCGGACGGCACCAGCGCCGGTAGCGGCACTCCGAATCGCCGCGTCCACGCGCGCCGTATAGCGCGGCGGCGACGTCTGTGCGGTATAACCGGGGTCGAACCGGGGAGGCGTGATGCGGGACTCCGACAGGACTCGCTCTGCGGGGCGGGCCGCGGCGCGAGATCTGTTTGAACAGGTACGGCTGCGCTATTTCCGCCTCCCTCCCGCCATACGCAGGGTGATGCACGTCGGCGTCCTGGTCGGCGCGGTCGGTCTGGCGGCCGCCATGGGCTGGGACCTGTTCAAGACCTTCCTCGTCACGCTCGTCCTGCTCGGTTTCGTCGCGCTCACCCTGCGCTTCCCCCGCGCCGCCGCCACCGCGCTCGTGCTGCTGGGATGGGGCTGCCTGCTGCCGGTGTTCGTGATGCTGTTCCCCGCGCCGTCCATGGCGCCCACCCTTCTCATGGTGCTCGCGCTGCCCGTCGCGGCCGGCGCGCACCTGATCCGCTGGGTGCCGCCCTGGGTGACGGCGCTGATGGCGCTGCTTCCCGCGGGCGCGCTGGCCGCCGCGCTGTCTCCCGTCTCCGACGGCATCGCGGTCTGGGCGTCGTACGGCGCGGCCGCCGCCGTCCTCGTGCACCGCTTCGTCCTGGCCCGCAAGGCCCGCGCCGACCTGGTGGCGGAGGAGCCCGTCCGGGTCAGGGCGCGCGAGGCGCAGCCGGGCCATCCGCAGCACGCCGACAGGGCCGCGCCGCCGCCGCCGATCTCGGTGGAGGACGCGCTGGCCGAGCTGGAGGGCATGGTCGGCCTGGCCCCGGTGAAGGAGCAGGTCCGCTCCATCGCCGCCTCCATCGAGGCCTCCAGGCTGCGCGCCGAGGCCGGATATCCCGCCGACCGGCCGACCAGGCACTTCGTCTTCGTCGGGCCGCCGGGCACGGGCAAGACCAGCGTCGCCCGCTCGGTCGCCAAGATCTTCTACGCGTTCGGCCTCCTCGAGACGCCCTACGTGGTCGAGGCGCAGCGGGCCGACTTGGTGGGGGAGTTCCTCGGCGCGACGGCGATCAAGACCAACGAGCTGGTCGACCGGGCGCTGGGCGGGGTGCTGTTCATCGACGAGGCCTACAGCCTCATCAACTCCTCGGAGGGACAGCCCGACAGATTCGGCGCGGAAGCCGTACAGACCCTGCTGAAGCGGGCAGAGGACGACCGCGGGCACCTGATCATCATCCTGGCGGGCTACGAGCAGGAGATGACCTCCTTCCTGGCCTCCAACCCGGGGCTGTCGTCGCGGTTCGCCACCAGGGTCCGCTTTCCCAGCTACTCGCCCGCCGAGCTGCTGGAGATCACCGACCTGCTGCAGAAGCGGCGCGGCGACCGGCTGGCCACCGAGGCCAGGCCCGCGCTGCTCGGCCTGTTCGAGGACGTCCAGCGCCGCGGCCTGGTCGACGAGCTCGGCAACGCGCGCTTCGTGCGCAGCCTGGTCGAAGCCGCCGCGCAGGCCCGCGACGTGCGCGTGGTCGGGGCGGGCGGCACGCCGAGCACCGAGGACCTCACGACCACGACGGTCGCCGACGTCACCAAGGCCTTCAACGAGCTGACCGCCCGCTTCCGCGGCTACACCGCCACGCCCACGCTGGAGGAGGCGCTGGCCGACCTCGACCGCATGGCCGGCCTCGAACCCGTCAAGCGGCAGGTCCACGCCATCGCCGCCCAGCTCCAGGTGTCCCGCATGCGGCAGGAGCGGGGGCTGCCCACGCCGCCGCAGATGCGGCACTTCGTCTTCGTCGGCCCGCCCGGCACAGGCAAGACCACCGTCGCGCGCGTCATCGGCCGCATCTTCGCCGCGCTCGGCCTGCTGGCCCGGCCCGACGTGGTCGAGGCGCAGCGCGCCGACCTGGTCGGCCAGCACCTCGGCGCGACGGCGATCAAGACCAACGAGCTGGTCGACCGGGCGCTGGGCGGGGTGCTGTTCGTCGACGAGGCCTACGGCCTGGTCAACCCCGGCTACGCGGGCGGCGACGCCTTCGGCGCCGAGGCCGTCCAGACGCTGCTCAAGCGGGCCGAGGACGACCGCGACAGGCTGGTCGTCGTCCTGGCCGGTTACGAGCGGGAGATGGACCGCTTCCTGGCCACCAACCCCGGCCTGGCCAGCCGCTTCAACCAGAAGGTCGCCTTCCCCAGCTACTCGCCGCGCGAGCTGTCCGAGATCGCCGTGCTGCTGGCCGAGCGCTCGGGCGACCACTTCGACGAAGCGGCCCGCACCGACCTGGACGAGGTCTTCACCTGGGTCTGCGGCGAGCGCCTCATCGACGGCCTGGGCAACGGCCGCTTCGCCCGTTCCCTGTTCGAGCGGGCCGCCATGCGCCGCGACGTACGGCTGGCCGCGCTGGGCCAGGCCGCCAGCGAGTCGGAGCTGACCACCATCACCAGCGACGACGTGCGCGCCGCCGTCGACGAGCTCGCGGGACGCTGACCTCCTCCATATCGATCGCAGGGTGTATCTGTTTGGCTACGATCGGTGATGATGGCGGGGCTCATGTCTCGGGCCCCCGCGTCCATCTGGTCCGCCGGTCTGGGGCGGGAACGTTCCAGGCGGCGTATCGCGCCGCCGGGACGGCCCTCCCGCCTCCGGTGCCGCCCGCCACCACGCCGCCGCGCCCGAGGCGATCCAGGAGGAACAGTGAGAACATCCCGGCTCGTCGCGCTCATGGCCGTGGCAGGCGCGGTGGCCCTGGCCGCCTGCTCGGGCGGCGAACCGGCCGCCGGAGGGCCACCAGGGCACAGGGCGGCCGCGGTCAAGGCCTTCGACATCAACCCCGTCGACCGCGCCCGCGTCAAGGACGGCGGCACGCTGCACTGGGGGATCGGCCAGTACCCGGCCCAGTGGAACGTCCACCACGTCGACGGCGGCCTCATCGACGCCAAGAACGTCGTCGACGCCCTCATGCCCACCCCTTTCCGCAGCGACGAGAAGGCGGTCGTCAGCGCCAACCCCGACTACCTCCTCGGCGGCGAGGTCACCGCCACCGCCCCCCGGCAGGTCGTCACGCTGACCCTCAACCCCAAGGCCCACTGGTCCGACGGCAGGGCCATCACCTGGCAGGACTACCAGGCCCAGTGGAAGGCGATGAACGGCGCCGCCGACGGCTTCCGCGCCGGCTCGACCACCGGCTACCGCGACATCGCGTCCGTCGCCAGGGGCAAGGACGACTTCGAGGTCGTCATCACCTTCGCCAACCGCTTCGGCGACTGGCAGTCGCTGTTCACCCCGCTCTATCCGAGGTCCACCAACGGCTCGGCGGAGACCTTCAACCGCGGGTGGGTGAACCGCATCCCGGTCACCGCGGGGCCGTTCAGGTTCCAGGCTCTCGACAGGACCGCCAAGACCGTCACCCTCGTGCGCGACCCGGCGTGGTGGGGCGAGCGCGCCAAGCTCGACCGGATCGTCTTCCGCGCCATGGACACCGACGCGCTGGTCGGCGCCTTCGCCAACGGCGAGATCGACACCTTCGACATCGGCCCGTCCGCCCCCGGCTACGCCCGCTCGAAGGCCACACGGGGCGCCGTCGTACGGCGGGCCGCCGGTCCCGACTTCCGCCACATCACGATGAACGGCCAGAGCGCCGTGCTCGCCGACGCCGGCGTGCGCCAGGCCATCGCCATGGCGATCAACCGCCGCGCGATCGCCGAGTCGGACCTGCGGGGCCTCGACTGGCCGGTCACGCTGCTGGACAACCACTTCCTCATGAACACCCACGAGGGCTACGAGGGCGGCGCGGGACGGGTGGGCGACCACGACCCGGAGCGGGCCAGGGCGGCCCTCGACGCGGCGGGGTGGAAGCTCAAGGGGCAGACACGCGTCAAGGACGGCAAGGAGCTGAACCTGCGCTTCGTCATGCCGGCGGGCTCGCAGCTGACCAAGTCGGAGGGCGAGCTGGTGCAGCACATGCTGATCCGGCTGGGGGTGAAGGTGACGCTGCAGGCGGTGCCGGCCGACGACTACTTCCCGAAATACATCATTCCCGGCAATTACGACATAACGGCTTTTTCATATCTCGGGACGCCGTATCCGGTTTCCAGCGGGTACGGCACGTACGCCGACGCGACGACCGACGCCAAGGGTGCCCGGCAGTGGAACGCGAACGTGGCCCGCATCGGATCACCCGAGATCGACCTGGCCATGCAGCGGGCCACGGAGGAACTGGACGCCGGCAAGGCCCGCCAGGCCACCATCCTGGCCGACCGGCTGATCTGGGACGAGGTCAACGTCCTGCCCCTCTACCAGCGGCCGCAGATCGTGGCGACGAAGGCGGCGCTCGCCAACATGGGGGCGCGGGGGTTCTACGACCTGAGATACCAGGACATCGGCTTCACCTCCTGACTTGCCGCGCCTGGCGCCCCGCCCTTCCCGGGGCGGGCGTCCGGCGGCATGCCGTACCGGCCGGCGGTTGTGTCGGTGGCGCCGTGTAGAAGTGGATCCGTGAAACTGACCTGGCCCCAAGTCCTCTCCTGGCGACTGCGCCGCCAGTTCGTCGCCGCAGCCGACGGCCCCGGCGCGGTGGAGATCGCCCGCAGGCTCTGCGGCCTGCAGAACCAGGTCGCCTCCTCCACCCGGCAGGCCGTCGCCGTCCGCAGCGCCACCCCCGACCCCGGGCAGCTCGACCGTGCCCTCTGGCAGGACCGCACCCTGGTCAAGACCTGGATCATGCGCGGCACCCTCCACCTCGTCCCCGCCGAGGACCTGCCCGACTACTGCGCGGCCCTCAGCACCCTGCGCTTCTGGGAGAAGGGGTCGTGGCAGCGCGGCCACGGCGTCACCGCGGCGGAGACCGAGGCGATCATCGACGCCGTCCCCCGGGTCCTCGGCGGCGCCCCCCTGACCCGCGACGAACTGGTCGAGGCCGTCGTCGACCGCACCGGCGACGACCACCTCCGCGAGGCCCTGACCTCGGGCTGGGGCGTGCTCCTCAAACCGCTGGCCCGCCTCGGCGAGCTCTGCTACGGCCCGCCGCGCGAGGGCAGGGTGACGTTCACCGCCCCGCGCGCGTGGCTGCCGTCATGGCCCGCCGCGCTGCCCCCCTTCGAGGAGGCGGGCGTACGGCTGGCGCGCGCGTTCCTCGCCGCCCACGGCCCCGCCTCGCCGGAGGCCTTCGACACCTGGCTGTTCGGCGGCGTGGCCAGGAAGGGCGTGCTCAAGGGCTGGTTCCGCGACCTGGCCCCCGAGCTCACCGAGGTCGACGTGGAGGGCACTCCGCTGCTGGCGCTCACCGAGCACCTCGACGACCTGGCGGCCACCGAGCCTTCGCAGGCCGTGCACCTGTTGCCCGGTTTCGATCAGTACATCCTGGGCGCGCCCCGCTCCCTGGAGCCGCTCATCCCCGCCGGCGTCAAGTCCAAGGTGAGCCGGGCGGCGGGGTGGATCTCGCCGGTCGTCATCTACCAGGGCCGCGTGGCGGGCGTCTGGGAGAGCAAGGACAGCGAGCCGGTTCTCGAGCTCTTCGAACCGGTCCCCGAGCAGCCGCTCGCCGCGGCCGTCGCCAGGCTGCGGGCCGCCACCGCGCAGGATCCCGGCGCCTGACGAACCGGGAGGCGACCAGCCGTCGGGGAAGGGTGCGGCGCGCCGAAGGGGCCCTGGTCCGCGGCCCCGGCCGGGTCAGCGCCGCACGAGCCTGAAGGTGAGCCCGTCGCCGGGACGGGCCTGGGCGGCGACCGGCAGGTCGGCGTCCAGCACGACGCCGATCACCGGGTACCCGCCGGTCGGCGGATGGTCGGCCAGGAAGACGATCGGCTGCCCGCTCGGCGGCACCTGTATCGCCCCCGTCACCACGCCCTCGCTCGGCAGCTCGCCCCGGCGGGCCCACTCCAGGGCGGTGCCGCGCAGCCGTACGCCGACCCGGTTGCTGTCCTGGGTGACCTCGTAGGGCCGGGCGCACAGCCCGGCCAGCGCGCCGGGCGCGAACCAGTCGTCGCGCGGCCCGGCCAGCACGCGCAGCACCGGCGGCGGCAGCGCCCCCGCGGACGCGTGGTCGGCGCGGATCGGCGCGAGCGCGCCGGTGGCGCCCACGGGCAGCCGCGTGCCCGCCCGGAGCGGCTCGGGCCCGAGCCCCGACAGCGAGTCGGTCGAGCGGCTGCCGAGCACGGGCTCCACGTCGATGCCGCCGCGCACGGCCACGTACGTCCGCAGCCCCGCGGCGGGCGCGCCGACCCGCAGCTCGGCGCCCGGCGGCAGCCAGAAGGGCACCGCCATCCCGTGCGCCCCGGCCCCTGAGACCACCGTCAGCGGGCAGGCCGCCCCTGTCACCGCGATCCACGCGCCGCTCAGGAAGCGGAGCCTGGCGCCGCCGAAGGTCAGCTCCAGGCCCGCGCTGCTCTCGGGGTTGCCGACCAGGCGGTTGGCCAGGCGCAGGCCGGCGGCGTCGGCGGCCCCGGAGCGGGGCACGCCGAGGTGCGCGTAGCCGGGCCGGCCCAGGTCCTGCACCGTGGCGTAAGGCCCGGGGGCGAGCACCTCGATCATGTCGCCTCGAAGCGTACCCGGGTGCCGGGCGGCAGCAGCGACGGCGGGTCGGCGTGGACGTCCCACACCCGCAGCGACGTGCGGCCGAGCAGCCGCCACCCGCCGGGCGAGGCCGTGGGGTAGACCGCCGCGTAGGGACCGGCGATCGCCACCGAGCCCGCGGGCACCGACGTGCGCGGCGTGGTCAGGCGGGGCACGTGCAGCACGGGGTCCAGCCCCGTCAGATAGGCGAAGCCCGGCGCGAAGCCCAGCCAGCCGGCCACCAGCTCGGTGCCCGTGTGCCTGGCGATCACCTCGGGCACGGTCAGGCCCGTCTCGGCGGCGACCGACGGCAGGTCCGCCCCGTCATAGACGACGGGAATCGTCACCACCTTCTCGGACAGCGCCGGGGAATCGCCGCCGGCAGAGGCGAGCTCGGCCAGTTCGGACAGCCGGGCGCGCAGCCGCGACTGGTCGCCGCCCCTGGCCACCACCAGCACCGTCTCGGGCCCCGGCACGATCTCCTCGACCTCGGCCGGCCGTTCGGCGCGCAGCAGCGCGTCCAGCCGGTGGGAGGCCGCCAGCGACCCCGTCTCCACCAGCAGTCCGTGCTCTCCGGCGGGCCTGATCAGGCTCATGCGAAGGACTGGATGGCCACCCCGGCCTCCAGGAGGCCGTCCCGTACGGCACGCGCCAGCCGTACCGCGTCGGGGGTGTCGCCGTGGACGCACACCGACCGCGCCTTGACGGACACCTCCGAGCCGTCGATCGCGGTCACCGTGCCGTCCACGGCCATGCGCACCGCCCGCGCAGCCACCTCGCCGGGGTCGTGGATCACCGCGCCCTCCTCGCGGCGCGAGACCAGCGTGCCCGCCGGCGTGTAGGCGCGGTCGGCGAACGCCTCGGTGACCGTCGGGACCCCCGCCTCGGCCGCCGCCGTGTGGACCACCGAACCGGGCAGGGTCAGCACGGGCAGGCCGGCGTCGTAGTCGAGCACCGCGTCGACCAGCGCGGCGGCCTGCACGGGGTCACGCACGACCCGGTTGTAGAGGGCGCCGTGCGGCTTGACGTAGGCGACCCGGCCGCCCATCGCCCGGGCGATCCCGTCGACGGCGGCCAGTTGATACAGCACCTCGGCGCACAGCTCCTCCGGCTCGACGTCCATCTCCCTGCGCCCGAAACCGGCCAGGTCACGGTAGGACACCTGCGCCCCGATGGTCACCCCCCTGTCGACGGCCGCGGCGCAGGTGCGCCTGATCGTCACGGGGTCGCCCGCGTGGAAGCCGCAGGCGACGTTGGCCGAGGTGACGATGTCGAGCAGGGCGAGATCGTCACCGAGCCGCCAGATGCCGAAGCCCTCTCCGAGGTCAGCGTTGAGGTCGATCACCATAGGTCATGACGCTACAGGCCGTCGGGGATGTCCGCGATGTCATCCAGCGCGGACGCGAGCTCCTCGGGGTCGGCGCCGATGCGCTCGACGATCTCGATGAGGACGTGGAGCACCTCGTGCCGGTCGTGGCCCAGGTCGAGCAGCCGCTGCGCCGCCTCCCACAGCTGCGGCGGATCGCCCTCCCACAGCCGCGTGGCGATCTCCTCGTGCCAGGCCAGGTGCTGCTCGTCGATCTCGCCGACGTGGTCGATCTCCAGCAGGATGCGCCGGTCGGCCTCGTCGGCGGGGTTGAGCGTGTCGAGGTCGATGTCGCCGTGCCTGCCCTGCAGGATCGGGAACGCGAACACCCGCCTGGCCAGCGCCGACAGGTCGCCGTCCGGCAGCAGCCGCTCCATCAGCGCCATGTCGAGCCCGAAGGAGGCCGGATCGCGGTAGGCGTCGGGGAAGCGGGCGGTGGCCTCCCACACCCCGTCGAGCGTGGCCGCGATCCCCTGCTCGGGCAGCCCGGTACGGCGGGCGGCGAACCGCACCCACGCCGCCAGCACGTGCGGCATCGCCTCCTGCTCGGCGTGGCTGAGCATGACCTTGCGCGGCAGCCAGTCGAGCAGGAACGTCTCGCACTTGGTGGGGCTGACCCGCAGCGGGCGGTCGAAGTCCTGCTCGCAGCCGTAGTCGATGATGTGGTCGGCGCAGCGCGAGGCGGCCGACGGGTCGGACAGGTGCTCGGCCGCGTCGGAGGCCAGGAACTCGGCGGCCAGCATCGCCCTGCGTTCCCTGCTGTAGGGCGCCTCGCTGTGCAGCGGGGCGGGCCGCCTGCGTCCCGGCGGCAGCGCCTTCAGCCTGGACCTGGCGAAGGCGTGGTAGGCGCTGTAGCTGTCGCTGACCGGCGGCGGGTTCTTCGGCTCGCGGGTGGCCCGCATCGCCGACTCCAGCAGTGCCCTGGCCTGCTGCGGCTCGACCTCCTCGAACAGCAGCATCGGGTTGGCCTCCGCCTCCGCCCGGGCCTCGTCGAGCAGCTTGTCGACGTGGGTGGAGACCCACGCGTCGCGGGCCATGCCCGACATGTTGTAGTCGACGACCATCACGAGCGCGTGGCGGTCCTGCGGGTGGGCGGCCGCGGCGTGGGCGCCCTCGGTCCGCTCCTCGCTCCACCGGTAGCCGAAGGTGCAGATCACGGTGTCCTGGTCGCCGTAGGCGTCGCGCGAGACGTAGCACCCGGTCGGCTTCACCGCGCCGACCCTGTCGGCCCATCCTGGCCTGGCCACCCCCGACTCCATCATCGCCAGCGCCGCGCCCTCGGCCTTGGCGCCCTGGCGGGCCGTGCCCAGGTAGGCCAGGCAGATCAGCAGCGTCAGCGACGCGGGCGTGCCCGCCTTGGCCGCGTAGTCGACCAGCCCCTCGCCCAGGACCTGCTCGACGTCGCCCCCGCGCACCCTGCGGCCCCACCAGGCGCCGACCATGTCGGAGACCATGAGTTCGGCGTCGAGGGGACTGCGGACGGCCAGCAGCTCGCGGGCCGCCTGCACCATCTCGGCGAACACGTCGTCAGGCGGAGTGCTCTCCCTTGGGTCTCGTCGGTGTCGGCGCACGCCCTCCACTCTCTCGCATTCCAGGCGGAAACGGTGCGTTTACCAATGAGAAACCGTGCTTGACCGGCCGTCGCCGTCCGCCAGACGAAAGCAGGCCGGGTCTTGATGTTATCGGGGCGGGCGCGGCGGCGGCGCGGAGTTGACGATGGCGAGCAGGTGCTCGCGGGCTATCCGCTCGACGATGTCGGGCGTGGCCTCGATGCCGAGGTGCTCGACGCAGGCGAGAGCGTCGGCGACGCAGCGGTCGACGGTCTCGATGGGCACGGTCAGGAATTCGGCGGCCAGGCGCAGGCTCACCGGTTCCCGTATGAGTCGAGTGGCCAGTGCGAGCATAGGAGTGAGATTCCTCTGGAGCCACGGGGCAAAACCCCAAGAACGGTCAAGCTGGGGAGTGCGTTCCCATTCCACCGGTTCTCGGGCAGCTGTCAACCCTCTGTGGCGCCTGTGTTCGCTTCTTGGAAGTTCCTTTCATGCGAAGCTGGTTCCATGCGCATCCAGCTCGCCCAGCGGACGGAGGCCGACGAGCTGCTCGGCCGCAGTCCGCTCGCCCTGCTCGTCGGCATGCTGCTCGATCAGCAGATCCCGATGGAGTGGGCCTTCTCCGGCCCCTACACGATCTCGCAGAGATTGGGCCACGAGCTGACGGCCGAGGAGGTGGCGGCCTATGATCCAGAGGCGTTCGCGGCGGTGCTCGCCGAGAAGCCGGCCGTCCACCGCTACCCCAAGTCCATGGCCGAACGGGTGCAGCGGCTGGCCGCCTACCTCGTCGAGCACTACGACGGCAGGCCCGAGCTGCTGTGGGCGGACGTCAGCGACGGCAAGGAGCTTCTCAGGCGGCTGCAGGACCTGCCCGGGTACGGCAAGCAGAAGGCCCAGATCTTCCTGGCCCTGCTGGGCAAGCAGCTCGGCGTCCAGCCCGACGGCTGGCGCGAGGCCGCGGGACTCTACGGTGAGGAGGGGTCGTTCCGCTCCGTGGCCGACGTCGTCGACGGCGAGAGCCTGGAGAAGGTGCGGGCCACCAAACAGGAGGCCAAGAAGGCGGCCAAGGGCAAGTAGCCTGATCTTGCTGCGCACAGTGGAGCGACTTTGACAGGATGCGTTGACCGTATGGCGGCCGGGGCTTCCGTCCGTGCATGCCCATCGCCGATGATGTACAGCAGAATCCGGTCGCCCGGAGCTGCGCTACACCGATACACAGTTATGGAGATGTGCCGCGTGGGAGACCCTGGCACGCGACGGAGGTGCCGACCATGAGCGCCGAGACCTCCGTGCCCCGTCCCCGGGAGTCGGGTGTGGACATCTCAGACTCCGGCCTGTTCAAGGGCCTGATGTCCGAGGCGGAGTTCGCCTTCGCCTTCTTCGACCCCGAGGGGCGCTTCGACCGGGTCAACGAGGTGTTCAGCGATGTCGTCGGCGTGCCCGCGGACCGGTTGCCGGGCCGTACACCCGCCGAGACCCTCACCGCCGACCTCAGCCGGCTGATCACCCACGCCGTGCAGGGCGTGGTGGAGAGCGACGCTCCGGTCGCCGAGGGCCGCGTGCGGGTGCGCTCGGGTGAGGGCGACACCAGGCACTGGTCGCTGTCGTTCTCGCCGGTCCACGACGAGCAGGGTGAGCTGCGCGCCGTCGCGCTCATCGGCGCCGACGTCACCGAGAGCCGCCAGACCGAGGAGGACCTGCGGCGCAGCGAGGAGCGCTACCGCTCCCTCGTCGAGGCGCAGTCGCAGCTGGTGTGGATCACCTCGCCCACGGGCGCGGTGGTCGAGGACGCGCCGCAGTGGCGCGCCATCACCGGCCAGGGGCTGGAGGAGTACCTGGCGCACGGCTGGCTGGAGGCCGTCCATCCCGACGAGCGCCAGCACACCGAGGAGGTGTGGAAGGAGGCGCTGCGCGGCCGCACCATGTTCGAGTGGAACTACCGCGTCCGCACGAGAGCCAGCGGCTACCGCCACTTCGAGGTGCGGGCCGTGCCGATCATCCGGCACGGCCGCGTCGTGGAGTGGGTGGGCGCCAACACCGACGTCACGCCGCAGCGCGAGGCCGAGGAGATGCGCGGCAGGCTGACCGACCAGCTCGGCGCCGCCGCGCTGCGCACGGCCAGGTTGCAGGGCGCCACGGCGATGCTGGCCGAGGCGCTGACGGTCGAGCAGGTGGTGCAGGTCATCATCGACGTCGGCCGTACGGCACTGGCCGCCGACCGCTCGGCGGTGGCGCTGCTCGACCTCGACAGAGCCGTGCTCAAGCTGGTCAACGGCGGCGGCGTGCCCGAGGTGCCGGGCGCCACCGGCGAGGACGTGCCGCTGTCGCACTCCAGCGTCCTGACCATGGCCGTCAACAGCAGGCGCCCGGTCTTCGCCGAGTCGCCCGAGAGCCTCAAGGCCCAGCTGCTGGACGCCGGAGGCGACGAGGACGTCCTTACGGCCTTCCTGGCCCACAGCGACGAGCGGGCCTGGGTCGGACTGCCCCTGCTTGCCGCCGGGCGCGCCCTGGGCGCGCTGCGCTTCTCCTTCACCAGGCCGCAGAAGATCTCCCAGGAGGACGGCGTCTTCCTCGAGGCGCTGGCCGGCCAGTGCGCGCTGGCGGTCGAGCGGGCCACGCTGTTCGAGCGCGAGCACCGCACCGCCGAGACGCTGCAGCGCAGCCTCCTGCCCGACCGGCTGCCGGTGGTCAAGGGCCTGGTGCTGGCCCAGCGGTTCCGTTCCGGCAGCCGCCACGTGCAGGTCGGCGGCGACTGGTACGACGCGTTCGTGCTGCAGGACGGCAGGGTCGCCGCGGTCGTCGGCGACGTCATGGGCAAGGGCGTCAAGGCCGCGGCGGGCATGGGCCGCATCCGCAACGCGATGCGTGCCCTGGCGCTGACCAACCCGCCGCCCGCGGCCGTGCTGACGGGGCTCGACAGGGTCTTCGACGCCACCGAGGAGGAGGAGCAGGTCACCACGCTGGCCTACATGGTCGTGGAGCCCGGCACCGGCGAGGGCACGCTGGCGCTGGCCGGCCACCCGCCACCCGTGCTCATCTCGCCGCAGGGCAGCGCCATCCTGTGCGACGCCGAGCCCGGCACGCCGCTCGGCTGGCCCACCTCGCGCCGGCAGTTCCGGTTCGTGGTGCCGCCGGGGCACACCGCCGTGCTCTACTCCGACGGCATGGTGGAGAACCGCAAGCGCGGGCTGGACGCGGGACTCGCGGAGCTTTGCTCGGTTGTGACCGAAGCGCCACACGAAGTCGTAAACAATCCGCACATGCTGCTTGATTTCCTTGTAGATCGCATGTTGTCCGGCTACGAACAGGACGATGACGTCACGGCGCTCGCGATTCACGTTCCCGCAGCCACGAAGAGTGACTGAATGAAACAGTCATAAGGGTTGCTTTCGGGTATCAGTGCACCGCTTCCGTACGCACTACTGTTCCGGTCGGCCTAGGGTGGAGGTCAACCGCCGGGAGGTGGCCGTATGGAGTGCCGGGTCGTGCCAGAATGCTGGATGGTCCGTTTGCGCTCCGCACGGCCGCACCGATCTCCTAGAGAGGCATAGCCCCCCAGCGGGCATCTGGGTCCATTGTCGCCACGCGTTCGTTCGAGAGGTGTTCGTGTCGCCTGCAAGTTCGACTCGCTCGAAGCCATCAGAGCTGAACGAGCCCGTCATTCAGCGACTGCTCGAGCGTGGGCGCTCGCAGGGGTTCCTCGAGTCCGAGGATGTCCGTCAGGCCTTCGAGGAGGCGGACATCCCCATGTCGCAAGCCGCGGGGGTCCTGCGGACGCTCAGCAAAGAGGGCGTCGTCGTCCGGCTGACCGCCGCTGACTCGGCGGCTCCGAAGAAGTCTCGTGGTCCAGCAAAGCGCCGTACCGCTGCCCCCGTCAAGACGAGAACCGCAGCGGCCGCAAAGGAGCAGCAGCCGGAGACCGTGACCGCGGTCGTCGCCGCTGAGGCAGCCTCCGCAGAGCGGCCCGCCGCGAAGAAGGCCGAGCCCGCCAAGAAGGCCGCCCCTGCGGCCCGCAAGGCGGCAGCGCCTGCCAAGAAGGAAGGCAAGGCCGAGGCGCCCGCCAACGGGCCCGCACCGACCAAGCCGAAGGCGCCCGAGGGCGTCGACGAGGACGACATCGACCTCGAGGGCGACGTCGAGCTCGAGGACCTCGAAGACCTGGAGGTCGACGAGGTCGAGGTCGAGGTTGAAGTCGAGGCCGACGAGGAGCCCGACGAGGAGCCCAAGCCCGAGACCGTCGCCACCAGCGACGACGAGGTGCTGATCCTCTCCGACGACGACGATGACGCCCCCGTGGCGCAGGTCGCCGCCGCCGGCGCCACCGCCGACCCCGTCAAGGACTACCTCAAGCAGATCGGCAAGGTCCCCCTGCTCAACGCCGAGCAGGAGGTCGAGCTGGCCAAGCGCATCGAGGCGGGCCTGTTCGCCGAGGAGCAGCTCGGCGGTGGCGAGGTCGACCAGCTGCCCGTCGACGTCAGGGCCGAGCTCGAGTGGATCGCCGAGGACGGCCGCAGGGCCAAGAACCACCTCCTGGAGGCCAACCTCCGGCTGGTGGTCTCGCTGGCCAAGCGCTACACCGGGCGCGGCATGCTGTTCCTGGACCTGATCCAGGAGGGCAACCTGGGCCTGATCCGCGCGGTGGAGAAGTTCGACTACACCAAGGGTTACAAGTTCTCCACCTACGCCACGTGGTGGATCCGCCAGGCGATCACCCGCGCCATGGCCGACCAGGCGCGGACCATCCGCATCCCGGTCCACATGGTCGAAGTGATCAACAAGCTGGCCAGGGTCCAGCGGCAGATGCTGCAGGACCTCGGCCGCGAGCCCACGCCCGAGGAACTGGCCCGCGAGCTGGACATGACGCCCGAGAAGGTCGTCGAGGTCCAGAAGTACGGCCGCGAGCCCATCTCGCTGCACACCCCTCTCGGTGAGGAGGGCGACAGCGAGTTCGGTGACCTCATCGAGGACTCCGAGGCCATCGTCCCGGCCGACGCCGTCAGCTTCACGCTGCTGCAGGAGCAGCTCCACTCCGTTCTCGACACGCTGTCGGAGCGGGAGGCGGGCGTCGTGTCGATGCGGTTCGGCCTCACCGACGGGCAGCCGAAGACGCTGGACGAGATCGGCAAGGTCTACGGGGTGACGCGCGAGCGCATCCGGCAGATCGAGTCGAAGACGATGTCCAAGCTTCGTCACCCGTCGCGTTCACAGGTTCTGCGCGACTACCTGGATTAGGTGTCGCGCGAGAAGGGGGTACGGTCCTTGCGGGCCGTACCCCCTTCCGCTTGTCCGGCGAAAACTGTCAGGTGACGTCCACGTCGATCCGGCCGGGGGAGAGCCGCACGGCGTAACCCAGGTCGGTCAGCACCTTCGCCAGCTCGTCGGGCGTCGCCGGGTCGGCGGCGCTCTCCAGCAGCCGCCGGGCGATCTCGCCGCGGGTCGCCTTGGCCATGTGGCTGACGACCTTGCCGTCCCGCAGCACCCGCACCGCGACCCCGCGCGCGCCCGCCTTCCACGCGCCCGCGTACGTGGCCGAGCGCATGTCGACGGCCAGCCCGTCCAGCCGGTCCAGCTCCTTGCTCACCAGCGGCCGCCAGAACGTCGCGAGGGCGCCCATCGGCGGCAGGCTGACCCCCATGGACAGCCGGTACGGCGGCACGCGGTCGGTGATCCGCAGCACGCCCCACAGGCCCGAGAAGATCACCACAGCCCGCTCCGCCCTGGCCCTGGCCTCGGTGTCCAGCGTGGCCAGGCCGAGATTGTCGTAGAGGACGCCGGTGTAGAGCTCGGCGGCCGGCAGCGTGGCCGCCGTCTTCAGCGCGAGGTTCTTGTCCAGCTCGGCGGCCTGGCCCTGGCTGAGGCCCAGCACGTCGAGGGCGTCGCGGCGCTTGGCGGCCTTGATGAGGGCGTTCGTCACGCGGGTGCGCGGCCTGGCGAGGCTGGGGAAGGACAGGTCGCCGACGGCGGGACCGGTGCCGTGGGCGGCCTTGCCCTCGGACGGCGGGAGCAGAATGAGCACGGGTACGGGTTTACCACCTGGGCGGCTGACGTGCGACGTCACGCCCAGAGGGGAGTCTGCCGGAGACTGCCGGGACGTTGGACGCCGGCTGAGTCTGCCGGAACCGATTTCGCGCGGGCTGGAGCGGGCTGGAGCCGAATTGGAGCCGGTTGAACCTGCCGGAGTCGGCTGGGGCCGCTTGGAGCCGGCCGGAGCCGGTTGGGTCTGCCGGAGTCGGCTGGGGTTGCTTGGAGCCGGCCGGAGCCGGTTTGGCGCGGGCTGGAGCCGGGTCGGAGGGCTGAGCCGGCCGGAGTCGGCTGGGGCCGCTTGGAGCCGGCCGGTGCCGACTTGGTGGAGCGGGCTGGAGTCGGTTGGAGTGGGCTGGAGTCGGCCCGAGCCGGCTGGAATGGGTCGGTTGGAGAGGCGTGTCCGGGCGGGAGGGCGGCGGTGACCGCGGCGGGGCCGGGCGCGCGTGCCGTACCGGAGGGGCGCCGCTAGGCTGCCGGGATGGATCTCGACCTGCTGATGGACCGGGCGTGGCCCGCGCTCGAGCGCGTCGAGCTGGACGGCTGGACCCTCCGCCACGCCGAAGGGGTGACCAAGCGGGCCAACTCGGTGCTGGTGACGGGCATGCCCGCCGACCTCGGCGGTGCCCTCGAGACCGCGGAGGCCTTCTACGCCGGCCGCGGCCTGCCCGCCGTCTTCTCGATCGGTTCGCGGGCGACGGATCTCGACGCCGTGCTGGAGGAACGCGGCTACCGCGTGGTCGACCCCGTGCACAGCATGGTCGCCCGCACGCCGCTCGGCGCTCCCGCCCACGAGGTGCGCGTCGAGAGCGCCCCGTGGCAGGGCTGGCTGGAGTCGTGGTGGGCGGTCGACGGCCGCTACGGCGACGGGCTGGAGGCGGCCGCGAAGATCTGCGCGGGCGTGCCCGCCTGGTATGCGGCGGTGGAGGAGGACGGCGTGGCGCTGGCCGTCGGCCGCGGCGTGCCGCAGGGCGACACGCTGGGCGTCTACTGCATGGCGACGCTTCCGCGGGCCCGCCGCCGTGGGCTGGCGCGCAGCGTGCTCAGGGCGCTGGTACGGCACGCGGGGTCGGCTTCGGCCTACCTGGTGGTCACGGCCGCCAACGAGACGGCGGCGGCGTTCTACCGCGGCGAGGGGTTCGAGATCCACGGCGGCTACCACTACCGGGTCCGGTGAGGCACACGTTCCGGGTCCGGTGAGGCACACGGCAAGACGCCGGCAGGGTGCCAGCCGCTCGGCAGGTCGCGCCGTAGGACGCCGGCCGTTCGGTGGGGTGGCGGCGGGGTGGCGTATGGTCGTCGGCCCCTTCGCGGTTGCCGGCGGCGGCCTGACGGGCACGCCGTAGGGAGCGGGCGCTTGCCAGGGGGCGGATGCCGGTCTCTTGTCGCGGGCGCAGTCACCCGTGAGAAGGCGCAGGCGACGGACCCGGAACACCGGGCCGCCGCCTGCGCTTCATGCCGTATGTGGTTATGTCAGCAGACGAATGCCTGGTCAGCGTTCGTCGGGAGATGCGGATGTGGGGGTTGCGCTGAGCCGAGCCGACTCGTCCAGGATTTCGGCGCCCTTCTCACGCAACACGGCCACGTGCTGACGCCCGTGGTGGGCGCAGAACAGCAGCTCCCCGCCGACAGGCAGGGTCGCGCGAATGTAGGCCTGGGCGCCGCAACGGTCGCAACGGTCGAGGGCCGTCAGCGGCTTAACGGGGGCGAGAGCTCCAGTCACGTATCGCCTTTCGGGTCACCCCCGCCGAAGCGAGGATCTGGCGTCAGTCACTTGAGACAACATCTAACCGGACCTGGACGTTCCCAATCACGGCCTCGCTACGCCCAGAGCGGAATATGGCCCAAGGTAACGTCTGACGCGCCGTTGGTAACGCCAAACGTCGCCTGATGGCAAGCTTGTACGCGCACAGGCGGGAAGAACGGTAAGCTACGCACACGTGTTCGATGCATGACCAGAGGAGCTGGAGTGACGGTAGCGGAGGCGGGTTACACAGCTCGTCACCTGTCGGTGCTTGAGGGCCTCGAGGCGGTCCGCAAGCGCCCTGGGATGTACATCGGGTCCACCGACAGCCGCGGTCTCATGCACTGCCTCTGGGAGATCGTGGACAACGGCGTCGACGAGGCGCTGGCCGGTCACTGCACCCGCATCGAGGTCGAGCTCCACGACGACGGCTCCATCGAGGTCCGCGACAACGGCCGCGGCATCCCGGTCGACATCGAGCCCAAGTCGGGGCTCCCCGGCGTCGAGCTCGTCTACACCAAGCTCCACGCGGGCGGCAAGTTCGGCGGCGGCTCCTACGCCGCCTCGGGCGGCCTGCACGGCGTGGGCGCCTCCGTGGTCAACGCGCTGTCGTCCCGGCTCGACGTCGAGGTCGACCGCGGCGGCCAGATCCACCTGATCAGCTTCAGGCGCGGTGTGCCCGGCGTGTTCGACGGTCCGGGGCCCACCGCCAAGTTCAAGAAGAAGTCCGGCCTGCGCGACGGCGGCAAGCTGCGCGCCGACGCCACCGGCACCCGCGTCCGTTTCTGGGCCGACAAGCAGATCTTCCTGCCCGACGCCGAGGTCTCGATCGACGAGATCCACGTACGGCTGCGCCAGACCGCCTTCCTCGTGCCGGGCCTCACGCTCGTCCTCATCCACGAGGGCAAGACCGAGGAGTTCCGCTTCGCCGGCGGCATCTCCGAGTTCACCGAGTTCCTCGCCCGCGACGAGGCGGTCTGCGAGGTTCTGCGGATGCAGGGCGTCGGCCACTTCCACGAGACCGTGCCCGTCCTCGACGACCAGGGCCACATGACGCCCACGGAGGTGCAGCGAGAGCTGTCCGTCGACGTGGCGATCCGCTGGGGCAAGGGCTACGACTCCACCGTCCGCTCCTTCGTCAACGTCATCGCCACCCCCAAGGGCGGCACCCACATCACCGGGTTCGAGCGCGGTCTGGTCCGCACGCTCAACGAGCTGCTGCGCGAGACCAGGCTGCTGAAGAACGGCGACGACCCGGTCACCAAGGAGGACATCCTCGAGGGCCTGACCGGCGTGGTCACCGTTCGCGTGCCCGAGCCGCAGTTCGAGGGGCAGACCAAGGAGGTCCTCGGCACCTCGGCCGCCACCCGCATCGTCTCCCATGTCGTCTCGCGTGAGCTCAGGGAGCTGTTCGCCAACCCGCCGCGGCGGGCCAAGCAGCAGTTGCGGGCCGTACTGGAGAAGATCGTCGCCGCTGCCAAGGCACGCATCGCCGCCCGCGAGCACCGCGACAACCAGCGCCGCAAGAGCGTGCTGGAGAACTCCGCGCTGCCCGCCAAGCTGGTCGACTGCCGCAGCGACGACGTCGACCGCAGCGAGCTGTTCATCGTCGAGGGAGACTCCGCGCTCGGCACGGCCAAGCTGGCCCGCGACTCGGAGTTCCAGGCGCTGCTGCCCATCCGCGGCAAGATCCTCAACGTGCAGAAGGCCTCCGTGGCCGACATGCTGAAGAACGCCGAGTGCGCCGCGATCATCCAGGTGGTCGGCGCGGGCTCGGGGCGCAGCTTCGACCTCGACGCGGCCCGCTACGGCAAGATCATCCTGATGGCCGACGCCGATGTCGACGGCGCGCACATCCGCTGCTTGCTGCTGACCCTCTTCCACCGCTACATGCGACCGATGGTCGAGGCGGGGCGTGTCTTCGCCGCCGTGCCGCCGCTGCACCGCATCGAGCTGACCAACCCGGGGCGCGGGCAGGACAAGTACATCTACTGCTACTCCGACGCCGAGCTGCACAAGGTGCTGCGCGATCTCGAACGGCGCGGCAAGCGCTGGAAGGATCCGGTGCAGCGCTACAAGGGTCTGGGCGAGATGGACGCCGACCAGCTGGCCGAGACCACGATGGACCCGCGCCACCGCATCCTTCGCCGGGTGCGCATCGAGGACGCCGAGGCGGGCGAGCGCATCTTCGACCTGCTGATGGGCAGCGATGTGGCGCCGCGCAGGGAGTTCATCGTGAGCAGCGCCGCCGAGGTCGACCGCGACCACATCGACGCCTGAGCCGCATCGGACCGGCCGGCTGCGCTAAGAGGTCGCGCAGACAGGCGTGCTGGTGCTACCCCGGCAATAAGTACAGGCACAGGTCCTGGCGATCATGGAGTTGCGACGCTCTGTGACCACCCGGGAGACCTGTGCCTGTACTTCCATCATGGCTGACCGAACCACTCCGGGGCCGATTCGCCGCTCTGTTGCCCGAGCGGCCGACCTGCGCGGCGACTCATCCGCTGGGCTGCCACCGCCCACGCATCACCGACCGGATCATCTTCGACAAGATGCCGCAGCTCCTGCGATTCGGCTGCTCCTGCCAGGCGATCGCCGACACGACCTGCTCGGCCACCACGGTCCGGCGACGAGTGGATCCGGCGCGCCACCGTCGTCGGCGCATTCTTCGGCCTCGCCGACACGATCATCACCGTGCGCGGTCTGATCCGGCAGGCATGGACGACTCACCGCTGGGGCGGACGCCCGAATCGCCGACCATGATCGCACCCCTGCCCGTACGGCCTCCTACAGCCCCGGGTAGAAGCCCGGAGAGCCCAGTTGCTCGAACCAGCTCGGTGGCTCAGGCGCGGTGAACGCGTTGGCCATCGCGTCCAGCCAGGCGGCGAACGTGGGGAAGTCCGGGGTGGAGTTGGCCAGGTCCTCCCAGTCCCCGCCCTCAACGTAGCGTGCGCGCCCTTCCTGATCGTCGTAGTGGTGGTAGTAGACCGGGTATTCGCCGTCTGCGTCCGGCTGGGTGACATCGAAGCACCAGACCGCCTCATTGTCTGCGTCGGCGAGGGCGAAGCCGACCAGATGGTTGGTGGACAGCCACCGGCCGTCACCGCGGTCCACCTGCTCGGGCATATGCACGAGATCGGAGTTCAGCGCAACGATGGCATCGTCACCGACGACGACGAACTCGATGTACCTGTTGGATGAGACGTCCCAGCGCTTACCGGCAAAGGTGTTGTGCTCGGCGAGGAAAGCCCGGTAGCTGGGCGGAGCCGTCCAGTCGACGGTTCCGAAATGGGGCTTCAGCCCTGTCTCGCGGTCGCGGACGGCTTCGGCGGAGGCGGGCTCCGACGCCGTGATGATGACCGTTCCGGATTCGGCGGCGCGGCGAAGGATTGCCAGATTCTCGTGTATCGACATCGTGGTCCTTGATCGGGTGATCGTACGGCTACGTGGGCGTGGCTCGACAACTGTAGGTGCCTGATCGTGGTCGATGACAGCGGTCGGCGGGATCCGTGGAACTACACAAGGCGATGATGTGTCCGATTACGCAACGTCACGTTCGAGACCTCGGCAGCCCGGGTGGGCAAGTCCTGACCCAGCCCGCAGACAGCCTCCATTCGCACCAATCCGCGTGGCCTCTAAGCTGGTTCGATGGCCGAGATGCGGTACCTGCTCACCTCGGCCGCGCGGATCTGTGCCGTCTGGGCGCCGCTGGGGCCTTCCCCTCGGAAGCGTTCGAGGTCCTCGTCGGTCTCCCAGCGCTCGTAGACGTTGATCCGGTCGGGTTCGAGCAGGTCGGGCGACAGGGCGAAGTCGAAGCAGCCGGGGGCCGACCTGGCCTGCTCCATCACCTCGCGGCAGTCGGCCAGGTAGGCGTCGCGGGCGTCGGCGGCCACGTAGAGCTTGCCGGAGATGATGACCACGATGTTCTCCTCGCCTTCTGTGGGGAGCTGTTCAGATTTCTCGTGAGCCGGTGCGCTTTCTAAGGGGCGGCCCCTGACCCTTCAGCCGATGCGATCCTCGGGAAAACGGTCTCCGGTGCGCCGGAGGTCCTGTCGCCCGCACCGCCGATCGCCCAGACCAGGCCGCCGGTTTTGTGCCGGCGGATTGGTCGGCCGTCGCCCAGAGGGCTGAACCCCGCCACCAGGCCGCTGGTCTGCGCCGGCGGAGGTCGGTCGTCACCCAGAGGGCCGATCGCCCGCACCAGGCGGGTGGGTTGTGCCGGGGGATTGGTCGGTCGTCGCCTACAGGGCTGAACGCCAGACCGCCGGGCTGCGCCCGCGCAACGGCCCGGCCGTCACGGGATGGCCAGGCTGGTCGTCCGCCGTCGGGCAGTCCGCCTCGGCGACTCCACGGACACCTGCTCCGTCATCCGGCGTGGGGCAGCGTGTCCTGCTGGTCAACCGGTGTGGGAGAGACCGCTCTGCTCGTCGTCCTCGCAGGCCTCTCGGCGAAGTTGCTCGGCGCGGTGGTGATGCCATTCGGCGTCGCCGATGTGTGCGGCGGCCAGCATGTCGTGCAGGTCGGCGGTGCGGCGGTGGGCGCGGGCGGCCTGGCGATAGCCCTCCTGGGCCGCCGCCTCGGCGCATGCGGCGTGGTGGGCGGCCTGTACGGTGCGCGCTGCCGCCTCGCGGGCCTGCCGGGCCGTGGATCCGCGCGCCCATCCGCCGACCGGATTCCGCTCCAGCTCCTGCAGGCGTTGGGCGATCTGCTCGGCGCGCTCACCGGCCTGCCGAGCCCGCTCGCGAAGTTGCCGAGCCCGCTCACGTGAAGCTTCGACGCGTTCTTCAACCTGGTCGGCCATAGCTGCGCCATACCCTGCCGACCAGCTGATCCACCGCGCCTCGAGTACCTGCGCATGCGTGCGGGAGGGCACCGCGTGGCGGGGGTCGGGTCCGGAGCGTCGAGCCACTGCGGCCCGCCCGCTGCGGCCGGTCCTGCCGCGTGTGCGGGGTCTTTCCGGTTGTCGTGTCTGGTGTAGCCGGTTCTCGGATGCCGGTCATGTCATCCCGGGACGCGCGCCTGGTACGGCGGGTCCTGGTGTCAGCCGTCAGTTCGGCGGCGCGCCCGACGATGGACACGTGCCCAGCCAACGACGCGGCGGGCACGACATCCCGTCGGCAACCAAGACCCCTGCCCACCGGTGAGGGCACGGTCTGACCCTGGGACTCGAGGTCCGGAGGGTGGGAGTGCTCACTCACCAGTGGCTACAGGCTCCGAGTCTGCCCGATCGGCTGGCCCGGTGGTTCCCGTCAGGGAAGTTCGACCGGCATCAGTTTGCCGGTGTGGACGTCGTAGATGGCGCCGCCGATCGGCATGCCGGCGGGCAGGAACGGGCTGGTCCTGATCCTGGTCAGGTCGTGGCGGAGCGCCGCGTCCTGGTCGGGGACCGTGTGGAATTCCAGGCTCCTGGTGTCGACACCGCGTGCGGCGGTCAGGCTGTGCACGTCGGTGTCGGTGACCTTCGCCATGCCGCAGTCGGTGTGCGGCATGACCAGCACCCGCTCCACCCCCAGGAGGTACACCGCGAGGACGAGGGTGCGCAGGACGTCGTCGGTCACTCTGGCGCCCGCGTTGCGAAGGATCTTGGCATCTCCGGCGCGCAGGCCGAGCAGCCCCAGGGGGTCGATGCGGGAGTCCATACACGTCACCACGGCCAGGCCGCGCGCTGCCGTACCGGTGAGGCCGGAATAGGCGAACGTCCGCGCGTACGTCTCGTTCGCCGCGAGCAGGTCATCGAACGCAGTCATGTCTCGATGATTCCGCATGACCGTTTCGTGAAGGTTTCCGGGTCCTGGTTGGCGAGCAAGTTGGCGAACGCCCCACCATACTTGCTCACTTTACGTGATGATGTTGTAGCCCACCGTGTGTGATCTAAGAGGGTGACGTGAGTAGGACCGAATCACTCGCCGCGTACCTGCGCGATCAGGGGCGACGGCGGCTGGACCGGGTCGAGGTGTCCGACGACGGGCGCAACGCCAGATGCGCGCTCGCGCTGCTCGACGCGGCCGCCTACGTGGGGAGCCTGCCCGAGGACGATCCGCTCATCGAGATGCTGGAGAAGGCCGGATGTTTCGGGCCGCTGGGGTTCGACGAGTTCTCTCCTGGAGAGGAGGGGGCTCGCTTCATCCGCGAGTGGGCGGGCAGCGAGCCCTATGAGCTCCTGCTGGCCCTGCCCGCCGTCGCCTCCGCCTGACTCCGGGGCTGAGGGCCGCGCCTGATCCACGCGCCGGCACGGGCACCCCTTCTTCAGCTCGTGCCGCCCTGCCCTCAGCCCCGGTCGCACGCCTCCGCCGTCGGGGTGGAGCCCCGGGCACCCGTCCTAGGCCCGTGTCGGGTGACCACGAGGCCCGTGCCGCCTGCTCAGCGTGGGATACACCTCTCCTGCAGCCCATGCCGCCTGCCGTCGGCCCCGGGCTCGGCGTCGCCGTCGGGCCGCCGCATGAGAACCGGCCGGCCGGGCAGGGAAGTCGCATGGCAGGAATCGCACGGATGCGTTCGACCGTCATCGACTGCGCCGACCCTCGGGCTCTGGCTGCCTTCTACGCCCAGCTGATCGGCTGGGAGATCACCGGTGACGACGGCGACTGGGTCGTCGTCAGCGACGGCGGGCGCTTCCCCCGGCTCGCCTTCCAGCAGGTCGACGACCACCGCCCGCCGGCCTGGCCGGGCGCCGAGATGCCGCAGCAGTTCCACATCGACGTCACCGTCGACGACATGGACAAGGCCGAGGCGCAGGTCCTCGCGCTGGGAGCGACCAAGCACGAGTTCCAGCCGAGCGAGGAGGACGACTTCCGCGTCTTCCTCGACCCGGCCGGGCACCCGTTCTGCCTGTGCGTCGCCGACGACGGCTGAAACCAGCCCGCCCGGCCCCCACCGGTCAGGCGACCGGCGGTCCATCTGCGGTCGCCCGGAGGCAGGTCAGGAGACCGGCAGCCAGGACGCGACCGCCGTGGGCCCGGTCAGTGACCGGAGGCGGGAGCGTCCTGGGGCCGGTCGGGCGACCGGCGGTGCGGTCAGAGCCACCTGGGGCCGGTCAGCGGGCCGCCTGGATCAGGAGGTCCACCGCCTTCCGTAGGTTCCCCGCCGCCAGCTCGTGGTCGGCCTGCGCCTGCAGGTCCGTACGGCGACCGCCGGCCTGAGCCACGTCCCTGGCCACCGACACCACCGCGTCGTCCTGCGCGAACGTGTCGCTCCTCGACCGTTCGAGCAGCGTCGCCGCCACGCCGAGCGAGGCCAGCACCACGCGTGCCTCGCGCACGCTGCCGTCGGCGTTCCAGTGGCGGGAGCCCAGCGCCACCCCGAGCGCCGTGGCGGCCGCGCGGGAGCCGCCGTCACCCCTGGCCAGCTCGTCCCGCACCGCCTTGAGCCTGGGCCGGGCCGGGTCGGTCCGCAGTCCCCAGCCGTAGGGGAAGAGCGGGTCGTAGGCGGCGTCACCCACGTTGATCGGCAGCTGCTCCGCCGTACGGAACCAGGTGAAGGGCAGCCTGCCGGTGTACGGCACGGCCCCGAACAGCGGGTCGCTCACGCCCGCGCCCTCGGAGCCCGGCAGCCAGGAGGCGACGAGCGCTTCCACGCCGGACAGCTCGCCCAGCGCCAGCGGCCGTCCCGACACGACGAGCACGACGCACTTCAGCGCCCCGCAGACCTTGTCGACGGCCGCCTGGTCGGCGGGCGACAGGTCGAGCGTGCGGCCCTGGCGGCCGACGTCGCCGAAGCCCTCGGCGTACGGCCGCTCGCCCACGACGACCACGCCCACGTCGTGTCCCTCCAGCGGCGCGGATGCGTCGGCGGAGTGGGTGACGGCGGCGGCACGGGCGCGGATGCCCTGCAGGATCGTGGTGCCCTGGGTGATGGGCCCCGGCGAACCCTGCCAGCTGATCGTCCAGCCGCCCATCTGGTTGCCGAGGTCGTCGGCGTTGGAGCCGGCGACGTAGACCTTCGCCGAGGGCCGCAGCGGGAGGAGACCGCCGTCGTTCTTGAGCAGCACCTGCGAGGCGGCGGCGGCCGTGCGTGCCACGGCGCGATGGGCGGCCGAGCCGACGTCGGGCAGGCCGTCCCTGTCGGCGTAGGGGCGTTCGAACAGGCCCAGCTCGAACTTCTGGGTGAGGATGCGCGCGACCGCGTCGTCGATCCGCGACCGCGCCACCCGGCCCGCGGTCACCTCGGCGGTCAGCGCCTCGACGAAGGCGGTGTAGGCGTACGGCACCATGATCATGTCGAGGCCGGCGTTGACGGAGGTGCGCACGTCGCTCGCCTGGTCACCGGGGATCTGGTCGATGGCCTGCCAGTCGCTGACCACGAAGCCCTTGAAGCCGAGCTGTCCCTTGAGCACCCCGGTGATCAGCTCCTGGTGGGCGTGCATCTTGGTGGCGCCGACGCTGGAGAAGGACGGCATGACGCTGCCCACGCCGCGCCTGACCGCCTCGGCGAACGGCCCCAGGTGGACGGCCTCGAGCTCGGCCCGGTCGCCGGTGTAGACCCCCTGGTCGATGGTGTAGTCGGCGGTGGTCGAGGAGCCGTAGGCGGTGCCGCCGTCGCCCACGTAGTGCTTGGCGGTGGCCAGCACGCCCTTCTTCCGCAAACCCGTCACGATCGCGGCCATGCGCGAGACCAGCGCGGGGTCCTCGCTGAAGGACTCGTAGGCCCTGCCCCAGCGGTCGTCGCGGGAGACGCACAGGCACGGCGCGAAGTCCCACGGGATGCCGGTCGCCTTCACCTCCTCGGCCGTGATCGCGCCCGTCCTCTCGACGAGCGCCGGATCGCGGGTGGCGCCCAGACCGACGTTGTGCGGGAAGATCGTGGTGCCGACCACGTTGTTGTGGCCGTGGACGGCGTCGACGCCGTAGATCAGCGGGATCTGCAGCCTGGTCTGCCGGGCGCGCAGCTGGTAGCCGTCCACCATGTCCGCCCAGCCCTCGGGGGTGTTGGTGGCGGGCGCGGAGCCGCCGCCCGACAGCAGCGAGCCCAGCAGGTACGTGGCGATGTCGTCCTGCTTGGCGAGCGCGCCGCGTTCGGCCTGGGTCATCTGGCCGACCTTCTCGGCGAGCGTCATGCGCCCCATCAGGTCGGCGACGCGCTGCCTGACGGGTCTGCGGGCGTCGAGGTACGGCAGGCCGTGCGCGTCGATCACCACGACGGCGTCGTCGGCGGGCGGTGAGACGCCCTCGCCGGACAACGCGATCGGGATGGTCTCGGCCACCTCGGGGTCGGCGTCGGCCTTCGTGGCGACGGTGAAGGTCTTCGTGGTCCCGGCGGGCGAGCCCGCGGGGAACACCAGCGTCCCCTCCACGGGCGTGTAGTCCGATCCGGGTGTGGCCGTGCCCGATCCGGTCGCGTAGCGGACGGTCAGGTCCGTCGCGGGCACCGCGGAGATGGCGACGCCCACCTGGGCCGCGCCCTTCTCCCTGACCGGGTAGACGGGCGCGCTCGTCGTCAGGCGCACCGGGCGCGGCGGCGCGGTGCCGTACACCTGGACGTCGTCCCACAGCAAAGTGCCGGAGGAGGCGGCCGGCAGGCGCATCGAGTAGCCCCACATGCGCTCCAGGTCGAGCTGCCCGTCGGTGGGGGCGCCGCCCGGCTGGTAGTCGCCGCGCCTGACGAAGTCGGCGAACTTCACCTCGACCCGCCGCCAGCCCGCCTCGGTGTCGGTGAACGACGACTCGAACAGCTCCGAGCTGCCGGGCCCGCCGCCGCCGTCCTTGATCTCGAAGAAGATCCGCTGACCCGAGCCCGTGCCTTTCACCGAGAAGGCGAAGCCCTCGTAGGGCGTCCAGTCCTGCGCGGCGGGCAGGTCGTGCGACCAGCCGCCCCACTGGCCGACGTCGTAGACGGTCTTCAGCACGCGGCTGGTGTCGGTCTCGATGCTGAGGGTGGGCGTGGACGCGGCGTCGTTGCCCCAGGCGACGACACCGGGCGGGAGGGTGTCGCTCTCGAAGTCGGTGACGGTCAGCGGGGCGGCCGCCTGGGCGGCGGCGGGGACGAGGCAGGTGGATAAGAGCAGGGCGATCGCGCTGAGGGCGCCGATGCGTCGGGGGGTCACTGCGCCTCCTGGCATGAGAGAGCGCTCTCTTGAGCGCACAGTCCTGAATTCAAGGCGTGAAGGAAAGGCGCGTCAAGGTGACCGGTCGGTTCGTCCGGCCTGCTCCGTATCGAGTGCCTGCCCGGGTCCGGCCCGCCGGCTGGTCGCCTCGGCACGCGAACGCCCCCGGACTCCCGCTCGGCAAGCGGGTGTCCGGAGGCGTCGCGAGGGTTATGCGGTCGGAGGTGCCTCGCCCGCCGGTGCCGGCGGCTCCGCCTCGGGACCCGACCTCAGCGCTCCGCCGATGGCGGCGATCGTGTGGGTCAGCCGCAGCCCCGACCCGTCGCGCCTGCCGATCTCCTCCGGCAGCGGCACCGGCTTGCCGACCGCCGACACCGCCTTGGCCGGAGCGGGACCCGCCCAGGCCATCAACAGCACGTCCTCCCCCTTGAGGAAGCGCTGCGCCCGCACGCCGCCGGTCGCCCTGCCCTTCGGCGGGAAGTCGGCGTAGTCGGACACCTTGCCGCCGCCCACCTGCGTGCCGGGCAGCGCCGTCGCCGAGCCCGCGATCGTCACCACCTGCGCCGGCACGGCCGGGTCGACCACGCCGAACCAGACGACCTTGGCCCCGCTGTCGAGCCTGATGCCCGCCATGCCGCCCGCCGGGCGCCCCTGCGGGCGGACCGTCGAGGCCGGGAAACGCAGCAGTTGCGCGTCGGAGCTGATGAACACCAGGTCGTGGTCCTCGGAGTCGAGCTCCACCGCGCCGACGACGGTGTCGCCGTCCTTCAGCCCGATGACCTCGAAGTCGTCGCGGTTGCCCGGATAGTCGGGCACCACCCGCTTCACCACGCCCTGCGCGGTGCCCAGCGCCAGACCGGGACTGTCGGGATCGAGCGAGCCCAGCCCGACCACGACCTCGTCGGGTTCGAGCGCGACGTACTCGGCGATCGGGTGGCCCCCCGACAGCGAGGGCGGGTTGGCCGAGGGCGGCAACGTCGGCAGGTCGACCACGTTGACGCGGATCATGCGCCCCTGCGAGGTCACCACGCCGACCTGGCCCCTGACCGTGCTGCGCACCGCCGAGACCAGCACGTCGTGAGCCGAGCGCTCGCCGCCGCCCGCCAGCGGTGCGGCGTCGCCGGTGCGGGCCAGCAGCCCGGTCGACGACAGCAGCACCAGGCAGGGGTCGTCGGCCACCTGCAGCGTCACCGCGGCCGTGCGGGTCAGGCCCGACGACTCCAGCAGCACCGTACGGCGCGGCGTGCCGTACTTCTTCGCCACGTCGGCCAGCTCGCCCGAGACCACCTGGCGCAGCCGGGCGTCGGAGGACAGGATGTCGGTGAGGTCGGCGATCTCCTCCGACAGCGTCTCCTTCTCCCGGTCGAGCTCCAGCTTGTCGAAGCGGGTCAGGCGGCGCAGCGGGGTGTCGAGGATGTAGCCGGCCTGGATCTCCGACAGGTCGAAGACCTCCATCAGGCGGGCGCGGGCCTGCGCGGAGTCGTCGCTGGCGCGGATGACCTGGATGACCTCGTCGATGTTGAGCAGCGCGACGATCAGGCCGTCGACCAGGTGCAGGCGCTCCTCGCGCTTGCGCCTGCGGTGCTCCGAGCGGCGCCGCACGACCTCGAGCCGGTGCTCGACATAGACCTTGAGCAGCTCGCGCAGGCCGAGCGTGCGCGGCTCGCCGTCGACGAGCGCGACGTTGTTGATGCCGAAGGTCTCCTCCATCGGCGTGAGCCGGTAGAGCTCCTCCAGCACCGCCTCGGGGATGAACCCGTTCTTGATCTCGATGACCAGGCGCAGGCCCTTGTGCCGGTCGGTGAGGTCCTTCAGGTCGGCGATGCCCTGGAGCTTCTTGGCGTTGACCAGCTCCTTGATCTTGCCGATCACCCGCTCGGGGCCGACGTTGAACGGCAGCTCGGTGACGACGATGCCCTTGCGGCGCGGGGTGATCTGCTCGACCGCGCACTTGGCGCGCATGCGGAAGGTGCCGCGCCCGCTCTCGTAGGCGTCGCGCACACCCTGCAGCCCGATGATCATGCCGCCGGTCGGCAGGTCGGGCCCCGGCACGAACTTCATCAGCTCGTCGAGCGTCGCCTCCGGCTTCTTGATCAGGTGGCGGGCGGCCGCGATGACCTCGACGAGGTTGTGCGGCGCCATGTTGGTCGCCATGCCGACCGCGATGCCGGTCGTGCCGTTGACCAGCAGGTTCGGGAAGGCCGAGGGCAGGACCGTGGGCTCGGTCTCCTGGCCGTCGTAGTTGGGCTTGAAGTCGACGGTGTCCTCGTCGATCGACTGCACCATCAGCATGGCCGCGGGGGCGAGCCTGGCCTCGGTGTAGCGCATGGCCGCCGGCAGGTCGTCGGGCGAGCCGAAGTTGCCGTGGCCGTCGACCAGCGGGATGCGCATCGAGAACGGCTGGGCGCAGCGCACCAGCGCGTCGTAGATGGCGGTGTCGCCGTGGGGGTGGAGCTTGCCCATGACGTCGCCGACGACCCGCGAGGACTTCACGTGGCCGCGGTCTGGGCGCAGGCCCATCTCGCTCATCGAGTAGAGGATGCGGCGCTGGACGGGCTTGAGCCCGTCGCGCGCGTCGGGCAGCGCACGCTGGTAGATCACCGAGTAGGCGTACTCGAGGAAGCTCGTGCGCATCTCCGCGGACACGTCGATGTCGACGATCCGCTCCTCGAAGTCCTCGTCAGGCGGGGGTGTGGTCGTCCGTCGGGCCATGTCGAACATTGTGCCGAAGAATCTTGGGTGCCCGCGACTCGCGCGATGGGTTTGTCCGGCTTGCTGGTGAAAGTCGCCTGGCCCCAGGCGCGCGGGCCCTCATGACACTCCGGTCAGCCCCCTCTCCCACACGCCCTGGAACAGACTGCGGGAGCCCTACCCGCCCTGAAGCGGGCCGCGGTAGCCCGTGCGCTGCCGCCGGGCCCGTGCGGCGGTCCGCGGCCGAGCCGGCCGGTGAGTGAGGCGGTCGGACTGCTCCGCCGGCCGGCGAAGTGGTGGCCGGGCTGCTCCGCCGCCCGGCCGCCGGCGCCGAGGGGCTCCCGAGGCAGGGCCGGCGGCTCAGGTGGGACGGCGGGCGCCCGGCCACGGTCCAGGCGTCTCGCCCTCGTCCTCGTCGCCCGGCTCGTTCAGCCGCTCGTCATACACCTCGAACCCCCGCGCCCGATAGTTCGCCAGCGCCGCCGGGCCGTCGAGCGTGCAGGTGTGCATCCACACGCGTTCGGTGGCGGGCAGGTCGGGCCAGCGCGAGGCGAGGTCCCACGCGCGTGCCGTACCGACCGAGAGCAGGTGCCCGCCCACACCCTCGCCCATCGCGAACGGCAGCAGCCCGAAGTAGGCGATCTCCACCTGGGCGCCCGGCTGCGGGTCGAGCTCGAGGTAGCCGGCGGGTGTGCCGCGGTGCCAGGCGACCCAGGTCTCGAGGCCGGGCCTGGTCAGATAGGCCATCCACTCGTCGTAGGTCCAGCCGAGCCGGTCGGTCCACTGCCAGTCGCCGCCGACCGCCGTGTAGAGGAACCTGCTGAACTCGGGCGACGGCACCTCGGCGCGCACCACCTCGACCGGCAGCCTGGGCGGTTTGGCGGGGATCAGCGCCTCGGGTGAGCGCTGTTCCAGATACCAGGTGATGACATCCACGCCCGATATTTCAGCACGTCGTCCCCTTGGCGGGGACAACGAGGTCGGCCAGGTAGCGGTTGAGGTGGGCTCTGGCGCACGCGTTGCCCAGATAGAGCGTGTGGCCGGGGCCTTCGTGCCGCACCAGGCCGCTGCCCGGCACCTGGGCCAGCACCCGCGCCACGGCGTCCGACTCGCCCCAGGCGCCCGCGCCGACGAGCGGCGGCAGGCCCTTCGGCAGCGGGCTCGGCGGGTTGGTCACCTTCACCGGCCAGCCCACGCACGTCAGGGTCGCCGTCGCCAGCGTGTTGGCGGTGCCCGTGCCGGGCGCGATCCTGTTCAGCCTGGCCACGGTCGCGGCCATCTCCCGGCGGTCGGCGAAGCGCGGCCAGTCGGCGCACTCGGTCACGCCGGTCGCCGCGTCCGGATAGCGCAGGCCGCGGGCGGGCAGGAACCCCGACGCGTCGCCCCGCGCGGCCTTCTCGATCGCCGCCGACAGGGCAGGCCAGCCCTGCGGCCCCTGCCGGACGAACGCCATGGCCAGACCTTGCAGGTCACGACCGTCGTAGGCCACCCCGGCCCCGGCGGGGACGGGCGAGCGGTCGGCCCTGGCGACGAGCCGGCGCCAGAACGACGGCGTGCACGCCCGCTCCTCGCACGAGGCGAAGAACCTGTCCATGGCCTGCTCGTTCTGCCGGGCGGTCGCCTCCAGCTCGGCCGTCCAGTCGGCGGTGCTGTGGTTCCACGTGCCGTCCAGGACCATCGCCCTGACCTTGCCGGGGAACAGCCGGGCGTAGGCCTGGCCGTAGAAGCCGGCGTAGGAGGCGCCGTAGTAGGTCAGCCGGGGTTCGCCGAGCGCCTTCCTGATGGCCTCCATGTCCTTGGCGTGGTCGGCCGAGCTCATGTTCGCGAACAGCTCGGGGTCGCGGTTGCGGCACGCCTCGGCGATGCCGCGGTTGGTGTCGGCCATCCTGGCGAACTCGGCGTCGTCCTCGGGGAAGGCGGGGATCGGGACGCGCGTCCACACGCACGGCAGGCCCGTGCTGGTGCCCTGGAACTGCTCGCCGTAGCCGCGGGTGTCCCAGGTGACGATGTCCATCCGCGCGCGCAGCTCGGACCATAGCTGGGGCATGGACTCCGTCAGCTTGATCCCCGGCGCGCCCGGCCCGCCGTACGCGATGAGGACCGCCCCTGCCGACCGGCCCGTGGCGCGGAACCTGCCGACCTTGAGGGTGATCGTGCGCCCGTCGGGCTTGGACCAGTCCACGGGGACGGACACATCCAACCGCTCCATCCGCTCGGCCGGCCCGGTGGGCGGAGCGCTCCCCGTCGGGTTCGCCCTGGTGGACGGGTCCCGGGTCGGCGTGCCCGCCGTCAGGCGCACGGCGGCGGACGGACCGGCGGCAGGCGGGTACGGCGCGGCGCCCGCGGGTGGGGAGGCGGTGAGGGTGGCGGAGCCGAGCAGGGCAAGGCTCACCAGAGCACGTGTGATCATGCGCGACACGCTGCCGGAGCATCGCGGCCCGGCACATCGGACCAGGGTCTGACATCCTCACCTCTCACTCACTTGACCAA
This sequence comes from Nonomuraea sp. NPDC003727, assembly GCF_053586935.1. Classification (NCBI taxonomy): domain Bacteria; kingdom Bacillati; phylum Actinomycetota; class Actinomycetes; order Streptosporangiales; family Streptosporangiaceae; genus Nonomuraea; species Nonomuraea sp. NPDC003727. The sequence continues at coordinate 138,522 of NZ_JBSFNE010000015.1, forward strand.
GCAATTGCTTGGCAAGTACGGTCCCGGGGAGGAGATCCCCTGGAGGCGTCATGATCGAGTTCCATCCGGTGACCAAGCACATCGGCGCCGAGGTGACCGGCGTCGACCTGCGCAAACCCCTCTCGCCCGAGGAGGTCGCCACCATCAGGCAGGGCTGGCTCGACCACCTCGTGCTCTTCTTCCGCGACCAGCACATCGACGACGACCAGCACCTGCAGTTCGCCCTCAACTTCGGCACGCTCAACCACCCCGCCTTCAAAAAGGACGGGGCCAGCCCCATCCACGTGCTCGACCAGACCGACCCCAAGGGCGAGGGCGGCGACGAGTGGCACAGCGACAACACCTTCGAGCCGACCCCGCCGATGGGCTCCCTGCTGCGCTGCGTCCAACTGCCGAGCGTCGGCGGCGACACGCTGTGGGCCAACACCTACCTCGCCTACGAGACGCTCTCGCCGCCGCTTCAGCGCCTGTGCGACGAGCTGACCGCGGTCCACGACATCACCGGCTCCATGACCAAGGCCATCTCCAAGGGACACCCCTTCGACCTGGCCGAAGTCCAGGCCGCGTGGCCGCCGCTGGTGCGCCCTGTCGTCCGCACCCACGCCGAGACGGGACGCAAGGCGCTGTTCGTCAACCGCTCGTCCACCACCCGGCTCGTCGAACTCGGCGACAGGGAGAACGAGGCGCTGCTGCCCCTGCTGATCGACCACATCCGCTCGCCCGAGTACCAGGTGCGGCTGCGATGGCGTCCCGGCACGCTCGCCTTCTGGGACAACCGCTCCACCCAGCACTACGCCGTCGCCGACTACACCGAACGCCGCCGCATGCACCGCGTCACCATCAACGCCTTCCCCGAACACGCCGACCCCGCCTGACCCGTCTCCCGCGCCAGGCGGTCGCCCCGCCTGTCCAGGCGCTCGACGACTCCCACAGGCCATGGGCGATGTGACGGCGGCCCGCCGGAGTCCCGCTGGAGTGGCGTGGAGGACAGACCCCGGCCCCGCACCCACGGTGGGCGTGACCGGGCCTGCCGTACCGGAGGTGCCGGGCCTGCCGTACCGGAGGTGCCGGGCCTGCCGTACCGGAGGGGCCGGGCAGGGGGCCCTACAGGAGGGGCGGGCAGGGCCGTACGGGAGGGGCGGGCAGGGGCCGTACGAGAAGGGCGGGCAGGGGCCGTACAGGAGGGGCGGATAGGGGGCCCTACAGGGGATCTATCGGGGGTGGGGGCCGGGTCCGGCCGCGGATCGGGGATGCGGCGTGGCGCAGGCGGACGAATTCGTCGCCCGGACCTGGTAACAAGGACCACATGACTGATGCGGTCGCGATGATGCGGGAAGAAGCCGAAGCCCACCTCCGCGCGCTGGCGGGCGATCACGCCCGGCTGCGTGACGACCAGTGGTCGGCGATCGAGGCGCTCGTGGTCGACCGCCGCAGGGTTCTGGTGGTGCAGCGCACCGGCTGGGGCAAGTCGGCCGTCTACTTCGTCGCCACCGCGCTGCTGCGGGAGCTCGGCGAGGGGCCGACCGTCATCGTGTCCCCGCTGCTGGCCCTGATGCGCAACCAGATCGCCGCCGCCGAGCGGGCCGGGATCCGCGCCGTCACCATCAACTCCGCCAACCCCGAGGAGTGGGAGGAGATCTACGGCCGCGTGGCCGAGGGCCTGGTCGACGTGCTGCTGGTCAGTCCTGAGCGGCTCAACAACCCCGACTTCCGCGACAACGTCCTGCCCGAGCTGGCCGAGAGCGCGGGGCTGGTGGTGGTCGACGAGGCCCACTGCATCTCCGACTGGGGTCACGACTTCCGGCCCGACTACCGCATGCTCGCCACGCTGTTCGAGGAGCTGCCGCCCGGCATCCCCGTGCTGGCCACGACCGCGACCGCCAACGCGCGCGTCACCCGCGACGTGGCCGAGCAGCTCGGGGGCGACGACACGCTCGTCCTGCGCGGGCCGCTGGAGCGCGACAGCCTGCACCTGTCGGTCGTCCGGCTGGGGAGCGCCGAGCAGCGGCTGGCCTGGCTGGCCCAGACGCTCCACGAGCTGCCGGGATCCGGCATCGTCTACACCCTCACGGTCGCCGCGGCCCACGAGATCGCCACCTACCTGCGCGAGCAGGGGCACGAGGTCGCCGCCTACTCCGGCCAGACCGATCCCGCCGAACGTCTGGCCGCCGAGGAGGCCCTGCTCAACAACAAGATCAAGGCGCTCGTGGCGACCAGCGCGCTCGGCATGGGCTTCGACAAGCCCGACCTGGGCTTCGTCATCCACGTCGGCGCGCCGCAGTCGCCCGTCGCCTACTACCAGCAGGTCGGCCGCGCGGGCCGCGGTGTCGAACGGGCCGAGGTCATCCTGCTGCCCGGCACGGAGGACCGCGACATCTGGGCGTACTTCGCCTCACTCGCCTTCCCGCCCGAGCCGGTCGTGCGGGCCACGCTCCAGGCGCTGGAGCAGGGCGGCGTGCTGTCCACCCAGGCCCTCGAGAACGTCGTCGACCTCAGCCGAAGCCGCCTGGAGATGATGCTCAAGGTCCTCGACGTCGACGGCGCCGTCCGCAGGGTCAAGGGCGGCTGGACGGCGACCGGCGAGGAGTGGGCCTACGACGCCGAGCGTTACGCCCGCATCGCCGCCGAGCGCAAGGCCGAGCAGGAGGCCATGCTCGGCTACCTGACCACGTCCGAGTGCAGGGAGGAGTACCTGCGCAGGCGGCTCGACGACGAGGCCGCGGCCCCGTGCGGGCGGTGTGACAACTGCACGGGCACGCACCGCTCGCCGGAGATCGCGGCGGCGGCGGTGGAGCGCGCCCGGCAGACGCTCGAGAGGCCGGGGGTCGAGGTGGAGGCGCGCCGGCAGTGGCCCACCGGCCTGGCCGACCTGTCCGGACGCATCAAGCCCGACCTGGGCGCCGAGCCGGGCAGGGCGTTGGGCAGGCTGACCGACATCGGATGGGGCAACCGGCTGCGGGAGCTGTTCAACGGACCCGACGCGCCGGTCCCCGACGACATGTTCAAGGCGGTCGTCCAGGTGCTGGCGGCGTGGGAGTGGCGGCAGCGGCCCGTCGCGGTGGTGAGCGTGCCGTCGGCGTCGCGCCCGGTGCTGGTCAGAGGGTTCGCCGAACGGCTGGCGCAGGTCGGCAGGCTCACCTACCTGGGCGAGCTGGGCTACCGGGCGGGCGCGCCGGGGCAGCAGTTCAACAGCGCCAAGCGGGTGCAGGCGATCAGGGCGACGCTGGCCATGCCGCGGGAGCTCGGCGCGGAGATCGCGCGGTGCGGCGGGCCGGTGCTGCTGGTCGACGACCGGGTGGACACCGGGTGGACGATGACACTGGCCGCGGCCCTGATCCGCCACGCGGGCGCGCCCGCCGTCATGCCCCTCGCCCTCGCCACCACCTCCTGACGCCGCGCCCCGGCCGCCCGCGGCCCGCCGCCGGTCCCGCGATGCGGGGTCGTCGCCGGGGCGGGCTCGCCGGTCACCCGGTCCTCCCGGACGGAGGACGGGTGGCCACGCCTCAGCCGGTGACGCCGATCGTCGTCACGTCGTAGTGCTGGTAGACGCTGCTGACGTGGGCGTTCGTGACCCGCTTGCCCCTGATCAACCCCGCTTTGCTCCACAGCAGCGGCACCATCAGTCCTTCGTCCAGCACCCGCCGTTCCGCCTCCCGCCACAGCCGGAAGCGAGCCTGCGGGTCGAGCGTCCGCCGTGACTCGTCGATCAGCGCGTCGACCTCGGGCAGCCGCACGCCCACGTTGGCGGAGAACCCGCTGTCGACGATCTCCCTGCTGTCGATCAGCTGCGACAGCAACGGGTCGGGGTCCGGCCAGTCCCCGGACCACCGCCGCATCACCAGCCCGATCTTCTCCTTGGTGAGCGCCGCCGGGTTGCCCAGCTTGTCGAACTCGTGCAGCACGTCCACGTTCTTCACCGTGACGTGGAAGCCCGCCGCCGTGAGGTTGTCGCGGATGGCGTTCCCGGCCGCCACGTCCGTCGGGCCGTTCCTGACCAGCAGCGTGAACGGGTCCCGGCCGCACGAGGCGGGAGAGGGCACGGCCGTCGCGGTGGGGGAGGGGCCGTCCAGCTCGCCCCTGCCGGGAAGCGGCGGCGGCTGCAGGCGGGTGGCGATCTCGGTGCCGAAGGGGCCGTCGCCGTACAGGCGGTGGAGAACGCTCTTGTCGATGGCGGCGAGGACGGCCCTGCGGCACTCGAGCTGGTCCAGCGGCGCGACCCTCGTGTTGACGGCCAGGTAGCGCAGGTGGTCCAGGGACGGCGCGTCGGCCCGCGCGTTGAGCCGCGGGTCGGCCCGCACCGTGGCGAGGGTGGCCGGCAGCGGTCCGGCGTGCAGGTCCAGCTCGCCGGACAGGAGCTTCCGGTCGGCCTCCTCGCCGTCCATGCCCCAGGTGAGCTCGACCCGGTCCGGCAGAGCGGTGCGGTTCGGGTCGGTGGCCTGGTTCCAGGCGGGATTGCGGACGAAGGTCGCGGTCTTCCCCGCCTGGATGTCCAGCTTGTACGGGCCGGACGACAGGAGCTTGGCCGCGCCCTTGCGCACCGGCATCGTCACGGGCAGCGTCGCGATCTGGTTGAAGGTGGACATCGGCTTCTTGAGTCTGAAGACGATGGTTTTGTCGTCGGGGGTGCTGATCGCCTTGTCGGCGTCGGCGGCGGTGTAGCGGCCGGGCATGTCGAGCAGCCGCGCCAGCGGGTCGGGGCCGTTGGGCAGCAGCCTCCTGTCGCCCGAGCGCACGACGGCGTACTTCACGTCGCGCGAGGTGATCGGCGTGCCGTCCTCGAAGCGCAGCCCCTCACGGAGGGTGAAAGTCCAGGTCCTGCCGTTGTCGGTGGTCTCGCCGAGCTTCGCCGCCAGGTCGGGCACCACCTCGGTGCCGGCCGCGCCCGGCGCGGGCCGGTACATGGTCAGCGCGCGCCCGTAGAGACGGGCGTAGTTCCACATCTCGGTGTAGAAGGTGCCGGCCGGGTCGAGGTTGTCCAGGATGTTGGTCATGCCGATGCGCAGCGTGCCGCCCTTCCTGGCCGACGGGTTGACCACGCCGGTCAGGGCCGCGTTGAAGACGGCGGCGGTCCGGGTCGGGCTGGGCGTCGCCGTCACCTCGCCGCCCGTGCCGCTGTTCTGGCCCAGCCGCGGCCATGCCCACACCGCGACGCCCAGGACGACGGTCATCGCCGCCGCCCCGACCGGCAGCAGCACCTTCCACGCCCGGCCGGACGGTCTGCCCACCGCCCCGGAGACCGGATACGTGGACAGGGTCCCCGGCGCCTGCCCGCCCCCCGGGTACGGCGCGGCGGTGACCGGCGTCGTCGCGCCCTGCGACGGCCGCGTCCACCCGGGAGCGTGCGGCCCGGGACCGCCGCCGTAGGGGGAGGAGACCGACACCGGGTGCGCCGACGTGCCGTAGGGCGGCGCGGAGGAGGGACCTGCAGGTGCCGGCATGCCGTACGGCGGCGCGGGAACGGGAGCGGGTGGTGGTGCTGTGCCGTACGGCGGCGCGGAAGCGGGGGCCGGTGCGGTGCCGTACGGCGGCGCCTGCGGGCCCGAGCCCGCCCTGATCAGCTCCCGCAGCAGTTGCTCGGCCGTCGGGCGCGCCGCCGGGTCCTTGCCCAGCGACGCCCCCAGCAGCTCCCGCAGCGGCGCCTCCACCCCCGACAGGTCGGGTTCCATGACCAGGATCCGATGCATCACCACCGGCAGCGGCCCGAACCCGAACGCCCCGCGCCCCGTGGCCGCGTAGACCATCGTGCCCGCCCACGAGAAGACGTCGCTCGCCGGGGAGGCGTCGCCGTGGAAGTGCTCGGGCGCCATGTAGGCGGGCGTGCCCACCACGCTCGTCGTCAGGCTCTGGCTCACGTCCAGCGCCCGCGCGATGCCGAAGTCGATCACCCGGGGCCCGTCCGGGGCCAGCAGCACGTTGCTCGGCTTGAGGTCGCGGTGGACGACCCCGGCGCGGTGGATCGCCGCCAGCGCGGTCGCGGTCGCGACCGCCAGCCGTACCAGGGAGGAGCCGGTCAGCGGCCCGGACTCGGCCACCTGCCGCTGCAGCGACGGGCCGGCGACGTACTCGCTGACGATGTACGGCTGGTCGTCGAGCGCGCCGACCTCCAGCACCCTGGCCGTGCAGAACTCGGCCACCCTGCGCGCCGCCTCGGCCTCGCGCCTGAAGCGCCGCACCGCCGAGGCGTCGTCGGCGAACCTGGCGTGCAGCATCTTGATCGCGACGGGGTCGCCGGACGGGGCGACGCCGCGGTAGACGCTGCCCTGACCGCCTTCACCGAGAAACCCGGTGACCTCGTAGCCGCCGACGACACGGGGATCGCCTGGCCGTAACGGACGCACGCGGGCTCTTCACTCCCTTGTCAGGACATCGGGGGAGTATCCACCATAGGCCGCGCTAGAGGCGGGGGCGAGCCCCGAGGTGAGAGATCGCCTTGGCGGCCAGGCGGCAGCCCGCCGTCAGCGCCTCGGCGGGCGGCTTGCCGGCCAGCCACGCGGGCAGGAACCCGGCGGCGAACGCGTCGCCGGCGCCGGTGCCGTCGACCACCCGGTCGACCGGCTCGGCGGGCACCTGGACCGGCTCGGGCCGGCCGTTGGTGTACCAGAGCGCGCCCTCGGCGTTCATCTTGATGACGACCTGCGGGAACCAGGCGGTGAGCACCTTGGCCGCCGCCTCGGGGTCGTCGCGGCCGGTCAGGATCTTGGCCTGGTCGGCGTTGGCGAACAGCAGCTTGGCGCCGTTGGTCCACTCGAGGAACGGCTCGGCGCCGGTGCGCTCCAGCGGCGCGGAGGAGGAGCAGTCGACCGAGATCGACATGCCCGACCTGCGGGCCATGTCGAGGGCGGCCTGACCGGCCTCGCGGGACCCCTCGTTGATCAGCGTGTAGCCGGACAGGTGGAGGTGGCCGCCGGAGTTGAACAGGTCGCGCGGCAGGTCCTCGGGTGACAGCGCAGCGTTGGCGCCCGGGTCGGACAGCATGGTGCGCTCGCCCTTGTGCGTGACGAGCACCACGCAGGTGCCGGTGGGCCGCTCGGGGTCCATGACGAGCCGGGCGTCGACGCCGTAGCCCATGAGCTCCATGTCGCGGTTGCGCCCGGTGATGTCGGCGCCGCGACGGCCGATGAAGGCGACCTCGGCACCCTCGACCGCCATCCAGGAGGCGATGTTGGCTCCGGAACCGCCACCGTGCATGGTCACGATCGCCGGAGTGTCGCTCGCCCTGGCCAGCGCGTAGCGGGCGCGCGCGACCGCATCGGTCATGAGATCGCCCACCACCACGACCCGCGTCATGATGTCACCGCCTTGCTGCAATCCTTCGCGCCTGACGCCGAAAAACTTAACAGCTTCAGGCCTGCTCGTGGGGCATACACCGGACACCCGTTCATAGTCGATGCACAAGCGTTGCCCAACGGACGCCGCACGTGGGGCGCGGGTCTACGCTCGGGACTGTGGAGGCAACCCAGTATCCCTCCCATTGGGAGGCGGACGTCGTCCTGGCCGACGGGGGCACCGCGCACGTGCGCCCGATCAGGCCCGCCGACGCCGACCGGCTTCGCGCGTTCTACTCCCGGCTGTCGGCCGAGTCGATCTACTTCCGCTACTTCGGTCCGCGGCCCAAGCTGTCGGACAGGGAAGTCGCCTTCTTCACCAACGTCGACTACGTCGACAGGGTCGCCCTCATCGCCACGATCGGCACCGAGATGGTGGCCGTCGTCCGCTACGACAGGGTCGGCCCCGCCGAGGCGGAGGTGGCCTTCCTCGTCGAGGACGCCCACCAGGGCAGGGGGGTGGCCTCGGTCATGCTCGAACACCTGGCCGCCACCGCCCGCGAGCGCGGCATCGAGACGTTCATCGCCGACGTGCTGCCCGCCAACATGCGGATGACGGGCCTCCTGCGCCAGGTCGGCTACACCGCGCAGAGCCGCTTCGCCGACGGCGTGGTCCGCATGACGCTCGACCTGACCCCCACCGAGACCTCGGCGGAGGTCACCGCCTCCCGCGAGCACCGGGCCGAGGCCCGCTCGATCGCCAGGCTCCTCACACCCGGCTCGGTCGCCGTCATCGGGGCCTCCCGCGAGCCCGGCGGCGTCGGCCAGACCGTGCTGCGCAACCTGCTGGCCGCCGACTTCACCGGACCCGTGTACCCGGTCCACCGCGAGGTACGGGCGGTGGCGGGCGTGCGGGCCTACCCGAGCGTCAAGGACATCGACGGCGAGGTCGACCTCGCGGTGCTCGCCGTACCGGCCGACAGCGTGATCGACGTGGTCAAGGAGTGCGCGGAGAAGGGCGTGCGCGGGCTGGTCGTCGTCTCGTCCGGCTTCGGCGAGACCGGGCCGAAGGGCCGGGCGCGCCAGGACGAGCTGGCCAGGATCGCCCGCGCGTACGGCCTGCGCGTGGTCGGGCCCAACTGCCTCGGCATCGCCAACACCGACCCCTCCGTCCGGCTCAACGCCACGCTCGCGGCGACGGTCCCCGGCAGGGGCAGGGTCGGCTTCTTCAGCCAGTCGGGCGCGCTCGGCACCGCCCTGCTGCAGCGGGTGGCCCAGCGCGGCATCGGCATCTCGAGCTTCGTCTCGGCCGGCAACAGGGCCGACGTGTCGGGCAACGACCTGCTGCAGTACTGGGAGGAGGACGAGGCGACCGAGGTCATCCTGCTGTACCTGGAGTCACTGGGCAATCCGCGCAAGTTCACCCGCCTGGCCAGGCGCATCTCCCGCAGCAAGCCGATCGTGGCGGTCAAGAGCGGCGGCACCACCCAGGGCGTGCCCATCGGCCACTCCGCCTCGGCGCTGCGCCTGCAGGACAGCGCGCTCAGCTCCCTGTTCGAGCAGGCGGGCGTGATCAGGGTCGACGACCTCATCCAGCTGTTCGACGTCGGGCAGTTGCTGGCCTGCCAGCCGCTGCCCGCGGGGCCGCGCGTCGGGCTCGTCACCAACTCCGACGCGCTGGGCCTGCTGGCCGTCGACGCCTGCGTCAGCGCCGAACTGGAGCCCCGGCCGCCGGTCAACCTGGGCGCCGCCGCCGGTGCCGCCGAGTTCGGCACGGCACTGGCGGGCGTGCTGGCCGATCCCGACGTCGACGCCGCCGTCGTGATCTACATGCCGCCCATCCCCGGCGACGCCACGTCGGTGGCGGCCGAGCTGGTGCGGGTGTCGCGCGAGGTGGGCAAACCCGTGCTGGCCACCTTCGAAGGGCAGCTCGGCATGCCGCCCGAGCTGCGCACCGACCCCTCGGCCCTGCCCGAGCGCGGCTCGGTGCCCTCCTACGCGGCGCCGGAGGAGGCGGTCAGGGCCCTCGCCCACGTCGTCAGGTACGCGCTGTGGCGCAAACAGCCCCAGGGCGCGCCGCCCGAGCTCGACCACCTCGACACCGCGGCCGCCCGCGCCCTCGTGACGGACGCGCTCACCAGCCGCTCGCCCGAGCCCGAACCGGCGCGACAGGACACGCCGGACCCCTCCGCCGACCGCCTTGACGCCGGCCCCGTCGAGATCGACGCGACCGGGCTGCTGGCCTGCTACGGCCTCACCGTCTGGCCGGCCGAGGTCGTCGCCACCCCCGACGCGGCCGTCGCCGCCGCCGAACGCCTGGGCTGGCCGGTCGTGCTGAAGGCCGCCGACCCCGAGGCCGCCAAGCGGGCGGGCACCGTCCGCCTGGGGCTCACCTCGGCCGCCGCCGTCCGCCAGGCCTACGCCGATCTGGCCGGCCAGCTCGGCGCCGACGTGGTCCTCGCCGTGCAGCGGATGGCCCCGCAACCCGCGGTCCCTACCGTCGTGAACGTCCGGGAGGACCCCGCCTTCGGCCCGGTCGTCTCCTTCGGCCTCGGCGAGGTGACCGCCAGGCTGCTGCAGGACCGCGGCCACCGCCTCGCCCCGCTGACCGGCGAGGACGCCGCGGGGCTGGTGCGCTCACCGCGGGCCGCGCCGCTGCTGTTCGGCGAGTACGGTTACCCGCCCGTCGCGGTCGGCGCCCTGGAGGAACTGCTGGTCCGGGTGGGCCGCCTGGCCAACGACCTGCCGGAGGTGTCCAGGCTCGACCTCGATCCGGTGCTCGTGGGGGAGTCGGAGGTCGTCGTCCTGGGCGCGCGTGCCGTCCTCAGGAGTCCTGAGGGTCCGCGGCGCGACGGCGGCCCCCGCCGCCTCGCCTGACCGCGGTCGCCTCCCTGCCTGCGCCGGGTTCGTGCCGCCTCGCCCGACCGCGGTCGCCCCTGCCTGCGCGGTTCGTGCCGCCTGGCCTGCCGGGCCGCGGCGCCGAGTGTCGAGGGCCTGCACGGCCGCCCGTCCAGGTCCGGAACGACGAGTGTGAGCGGTGCTCGGGGGCTGGCAGGATGGATGCATGAGGGAAACCCGAGTCTCAGCCGCGGGCCTGCGTGAAGCGATCGAGCGCAGCGGCTACTACCCCGACCTCGTCACCGATGCGGTCGAATCCGCGCTGGGAAAGGAAGCGGTGACCGCCTACGTGGTGCACCACGAGGCCACGTTCGACCCGGCCATGGAGGTGCGCAGGCACGTCACCGTCCTGGTCCTGACGGGCACCCGGCTGCTGGTCTGCCACACCGACGAGCACCCGCCCGCCGAGGGGGTCTCGGCCTCGCACGCCTCCACCACCACCGAGGCGGTACGGCTGGCCCGCGTCCAGTCGGTCGCGGTGACCAGGGTCGTGCCCGATCCCGCCTCCTATGTCCCCGGCGTGCCGCCGACCGAGGTGACGCTCACGATCGGCTGGGGCGCCATCTCCCACGTCGACCTCGAACCCGCCACCTGCGGCGACGAGAACTGCGAGGCCGACCACGGCTACACCGGCGCGATCACCGCCGACGACCTGTCGCTGCGCGTCAGCGAGGCCGCCGACGGCCCCGAGGCGGTGGGCCACGTGCTCGCCTTCGCCAAGGCCCTGTCCGAGGCCACGGCCCGCGCCGCCGCCTGACGCGTCCGTTCCCCGCGTAACGCCCCCTCCGCGCCTTCTCGCCGGCGCATGCCGGACCGGGACCACGCGACATCTCGGTGGACCGGCCCGGCATGCCCCGCCGCCGGGCGGGCAGGGGTTCCCCGTCCCGGGTTCCCCACCGTGAGCCGGGACGGTCGGGCGGACGGCGGTGTCCGAGGCCCTATCGCGAGATGGCCGGCGCCCGCTAGAACGGTTCCTGACATCCACGCGAGGCGAGCGAGGTGCTTGATGGACGACGTCCCGGCCACGCCGTACGACCGGGTTCCGCTGATCCCCGCCTATGGCGGCGCCTCCCTGGCGGACCTGCCGGGCTCCCTGCTGAGCGCGCTCGGCGCGGCCACTACGGCCGACGGCAACGTGCTGGGGCTGGAGCCGGCCGACCGGGTGTGCGTGTTCGTGGTCGACGGGCTCGGCGCCAGGCTCCTCGAGGCCCACGCCGACCGGGCCCCGTTCCTGGCCGCCGCCACGGCGCGCGCCGCCCTCACCGCCGGCTTCCCCGCCACCACCGTCACCAGCCTGTGCACGCTCGGCACCGGCCTGCCGCCCGGCGAGCACGGCATGATGGGCATGACGCTGGCCGTGCCCGGCCGCAACCATCTGTTCAACTGCCTGCGCTGGAGCCTGCCCAAGGGCCTGCCGCCCATGGACCCGCGCCGCTGGCAACCGGCCGAGACCGTCTACCAGCGCGCCGCCCGGGCGGGCATCGAGACCTCCTACGTGGCGCCGGCCGCGTTCGAGGGGACGGGACTGACCGACGCCGTCTACCGCGGCGTCCGCTACGTGCCCGCAGACACCGTCGACGAGCGGGTGGCCGGGGTGGCGGCCGCGCTGAGCGCGCCGCGCGCCTACGTGACCGTCTACTACGGCGACCTCGACGCCACCGGCCACCTGACCGGCTGGGGCAGCCCCGAGTGGCGCGACCAGCTCGAGATCGTCGACAGGATGGCCGAACGGCTGGCCGCGGCGCTGCCGCCCGGCTCGGCCCTGTACGTCACGGCCGACCACGGCATGGTCAACGCCGAAGAGAAGATCGACGCCCAGGCCACACCCGAACTGCGCGCGGGCGTGGCGATGTTCGGCGGGGAGGCCAGGGCCAGGCACCTCTACACCGAGCCGGGCGCCGCTCCCGCCGTCTTGGAGACCTGGCGGGACCTGCTCGACGGCAAGGCATGGGTCGTCTCACGCCAGGAAGCGGTGGAATCCGGGTGGTTCGGCCCCGACGTGCGCAGGGAATGGCTGGACAGGATCGGTGACGTCGTCGCCGTGCCGTACGCCGACTGTGCCATCCTCGCCTCTGAGACGCATCCGATCGAGGCGCTCTTCACCGGCTACCACGGCTCGCTCACCGCCGCGGAACAGCACGTCCCACTCCTGGAGGTATCCACCCGATGACCCTGATCAACCCGGCGGAGCTGGCCGCGATGGAGCAAGCCAGCGTGCTCGACGTGCGTTACCGGCGAGGCGGCCCGTCCGGGCGCGAGTCGTACGCCGAGGGGCACGTGCCGGGCGCCGTCTACTGCGACCTCGACGCCGACCTGGCCGCGCCGCCCAACGGCGGCGGCCGGCACCCGCTGCCCTCGGCCGAGGCGTTCACCGCCGCCATGCGCAGGCTCGGCGTCAGCGGCTCCCGTCCCGTCGTCGTCTACGACGACGCCGACTCCATGGCCGCGGCCAGGGCATGGTGGACGCTGCGCTACTTCGGTCACGAGGACGTCAGGGTCCTCGACGGCGGGTTCCGCGCGTGGACCGAGGCGGGGCTGCCGGTCTCCAAGGAGGAGCCGCACGTGTCCGGCGACTTCACGGCCAGGCCGGGCGGCATGCCCATGCTGACCGCCGAGCAGGCGGCCGAGCTCGCCGGCTCCGGCGTGCTCATGGACGCCCGCGCCGCCGAGCGCTACCGCGGCGAGGTCGAGCCGATCGACCCGGTCGCCGGCCACATCCCGGGCGCCGTCAGCGCGCCGACCGACCAGAACGTCGGGCCGGACGGCCGCTTCCTGGCCGCCGCCGCGCTGCGCGACCGCTTCGCCGCGCTGGGCGCGCTGGAGGGGGCGCGGGTGGGCGCCTACTGCGGGTCGGGCGTCACCGCGGCGCACGAGGTGCTGGCGCTGGAGCTGGCGGGCGTCCCCGCGGCGCTCTACGTCGGCTCGTGGTCCCACTGGATCAGCGACCCGTCCCGCCCGATCGCCACCGCCTGACCTCACCGCCACACCCGACAGGACAGCCAGGGCCGCACCGCCCCGTCCGGCGCTGCGGCACGGCCGCACGCGCGCCGCGGCGCTCGACGGCCCGCCCGCCTTGCCGGCCACAGGCACACGCCCCCGGGGGAGCCCGGCAGTCCCACCCGCCCTGGACCGACATCACGTGACGGGCCGGGACGGCCGGGTCCTGCGGGGCAGCCGTCCCTCGACCGACGGTCACGTACCGCGGGACGAGGTCTCCACGGCCGGAGCGTCGGGCGGGCGTCTCGTCAGGGCCGTGGAGCGAGGGCTTGAGGGTCGGGTGGCGGGGCGGGCGTCTCTTGAGTGACGGTCAGGTACCGCGGGACGAGGGCTCGACGGCCGGAGCGCCGGGCGGGCGTCTCGTCAGGGCCGTGGAGCGAGGGCTTGAGGGTCGGGTGGCGGGGCGGGCGTCTCTTGAGTGACGGTCAGGTACCGCGGGACGAGGTCTCCACGGCCGGAGCGCCGGGCGGGCGTCTCGTCAGGGCCGTGGAGCGAGGGCTCGACGGTCGGGTGGCGGGGCGGGCGTCTCTGGACTGACGGCCGGGTGCCGCAGGCCGGGTGGCTCTGGGTTGGGCAGGGTGCGGTCGGTTCTCAGGGGCCGGGGTCCGGTGCGGTGGGTCGGGTGTCGCGCAGGGCGGTGACGGGGAGCTCGCCGGCGCCGAAGCAGGTGAAGCCGAGCACGCCCGTCTTGCTCCCCGCCTCCGCCAACGCCACGGCGGGAGCCGTACCGGCGGCGAGCAGGTCGTGAAAGGCCGTCATCAGCGCCAGCGCCTCCTCGTCCGGCACCGGGATGAGCCCGCCCACCACACAAGAGGCGCCCTGCGCGAGGAACGTGCCCGCCAGGCCGAGCGGCGCCCCCTCGGCCGGGACCCTGGCCATCCCCGAGTCGCAGGCCGACAGCACGACCAGGCCCGGTGGCATCGACAGGGGCAGCAGGTCGTAGGCCATCAGCGGCCGGTCCTCCAGCTCGATGCTCGACAACAGCGGGCTTCGGGAGTGGAAGGTGCCGTGGGCGGCCAGGTGCAGCACGTCGGCCCGGCCGAGGGCGGCGATCACGTCATCGGCGCGGGCGGGCACCTGCTCGGCGCGCCGGTGCGCGCCCACCACCCGCCGCACCTCCTCCTCGGCGTGCTCCAGCCCGGGCCCGGCCGCCGCCACCACGAGCGGCTCGCCGCCCCGAGCCGAAGCACCACTGATCGGCACGACACCCCCGGGCCGGACGGCGCCATCAGAGGGAACCGCACCACCGCCCCCGACCGCGCCACCGCTCGCGACTGCGCCGCCCAGGCCCGCGCCACCGCTCGCGACTGCGCCGCCCAGAACCGCACCATCGCCCGGGACCGCGCGACTCAGGGCAGAGCCAGCGCCCGATACGGAGTCATCCCGCAGGGCGGTGCGATCGCGTGAACTCACAGGGGCGGCGGGCACGGTCGGCCCAGGTGAAGTCGCAGGGGGCGAGAGAACCGCATCCAGCGGAGCGGCCCAGCCCGGCGGGGCGGCCCTGCCCGGCGGGACAGATCGGTCCGGCGGGGCGGTGCGGCGGGTGCGGGCGGACAGCCAGGCGGCGGCACTGGGCGTGATGCTCACCGGCCGCCCGCGCAGCACCGGCAGCACCGACCACGGCAGCGTGTGCAGCGGCCCCGCCGGCACGACCACCAGCGGGCGTTGCGCCACCAGGTCGGCGATCGGCCCGAACAACGTCCCCTCCAGCGCGGCCGCCTCGACCGCGACCGGATCCCGCCGCGGATCGTCGGAAGCGTGAGCGCCGTCGCCGAGGCTCGCCCGGCGCAGGCCGTACCGGAGCCTGATGACGGCCTCGGCCACGCTGGTGACGTCGCCGAGGCGGCGCAGCGCGCACCCCGCCGCGGTGACCACCAGCACCAGCAGCGCCCCGTCATGGCACAGGAACTCCACCAGCGCCGCCTCGCCCAGCGCCGACGTCACGCTGTCGAGCGCGGGCGCGACGGGTCGGCCGCCGCAGACCGACCGCCAGCGTTCGGCCCATCCGAAGACGGCCTCCGGGCCGCCGCGCTCGATCGCCAGGCTGAGCCCGAAGGAGGCCAGGCGCGCCCCCGCCCGCACCCGGTGGGCCCGCAGCGAGGGGTCGTCGAAGCGTTCGGCGTCGGCGCCGAGGTCGCGCAGCCCGCGCAGCACCGCGCTGAACGCGGCCGTGCGGTCGTCGTTGATCCGGGCCAGCAGGGCCGCCGCATGCCAGCGCACCAGCGGTGGCACCTCGTCGAGGTCGTCGTCGGCACCGGCCAGGTGCTCGGCCTGCTGCGGCGAGGCCAGCCGCGTCATCCGCCGCATGGCCAGCGTGGGTGCGTCGATCATGAGCGGGAGCCGGC
Organism: Nonomuraea sp. NPDC003727; assembly: GCF_053586935.1. NCBI lineage: Bacteria > Bacillati > Actinomycetota > Actinomycetes > Streptosporangiales > Streptosporangiaceae > Nonomuraea > Nonomuraea sp. NPDC003727. Next base: position 154,027 of record NZ_JBSFNE010000015.1, read on the forward strand.
GTGGCTCCGTCGTGTGCGCGGCCGCGCGGGGATCGAGGAGGGCGAGCTGGGTCGTGGCCGTGCCGGTGTCGTCCAGCGCGAGGGCCAGCTCGGCCGCGGCGAGCCGGAGCGCGGCCGCGCCCGCGGCACAGGAGGTGGCGGCCAGTTCCCGCGCGCACTCCAGCAGCTCGGCCAGCAGGCCGGGGGAGGGCGGTTCGAGCACGATCCTGGCGCGTAACGCGACCTCGGCGGCCAGCGGCGCGGCGCTCTCGCGGCCATGGGCGCGCAGCTCGGCGGCCGCCCTGCCGGCGACGGCCAGCGCCTGGCGGGCGTCCCCGGTCAGCAGCTCCACCTGGGCCAGCAGCAGCCTGGCCTCCGCCAGCGCGGCCTGCGCGCCCGCGGCTTCGAGTTCGGGTACGGCGAGGCTGAGCATGGCCCTCGCCTCGCCGGGCAGCTGGGCGGCCAGCAGCGCTCCGGCGAAGTCGGCGCGCATCGTGGCCAGCCGTTCGGGGAAGCCGAACAGCGTGTCTTCACAGGCTCGGTAGTGGGCGAAGGCCGCGGCCACGTCGCCCTGCCGTACCGCCAGGAAAGGGAGGTTGGCGGCGGCGAGACGGGCCAGGTGGGCCAGGCCCGCGCTCTGCGACAGCCGCAGGCACGCGGCGATGTCGGCGGTGGCCTGCCTCCAGCGGCTCTGGTAGGCGTGCACCAGGCCTCTGTTGAGCAGTCCGCCCGCCAGGAAACGCTGGTCGTCGACGGTGCCGGGCGCCTGCGCCAGCACGGCGACGGCCCGGTCGCAGGAGGCGACGGCCTCCTGGTAGCGGCCCAGGTGGGCCAGCGCCACCGCCCGCTGGGTGTCGAGCTTGGCGCGGTCGAGCGGCGACAGGTAGGCCCACGCCATCGCGGCGATGCGCAGCGCCTGAAGCGGATGACCGCGCTGGGTGCGCACGGTCACCAGCGACAGGCGCGCCTGCGCCAGGCGATCGGCGGGTGCGTCTCCCGTGGCGATCGCCTGGCGCAGGTGTAGTTCGGCGGCCTCCAGGTCCCCAAGCTCCCTGGAGGCAAGCGCCATGGCGCGAAGCGCGACGACGGCTGGTTCGACGGCCCCCATTCCGGAGGCGGCGGCATGGATGGCGCGGGCGCTGGCCAGCGCCCGCACCGGATCGATGCCTGACTGGAGGACCGCGTCCTCCGCCATCGCGACCAGCCTGTTCGTCACGGACGGATCCGCACCCAACCGGTGGCGACCGGGTGGTGCCCCGGCCGGTGGCAGACCACGCTGAACCAGCCCGGCGGCAAGCCCGTCGCCGCGAACTGGCCGGTCTCCCGCAGGTCACGCGAGACCGTGAGATGGGGGGTGCGGATGTCCACCGTGGCCCCGTCACCTGGATGCGGTGACACCCGCCCCGCCACATCGATGAGACCGTCCCCGATGGTCACCTCCAGATCGAAGGAGAGGTCCGCCGTGGCGAACCTGACCATGCGCGCCCCGTCCGCGTCACGTGTGCCACGCGTGGGCGCGCACTCCACGGGCCCGGCGGTGACCACCTCGGCCAGCCGGAGGGAGTACGCGTCACGGGCGGCGGCCGAGACGTGGGCGGGTATCGGGTCGTGCCCCGCGGCGATGCGGAGCGCGGCCAGGAGATACTCGTCGTTGATCATGGCACCTTTTCCTCTAGTGAGATTCGGGTGCGCAGTTTGTGGAGACAGCGCAGACGGGTGGGGCCTACGCTGCCGACCGGCACGCCCAGCCGTACCGCCATCTGGTGCGTTCCCGCGTCCGGAACGGTGGCCATCAGGCGGAGCAGGGTTCGGCATGGTTCGTCCAGGTCGGACACCGCCTGCCAGAGCAGGCGTCCCTCATCGGCCTCGAGGATCGCCGAGGCCGGGTCGGGATCGAAGGGACCGCCTTCAGGAAGGCAGAGGTGCGGGTGGCGGCCCGTCCCTCTTCGGATGATCTGGAGCGCCTCGCGCCTGGCCGCCGTGGCCAGCCAGGCGCCGACGCTCGCTGGATCCCTGATCGAGTGAAGGTGCTCGAGAAGCCGCAACCATGCACCCTGCACGGCATCAGCGGTGTCGGCTTCGTTGAGCCCGCACGCGCGGGCGACCGACCACATCCGCTGACCGAACCGTTCCTCCAGCCCGGTCCATGCGGAAGGGTCCCCGTCGGCAGCCGCTCGCAGCAGCTCCTCAGGGGGTCGGGATTCGCCCACGTTGCCTCCTCGTAATGAGACGAGGACTGAGCGTAAACTCTACAGACCCGAGGGGACGGCAACTCCCAGATCACGAATTTCCCGTGACCCCGGGAGGTCGGCGGCCTTGCGCGCCGCCGGCGCCGCCGCGAAGGCGCCCGACACCAGCGCGGCGGCGAACGACGTGCCGCTCCAGTGCGCGTAGCCGCCGAACTCGCCCCACTCCAGGAACGTGCTGGTCAGCCAGTCGGCTCGGGCCCAGGCGTTCACCCACGGGCCGAAGGCGGAGAACGGCGCCCGGCCCTCCTCCCGGGCGTCGAGGCCGCCGACGCCGACCACCCCCGGGAGCGCGGCGGGCCAGAAGGGCCGGTCGGAGGCGGTGTTGCCGGCGCAGGCCACCGTCACCGTGTCGCGCAGCGCGCCGAGCGCCTCGATCACCAGCCGGGAGGGCTGGTCGTCGAAGGTGTGGCAGCCGAGCGAGAGGTTCAGCACCTGCGGCGGGTTCTCGCGCAGCCGGTAGAGCGCGCGCAGCAGGCCCGCCTCGTCGCCGATGCCGTCCGCGCCCAGCACCCTGCCGACCCGCAGCTCGCTGCCGGGGGCGCGGCGCAGGATGAGGCCCGCGATGAAGGTGCCGTGCCCTGCCTGCGCCGCGAGCCCGCCCTCGTCGTCGCCTTCGCCGTTGTCCCGAGGCCGGTCGGCGGCCTCGGAGCCGACGCGGCCGTACCAGCGGCTGCCTGCCCACCAGGGGTGGGCCGCCACCCCGGTGTCGAGCACGCCGACCGTCACGGGCGATCCCTTGCCCGACGGCGCGGTCAGCGGCGCGGCCGGGAACGGCCTGGACGCCGGACCGCCGAACCACAGCGGCTGCCCCACCAGGACGTGGTTGGGCGAGGCCAGGAAGCCTTCCTCCCGCAGCCGCAGCGCTATCTCGCACGGATCCTCGCCGGGCGTCAACCTGATGCGGAAGACGCCGTCGGCCTCGGAGACCGCCTGTGTCCATTGCTCGGCGACTGACAGCGCGCCCCGCTCGGTCAGGACCTGGCCTGGGCGGATGAGCGCGGAGCCGACCGCTTGGATGTCCATGAACCGGTATCTTTCCGTGGCCGGGCAAGTGTCACGTGCCACAGCCGCAACATCTTGGTATAGCCCCCCTCTAGCACCCAGGGGCGACCGACGGTAGTCTCTCCCTAGTCACTTGTGATCATCCCAGGACGAGGCCGTTGGGGAAGGCGCACCTCGTACCGAAACGGGAGGTCCGGTGTCTGCTCGTGGCGTGCTGTACGTCCACTCGGCTCAGCCCGCGCTGTGCCCTCATATCGAATGGGCAGTCGCGGGTGTTCTTGGCGTACCCGTAGACCTGACGTGGACGCCACAACCGGCCGCGCCGAACGTCGTGCGCGCCCAGGCCGAGTGGGAAGGGCGCCCGGGCATCGCCGCGGCCATCACCTCCTCGCTCATGGGCTGGCAGCGCATCCGCTTCGAGATCACCGAGGACGCCTCGCCCGGCGTCGACGGGTCCAGGCACGCCTACACGCCGACGCTCGGCGCCTTCTCCGCGGTGATCGGGGCGTCGGGAGACATCATGATCCCCGAGGACCGCCTGCGCGCGGTCATGCTCATGTCCGCCCAGGGCCGCTGCGTCCTGGAGGACGAGCTGGACAAGATGCTCGGCAAGCCGTGGGACGAGGAGCTCGAGCCCTTCCGCTACGCCGGCGACGGCGCCCCCGTCCGCTGGCTGCACGCCGCCGTCTGACCCGCGCCGCCTCCTCCTCCCGCCCGTGGGCCGCTCAGGCTCACGGGCTTCGTCATGCCCGCCCCCGCCCGAAGACCTCTCGCGAAGACCCTGCCCGGAGACACCGCGGCGAGATGCCCCCGGAGGTCTCGTCCGAAGACTCCGCCCGACGACCCGGGCCGGGGACCCGGTCCAGAGAGCCGGTCGGGGGACCCCGGATGGAGACGCCGCGGCGAGGTGCCGGGGGTCCGGCCGTACGGCGGGCGGGCTCCGCCGTACGGCAGGCGGGACGCGAGGGCCGGCTTCAGGGCGTCATGAGGGGCTGAACGGCGAGATGAAGCCTTCCCCACTCACCAGGCGTCCCAGATTCTTCTTCATCGCCTCGGAGTCGTTGAGATGCGGGAACGGCTCACCCGCGGGTACCGGCACCTCCAGGAAGTCGCACAGCGGCGCCCAGCCCTCCCGGACGTCGAAGACCAGCAGCCGCTCGGCGGGCAGGCTCTCCTTCACCTCGGCCACGTGCCGGTGGAAGGCGGCCACGGCGGTGTCCTCGTCGGGCAGGCCGGTCCTGAGGGAGTAGCCGGCGCCGAACGTGGAGCCCACGATGTGCTCCATGACGGGCCCGAGCCGCTCCATCGATCGGAACACCGTCGCGGCCGGCTCCGGCAGGTCGGCCGGCAGTTCCCTGCCGGGCCCGTTGGCGATCAGCTCTGTCATGCTGCGGTACCAGCGGTGCGGGTCGCGGACGGTCAGGACGACCTTCGCGTCCGGATAGGCGGCCGCCTGTTCGCGCCAGAAGTGGCTGGCCGGCCAGTCCATCGTGGACCGGTAGCCGTCGAGGACCGTCTCCCAGTCGACGGGGCCGCCCGAGGCGAGCGGCAGCCACCTGTCGACGTGGTCGGGGTTGGTCAGGACTTCGAACATGTGGTAGCAGGGGCCGAGTCCCAGCCGCTCGAGCGCGGCCTTCATCGAGCTGGTCCCGGTACGCGGGAAACCCGCGCCGATCACACGCAACACGTCATACCTCCGGTGGGGTGGATCCGGAAACCCGCGCGCGTGGCTCTCCCGCCGGGTGGTTCGCATTCGGAGCACGCCCTGCGCGCGGCGCGGTGTGACATCGCCTGTCAGGAAATGTCACACCGAGACGTTCCTATCGCACCCAGGATGCACGCAAAGATCGCGACCGCCAACCCCGCCCCGAGGAAAGGCCATGAACAGCCACCCGCGAGACGCGGCCACCCGTGAGACGCCGCCACCCGTGAGACGCGGCCACCCCCGAAACACGTCCGCCCCCGAAACGCCGCCACCCCCCGAAACGCGGCCACCCCCCGAAACGCGGCCACCTCCCGAAAACGCCGGTGCCCCGCCACCCGGGCGGGTGGAAGGGCACCGGTCGTTGGAACGGCTACAGCGGGATGTTGCCGTGGGCGCCCCTGGCCGGGGTGGCCGCGGCGAGGACCCTGGCGATGGCGCCACGGGTGGCGGCCGGCTCGACGACCTCGTCGATCACGCCGATCTCCTGCGCCCGCCGCAACCCGCCGGCGAGCTTCTCGTGCTCCTCGGCCAGGCGGTGCTCCAGCTCGGCCCGCTCCTCCTCGGGAGCGGCCGCGAGCTCGCGGCGCTTGAGGACGCGGACGGCCGCGACGGCGCCCATGACGGCGACCTGGGTGGTCGGCCAGGCGAAGACCCTGGTCGCGCCGAGCGCGCGGGAGTTCATCGCGATGTACGCGCCGCCGTACGCCTTCCTGGTGACGAGCGTGACGCGCGGCACGGAGGCCTCGGCGAAGGCGTGCAGGAGCTTGGCGCCGCGGCGGACCACGCCGTCGTGCTCCTGACCGACGCCCGGCAGGTAGCCGGGAACGTCCACCAGGACAACCAACGGCACGCCGAACGCGTCACACATGCGAACGAAGCGAGCGGCCTTCTCGGCGGACGTGGCGTCGAGGCAGCCGCCCAACCGCAGCGGGTTGTTGGCGATGACGCCGACGGTCCTGCCGCCCAGGCGGCCGAGCGTGGTGACGATGTTGGGCGCCCACTTGGGGTGCAGCTCGACGCCCTGCTCGTCGAGCAGGCCGTTGACGAGCGGCTTGACGTCGTAGGCGCGCCTGGCCGACTCGGGAAGGAGGGGGGAGAAGTCGACCTCCTCGACCGAGGAGGTGCGCACCCTGCCCTGGTGGCCGAGCAGGACGGCCAGCCGGCGCGCCGTCAGCAGCGCCTCGGCCTCGGTCTTGGTGACGACGTGGACGACGCCGCTGCGCTTGCTGTGCGGCTCGGGGCCGCCGAGCGCGGCGCTGTCGACGTCTTCGCCGGTGACGCTGCGTACGACGTCGGGCCCGGTCACGAAGATGCGGCCCTGTTCGGCGAGGATCACGATGTCGGTGAGGGCGGGGCCGTAGGCGGCGCCGCCCGCGGCAGGGCCGACGACGACCGACAGCTGCGGCACGATGCCCGACGCCTTGGTCATCGCGGCGAAGACCCGGCCGACGGCGTGCAGCGACTCGACGCCTTCGGCGAGTCGCGCACCGCCGGAGTGCCAGACGCCGATGACCGGCACCCGCTCACGGACGGCCACGTCGTAGGCGTGCACGATGTGCTCGCAGCCCTCGCTGCCCATCGCGCCGCCCTGGAAGCGGGCGTCACTGCAGAACGCGACGACGGGGACACCCTCGACACGGCCCATGGCGGCGAGGACGCCGCTCTTGTCCTGGGGAGTGATCGGACGCAGCGAGCCCTCGTCGAGCAGCGCAGTCAGGCGGACGACCGGGTCGCGAGGATCGGCGGGCGTCTCGTCGGAGGCGCCGGTCACCGCACCGTTGTCGAGCACGGTCATCCGGTGCTCCCTCAGTGGCTGGTGAAGACGACGGTCACGTTGTGGCCGCCGAACCCGAACGAGTTGTTCACCGCGGCGATGTCGCCCTCCGGCAGCTTGCGGGACTCGCCGTGGACGATGTCCACCTCGATGCCGTCGTCAGGGTTGGCCAGGTTGATGGTCGCGGGCACGATGCGGCCCTCGAGGGCCTTCACCGTGAAGACCGACTCGATGCCGCCCGCGCCGCCCAGCAGATGGCCGGTCATGGACTTGGTGGAGGTGACCAGCGGGTGGGTGCCGATGGCCTTGGCCACCGACTGCACCTCGATGACGTCACCGGCCGGCGTGGAGGTGCCGTGCGCGTTGATGTGCTTGATGTCCTGGCCGGTCACGCCCGCGTCGGTGAGCGCCTGGGTCATCGCCATGATGATGCCCCTGCCCTCGGGCTCGGGCTGGGTGATGTGGTGGGAGTCGGCCGAGTAGCCGACGCCCGCGGCGTAGGCGTAGATCCGGGCGCCGCGCGCCTTGGCGTGCTCCTCCGATTCCAGCACGACGATGCCCGCGCCCTCGCCGAGCACGAAACCGTCGCGGTCGCGGTCCCACGGACGCGAGGCGCCCTGCGGGTCGTCGTTGCGGGTCGACATGGCCCGCGCGGCCGCGAAGGCGGCGATGTTGAGCGGGTGGATGGCGGCCTCGGTGCCACCGGCCACGACGATGTCGGCGCGGCCCGCCCTGATCATGTCCATCGCGTAGCCGATCGCCTCGGCGCCGGAGGCGCAGGCGGAGACGGTCGCGTGAACCCCCGCCATCGCGCCCAGGTCGAGCCCGATCCAGGCCGCGGGGCCGTTGGGCATCAGCATCGGCACGGTGAAGGGCGACAGGCGGCTCCAGCCCTTCTCCTTGAAGGTGTCGTAGGCCGACAGCGTCGTGGTGATGCCGCCGATGCCGCTCGAGACGACCACGCCGAGACGCTCGGCGGCCACCTGCGGCGCGCCCGCGTCCTGCCAGGCCTCGCGCGCGGCCACCAGGGCCAGCTGCTCACTGCGGTCGAGCCGACGGGCCTCCGGCCTCGGCAGCACCTCGGACGGGTCGACGGCGGCGACGCCCGCGAACTTCACGGGGACGCTGTCGACCCAGTCCTCGGTGAGGGTCCGCACACCAGACTGACCGGCGAGGAGCGCCGACCAGGTCGAGGTGACGTCTCCACCGAGGGGCGTCGTCGCGCCGAGCCCGGTGACGACGACTCGTGCCCGGTTCGCACTCACGTGGTTACGCTCCTTGCTGATCAGAAGGGAAGGTTCAGGCCTGGATGAAGTTGAGGACGTCCTTGACCGTCTTCAGGTTCTTGAGCTGGTCGTCGGGAATCTCGACGCCGAACTCGTCCTGCGCGGCCACGGCGATCTCGACCATGGACAGGGAGTCGATGTCGAGGTCGTCCACGAAGCTCTTCTCCGGGGTGACCTCGGACGCCGGGATCCCAGTGATCTCGTTGACGATCTTGCCGAGGCCCTCGAGGATCTCCTGCTCGCTGACTGCCATGTCGGTAGTTCTCCTTTGGGATTCTTCTTGGGTGTTGTACGGCCGGCCGCGCCGGGCGCGGCGCGCCGTACAAGTCATGGGATCTCGACGACCTGGCCGGCGTAGGTCAGACCGGCACCGAAGCCGAGAAGGAGGGCCAGCTGGCCCGACTGCACCTCGCCGCGCTCGATCATGCGGGACAGCGCGAGCGGGACGGAGGCAGCCGACGTGTTGCCCGCCAGCACGATATCGCGTGCGATGACGGCGTTGTCCGCGCCGATCTTGCGGGCGATGGCCTCGATGATGCGGAGGTTGGCCTGATGGGGCACGAAGGCCGCCAGGTCGGCGGGGTCCACCCCGGCACGCTCGCAGGCCTCCCTGGCCACGGGGTGAAGCGCGGTGGTGGCCCAGCGGAAGACCGTCTGACCTTCCTGGTGCAGGAAGGAGTCGCGGTCCTTGATGATGATGGCGTCGTACTTGTCGCCCGCGCTGCCCCACACCACCGGGCCGATGCCGGGCGTGTCGGAGGCCGTGACCACGGCGGCGCCGGCGCCGTCGGCGAAGATGACCGCCGTCGCCCTGTCGGTCCAGTCGATCCACTGCGACAGCTTCTCGGTGCCGACGACCAGGACGTTGGTGGCCTGCCCCGACCGTACGGCGGCGCTGGCCGCGCCGAGCGCGTAGCAGAAGCCCGCGCACGCGGCGTTGACGTCGAAGGCTCCGGGGGCCGCGATGCCCAGGCGGCTGGCCACTCGCGCGGCGGCGTTGGGGATCTGCGACTCCAGCGTGCAGGTGGCCACGATCACCAGGTCGATGTCGGCGGCGGCGAGACCCGAGCCGGCCAGCGCCTTGCCGCCGGCCTGGACGGCCATGTCGATCTCGGACTCGTTGGCGGGCGCGATCCTGCGCTCCTTGATCCCGACCCTCGACTGGATCCACTCGTCGTTGGTGTCCATCGTCTTGGCCAGGTCGTCGTTGGTGACGATGTTGGTCGGCTGGTAGTGGCCGAAGGCCAGGATCCTCGCCCCTGGGGCGACGTCGGGAATCCTCATTTGATCAGCTCCCTGGCCGCGTCGAGGTCGTCGGGGGTCTTGAGCGCGACGCTCTTCACGCCGCGCAGAGCGCGCTTGGCCAGGCCGGTCAGCGTGCCGCCGGGCAGCAGCTCGACCATCGTGGTGACGCCGAGCGCGGCCATGGTCTCCATGCAGGAGTCCCAGCGGACGGGGTTGCTGACCTGGTCGACCAGCAGCCTCACGAACTCCGTGCCGCTGCCGACGACCTGGCCGTGGGCGTTGGACAGCAGCTTGGTGTGCGGGTCGCCCGGCGTGATGCTCGCGGCGGCCGCGCGCAGGTGCTCCACGGCGGGGGCCATGTGGACGGTGTGGAACGCTCCCGCGACCTGCAGCGGGATGAGCCTCGCGCGGGCGGGCGGCTCCTCCTTGAAGGCGGCCAGCTGCTCCAGCGTGCCCGCCGCGACGATCTGGCCGGCGCCGTTGATGTTGGCGGGGGTCAGGCCGTGCTTGTCGATGGCGGCCAGCACGTCGGCCTCGACGCCGCCGAGCACGGCGGTCATGCCGGTCTCGGTGACCGCGGCGGCCTTGGCCATGGCCTGGCCGCGCTCGCGGATCAGCGCCAGCGACTGCTCGGGGGTGAGCACGCCGGCCAGCGCGGCGGCGGCGAACTCGCCGACGCTGTGACCGGCCAGCAGGTCGGGGGTGGCGCCGAGCGCCTCGGCGGCGGCCAGCGCGGCGGCCACCAGCAGGGGCTGGGCGACGGCGGTGTCACGGATCTCGTCGGCGTCAGCGGTGGTGCCGTAGGCGATCAGGTCGAGCCCGACGACCTCTGACCATGCCGAAAGCCTGTCGGCGAGGCCGGGCAGCTCTAGCCAGGGAGAAAGGAAGCCTGGAGTCTGGGCGCCTTGGCCCGGAGCGACGAGTACGAACACGAGACCCACGATGCCCTGTAGAGGTTTGACACGCGGATGGAGATCCGCACGAACTTTGTCCAGGGGGATTTGTAGGAACCCTACAGTGAGGGTTTCGGCCAGGTTACGTTAGTGCACGCCAGGTTACGGCGCTCTCCGACAGCCGTCCCAAAATCAGCCCGACCTGCAGGGTGAAGGCTGATCTGCCCTCGGTCGGCTGGTAGCCGGTCAGCTCGGTGATCTTCTTCAGCCGGTACCTGACCGTGTTCGGGTGCACGAACAGCAGCCTGGCCGTGGCCTCCAGCGAGGTGCCCTGCTCCAGGTAGGTGGCCAGGGTGTCGAGCAGCGGGGTGCCGGCCAGCGGCAGGTAGACGGACTCCACCAGCTGCTCCCTGGCGTCCTCGTCGCCGTCGAGGGCCCGCTCGGCCAGCAGTTCCTCGGCGTGCACCGGCCGCGGCGCGTCGGGCCAGCCGGCGGAGGCCTTCAGCCCCGCGATGGCGGCCCGCGCCGAGCTCGCGGCCGCGTGCAGGTCGGGCACCTCGGGCCCGATGACGATCGGGCCGGGACCGAAGCGCGGCACCACCTGTCTGGAGGCCTGCTCCACGCTCTGGGCGCCGCCCACGATCACGATCAGCCGGTCGGCCTGGACCCCCGCCAGCAGGTCCATGCCGATCCGCCGGCCCTTCTCCCGCAGGCTGTCGATGACCGCGCGCGGATCGTCGTCGGGCGCGTGCCCGGCGATCACCACGACCGGCGCGGACGTCCAGCCGAGCGCGGCCGCCCACGAGTGCAGGCCGTCGTCGACCTCGCCGCGCACCAGCGCGTCGACGATCAGCGCCTCGAGCCTGGCGTCCCACGCGCCGCGCGCCTCCGCCTCGCGGGCGTAGACCTGCGCGGCGGCGAAGGCGACGTCGCGGGTGTAGCGGAGCATCGCCTGCTCCAACTGGTCGGCGCCGCCCGGAGCGGCCAGCTCGTCGGTCATCGTCTCGACGACCTCGACGACGATGCGGACGATGTCGACCGTCTGCTGCAGGGAGATGGAACGCTTCAGCTCGCGCGGCGCGGTGCCGAAGAACTCGATGCTCGGGGTGGGGCGGCCCTCGCCCGCGTGGGCGAACCACTCCACGAAGGCGGCGATGCCGGCCTGGGCGACCAGGCCGACCCAGGAGCGGTCCTCGGCGGAAAGCGCCCGGAACCACGGCAACCGCTCGTCCATGCGCGCCATGGCCGCGGTGCCCAGGGTGCCCATGTTGCGCTCGAGACGCCGGGTGGTGTCCTCGCGCGTCCGGTCCTCGTGGTCTGTCACGCCTCTAGAGTGCCAGGTCCCCAGGAGTGCGCCGGTCCGGCCCGGCCACGTGCGCGGGAGCGGGCCGGTCCGGCGCGGCCACGTGCGCGGCAGCGGGCCGGTCCGGCGCGGCCACGTGCGCGGCAGCGGGCCGGGGCGGCCGGGTGCGGGGCGTGCGCCGGTTGCCCGGTCGGACCCCGCGGGTCCGGGCACGGGATCGCCCGGGAGCGGGGGCGGGGCCACTCCCGGGCGAGCCCGTACCGGCTAGATGACGGCGACGGCGGTGATCAGGCCGATGACCAGGTGGGTGACGGCCAGCAGGCGGGCGCCGGGCTGCAACTCGCTCTCCTTGACCAGCTCGCGCACCGAGACGCCCGCGACCAGGTCGAACAGCAGCATCGCCACCGTCTGCACCGCGATGCCGACCAGTCCGAAGACGGCGGTGACGAGCAAGCCCTCGTGCAGCGCTCCGCCGGACGACCAGATCGAGGCGGCGACGATGAGGCCGACGGCGGCCAGACCCGAGGAGGTCAGCAGGGTGGCGTTGGGGTTGCGCTCATGCTTGATGACCGCGCTGAGCTTGCCCGGCGTGGCCAGGTCGATGACGTAGAAGCCGACGATCAGCAGGATCACGCCGAGGACGGCGTAGGCGGCGATGGCCAGCGCGCCGTTGGCCAGGTGGTCGATGAGGTTCACGGTGACTCTTTCTTCGCCGTCGAGCGCCTGGCACGGGCGCCGGGGGGCATGGGGGTCGGGTCGTGCCCGCCGGGGGAAGGCCGGGCGGGCGGGGCGGACAGGCCGGGGAGGAGGCGCGGGCGGCGGCGGTCACAGCTCGATCCTGTGGGGGACGAAGGACGAGGTGTCGTCGGTGATCAGCCCCGCGGTCTCGCGGATGCCGAGCCCGGCCGACTCGTCGGCGACCATCCACGCGCCGAGCACGGGCCGCTGCCCGTCGAACGAGGGCAGGGGGTCGAAGCCCTGGTAGACGTGGCCCTCGGCGCCGTAGGAGCCGGGGGTCTCCAGCGTCTCCGAGGGCGTGACGATCCGCATCGCGGCGCCCTCCCTGCCCAGCAGCGGCTTGACGATGTAGGAGGTCAGCTCGCGGGGGCCGTCGAGGTAGGCGGGCAGCAGGTTGGGGTGGCCGGGATAGAGCTCCCACAGCACGGCCAGCAGCGCCTTGTTCGACAGCAGCGCCTTCCACAGCGGCTCTATCCACGTGGTCGAGGCGGCGTGCCGTACGGCGTGCGCGCCGAAGTCGTCGGCCAGCATCCACTCCCACGGGTACAGCTTGAACGCCGAGCGGATCACCCGGCCCTCGACGTCGACGAAGCGCCGGTTGAGCGGGTCCCAGCCGATGTCCTCCATCGCGATGGCCACCGTGACGAGCCCGGCCTGGTCGGCGGTCTCCTGCAGGTAGGCGACGGTCATCGCCTCCTCGCCGGTCTCGTCCATGCTGGTCCAGGCGAAGTGGGTCGGCCCGGTCGGCAGCACCAGCGCGCGCCACCTGTCGATCAGCCGCTCGTGGAGGGAGTTCCACTGGTCGTCGGCGGGGAAGCGGTCCCGCAGCCAGTACCACTGCACGACGCTCGACTCCACCAGCGAGGTGGGCGTGTCGGCGTTGTACTCCAGCAGCTTCGGCGGGGAGACGCCGTCGTAGCGCAGGTCGAAGCGGCCGTAGAGGTGCGGGTCGCGGCGCTCCCACGAGTGGGCGATCTCCTGCCACGTCCACTCGGGCAGCGCGAAGTCGGCGAAACGCCGTTCGGCGATGACGTGCTGGACTGCGGCCAGGCACATCCGGTGCAGCTCCTCGACCTGCGCCTCGAGGTCGAGCACCTGGTCCATGGAGAAGACGTAGTGGACGGACTCGTCCCAGTAGGGGCGGGGCAGGTGCGCGGCCTGCACCGAGCGGTGGAAGGCCAGGCCGTGGCCCTCGACGATCTTCTCCCAGCCGTCGCGGGGGGAGGCGTGCTCGCGCCGCATCAGGACCCCGTGGAGGTGCGGTTGCCGAAGCCGCTCCTGGAGATCTTGCCTGTCCGGGTGATCTCGTCGCCGCCCTTCGTGACGATGTACGCCCCGCGCGGGCGTATGGTCGTGCCCTTGGCAAGGCGGTTCTTGACCTTGGTGCCGCCGTAGTACCAGAGGAAGGCGCTGTGCCTGCCCGCGCCGTCGCAGCGGTCGTCGGACACGATCAGGTAGCCGTCGTCGCTCTCGCTGTCGCGCCTGACGCAGCGGGCGACGACCTCGTCCTCTTCTTCCTCGTCTTCTCCAGCTTCCTCGGCTTCTTCGGCTTCTTCGGCGAGGTCGTCCTCGGCGGAGGTGTCCTCCTCGGTGAAGGAGTCGGTCGCGACCTGTTCGGAGCCCACGTAGGTGGAGCCGCCCGAGGCGCAGCCCGACAGGACGACGGACGAGACGGTCACCACGGCCCCGAGCGTCACGGCGCCGGAGGAGAGCCTGCGGGCCATCAGCTGCCGCCTCCGCCCCTGCCGCCGAAGCCGCCGCGCTGGACGACGTGGCCGGTCCTGCTGGTGATGCGCGCCTCGGCGGGCCGTACCGTGGTGCCCTTGAGCACGCGCACGCCCGACCTGACGCCGCCGTAGTACCAGCCGTAGGCGCGGTGGGAGGAGTGCCCGCCGCCGCCGTCGTCGTCGCAGTAGTCGTCGTCGACGACCAGGTAGGAGCCGTCGGGGAGCTGGGTGTTGAGGTCGACGCAGTCGGCGCCGACCTCCTCGTAGTCGTCCTGTGCCGAGCAGAACCCGACAACCATCAAGGAGACCACGCCGAGCGCCGTCAGCGTGATCACCTTGGTCGACTTGCGGGAGCGGGTTTCTGCCATGGGGCTCCAGAGCTTATCGGGGGTTTATATCCGCAACAACGTTGTCGCCGAGAATGGGGTTCCCTTTGGGTAGGTATGCCGGCATGGAGCCGGTCCAGGCACTGCGTGACATCGCGTTCCTGCTGGAGCGCGCGGGCGAGCCCACCTACCGGGTACGGGCCTTCAGGAGGGCCGCGGCGACGGTGGAGGAGCTGCCGCGGGCCGAGCTCGTCCGGCTGGCGAGGGGAAACGCCCTGGCCGAGCTGCCGGGCATCGGCAAGGTCACCGCGCTGGCCGTCACCGAGGCTCTCGACGGGAAGGTGCCGACCTACCTGCGCAGGCTCCAGGCCACCGCGGGCGCCGACCTCGACGAGGAGAGCGCCGCGTTGCGGGCCGCGCTGAAGGGCGACCTGCACACCCACTCCGACTGGTCGGACGGCGGCTCGCCGATCGAGGAGATGGCCGCCTCGGCCAGGGCGCTCGGTCACGAGTACTGCGCGCTGACCGACCACTCGCCGCGCCTGACGGTCGCCCGCGGCCTGTCGGCCGAGCGGCTGCGCGAGCAGCTTGACGTGGTCGCCGGGCTGAACGAGCGGCTGGCGCCGTTCAGGATCCTCACCGGCATCGAGGTGGACATCAACGCCGACGGCTCCCTGGACCAGGATCCCGCCCTCCTCGCCCGCCTGGACGTGGTGGTGGCCAGCGTCCACTCCAAGCTGCGCATGGACGCGGAGGAGATGACGCGCAGGATGGTGACGGCGATCGCCGACCGCCACGTCGACGTGCTGGGCCACTGCACCGGACGGATCGTGAAGGGCGGCGGCAGGCGCGGCGGCCTGCGGCCGGAGTCGGACTTCGACGCCGAGCTCGTCTTCGAGGCGTGCCGCAGGTTCGGGGTCGCCGTGGAGATCAACTCCAGGCCCGACCGGCTGGACCCGCCGAAGCGGCTGTTGCGGCTGGCCTACGAGATGGGATGCGTGTTCGCCGTCGACTCCGACGCGCACGCCCCCGGCCAGCTGGACTGGCAGCGTTTCGGCTGCGAGCGGGCCGCGATGTGCGGGGTGGCGGCCGAGCGGGTGGTCAACACCTGGCCGGTGGAGCGGCTGCTGGAGTGGACAGCCGCGTAGGGCGGTCCCCGTGGCTTTCGCATGCCTGCCGCCATGCCTGATTCGCTGAAAGTTTTCGTTGCAGTCTTGCAAGTCATCGAAACGCGGAGGTAGCGTCTGGGCGCGTCAGGCCACTCTCTGCACCCCCTGGAGATCCCCCATGGCCCACCTCGACCGCCGCCGTTTCCTCCAGCTCAGCGCGCTGGCCGCCGCGGGAGGCGCGTTGAGCGCCTGCGGTGGCGGCACCCCGGGCGCCTCGGCGGGAGGCACGGGCAAGATCACCGTCTGGAGCTGGCAGGGCCCGGCCGCGATGATGAAGCAGCTGGTCCCGGCCTTCGAGAAGCAGTTCCCCGCGGTCAAGGTCGACGTCCAGGACATCGGCAACCCGGCCATCTGGGACAAGATCACCGCCGGACTCTCGGCAGGCGGCCAGGGGCTCGGCGACGTGCTCCACATCGGCGTGGACTACCTGCCCGCCTACATCGAGAAGTTCCCCGGCGGGCTGGCCGACCTGACGCCGCTCGGCGCGGGCAAGCACAAGGCGGCCTTCGCCCAGGGCATGTGGGAGACCGTCAGCCGCGACGGCAAGGTCTACGCGCTGCCGTGGGAGGCCAACTCGGCCGGCTTCTACTACCGCGCCGACCTGTTCGAGAAGGCGGGCGTCGACGTCGAGTCGCTGCAGACCTGGGACGAGGTCATCCAGGCCGGCGTCAAGCTCAAGGAGAAGACCGGCGTCCAGCTCCTCGGCATCGACAAGCCCGCCTCCCAGGCCGACTCGGCCAACCTCTTCGAGATGCTGCTGCAGCTGCAGGACAGCTTCTACTTCGACATGCAGGGCAACATCACGCTCGACACCCCGCAGGCCGTCACCGCGCTCACCGTCATCAAGAAGCTCAACGACGCCGGCCTGGTCGCCGACCTGGCCGGCGGCTGGAACACGATGATCAGCGCGATGAAGAAGGGCGCGGTGGCGGTCCAGGCCATGCCGACCTGGTTCGGCGGCATCATCGAGGAGAACGTGCCGGGGGAGAAGGGCAAGTGGAAGGTACGGCTGCCGCCGGCCGTCACCCCCGGCGGCAAGGTCGCCGCGACCGTCAACTCCACCCACCTGGCCGTCGCCGGGACCAGCAAGGACCAGGCCGCCGCCTACGCCTTCGCCGAGTTCGTGCTGACCAGGCCGGAGAACCAGGTGGCGATCTACAAGGGCAAGGGCATCGCGCCCGCCCTGATGAAGGCCTACGACGACCCCGTCTTCCACGCCCCTTCGGAGTTCTTCAGCGGCCAGAAGAAGGGCGAGGTCTTCCTCGAGGCGCTCAAGCAGCCCTCCTACGTCACCAACTACTCCGCCGACTACCCCCGCGCGCTCAAGGCCGTGACCGACGCGCAGAGCAAGGTCCTGCTCAAGGGCGCCGACCCGGCCACGGTGCTGAAGGAGGCGGCCGACCTGGTCGCCCAGCAGACCGGCAGGAAGGTGCTGCGGTGACGGCCCTGGCCGAGCGCGCCCCCGCGGTGCGGCCGGCGGGCCTGCGGCGGTTGTCCGCGCTGCGGGTGGCGCCCTACCTGTGGGTGCTGCCGGCCCTCGTGCTCTTCGCGCTCTTCAAGCTCTACCCGATCGCCTGGTCGTTCTGGCTCAGCCTGTTCAAGACCGACGGCGCGCTGCAGACCTTCGCCGGCGCCGCCAACTACACGCGCCTGGCCGACGACCCGCTGTTCTGGACGGCCCTGCGCAACACCGTGGTGATCCTCGTCGTCCAGGTGCCGCTGATGCTGGCCATCGCGCTGGCGCTCGCGGTGGCCTTCAACTCGTCGCTGCTGCGGTTCAAGGCTTTCATCAGGCTCGGCTTCTTCCTGCCGATGATCACCGGGCTGGTGGCCTACGGCCTGCTGTTCGCGGTCCTGCTCAACCCGCAGTCCGGGCTCGTCAACTGGGCGCTGGGCCTGGTGGGCGTCCCGCCGGTGCCGTGGCTGACCGACACGCTGTGGGCCCGTGTCTCCCTCGGGTTGGCGCTGACGTGGCACTACACCGGATACAACGCGGTGATCTTCCTTTCTCGGCTGCAGGCGCTGCCCCAGGACCTCTACGACGCGGCGTCGGTGGACGGGGCGGGCGCATGGCACCGCTTCAGGCACGTGACCCTGCCGGGGCTGCGGCCGGTCGTCCTGCTCACGCTGGTGATGTCCACGATCGGCACGCTCCAGCTGTTCGACGAGCCGTACGTGCTGACCGGCGGCGGGCCCGACAACAGCACGGTCACCGTCGGCCTGTACCTGTACAACACCGGCTTCAAGTACCTCGACTTCGGCTACGCCTCGGCCATCGCCTACGCGCTCGCCGTCATCATCGGGATCCTCGGGATCGTGCAGTTCCGCGTGCTGGGGGATCGGTCATGAGCCGGCAGATCATGCTGACCTCCGCCCTGCTGGTCGCGGTCGCCGTGGTGCTGGTGCCGTTCTACTGGCTGGTGGTCGCCGCCACGCACAGCACCGCCGAGGTCTTCGGCAGCCCGCCGCCGCTGCTGCCCGGCGGCCACCTGCTGGACAACCTCGCCGGTCTCGAGGCCGGCCTCGGCTTCAGCCGCGTCGTCGGCAACTCGCTGTTCATCGCCACGGTCTACACGCTGCTGGCCGGGCTGGTCTGCACGATGGCGGGCTACGGCTTCGCCAAGTACGACTTCCGCGGCAAGGAGGTGCTGTTCGGGCTGCTCATGCTGGGCCTGGTCATCCCCAGCCAGGTCACGCTCGTGCCGCTGTTCAAGATGATGCTGGCGCTGGAGTGGCTCAACACCTACCAGGCCGTCATCCTGCCGAACCTGGCGCTGCCCTTCGGGATCTTCCTCATGCGCCAGTCGATGTCCGCGCTGCCCTCCGAGCTGCTGTCGGCGGGCAGGGTGGACGGCTGCGGCGAGCTGCGGCTGTTCTTCAGGGTCGTGCTGCCGCCGATCAGGCCCGCGCTGGCCGCGCTGGGCATCTACCTGTTCCTCTACCAGTGGAACGACTTCGTGTGGCCGTTGATCGCGCTGCGCACCAGGGACGCCTACACGATCCCCCTCGCGATCGCCGCCCTTCGGGGCGCCACCGAGACCGACTACGGCCAGATCCTCGCCGGCACGGCGGTCGCCGCGCTGCCGATGGCCGTCCTGTTCCTCCTCCTCCAACGACACTTCGTGTCCGGACTCCTCGCTGGAGCGGTGAAAGAGTGAGCGTCACGACCGCGGGCCTGGCGCCCGCGCCGACCGAGCACCTGCTGGACGACGTACGGCTGGCCGTGCTGACCCGCGGCGCGCCGGCCGCCTGGCGGCTGGACGGCGACGTGCTGGAGATCGGCTCCCCCGAGGAGCTGGAGATCCGGCTGTCGGTGCCGCTCGGCGACGCCGTCGGGTTCTGGCATCCGGCCTGCGACTGGCGGCGCACGCTGGTCGCCGACTGGGCCGGGTTCGAGCGGACCTCCCTGGTGAGGGGGGCGGCGGCCGGGTGCCTGTACGACAGCAGGGGCCGCACGCTGCTCGCCTTCGCCGCCGAGGACGCCGTGCCCGAGGTGACGATGCGGTTCGGGGTGTCGGAGGAGACCAAGACCTTCGTCGTGCACCTGGCCGTGCCGGCGGGGCCGTACCGGATCCGCCTCGCGGGGAGCGCGCCCACGGTGGCGACGGCGATGCGCGAGCTGCGGCGCGCGCTGGGGGCGGGCGCCCGCCGGCCGGCGGAGGGGGCTCGCGAGCCGGTCTACTCCACCTGGTACGGCTTCGCGCAGGACGTCTCGGCCGAGGGCGTCGAGCAGGAGGCGGCGCTGGCGGTGTCGGCGGGATGCGGCACGCTCATCGTCGACGACGGGTGGCAGCAGCTGGGGCACGGCCGTGGATATCGGGGCGTCGGCGACTGGCAGCCGGACAGCGAGAAATTTCCGGACTTCGCGGGGCATATCGCGCGGGTACAGGGCCTCGGCCTGCGATACCTGGTGTGGGTCGCGCCGCTGCTGCTCGGGCCCGACGCGGCCTGCTTCGACGAGCTCGAGCCCTACGCGCCCGCCATGGCGGGAGTACCCGGCGCCAGGGTGCTCGACCCCCGGCGCCCCGAGGTCAGGCGGCATGTCGTCGCGCTGTGCGCCCGGCTGATGGAGTACGGGATCGACGGGCTCAAGATCGACTTCCTGGACGAGGCGATGGTCTACGCGGGCACGCCACCCCGCGGTGCCGACATCCATGACGTCGGCACGGCCATGCGGATGCTGGTGTCCGACGTCCGGCGTGCGGTGGGAGAGCGGGCGCTGCTGGAGTTCCGCCAGCCGTACGTGGGGCCCGGGATCGCCGGGCAGGCCGACCTGCTGCGGGCCGACGACTGCCCGGCCGACGCGATCGCGAACCGGGTCAGGACCATCGACACCGGATTCCTGGCCGTGGCCGGCGTCGTGCACGGCGACATGCTGATGTGGGACCCGCGGGGCGGCGCGCACAGCGCGGCCCGGCAGCTCATCGGCTCGCTGCACGCCGTCCCGCAGATCTCGGCGCGGCTGGCCGGCCTGCCCGAGGGGCATCTGCGGATGGTCGCGTTCTGGCTGGCGGAATGGCGGCGGCTGCGCGACGTCCTGCTCGACGGCCACGTGGAGCCGGGACGGCCCGACGAGCTGTATCCCGTGGTGACGGCCGCGCTCGGCGAGGAGTGCGTGATCTCGGTGAGCGCCGAACGGGTGGTGCCGGTCGACACCGCGGCCCACCGGGAGATCACGCTGGTCAACGGGACGGGCGGGGAGCGGCTGGTGCTGGAGGTGCGCGGGCCCGGCGCCCACGTGGCACGCCTGCACGCGCCCGACGGCTCTAGGATCGAGCCTGAGGTACGGCGGCTGGGCGCGGGGCTGGTCTCGCTGGCCGTACCTGCTTCGGGGCTGGTGGTCCTGAAGACCTCGGGTGAGGCGCTCCTGGAGGAGGAACGGTGAAGATCGGCATCACCGAGGTCGCCGCGCGCGCGGAGGTCAGCGAGGCCACGGTCAGCAGGGTGATCAACCGGCGGGCGGGCGTGTCCGCCAGGACCCGCGAGGCGGTCGAGCGGGCCATGGCCGAGCTCGGCTACGAGCGCTCGACCCGCGGCCAGATCGTCGCGGTGATCACGCCGTGGGTGTCGAACCCCTGGTTCGCCGAGGTCGCCGAGCTGATCGAGGCGGCGCTCGCCCCGCACGGGCTGAAGGGCGTGCTGTGCCCGGCGCTGCCCGGCGGGATACAGGAGCGCGAGTTCGTCTCCGCGCTGGCCGACCACGGCGTGGCCGCGGTGGTGTTCCTGTCGGCCAGCAACACCCTCGACGACCCCGACCCGGAGACCTGCAACATCCTGGCCGCGCGGCGGATCCCCTTCGTCGGCGTCAACGGCGGGTTCGCCGGCCACTCGATGCCCGTGCTGTCCACCGACGACGTCATGGCCGCCGAGCTGGCCGTCGACCACCTGTGGCGCCTGGGGCACCGCGCGATAGGGATGGCCTCGGGGCCCGCCGCCAACCGGCCCGCCGACCGGAGGGTCGACGGGTTCGTGACCGCCATGGCCCGGCGGGGGGTGGCGGACCCTGAGTCCCTGGTGACGCGGCAGTACTACACGATCGAGGGCGGGCAGACGGCGACCACGACGCTCCTCTCCCGGGGCGCCACGGCGGTCGTGGCGGCCAGCGACTTCATGGCGCTGGGCGCGATCAGAGCTGTCAGGCGCGCCGGCCTGTCGGTGCCCGAGGACGTCTCCGTGGTCGGCTACGACGGCTCCATGATCATGGAGTTCGTCGACCCGCCGCTCACGACCGTCCGCCAGCCGATCGACCGGCTGGCCAAGGAGGTGGCGCGCAGCGTCGTCGCGCTGGTGAGCGGGCGGGGCGTGCCGAGCGGCGAGCTGATGTTCGGCCCCGAGCTGGTCGTCCGCGGCTCGACGGCGGCACCGCGCTAGTCCTTTCCGAGAGTCCTTCCCCAGCAGACTCTGCCTAGCCGATTCATCCGATCATCGGGAGTATCTATGTTGGTGTTACCTGTCCTGCTCAGCTCCGTCCTGGCCGCCGGCCCTGTCGTCGTCGTCAACCCCGGCTTCGAGAAGGACACCGAAGGGTGGACCTTCACCGCCGGCACCGGCGTGGCGACCAACCGCCCCCACGGTGGCGCCAAGCTCGTCTACCTCGACGCCGGGCCCGGCAAGAGCGTCAGCCAGACGATCACCGTGCCCACGGCGGGCACCTACTCGGTGTCGGCGTGGATCGCCACAGACGGGGCCGGCGGCACGTTCACCGTCCTGCGCGGCGGCACGCCCGTGGAGACGGTCACGCTGCCCTCGCGCGGCACCTACACCCGCTACACGATCTCCGACGTCGCCTTCGCCGAGGGCGACCGGCTCGGCGTCGTCTTCGGCTCGGGCTCCGGCTGGGTGAACGTCGACGACGTCATGATCTCGCCAGGGGCCACGGCCTCGCCCGCGGTACGCTCCTCCAACCCCAAGATCGTCGAGATGTTCGGGTGGGCCAAGGCCAAGGCAGGCTCCTGGGTGCACCAGAACGGCGTGCCCGGCCCGCTCAACGTGGACGAGCGCCAGCCGGGCGGCACGGGCGAGGGCGTCTACACCTCCTCCTACTGGGCCGGCTACGCCCACCGCAGCGGCTACTACTCGCGCGACTTCGCCCACCAGCTGGCCGGAGCCCACATCCTCGGGCTCGCCGAGCAGAACAAGAACATGCTGCGCTCCTTCGCCCGGTCGGCGACCGAGGAGCACAAGTTCTACCCGGTGTGGGCGCTGAACTTCGACGCCTCCACCTACCTGTCCATCGACTACCGCTCGCCCACCGACTTCGTCCGCGAGGTCCCCGCCACCTTCGAGCTGGTCGAGAAGGCCAACCAGGCCTTCAGATGGACCGGCGACCGTGCCTACCTCGACGACCCGGTCTTCTGGGACTACTACCGGCGCGCCACCGCCGACTTCGTCACCCTGCACGACGGCCTGCTGCCCAACGGCATCGCCGAGGGCACCGGCAGGGGCATCTTCCAGGGCACCGCCAGCTACAACGAGGTCGGCGGCGAGCCGCTGGCCGAGGCGGGCGACGCCATCGGATCGCAGTACCAGGCCCACAAGGCCCTGGCCGCGCTCGCCCGCGACAAGGGCGACCGCACGCTGTCCCGGGCCCAGGAGAAGCGGGCACGCGCGGTGAAGGAGTACTTCAACACCACGTGGAGCGTGAAGCAGGGCAGCGGCGAGTTCGTCAGGGCCTACACCGTCGACGGCACGCCGCTGACCGGCTTCGGCAAGGAGAACAGCTGGTTCATGCCGATGAAGGGCATCATCGACGCGGGGCCGCGCAACGACGCCTACCTCGACTTCGTCGACGCCGAGGCCTCGGGGGCGGGACGGCCGCGCAACATCGAGGCGATCACCTACCTGCCGGACACCTTCTTCCGGCACAACCGGGCCGGCACGGCGTGGAAGTGGATGCAGGACGTCTACGACAGGCGAGAGGAGCGGCACGTCAGCTCCCGCCAGGGGCTGAACGGCGACTACCCCGAGGTGCCGTTCACGCTGGTCAGCCAGACGGTCGAGGGCCTCATGGGGATCCAGCCCGACGCCCCGCGCAGGACCGTGGCCACCCAGTCCCGCCTGCCCGCGGACATCGGCTGGCTGGAGGTGGCCGACGTGCCCGTCGGCTCCGGCAAGGTGACCGTACGGCACGACGGGACGGACTCCAGCACCTTCACCAACAAGGGCGACGGGCCGGTGTTCTGGGAGGCCCGCTTCGCCGGCGAGCACCGGTGGCTGGAGGTCAACGGGCACCGCTTCCCCGGGATCCCGAAGGTGATCGACGGGGTGACGTACACGGTGGCCAAGGTGCCCGTCCGCGCGGGCGGGACGGCGACCGCCAAGATCGCCTCGTAGGCCGTCCCAGGCAGGGCCCGCCCCGCGGCGTGCGGTGCCGTAGTGGCGCCGGGCGGGCTGCCGGTGGTCATTCCGGCCCGCCCCGCGGGCGCGCGGTGCCGTACCGCGTGATGGGGGGCCGCCGGGTCGGGCCCGCCGTGCGTGCGCGCGGCGGGCCTCTCGCGTGGCCACCGATGGTGACGGGCGGGCGACACTGTTCTCACCATCGCCTGCCACGGCGGCGGAATTGTCGGCGGCGGCGCGTAGCGTTCCGGTTGTGAACCGTACCGATCGGCTCTACGCGCTCGTCGAGGACCTGCGCGCGATCTCCCCCAGATGCCGGTCAGCGCGCCAGCTCGCCAAGCGCTTCGAGGTCAGTGTCAGGACCATCGAGCGTGACATCGCCGCGCTCCAGGAGTCCGGCGTGCCCATCTACGCCGAGCCCGGCCGCAGCGGCGGTTACGCGATCGACAAGAACCACTCCCTGCCCCCGCTCAACTTCACCCCCGCCGAGGCGGTCGCCATCGCGATCGCGCTCAGCAGGGCGGGCGACCAGCCGTTCGGCCGCCAGGCGCGCAGCGCGCTGCGCAAGGTCGTCGCCGCGATGCCGGGCTCCGAGGGCGACCTGGCCAGGGAGCTGGCCCGGCGCGTCCAGCTCGTCGCCCCCCAGGAGACCGGCGAGGAGATCCAGCCGCTGGGCCGCGCGGGCGTCTCGCGCGCCATCGAGGACGCCCTGCTGCGCCGGCGCGTCCTCCACCTGGAGTACGCCGACAGGAAGGGCGCCGTCACCTCGCGCGACGTCGAGCCGGGGGTGTTCCTGGGCGGGCGCGGCGGCTTCTGGTACCTCGTGGCCTGGTGCCGCCTGCGCGACGACGTGCGGGTCTTCCGGCTCGACCGGATCGCCGCCGCGTCGGTGAGCGAGGAGCGCTGCCCCGACCGGCCACTGGAGGGGTACGTCACCGACGTGCCCGACATGATCGTCAGCGGCACGGTGCTCGACTAGGTGCTCGATTAAGCATTCGAAAACACCGACATAGGGTTGTCGCCATCGCGTCTTATCGTTGTCGTGTTCGAGAAACTTGACGACCTGGAGTGCACATGGTCAACACCGTGGCCTGGTTCGAAGTCGCCAGCGACGATCCCGAGGCGGCGCAGCGGTTCTACGGCGACCTTTTCGGCTGGACGTTCACCCCCGACCCGGATGCCCCGATGGACTACCGGATGATCCACGCCACCGGCGAGGAACAGCCCGGGGGCGGCCTGTACGGCACCGGGGGCGAGGTGCCCAACCACGCCACCTTCTGCGTGCTGGTCGAGGACGTGGCGGCGACGTGCGCGAAGGTCGAGAGCCTCGGTGGCAAGGTGGTGCGCAAGGTCGTCGCCGACCAGGACGGCACCAGCTTCGCCTACCTGCACGACGTGTCCGGCAACCTGTTCGGGATCTTCACCCCACCGGCCGGCTGACTCGCGTCACCCGTCCGCTGAAGGCCGGCGAGCCCTTCCCGCCGCCGCCCTGACCGGCGCCTTCCCCGCCGCGCGGACATGACGCAGCCTCCGCTCGCGCGACCCGGGTCACGGACCGCGCGGCAGGGGCACCGACCGCCTTCGGCGGTCCATCCTCCCTGGGCACGCCGCCAACCGCCGAGCGGCGGCGCGCCCAGGGCATCCACTCATCCCAGGCGGTGCCGACCACAGGGCACCCACTCATCCCGGGCCGGCCACCACGGGGCATCCCCCGACACGGGCCGCCGACCGCAGTCCATCCGCCGGACACAGGCCGCGCCGACCGCAGGGCATCCACTCATCCCCGGCGGCGACCGCAGGGCATCCGCCGAACACGGGCCGCGCCGGCCCGTGTCCGGCCGCGCCTCCGTCAGGAGGGGCAGGAAGCGCCCTCCTCGGGCATCTTGCCCTGGAGCAGGTAGGCGTTGACGGACCCGGCGATGCACTTGCTGCCCGACAGGTAGGCGCCGTGCCCCTCACCCTCGTAGGTGAGCAGGGTCGCGGTCTTCAGCTGCTTGGTCAGCTTGGGCCCCCACTGGTACGGCGTGGCCGGGTCACCCTTGCCCGCCACCACCAGGATCGGCCCCGACCCCGTAGCGTCCACCTTCTTGGCCTCGTCGCTGCCCGGCACGGGCCACACCCGGCAGATGGATCCGGCGCCCACGCTGCCGAACAGCGGGGAGATCTTCAGCGCCGCCTCCTCCGTGCGCACCAGCTCCTGCTCGCTGGGCCGCTCGGCGGTGTCCACGCAGGTGACGGCGGGGAAGCTGGACATCTCGGTGGAGTAGGTGCCGTCCGGCCTGCGCCCGGTGTAGGTGTCGGCCAGGTACATCAACGCCCCGCCGTCGCCCTTCAGCGCCGACGCCAGCGCGCTCTCCAGGAACGGCCAGCTCAGCCTCGAGTAGAGCGCGGCCGCCACGGCGGTGCCGGCCAAGCCCTGCGTCAGCTCCCGGTCACCGACCTTCAGCGGCGACTCGACCAGCTGGTACATCAGGTTCGTGATCTTCTTGTCGGCCGCCTCGACGCTCTTGCCGAGCTCGCAGCCCTGCTGGACGCAGTCCTTGAGGAAGCTCTCGTAGGCCTGCTGGAAGCCCTTGGTCTGGGCGATCGTGCGCTGCTCGAACGTCACGCTCGGGTCGAGCGGGGCGTCGAGGACCATGCGGCCCACGTTCTTGGGGAACAGGGTGGCGTAGACGGCGCCGAGGTGCGTGCCGTACGACATGCCGAAGTAGTTGAGCTTGGCGTCGCCGAGGGCGACGCGCATCTGGTCCATGTCGCGGGCGGCGTTGACGGTGCCCACGTACGGCAGGACCGGCCCCGAGTCCTTCTCGCACAGCTTGGTGAACTGCTCGGTGACCGCCTGGGTCTTCTCCCTGGTCTGCTCGTTGGACGGCAGCGAGTTGAGCGAGACGTACGCCTCCATGTCCTTGCCGTCGCCGCACCTGACACCGCGGCTGCGCTCGACACCACGCGGGTCGAAGCTGACCAGGTCGTAGCGGGTGTTGAGGGTGGTGAACGCCTTGACCGCCCGCGACATCGTGTCGACGCCCGAGGCGCCGGGCCCGCCGAAGTTGAACACCAGCGACCCGATCCGCTCGCCGGGCCCCGTGGCCGGAATTCTGATCATCGCCAGGTCGACGGTCTCGCCGCCGGGTTTGGTGTAGTCGAGCGGGACGCGCAGTTTGCCGCACTGGAGCGCGGCGTTGGGCGTGGCGGGTGCCGCGCCCTCGGGCACGGCCAGGTCGGTGCAGGCGCCCCAGGCGATCTTCTCGGCCGCCGCCGAGCCGGTGGGCGACGGGCCACCGGTGCTGCCGGTGGAAAGGCCGCAGGCGGCGAGCGCGATGGTGAGCCCTGCCGTCGCGGCGACGGTGGTGTGTGCGCGGCGCATGGAATATCCCCCGATATCGAATACCAGGGAAAATCCTTTCACATGCCTTGCCGGATGGTCGCGTGCGCCGCGCGCGCCGTGCGGCTTCCGGTGGATCGTCACCGCCACGAGGCGGCACGCACCTCTCCTGAACACGCCGCCGCACCCCTCCATGAGAGCGCGCCGGGCCGTCCACGACGCGAAAAGGACGGCCGTCCATGACGCGAAAGGACAGCGCGCCGGGCCGTCCACGACGCGTAAGCCGGAGAAAAGAGAAAGAGCCCGCGCCGTCGGGCGCGGGCTCTTTCCTGGCGAAGCGTCAGACGCCCATGGACTGGGTGTCGTTGCTCTCGGCGCCGCCGGCCTCGGTGACGCCGTTCTTCAGGTGGTAGCGGGCGATCGCCTCGCGCAGCACCTCGCCGTCGAGCTCGCCCCGCTTGACCAGTTGGGTGAGCACCGCCAGCGTGATCGACGCGGCGTCGACGTGGAAGTGGCGGCGCAGCGCCGAACGGGTGTCGGACAGGCCGAACCCGTCGGTGCCCAGCGAGCTCCAGTCGCCCGGCACCCACTGCGCGATCTGGTCCTGGACCGCCTTCATGTAGTCACTGACACCCACGAAGGGACCCTGCGCGCCCCCCAGCGCCCGCGTGACGTACGGCACGCGCTGCTCGGAGTCGGGGTTGAGCAGGTTGTGCTCCTCGCAGGCCAGCGCCTCGCGGCGCAGCTCCGACCACGACGTGGCCGACCAGACGTCGGCCGAGACGCCCCAGTCCTCGGCCAGCATGCGCTGGGCCTCCATCGCCCACGGGCCCGCGACGCCCGAGGCGAGGATGTTGGCCTTCGGCCCCTGCGCCAGCGGCGAGTCGGCGAACTTGTACAGACCCTTCAGCAGGCCGTCCACGTCGAGGTCGGCGGGCTCGGCGGGCTGCACGTAGGGCTCGTTGTAGACGGTCAGGTAGTAGAAGACGTTCTCCGGCTGGTCGCCGTACATCCTCCGGAGCCCGTCCTTGACGATGTAGGCGGTCTCGTAGGCCCACGAGGGGTCGTAGGCGACGGCCGCCGGGTTCGTCGAGGCGATCAGCGGGGTGTGGCCGTCCTCGTGCTGCAGGCCCTCGCCGTTCAGGGTCGTGCGGCCCGCGGTCGCGCCGAGCAGGAAGCCCCTGCCCATCTGGTCGCCGAGCTGCCACATCTGGTCGCCGGTGCGCTGCCACCCGAACATCGAGTAGAAGATGTAGATCGGGATCATGTGCTCGCCGTGCGTGGCGTAGGAGGTGCCGACCGCGGTCATCGAGGCCATGGAGCCCGCCTCGTTGATGCCCTCGTGCAGGATCTGGCCCTCGGTCGACTCCTTGTACGACAGCAGCAGGTCCCTGTCGACGGCCTCGTAGGTCTGGCCGTGCGGGCTGTAGATCTTCGCCGTCGGGAACATCGCGTCGAGACCGAAGGTGCGCGCCTCGTCGGGGATGATCGGCACGAACCGCTTGCCGATCTCCTTGTCGCGCATCAGGTCCTTCAGCAGGCGCACGAAGGCCATGGTGGTGGCCACCTGCTGCTTGCCCGAACCCTTGGCGAACTGCTTGTAGACCTCGTCGCCGGGCAGCTTGAGCGCCTTGGCGCGGACCGAGCGCCTGGGCAGCACGCCGCCCAGCGCCGCGCGGCGCTCCTTCATGTAGGCGATCTCTTCGTCGTTCTCGCCCGGGTGGAAGTACGGCGGCAGGTCGCCCTCGAGCGCGGAGTCGGGGATCGGCAGGTAGAGCCGGTCGCGGAACTCCTTCAGCTCGGCCTTGGTCATCTTCTTCATCTGGTGCGTCGCGTTGCGCGCCTCGAAGTCCTTGCCCAGCGTCCAGCCCTTGATGGTCTGGGCGAGGATGACCGTCGGCTGGCCGACGTGCTCGCGGGCCGCCTTGAACGCCGCGTAGACCTTGCGGTAGTCGTGGCCGCCGCGCGACAGCTTGCGGATGTCGTCGTCGGTCAGGTGCTCGACCATCTTGCGCAGGCGCGGGTCGCTGCCGAAGAAGTTGTCGCGGATGTAGCCGCCCGACTCGACCGAGTAGGTCTGGAACTGGCCGTCAGGCGTGGTGTTCATCTGGTTGACCAGGACGCCGTCGACGTCGGCGGCCAGCAGCGGGTCCCAGTCGCGGCCCCATACGACCTTGATGACGTTCCAGCCGGCGCCGCGGAAGTACGACTCCAGCTCCTGAATGATCTTGCCGTTGCCGCGGACGGGGCCGTCGAGCCGCTGCAGGTTGCAGTTGATGACGAACGTGAGGTTGTCGAGCTCCTCGCGGGCGGCCAGGCCGATCGCGCCGAGCGACTCGGGCTCGTCCATCTCGCCGTCGCCGAGGAAGGCCCAGACGTGGCTCCTGGAGGTGTCCTTGATCTGGCGGTTCAGCAGGTAGCGGTTGAACCGCGCCTGGTAGATCGCGCTGATCGGGCCGAGGCCCATCGACACCGTCGGGAACTCCCAGAAGTCCGGCATGAGCCGGGGGTGCGGGTAGGAGGGCAGGCCGTGGAAGCCGTGCGACAGCTCCTGGCGGAAGGCGTCGAGCTGGGCCTCGTTGAGCCGGCCCTCGAGGAAGGCGCGGGCGTAGATGCCCGGCGCGGCGTGGCCCTGGAAGTAGACCTGGTCGCCCGACTCGCCGTGGTCCTTGCCGCGGAAGAAGTGGTTGAAGCCGACCTCGTACAGCGAGGCGGCGGAGGCGTAGGTGGCGATGTGGCCGCCGACGTTGGTGCGCGCGTTGGCGCGCGAGACCATCACCGCGGCGTTCCACCTGATGTAGGCCCTGATGCGCCGCTCGACATGCTCGTCACCCGGGAACCAGGGCTCGCGCTCCGGCGGGATCGTGTTGATGTAGTCGGTGCTGCGCAGGCCGGGCACGCCGACCTGGTGCTCGCGGGCCCGCTCCAGCAGGCGGAGCATCAGGTAGCGGGCGCGCGTGCGACCCTCGGTCTTGATGACGTTGTCGAGGGACTCGAGCCACTCGTTGGTCTCGCTGGGGTCGACATCAGGCAGCTGGCTGGGTAGGCCGTCGCTGATGATCGAGAAACGCTGGCGTCCGGAAGCCACTGGGTCTCGCCTTCCGAGGATCGACTGATGTCTGGTCTGGGTCGCCTTCCATCCTGGTCGCTAACTCCGGAAAGTGCATCTCTACTGACCGGTAACCAGACCGTCCCTGCTGGCAGGGAATGGATGGTGGCCTAGACCACCGATGGTAGGACGAATCGACACCAAAGGTTACATCGAGGGCCAGATTTATCAAGACCAGAAAAGAGACGAAATTTCGCTTATGGGGTCGGCCCTGTGGAGAGGCGCTGGGGCGGCACTCGCCCCGCAGTATAGGAACGGTCTCGGCGCCCTCGGCCGCCGGGCGTCGCCCGGCCTCCGGTCCCGTCCGCGGGATCCTAGCGGCCCCTCCCGTACGGCACCGCGGCGGCCTGCTCCCAACCGGCGGACAGGTGGGCCGATCGCCTCGTCCGGCCTCGCCCGTGGGGCCGCTCCGTGCCGTCCGAGGGGCGTCTGAGGCGCGGCGGAGCCTCGCCCTGCGCGACGTCGCCCCGGTGACTCCTGCCGCCGACGTGTCGTCCTAAGGGGTCGCGCCACCGGGGGGCGCCTAAGGGGTCGCGCCACCGGGGGAGGCGGCGGCGAGTTCGGCGCGGGCGGTGGCGGCCACGACCTCGCCCGCCACCCTGAGCGCCTCGGTGTCGCGCAGCGACCTGCACAGCACGAACGCCCCTTCGAGGCTGGTCACCAGGCAGATGGTGAGCCTGCGCGCCACCTCGGGCGCCAGCCCGAACCTGGCGAACCCCTCGGTGCCCGCCGCGATCCACGCCGTGAAGACGTCGGCGGTCGCCCCGCGCAGCGCCTCGTTGGTGCCGGCCACTTCGAGCGCCACCGTGGCGATCGGGCAGGCGTCGGCGTAACCGGTCTCCACCAGCGTCTCGGCCGCCGCGGTGAAGAACGCCTCGATGCCGCTGACCGGGTCCGGCGCGGGCGCGATGAGCGCGTCGAAGAGCTGGACGTACATCATCCCCGACGAGCGGATGACCTCCTCGCCCAGCTGCTCCTTGCCGCCGGGGAAGAAGTGGTAGATCGAGCCGAACGGCGCGCCGGCCGCGGCGACGATCTGCTTGAGGCCGGTGCCCGTGTAGCCGTTGCGGCGGAACAGCTCGGCGCTCGCGTCCAGGATGCGTTCCTTGGTGTTGCCCACGATCGGAGCCTACCCTAAGGTCTCGCTAGAGCGATCTATCAAATCGGAGGCCGCTGTGCCGGAGATCGAGTTGTCAGCCGGGACGATCGACTACGAGGACACCGGCGGCGAGGGGCCCGTCCTGGTGTTCCTGCACGGAGTCACGATCGACGGCTCCGTGTGGCGCAACGTCGTGGCCGACCTGCGCCATGACCACCGGTGCGTGTGCCCGACGCTTCCGCTGGGCGCGCACCGCCGTCCCATGCGGCCGGGCGCCGACCTGTCGCTCACCGGCGTGGCCCTGCTGGTGGCGGAGTTCCTCGACCGGCTCGACCTGCGCGAGGTGACCCTCGTGCTCAACGACTGGGGCGGCGGGCAACTGCTGGTGCCGCTCGGCCGGGCCGAGCGCGTCGGCAGGCTGGTCCTGACCTCGTGCGAGGCGTTCGACAACTACCCTCCGGGGCTGCCGGGCCGCATGATCGAGCTCGCGGCGCGGATCCCCGGCGGGTTGTGGCTCGTCATGCGGCTGCTCGGGCTACGGTCCTTCCGCAGGGCCCCGGGCGGATGGGGCTGGATGAGCAAGCGACCCGTGCCCGACGCGGTGATGGACGGGTGGTTCGCGCCGGCGCGGGCCAGCTCGGCGATCAGGCGGGATCTGGCGGCCTACACGCGGTCCGTGCCGCCACGCCGGGTGTTGCTGGAATGGGCCGAGGGGCTTCGCGCCTTCGCCGGGCCGGTGCTGGTGGCGTGGGCGGTGGAGGACAGGCTGATGCCGCGCGAGCACGGTCCCAGGCTCGCGGCGCTGTTCAAGGACGCCAGGCTGGTGGAGATCGAGGACAGCTACACCCTCATCCCGGAGGACCGGCCCGCGCTGCTCGCCCGCACGATCGCGGAGTTCGTGCGCGAGACCGACACGGGACGAACGCCGGCCTGACCCCCGGGTCGAGGGCCTCGAGCCGGGTACGGCAGGCGGGTACGCGCGGGGTCGACGCTGTGCGGGCGGACCGTAACGTTTCGCTTATCTTTTGCCCTTCTACCTCGGTCAAGGGGCTTTTCGGATCGGCCCCGCCGTACGAAGGTGGGAGGTATGAACGCGACGGTAGGAGACCGGCTCCTCGTGCACGGCAACACCGTTGGAGAGGCAGACCGGCACGGCGAGATCATCGAAGTGCGGGGTGCCGACGGCGGGCCTCCGTACATGGTCAGGTTCGACGACGGGCACACCGGCCTGGTGTTTCCCGGTCCGGACGCGATCGTCGAGCACACATAGGATTTCCATGTGAAATCCCAGATCATCTCGGTGACCACCGGGTCGCGCGAGACGGTGCACGACATCACAGGTGAGTGCGAGGACTTCGTACGATCGGTGGGCGGCGACGGGCTGCTGCACGTGTTCGTGCCGCACGCGACGGCCGGAGTGGCGCTGCTCGAGCTCGGCTCCGGCAGCGACGACGACCTGCTCGCCACCCTGGCCGACCTGCTGCCCGCCGACGACCGGTGGCGACACGCCCACGGCTCTCGTGGCCACGGCAGGTCGCACGTGATGCCGGCCCTGGTCCCGCCCCACGCCACCGTCCCCGTGCTCGGCGGGCGGCTGGAGCTGGGCACATGGCAGTCGATCGCCGTCGTCGACCTGAACGTCGACAACCGTGAACGGCAGGTTCGACTGTCGTTTTTGTCGGATTAATTCGTGTGGAGTACGGCCGTCATCGTGGCGACCGTTGACGACTGAGGGTCACAGCGTGTGGACTGTCCCGAAGCGATGACCGCATATCAGGAGGGATACAAGTGAGCGCGACCGCGGGTCAGGCGCAGGGCGAGCGCAGCCTGGCCGAACGACTCGGCCTCAAGCCGGGTCAGGTGGTGCAGGAGATCGGCTGGGACGAGGACTGCGACGAAGAACTTCGCGAGTCCATCGAGAACCTGACCGGCACCGAGCTGTTGGACGAGGAAACCGACGAAGTCGCCGACGTGGTGCTGCTGTGGTGGCGCGACGGCGACGGCGACCTCTTCGACGCTCTCAGCGATGCGATGCGATCTCTGGCCGAGGCGGGCCAGATCTGGCTGCTGACTCCCAAGGCCGGCAGAGATGGCCACGTGGAGCCGAGCGACATCGGGGAGGACGCCGCCACCGCGGGCCTCTCGCAGACCAGCAGCATCTCCGCAGCACCCGATTGGTCGGGGACCAGGCTCGTGGCGCCCAAGGGCCGTCGCTAGTCAGACGTTGAGGCCTGCCGTACGACCGACCTGGTCGTACGGCAGGATGAACGGCATGGCTCCCGACTTCGAACTGCCAGACCAGCACGGCACCCCGGTCAGGCTCTCGAGCCTGCGGGGCGGGCGGGTGCTGTTGATCTTCTACCCGCTGGCCTTCAGCGGGGTGTGCCAGAGCGAACTCGGCCAGGTGCGCGACGAACTCATCCCGCGCCTGCCCGCCGACGTCACGGTGCTCTCGGTCTCCGTCGACTCCATGTTCACCCACCGCGCGTGGGCGGATCAGCAGGGGTACGAGTTCCCCCTGCTATCCGACTTCTGGCCACACGGACAGGTCGCGCAGGCGTACGGTGTGTTCGACGAGGCGAAAGGGCTCGCCAGGCGCGGCACCTTCCTCATCGACGGCGAGGGCGTGATCAGGTGGTCGGTCGTCAACCCGATCTCCTCGGCGCGTGACGTCGCCGACTATCTCCAAGCGTTGTCCTGACTGTCCATCGGAGGCCATCATGCCCTGCTACCGGTGCGGGGCCCGGCAGACCGACCCGGTTCGCGGAGCGAGCCCGTGGCGGCGTGGAGTGCGCCGCGAGGCGCAGGTGCTCATCTGCCCCGACTGCCAGCGCTCCCACGACCTCGACCTCGACCTGTGCGAATCCTGCGGCTCCACGTCGCTCATCTGCCGGCTCGGCGAAGTCGAGTGCCGCTCCTGCGGTTCGGTACGGCTCGCGCGGATCAGCGAGCCGGCCGGTTCCGAGCCGATGGGTTCCGAGCCGCCTCCAGGCCTGGCCGACGAGGTCGAGGCGGCTCTCGCCAGAGTGCTCGGTCTTTCCCGACAATAGGGTGCGCTATCGTTCATAGCCGTTGACCTGCCTCCGCCTCTCAGGATGACCGCTATGAGTTCCTACGTTGTCGCGCTCGATGTCGGCGGCACGTCCATGAAGGGCGGCCTCGTCAGCGAGAACGGCCAGGTGCTGGTCACCGACCGGCGCGCCACGCCGCGCGCCGAGGGGCCGGACGCCGTCGTCACCACCATCCGCGAGTTCATCGCCGACCTGGCCGCGCGTGGCGGTCCCGGGCTGGCCGGGGTCGGCCTGGCCGTACCGGGACTCGTGACGGCCTCCAGCGCGCTCTACGCCGCCAACCTCGGCTGGCGCGACGTGCCCGCGCGGGCCTTCGTCGACATGGACGTCCCCGTCATGCTGGGCCACGACGTCCGCACCGGCGGGCTCGCCGAGAGCGTCCTCGGCGCCGGCCGCGGCGTGTCCGACTTCCTGTTCCTGCCCATCGGCACCGGCATCGCCGGCGCCATGATCCTGTCCGGCCAGCCGTACGGCGGAGCGGTCGGCTGGGGCGGCGAGATCGGCCACATCCCCGTCTTCCCCGACGGCGAGCCCTGCGCCTGCGGGCAGCTCGGCTGCCTGGAGACCTACGCCTCCGCCGCCTCCGTCGGACGGCGCTACAGCGAGCGCTCCGGCATACCCGGGGTCAAGGCCGAGGAAGTCGTCGCCTCCGACGACCCGGTGGCCATCGAGGTCTGGGACGAGGCCGTCGAAGCCCTGTCCCTCGCGCTGGCCACGTACACGCTCTTGCTCGACCCGTCCGTGATCGTCCTGGGCGGCGGGCTGGCCGAGGCCGGTCCCGCCCTGTTCGACCCGGTACGAACCCGGCTGGTCAAGCGCCTCGCCTTCCGCGACGCGCCCCCGCTGGTGCCTGCGGCCCTGGGGGTCAACGCGGGCATGCTCGGCGCGGCCCTGCTGGGCTGGACCGCGGCCGGGCGCCCTTCGGTGGGGCGGGAATGGACAATGGATGTGCGATCGGCGCCCGCGGTGTCGTAAGGTGTAGTGCCGATCAGGGGCGGTTAGCTCAGCGGTAGAGCACTCGCCTTACAAGCGAGGGGTCACTGGTTCGAACCCAGTACCGCCCACCTGCGAAAAGGCCCCGGTCTCCGACTGCGGAAACGGGGCCTGAGTGACTAAGTGAGTGACTAACTCCCAAAGATCTTGTCCATCGCCGCAGCTCCTTGCATGATCACCGGCCGGATCTGGTGGCGGTAGACCGTCTCGGTCACCACCGTGTTGGAGTGGCCGACCAGGCGTGAGATGTCCTCAATGGGGACGCCGGAGTCCGACAGCACCGACACGAAGCTGTGCCGCAGCTCGCGCGGAGACCACTCCCGTCCGGTGAGTCCCGCCGCCTCGACCACCTTGCGGAAGTCGCGTCGTACGTTGTGCGCGGTGACCGGCGTTCCCGTCCTCGTGCAGAAGACGAGATCGTTGTCCTGCCATCGCTTGCCAGCCTTCTCGCGTGCGGCTTGCTGTACATCCCAGAGCAGGCGAAGCGCCTCCACACAGCGGCGGGGGAGCTTGAGCGATCGCCGGGACTTCACGGTCTTCGTGTCGCCCTTCTGCCGGACGGAGCGCCACACGTAGATCGCGAATTCCTCGTGGTCCCATCCCGCCTCTGCCACTGGTAACCACGCGTCGCGCTCTGCGTCGTACGCGACGACGTGGGACCAGAGCAGCGCACGCAGTTCCTCGGTACGCGCGCCGATCAGCAGCGAGAGGACGATGTACGCCCTGATGCGCTCGCCGCTGTTCTCCGCCTCGGCCAGGACGGCCAGGGCTTGAGCGAGGGTGAGCGCCTTGGAAGGTCGGCCTGCGCGACCCTCCGGGATGTCGCAGAGATCGACCACGTTCCGCTTCACCAAGTCACGCCGCATGGCGCTCTTGACGGAGCGGTTGAGAATGCCGTGGATCAGTTTGAGCGACCGGGTGCCCAACTCGTCGGTCTTGCCCGCCAGCCAGCGATCGACGTCCTCCACGGACAGGTCACGAAGCTTGCGAGCACCGAGCGCCGGGAACACGTGCTTGTCTGCGTACGTGTGGTACATGGTGACCGTGGCCGGGGATCTGCCGCTCAAGCCGTGCTCCAGCCAGTAGCGGACCGCGTTGGCCACCGTGTAGTTGGCCGGTGCGATGGCCAGGCCGTCTTCGTAGTCACGGATGATGTCCTTGAGCTTGGCCTTGGCTTCGGTCTTGGTCTTGCCGCTGGCCTTCTTGACGATGCGTTTTCCGGCCGGGGTGTAGCCGACCGTCACTGAGGCGATCCAGCGCTGGCGTTGCTCGTCCCAGTGCAGGCCGCCGTCTCCTCTGCCGCGTCGCGTGGTCATGATGCTCGTGCCTCCTGTTCGAGTAGGGCGATGTAGTCGTCGATGGCCGAGGCGGGGATGAGCCGGGTACGGCCCTGGGTGACCGAGCGCAGGCGGCCCGATCGGATGAGTTCGTAGATCACGCTGCGGCTCAGGCTGAGCAGTCGCATGGCGTCGCAGACGCGGTAGAGACGCCGCGAGTGCATCAGGATGGGCGCGGTCATCGCTCCTCCCGCTCTGCGGCGATCTTGCGGGCGGTCTGGACGCGCTGGCGGATGTGTTCGGCGATGATCGCTTCGCCGGGGGTGTAGCCGATTCCGGCGAAGCGCCAGTGGCCCAGGACGAGGGTGGTGGCGTCGTCGAGGGCGGGCAGGCCGTGTTGCTGGCGGGCTTGCGCGGCGCGGTGACGGGTGCGTGCGCCTCGAAGGTCGCCGAGGTTGAGGGAGTAGGCGCGGCTCTTGCTGGAGAAGTGGCCGCGAAAGCCGAGCATGTGCGCCCACGGCCGCAGCCGCAGCGCCTTGTATTCGGGGCGGGCGCCCAGGTCCCAGCAGGTGCGGATCATGGTTCGGGCGTGTTCGCTGACGGGGAGCGCGTCCAGGTGCAGGCCGGGTTTGAGTCCGGTGCCCTGGCATAACGCGCAGGTGGCCATCGGGCTCATCCGGCCCCGTCCACGGCAGGCCGAGCAGGACAAGCGGTGATCGATGGTGCCGGAGGCTTCGGCACCCTTGGTGGCGTACTTGGCGATGTAGCCCGCCACCGCCCGTTCGGACAGCCCCTCCAAGCTCGGGTCGAGCAGGATGGGGCGGATGTCGAGCTGGTCACCCCACGCGAGGGTCCACCGGCCCAGGTCGCTGGCGGGGGAGAGGAGTTCGACAGCACTGGCAGCGATGGGGACGGCTCGTGCAAGCAGGTGGTGATCAGCCCAGTCCGGGGGCTGCTGGTCTGGGCCGTCCGGGCCGTCGAGACGGATGATGGCGTGGAAGTGGACCAGGCCGCGCCGCTGGTACTCGGCGACCTTGGCGAAGGAGACGCGTATCAGCTTGGCGAGGGCGCGGCGGCTCATGCCTGCCTGGTCGGCCAGGGTTTGGCGGAGGGCCAGGGTGAAACGGTGCCAGAGCACGCCCGCATGGGCCTGCCACAGCACCGCCCCTCGGTAGTCGTAGCAGCCGGGGCAGATCGGCTGACCGAGCCGGTCATCCTGCGGGTGGTGGTGGGTGTGGCAGCCGACCGGCCGCCCGTGCTCGCACACGGTGCCGGGCTTGCGAGGACGGCAGGCGCGGCCGTCGCGATGGGAGTGGACGGGTCCGAACGAGGGAGCGGTCAGGGTGACGAACGCGCGAGGGTGAGCGCTGACGGTCTCGGGGACGCCCTTGCCGCCGGACAGGCCCGCGCGGATGAGGTGGAAGGTGTCGGCCTGGTAGACCTCGGAGCAGGCCGGGCAGACGGAGGCGCGACGGTTGCCGCAGGCTTTGAGCAGATGACCGCCGGGTTCATCGGCGCTGGTGTAGGTGTGCAGGATCTCGCCGGTGTCGGCGTGGACGATGGATGCGCCGCCGGTCAGGTGGACGGGCCGGGCGCAGCCGCCGGTTGCGGCGACCATCCGCTGCCATCGGGCGTATGTGGGGTCGTTGATCAGGCGAGCTAAGTCGGACATCCAGTCGGGTTGAGGGGCTGTCATGGCGCATCACCGTCCTCTCGTCTAGGCCGCTCCAGTGCTTCAGCATGTAGTACAAGTTGCGTCATGCTTTGATGGTACGTCACCCTGTAGTACAAGTGGAGAGACGAGTGAAAGGAAAGTGCATGGAATTCGACGACATTCCCGACGAGCCCCTCGGGCAGATCGATGACTCGATCTGGCGCGTGATCGCCTCGGCCCTGCGCGCCGACATCCTCGACGGCCACTACACCCCGGGCAGCCCGCTGCCCAGCGAGACCCAGCTCGCCAGCCGCTACAGCGTCTCCCGCCCCACCGTCCGCCAGGCCCTCAAGACCCTGGTCCTCGAAGGACTGGTCACCATCGTGCGCGGACGCGGCACCTTCGTCCGCACCATCCCCGACCGGTTCCTGATCCTGCTCGGTGCCGAGCCCCGCCCTGACCTGGTGGACCTGCGCTTCAACGAGATCAACCAGTCCTGGGGGTGGCTCCGCCTGCCCATCCCCGGCGAGGACGACGGCCAAGGCGGCGAGATCTACGGCCGCTCCCTCACCATCCCCGCCAACCGCGAGATCGCCGCGATGCTCGGCACCCGCCTCGGCCACAAGGTCGTGCACCGGCTCAACCTGTGGATGCACGTCAAGAAGCGCTTCATCGAGGTCAACTCCTACACCAACGCCGATGTCATCCCCCCACCTGTGAAGAGGAACGGCCGCGTCCAGCCCAGGCATGAACCGTTCTACGAGCTGATCCAGGCCGACCGGGGCCCGATCGAGTGGTTCACCACCGTCACCGCCCGCATGCCGTACGAGACCGAACGCCTGCGCCTGCGTCTGGAAGTCGGAGCGCCCATCCTGCTGATCCGTCGCATCATGCTCAGCCGCGACGGCCAGCCGCTGGAGGCCACCGAGATCAAAGCCGCCGCCGAAGAGTTCGAGACCACCACCATCAGCGAAGCCGCCGTCGACCACACCCACAGCCAGCCCGCGACCGACGAGCAGACCGGATGGCCGGAGATGAGCCCGGACGGCCCGATCGTGCTCGCGCTGTAGGTGGCTCAGAGTTTCTTTACTGGGTCAAGGGCTCGCTCCGCTCGCCACGCCGCCGCCCGCTCCGGGCGGCCTGCGCGCCGGGCGTGCGGCCTTGGGGGCCGGTCCCGGCGCGCACCGCCCCCGCTCCTGGCGGCGTGACGACCAACAAGCACAGACCACGCATAGTTCTCCGTCCAGGCAGTGAGTTGATGGCCGTTCCGCCGCCGGCCCCCACCGCTACGCGGCCCCTACGGGGTGCTTCGCATGCGCGCCGGCCGCTCCACTCCGAAGACGCATCTATCACGGGCTGAGGTCCGTACCCCGCCCCCGACACCGCATTGTTCGTGTCCCTCGGTCGGCGTCAACTCCGTCTCTGCGCCATGGGTGAAGGCCACGTGGAAGCCGCACCACAACGGCATCCGAAGACGGAGTGGACACCTCGGTCGGGCCACACAATCTGGCAGCTATCGGGGGCGGGGGGAAGAGTGGCCGTGGGAAGAACCGACCCGACGCTCACCAGGTCTCCGCCAGATGAACACAGACCGGGCAGGCTCGTGCGACTGTGGATGAGAACGGCATCGACCAGCCGCACACCGGCAGCGGGGACGCTGGCTCTCCGCACAGGCCGACTGTCGCGTCAGGCGGTACGGCATGCTGCACCAGGTGCAGCCCTACGCCGGACACCCCGAGTCGGTAGACGTCGGTAGGGTCGGCCGCTCCCGGTTGCGTGCCGTACACGAGCAAGTCATCCCAGTGAACCGGCCACCGTCGGATGCCACCCGGCAGGCGGTCGGCCGCGTCGTCCAGTTCGAGCAGGGCAAGAGTGCCGCTGCGCAGGACCATGACGACGGTGCCGCGCTGCCCCACCAGCCACGCGCCGGAAGCGCGGGTGCGGGCAGGGCTGTGCAGCAAGTACACGATCTTGGCCCGCGCGCCTGGCGTGTACCAAGGCGGTGTCACCTCGGCGCCTTGCTCGCTGTCCCCATGTCTTCAGATACGGCCGACAACGGCCCTGTCCGCCGAAGATCGGCGTAGCGGAAGGCGATCCGCCGAGCGGCGCGTGACGGGTCGGTCGCAGGGTGGCAGGCGTAGACGGCACGCTTGCGACGCTCGTCCCATCCCGACCGCCACCAGAACCACTCGCCGTCGCACCACACCACCAGCCCGACCCAGACGGAGACGAGCGCCATGCCGTACCCGTCGTGCGTGTCCGCCGGTATGTCGTGCTCTCGCAGCAGTGCGCCGCGCAGTATGTCTGCCGATAGCACTGCTTGTGACTCCTTGCCGTTCCTGGGCACGGCAGTAATCTGGTTCTGCATCGTTGACGCCCCAAAGCTCTCGATGCGTTCTGGACCCCCGTTGTGGGCGGTGTTCCAGCACCGTGCTCCCATGGCGGGGGTCCTACTTAGTCCCCCACTTTAGGGGGGCTAAAGTCGAGAGTAGAACCTGGCCTTAGCCCTCGCAATAGGGGGGCTAAAACCGGCTCTCGTCAGTCGCTGAGGAGGCATTGCCCGGATGGATCTGAAGACGCTGAGGGAAGTCGCCCAGATGAGCGACCCCGTGGAACGAGCCCGCATCCTCAGTCGGCTCATGACCGAGGAACAGGGTTTGGTCACCGAGGCGGCGAAGATGCGACGCCAGGCGATCGCCGAGGCACGCGAGTCCGGCATGAGTTTGGAAGAGATCGCCGGGCGCTTGGGCGTGTCTCCCGGCCGCATCTCGCAGATGAGGAGAGGGCCAGCGGCCCGCGCACCAGAAGGGCCAGCGTCTCCGGCCCCCAGGGTGCTGGTCCAGCGAGCGTTGCCGACCGAGCCAGCCGTACGAGGCTCGAAGTCGCTCTTCCTCGCAGAGGCCGAGCGGCAGGGGCTCAAGGCCGACCGGCGGATGCTGTACGTCGGGCTGGAGCCCGCCAGTGATCATGTAGCGGCTTGCCTCCGTACCGAACCGGGCGCGGAGATCGTTGCGAGACGCAAGATGATGTTGGCCAACGACGTGCCGGTGAGAATCGCGACCAGCTACTTTCGCGCCGACCTGTTCGGCGATACCAGGCTGGCTGAGCCCGAGTTTGTGCAGCCGTCGTTGCAGTCAGCCTTGACCGCACTCGGCTACACGTTCGGCCACGCGGAGGAGAACCTGACCGCCAGGCCGCCGACACCCTTCGAGCGGGAGACGTTGGAGCTTGAGCCCAGCGAGTGGATCGTCCAGGTCCTCCGAGCCAGCTACTCCACTGAGGGCACGCCCATCCACGTCTTGGAGACGATCTGCGCCGCCAACCGGCACATCTTCCCGATCGGCCAGGTCTCCGGGTACGACGAATTCTGAGTGACTAACTGGGTGACAATCGCCTCGTACGACCATGGACTAGAGGGGATCACCCTGGACCGTAAGCGCAGGTGAGCCCCGCAATCCGAGGTGGTCCCGCCCTCTTCGAGGGTGCCTTACAAGCGAGGGGTCACTGGTTCGAACCCAGTACCGCCCACCTGCATCAGAAACCCCGTGGCGATCACCCTTCGGGGCTGTCGGGTCATTTGCCCGCGCAAGCGGGTTTCGCCGTCATCGGCGAGATTGCCTGATCAGGCGTCGCCCAACTGGCCAACTCCTGGGCATCAGGCCTGTCTTGTCCGGCTGGGCGAACCGGCGTGCAAGGACATCAGCAATCCCCTATTCCGAGAGTCTCCGGTAGGTTGTTGACCGTCCTTGGCCCCCCAGTTGCTCGACGAGTCCTCTCGATCTCAGTTCGCGGAGTGCCTTGCGGATGTTGGGTGCGGACAGGTTCAGTTCCTGCTTGAGGTCAGCCACACTGCGTGTCCCGGCCGCCAGGGCGTCGTAGACGCGTAGCTCCGTCTCGTTCAGGTCGGAGCCCGGGCGGATGACGGGAACTGCCTGCTGCCGTAGGACGACAGTGAATCGGATGGCGGCGTCGATGTAATGCGCAGGTGGGAGCTCGGCCTCTGCCAGGGCGTTGGCCACGATCGGAATGCCGGTTGCCAGCGCCTCGATCACTCGCGCGCCTGTTTCTGGCGTGCGAGCGTGTTGGCAGATCGCAACGAGTCGCGCATTGCGTGCGGAGGTGACGGCATCCCGGCCGAGCCGATCGACCGTGATGCCGTACAGACCGCCCGGGTTGGAGACGATCAACCGGTCACGGCGGAGCCGAACCTCTACGGCCATGCCAGCCGACCAATGATCGAGGTCGCGATGGATAAGAGCGTTCGCGATGATCTCGCGGAAGGCGATGTATGGATATGCGGGCTGATCACGAACGGTCCCGTCCGGAGCCGACACGACGCTGGTGTCAAAGGTTCGCCGCGCCCAGCGCAGGGCGTCTTCCAGCATCCGCGGAATGGCCCCAGTGATCGTCGTCTGATTCCGAGCTCGCGATCCTGCGGGATCGGTCGGCAATGGCTCCGCCGTAGCCTGGATGACGAAGCGCGGAAACCACTCCTGTGGATGGACCCCCAAAGCCAACAGACCTGCAACGGTCGGAGTGCCGTCGGGCAGAGTCACTCCAGCACGCCGGAGCAACTCGACATCGTCAGGGAAACGGCCGAGGCCGTGGGGATCCCGTTCGCGCACCGAACGTAGGAATGCTGTGACAAGGTCGCCGTCCAGGTCCTCGCGGGTGGCTCCTGTCACGGGTTGCCGGTCGAAGAGCGGTGGCTTACGGGCGGCAAGGAATGCCTGCTCTTCCAAATCCGACAGTGGGAAGTCCCCGTCATACCCCCGCATGTATGCCGTGCCCGACGCCGTGATCCGACACGGCTTGGCTGACGGATCGCATTCATGCACTCTGGCGACGATGATCGGCGCCCCATCCACTTCTGCGTCGCTGATCGTGAGCTGAACAGGCGGCGAGAACGAGCGAGCCTTGTGAGCGAGGCCCTGCTTGAGAGCTTGCGGATCTGACAGCTGGACCGGACGAAAGCCGGTGGCCTCGTCGAGCCCGAGGATGATCGTCCCGCCGCCTGGATGGTTTGCGAGCGCGCTCAGAGTTGAGGCGAGCGACTGCGGCAGCCCTCCTGCCGCCGACTTGACCTCGACATCGTCGTAGTCGCCCCCGGTCGTGCGGAGACGTGCGACCAACTCGTGCACGTGCTGGCTCATAGGTAAATGTAACCATGGACTGGTTACATTTACTCGGGTTCTGGTTATATTTCATTCTGTTCCGATCCGGCGCCCCAGACCCGTAGCCGCCCAGAGAGTCCGGCATTCCGGAGCCGACCGTCCAAGCATCGCGCGCCTGACGAGTTCCCGATCGACGTGATGCCGAGGCGCTCCATCCGGCGCCGCCGACGTCACCATCCTCCTGATCGAGCGCCCTTGTCAGTCCTCTCAAAGCCGCCGCCACCGCCCGTTCGCCGGGGGACGGCCCATCTGGAACACGGCCACGTCGTCCCGCTGAGTGCCCATCTGAGTGACAACGGCCAGAGGCGAGCGTGGACAGCCGAGGATTTGGGCGGAACGTTTGCCGAGGCGAGAACCCGCGTCACCCAAGATCCCGCCTTCTCCTGGCATGCCTTACAAGCGAGGGGTCACTGGTTCGAACCCAGTACCGCCCACCTGCGACATCAGCCCCGTTTCCGATCATGGAAACGGGGCTTCGTGCCATTAGCGTGCCATTAGCTGATGCAGCGGT
Source organism: Nonomuraea sp. NPDC003727 (assembly GCF_053586935.1). NCBI lineage: Bacteria > Bacillati > Actinomycetota > Actinomycetes > Streptosporangiales > Streptosporangiaceae > Nonomuraea > Nonomuraea sp. NPDC003727. The sequence goes on from NZ_JBSFNE010000015.1 coordinate 197,472, forward strand.
CCTCTGCCGGAGGTCTTGTGCGTTCCTGGTGATCTTGGTGTTCATCGCGTCGGCGATGCTCCGGTCGGCGTCGGCCCTGCCGTGCTGATGGATCAGCGGGGAGCGTGCGACGTCGTATGCCTCACGAATCGGCGGTTGATCGCTCGTGAGCAGCGAGTTCGTCAGGGGTGCCCACGAAGGCAGGGCCACAATCAAGCGGAAGACGTTCCACCACCATCGCGACGGCCTGTGCCGGCGTTGCCGCAGGTCCCACCTTCTCGCCGCGGCGAGGGCCCAACACCATGTAGCCGTCTCCCGCGGCGGGTGCGATGTATGGGATATCCCATGTCCATCGAGAACCCGTGCAGCGGCTGAAGTGGAGTTCTCCCATGCCTGTCCAGGGAAACAACTGCCTCAAGCGTGGCTCGGCATAGGCTTCGTCCAACAGCTCGAGGCGTACACGTCCATCAGTGCGAACGTACCGCCAACCGGATTCGACGATGTCCGTGCTAGATCGGGGCGCGTTCATGGTCACATGATGCATGCCGCTGTGCCATTGCCGTGCCATTAGCCGGCGCCGGAGGGCCTACCCGAAGACCCATCGACGATGTTCTGTGCGATCTTGGACTTCATGGCGTCGGCGATCTTCCGGTCGGTCTCCGCCGTGCTGTGCTGGCAGATCAGCGCGGCCCGGACTGAGTCATGTCCCATGCGCTGCATGAGGTCTTTGAGGCTCGCTCCCGAACTGGCGGCGATCGTGTTTCCGGTGTGCCGGAGATCATGGAAGTGCAGGCCGGAAAGCCGATCTTGCCACGCAGGGGACGTCCACGACCTCCCAGCGGCCCGTGTGGACGTCGAGCCGCTTGAGGGGATAGGCCGGATGCACACGCCGTACTGCTTGGCGACCTCCACGGCCACCTCACGGGCCACCGGCATGGCCTGGTGGACGGCGCGGGGAAGGCAACGTTCGGTCATGCAGTCCTCCCGTCGTCGGCGGTCACGTGCGCGGACCGGCCGCATTCGCGGCACTCGACCAGGGCGCGGGCCGGGCCGAGCCACAGCGCGTTGAGGGTGCGGCAGACCGAGCACCGGAGCCCATCGAGGAAGTGAGCCAGTGTCATGTGGCCTCACCCCGTGCGGTGAAGGTGGCGACCATGGCACGGATGTTCTGCATGATGCTGACGGCGTCATCCAGCAGCCGGTCCCCGGCGCGCACCGCCTCCGCTCCTAGGAGTGCCGATCAACGGCGACCAGGTCCATGATCAGAGTCCCCGGGCGAGGCTATCTGGAAAGCCGAAGACCCTTCGCTCTCGTGCATCTCCGTCATCTTCGTGCATGAGGGCGGTGCGGCCCAGAGCCGTTCCGCCGCCGGCCCCACCGCTACGCGGCCCCTGGGGGTGCTTCGCATGCGCGCCGGCCGCTGCACCCCGAAGACACCTGGATCACGGGCTGCCGTCCTGGAGCTTGAGCCCGGCGAGTGGATCGTCCAGGCGCTCCGGGCGAGCTACTCCACCGAGGGCACGCCCATCCACGTTCTGGGGACGATCTGCGCCGCCAACCGGCATATCTTCCCGATCAGGCAGGTCTCCGGGTGCGACGAGTTCTGAGAGGCCGATCCTGGGATCGGACAGTGGCTGTGCAGACGGCAGCAGATCGGGTGGAGTCGCCTGTCGAGGTCGGCGCAAGCCCGCCGACAGCCCAGTCCCTGCGTGGACCCGCCGATCATTCCTCAAGGGGTTCTGCGCCGAGGAACCGCAGGTTCAGTATGTCGGGGGAGAAGAGAAGGCCGGTGATCCTGCTCGCCAGGGCGAACGACCTCTCAATCGGGTAGTCGATGCCCGGGCCGTCGATGTCATGGTCGGGATCCAGTCCGAGCGCGCGCATGTCCTCGACGAAGCGGTCTGGATCACTGCCTGACCGTGCGTCCGGGAGCATCGGGTCGAACCAGACGACCGGCGTGCCGTCGACGATGTAGGCGAAGGTGTCCGAGGCGTAGTTGTGGCAGCAGACCGACACGACCTCGGTTCCTTGCGAGACCCGGGCGTATATCTCGGGGTCGACGGCGATCTGCCATCCCCCCGGTTCGACAACCACCGCCCAGTCGCCAACCTTGGCGGCGCCGATGTATCCGGCCGCGTCGTCCCTCATGCTCTCCGCCGAGCGCTCGTCCAGCTCATCGAATGCCACCTCCTCCATGGTGTTCTCGTTCACGCCGAACCGGCGGAGGACTTCCTCGGGGGAGAGATTTCGGACGAAGGACACGCAGTAGATTTCACCCAGTGTTTCGTAGCCGGGGAAGCGGGAGAATTCTTCGGGGATCTCGGCCATGGTCACTCCTCTGATGGCGTGAGCGGCATGATCGCAGTAGTCGCCGACAAAACGGATCCGGAGACCCGGTCGGTGAACGAGCGTCGGGTGTCGGCCCTGTCCCCAGGAGATGCCTTCTGGGTGACGAACCGGGTGACGACGGCCACAGACTGGGCCGGACGCCAGTGGACGGCTGTGGATTATCGCCGCAGCTCAGAGCCGTATGGAGCCTGGCCGGGCGAGCCCAGCCGTCCCTTGCCGGCCTCGCGCGGCGTCTCCATGTCGCATGACGGCACCCGACGAACCCCGTATGGTCGAGATCATGAGCGACCAAGGGAACGCTCCACCGCCCATGGCCACCGCCCGCGTAGCCGCAGGCGCTCTGTTCTTCGACGAGCACGGACGTGTGCTGCTGGTGAAGCCGACCTACAGGTCGGACCGCGACATCCCTGGGGGCTACGTCGAGCCGGGGGAGACCCCTTTCGGGGCGTGCGTGCGCGAGGTTCAGGAAGAACTCGGCATCCAACCGCCCATCGGGGACCTCCTCGTCGTTGACTGGGCACCCCACCCCAAAGAGGGCGACAAGATCCTGTTCATCTTCGACGGTGGACGGCTCAGCCCTGAGATTCTCAGCAAGATCACATTTGGGGACGGCGAGCTGGCGGGCTTCGACTTCCATGCGGTCGAGGAACTGGACGGCCTACTGATCGAGCGACTGGCCAGCCGGGTCTCTTCCGCCATCACCGCCCACAACATCGGGCGAACCCTGTATCTGGAGCATGGCCGCACGCTGCCGACGTAGGTCGCAGATGCGGCCTGGCGCTTGCCCGCCGCCTGGGCATGCGGCCTGGCGGCCGGTCCCGGTCGGCGGCAGCGTCCGGCCGCCACGCCGACCGGCGTGCACGCCGTCCAAGCAGCCCGCCGACCTCGGGCCGCGCCGTCGCTCGCGTCAACGGTGCCGGCGCCGTAGGAGAACGATGGTGACTGTGACAGCCAACACCAGGGCCGAGATGGACAGGACTTCGTACCAGCCCAATCCCAGCACGCGTCCGCCCTTCCATCGTGATCGCTCCAACCACAGTCTCCGCCGCTGCGGGGCTGGTCAAGGTCTTGTGCCTCCGGCGGGGGCCTCGGCTCCGGGATGATCGTGACAAGGGCTCAGGTGATCGGTGGTCCGCGCTGATGCGGCTCAGCAGTGCTTGCTCGGCGACATGTGCTCGACCAGGTCGAACAGGTCGGGGTCGAACCGGTCGTCGGCGAGCCAGCGGTACGTCCGGAATCGCACGGGCAGGTTCCTGACGAAACCGCAGCTCGCCGAGCACGGCGCGGTCCTCATCCGGCAACCGTGCCCACATCGACCAGGCGTCGGCGCCGTCCAGGCTGACCACCTTGGCGACGAGCCGCGCGGTGCCGTTCGAGCCTTTGATCGAAGATCGCGGTTGGGCCTAGTCGGCGACTGCGGCGAGGATCCGGCCGAAGACGGGGGTGAACTTGGCCGCCGTGGACGTGTCGGCATTGACCCAGTAGACGTTGATCGCCCGGTCTCCGGCGCCGGCGAGTCCTTCCACGACCGAGCCGTTCCTGTCGCAGACCAGCGCCCCGGACGAGTTCCGAATGCTGCCGCCGTTCTCGGTACAGGTGTCGGTGAAGCTCTTCCTGACGGTGGCGGAGTCCGCGCCCTCCACCAGGTCGACCCGCATCGTCAGCGGATCGGAGCCTTCCTGCGGGGCGTCGGCCGATGTGAAGAGGCAGACCGTCGCCTTGATCGACTCTGCTGTCTCCAGCGGGTACGCGTCGCGCCTCTCCTTCAGTTCCCACCGCAAGGAGGTGGCCTCGGTGAGGGCCTCGGGCGTGAGCGGGCACCCGTCCGCCGCCGGTTGCGGCCGGTCGGCGGCCGCTTCGCCCACCGCGTCGGTGGACGGCGACCCGCAAGCGGCGAGCAGGGCCGCGGACAGGGCGACGACGGCAATGAGCGACCTGGCCATCACCTGGTCGCCGTTCTCGGTGAAAGCGCCGGCATGGTCAATGAGGCGGATCGTGCCATGTGGATTTCCCTTCTCGGTCTCGGAAGGGCGGGGGAACGGATCGCGAGCATGCCTTCGGCGATGCGACGCGATCAACGCTCAGCCTGCCCGGGCGCAACAAGGTGCTCTGGCCCGGCGCGGTCGACGCCTTGGCCGATGATCAGGCACGCGAACGCCGCGAGGGCGAGTGCCGTTCGGACGAGGTGCAGGGTGACCCACCGTTGTCGGCTCTCGTGCCAGTCGGCGGGCAACCGGTCGGGATCCCAGCTGTTCGCGATCTGGTTGAGAGGTTCCATGCCTGCCAGGGTGAGGCAGACCGCGAGGATCACCAGGATCAGGGCGGCCGAGCTGACGCCGAAGACGAGCCATCCGCGCCGCCACGACAGGACCGACACGACGAACATCGCCGCGATGCCGGCCAGGAGGAGCGGTGGCATGCCACGGCCGTAGTCGGCGTTGAGCGCCTGCCAGTACCTGACGTACGCGGGCCCCGGCATCCGGGTCACGGACGGGGCGATCACCACGAAGAAGACACCGCCTGCGTACAGGCCGACCAGTAACAGCGCGACCATCCTGGACACGGTGAGAACCAGGGACACGGTGCGTCCTTCCCCCGGCGAGGATTCAATTAGAATTGCACTTTTTCATTAGAAGAGTCTCTAGTCAATGAAATCATGGCTACCGATGACTGAGCAGAAGAAGCGACGCGCCTACTCCAGCGCCCTGCGCCAGGAGCACGCGCAGGCCACGCGACGGAAGATCGCGACGGCGGCGCGGGAACTGATGATCGGCAAGGGCTACGCCGACACCACGATGGCCGAAGTGGCGCGTGAAGCCGGCGTGGCCGTCCAGACGCTGTACACGTCCTGCCCCGGCGGCAAACCCGCACTGGCCAAGCTCGTCTACGACATCACGCTGGCCGGGGACGCCCGGCCCCTGCCGCAGAGCGCCCGCCCCGAGGTCCAGGCGATCATCGACGAGCCGGACCCTGTACGCAAGCTGGCCCGGTACGCCGCCATGGCCACCGCGGTCCTCCGGCGCGTCCAGCCCGTGCACCGGGTCCTGCGCGCGGCGGCCGCCGCCTCTCCGGCCGACACGGGGCTCCAGGACGTCCTGGCCGGCATCGAACGCGAAAGGCTGATGGGAAGCCGCGGACCGGCCGAACATCTGCACGCTCTCGGCGCGTTGCGCCCGGGCCTTCCCGCGGCCAGAGCGGCCGAGCGGATCTATGTCCTCACCTCGACGGAGAACTTCGAGAAGCTGACCGAGGTGTGCGCATGGAGTGAAGCCGAGTACGAGGAGTGGCTCGCCGCCATGCTCGCGGCGGCCCTCCTCGAACACCCGCATGGGTGAACGGCTCGGTTGGCCGGAACATTTGTACAAGCCGCCGGTGCGCACCGGCGGCGACAGTAGGCCCATGATTATGTCCCTGGGGTTCGACGACCCCGCTGTTTCCACGCCGCCGATCTGCGGTTTGCGCACCGGTGGGCTGACGTGAGCAGCGTGGCACGGCGCCGGCGGCGCCTCCTGATCGCCTCGGCCGTCCTCGTCGTCGTCGTAGGACTGCTTCTCGTGAACGCGGTGGTGGTGACGCGGGAGGGCATCGAGGCCAGCGGGAATCCGACCCTGCCCCTCGACGGCGGGAACATCTACGTGCGCCAGGACGGCCCCCCCGATGCCCCCGCACTCGTACTGATCCACGGGCTCGCCGCGTCGACCCGCTCGTGGGACGCGCTCGTTCCGCTGCTGACCAAGTCCCATCGCGTCATCCGGATCGACCTGCTCGGGCACGGCCGGTCAGCCAAACCGGCCGGCGGCGGCTACGGGATGCCGGAGCAGGGACGCCGGGTCGGTGAGGCAATGGACCGGCTCGGGGTCAAGCACGCCTCAGTGGTCGGCCATTCCACCGGTGGCGCGGTCGCCACCGCTCTCGCCGAGCAACGCCCCGACCTGGTGACCTCGCTCGTGCTCATCGACACCGCGCCCCGTTTGGCCGCCGCCATCTCAAGCGGCGGCGTCGGCGGGCTCCTGTACGAGCCCGTCATCGGGCAACTGCTGTGGCGGCTTCGGACCGACAGCCTGATCCGCAACGCCGCGAGCACCGCGTTCAGCCGCCCCGGCTACCAGGTCCCGCAGGCGGTCGTGGACGACGTGCGCGGTATGACCTACCACGCCTTCATCGCGACAACGCAGACCGGCGACGACTACGTGAATCAGCGCGCGCTCCCCGATCGGCTGATCCCCCTCGGCAAGCCGCTGCTGGTGATCTTCGGTGAGGAGGACCGGAGATGGCGATCCTCCTCCGCCGCCGAATACCGCGCCGTTCCGGGCGCGAAAGTCGAGTTGCTGCCCGGCATCGGGCACTCGCCCATCATGGAGGATCCGCCGCGGACCGCCGCGCTTCTTCTGGCCTTCACCGCGAGCCACACCGCCCAGACGCACTGAACGAGACGATGCGCCCATGGCGGGACCCGGTGCCGCCGGCACAGCGGGACCGGGCTGCGGTGCGGGTGGACCTAGCCGATGTGCTCAAGCCGTACGTGTACGCCAACGACGACAAATGCCCCCAAGCTAGGAGATCGCGCTGCCACACACCGGTTCAGGCATTCACTGGGAGGAACACGGCCAGGGCCCTCTGACACTTGTCATGTTGCCGGGATTCGGCGCCTCGGCTGACCTCATGAACGGAATCGCGCGACACCTGAGCGGGTTCCGCGTCCTGATCTTCGACCTGCCCGGTCATGGCCGGTCCGTACGCGCGCCGGCGGACGGGAGGCTGCCCACGCTGGCCGAGACGCTGCACGAAGCGATCAACGAAGCGATCAACGACGCGGGCGGCGGCGCTTACTGCCTGGTCGGCTATTCCCTTGGCGGTGCGATCGCGGTGCGTATCGCGCTTGACCACCCGGACGAGGTGCGCGCGCTGGTCGGTGTCGTTCCGTGGAACGCCGCGGGGACGACTGCCGGGGACGAGGTGATCGCCGGTTTCGATGCCGCGTACGGCGATGCCGAAGCCCTCACGCAAGGCGTGGCGGCGATCTCCGTGGACCCGTCGAAGACGTCGAGTCTGACAAGCAGCATGCTGACCGTCACCGAACAGATGTGGCACGGCTGGCTGGCCGGCGGCGCGCTGACAAGCCAGGCCGGCGAGCTGTCCGAGATACGCGTACCGACCTGCTACATCCTCGGCGGGAAGGACGTCGTCGTGGATCAGGCCAAGCAGCTCGACGACGTGCGGCGCATCCCCGGAGGCCGTGCGGTCCTGCTGAGCGAGCTTGGCCACCTGTGTGGTCTCGAGATGCCCGACGTCGTCGCGAAGGAGATCTCGAACTTCCTGGAGACGGAGGTGTGGGCTGATCGCCCAGGACTGCTCTAGGAGCTGTTTCTTAGATCTCCTGACGGTGAGCGCTGGTCTTGTCACTCTTGGCATATGGGTCGTGGTGATCTGACGAACGCCGAGTGGGCAC